>JAUNDI010000047.1 GCA_030526155.1 Bacteroidia bacterium
TAGAATACATGCCTGTCACGCATGGGGTCGCGGGTTCGAGTCCCGTCCATACCGCTAACTTAATTTCATTTGACTATTGGTGTGGTAGTTCAGCTGGTTAGAATACATGCCTGTCACGCATGGGGTCGCGGGTTCGAGTCCCGTCCATACCGCTAACTTAATTTCATTTGACTATTGGTGTGGTAGTTCAGCTGGTTAGAATACATGCCTGTCACGCATGGGGTCGCGGGTTCGAGTCCCGTCCATACCGCAAAATAAGCCTTGATTCAAAATGAATTGAGGCTTATTTGTTGTTATGTGCCACTCTTTTGTTGAATAGTCTCTGTGATTTGTAACATAATTCTAATGTTTACGTATGTGCAATATGTAAGTCGCGTAAGTGACTTCTTGAGCAATTTTACTAGATTACCAATTTAATAATTTCAACTAGACACTAATTTTACGATGAAGAAGATTCTATTAGCATTAGTCGTTGCAGCAGCATTGTTTTTCTCTATTGAGTCATGCATGCAGAATGGATCAACGCGACAAGATGTCGTGTCGATAGATGGCACGTGGATAGTAGTGTCAGTGCTTGGTGATATCATAGACGACCCGTCACTTATGCCTGTTATTACCATAGAAGATAATAGTCAAGTTCAAGGCGCCTTGCCTTGTAACTCTATGCACGCTAAGGTTAAACTATTCCCTAGCGGTAAGGGTACTGTTCATTTCGATTCTATAGGTACTACCAAACGTTTGTGTAGAAATATGAGCGTCGAGAATGCTTTCCTCGAAGTGCTGAGTAAAATAGAGAAGTACGAGGTTGAGTCTTTCTCTGGTAATGCCGCGGAATTGTTAGTAGATTTCCAAGATAAGAATGGTAAGAGTCTCGTTGAAGCTAAAAAGATGGGCGATAATACTACTTCCGAGGCGATAAGCGTTCTCCATGGTGAGTGGGTCATATATGCCTTGGGTGCTGATACTATTATTGGTCAGATTACTTTGCCTTTTATCGTAGATCCAGCATCAGAGTCCATCAGTGGTCACACTGGTTGTAACTCATTTGGTGGTACAATATCTCTCCATGGAGCTCACGGTGTTACTTTCCCTTCTATAGCTGCTACTCAAGCCCTAGGGGATAACGAGCAGAATAGTAGAGATTCTCTCATTATTAGTGCTCTCAAAAATACTACAGCATGGAGTGAAGATACCGAGGGACGTGTCAAATTTTCCGACTCTCTAGGCCATACATTATTCGTGGTTGAGCGATAATGGAAACAAAATACCGCTAAATGTGGTATAAAAGGGCATAATTAAATGAAATGATGAAAATAATTCAGAATTGGTTATTCTCACTTGCCCTATTGCTATTTGTGGCATCATGTGCTCAGGAGGTTAAGGCTCCAGTAGATGGTATTCCACCTTTGTCGGGTGAGGTCGAGTATGAAATATCGTATTCCAAGGATATCGTTAGCGATCTTGTCGTAGGTCAATTCCTGCCAAAAAGTTTTGTAGGTGAATACAACAAGAATGGCATCCGTATCGGTGCAGGCGTAGGCTTCGGTATGGTGAAGTTCAATTTGGTGTTGAGCCCTGTAGATAGCTATATCGACCTTAAGATACCAGAGGATCATCTCTTGGTATCTCTCGAGGATATCATCATTAAGGATAGTCTTGATGTTTATGATGCTAAATTTGTTGTTGAGCGCGACGATAATCTCGTAGATGTATGTGGCTATAAGTCTAAATCTATGAATATCTCAATAGATTTCGCCCAAACAAATAATAAGCATATCCTCCCAGGAAATATAGAGATATTCTATGCTCCAATCGAGGGCGTAGATTTTGCAATAGCAGGCGTCTCTCAGTTTACTGTGCCTGGTCTTATTACAGCAATGAAATTGTCGTCTGATGATACAAGTATAATGTTGATGCTTAAGGGTATTAAAGAAAGACCTGTGTCAGACGAGATATTTAAAAGACCTTCTGATGCAAAAATAGCAAAGACAGAAGATTTGGCTGAGTTGTATAGCAAAGTACAATAATCTAAAGAGCATTTTGGTAGAATTATGTGATGATAAAGGAGATACGGCTAGCCGGTCTCCTTTGTCATTTTTTTTATACTCAACCCACCCAATGCGACGTTAATTATATGATGAGCATAGATTATTATCTTTCTGTTTCGGTCAACATAAAATAAAATGTAAAAATCAGTCAATTCAAGTTAAATATATTGGAAAAGAATGACTATATTTGTCGCAGATTGGTTTAAAGAACAGAAACATGATAAAGAAAATCCTCCTTTTGGGTTCAGGAGAGCTCGGTAAAGAGTTCGTAATAGCAGCTAAAAGACTCGGTCAATACGTAGTTGCTGTCGATAATTATGAGGGTGCTCCTGCTCAGCAGGTTGCCGATGAGCACGAGGTAATAGATATGCTCAATGGCGACCAACTCGATGCGATAGTTGCAAAGCATAAGCCAGATGTTATCGTGCCAGAAATAGAAGCTATCCGCACAGAACGTTTCTATGACTATGAAAAGCAAGGCTATCAAGTAGTGCCATCCGCTAAGGCGGCAAATTTTACAATGAATCGCCGTGCAATACGTGATTTGGCTGCTAAAGAACTTGGCTTGAGAACAGCTAACTATCGTTACGCATCATCCCTAGAGGAGATTCACGAGGCAGTTAAGGAGATCGGAATACCATGTGTCGTTAAACCACTAATGTCTTCATCCGGTAAGGGCCAATCTTATGTAAAGAAGGCTGAAGATATCGATGCAGCATGGGCTGCAGCGGCTAAGGGTCGTGGCGACTCTACAGAGGTTATCGTAGAGGCTTTCGTACCTTTTAAGAGCGAAATCACACTTCTTACCGTTACTCAGAAGAATGGGCCTACACTCTTCTGTAAGCCTATCTCTCACCGCCAAGAACGTGGCGATTATCAGGAGAGCTGGCAACCAGCAGCAATCTCAGACGAATTCGTAAAACAGGCTCAAGAGATGGCCGATAAGGTTACTAGAGCCCTCGGCGGCGCTGGTATTTTCGGCGTAGAGTTCTTCATTTGCGATGATGGTGTAGTATTCTCCGAACTTTCGCCTCGTCCTCATGATACAGGTATGGTGACTCTCGGTGGTACACAGAATCTCAACGAGTTCGAGCTCCACGCTCGTGCTGTTCTTGGTTTGCCTATCTCTAGTATCGATTTTATCCGTCCAGGCGCTAGCGCAGTTATTCTCGCAAAGGATGCATTTATGAATCCAGATTACACAGGTGTAGAAAATGTACTATGCGAACCTAATTGCGACGTCAAGATATTTGGTAAGCAAGAGGCTAGGGTAAATCGTCGTATGGGTGTCGTAGTTGCTTGGGACGAGAAGGGTACCGACCCTGCTGTTATCAAGGATCGCGCTCGTATGTTGGCCGACCGCATTACTGTTGTGAAGAAAGGATAATAAACCTATAATATCTATCTTGCTATGGAAGAGAACAAGATTAATGAACTCGGCGTCTATAACGCCACGGCACAAGAGGCAGAGGGTAACAATGCCGAAGCTACACAGAAGGTAGTAGAGTTGCCTGTAGTAGATAATATGTCTAAGGAGGAACTCCTCGAGACTATTAAGTCTGTTAAGGCTGAGCAGTCGCCTATCGTCGCTGCTAAATTCGCTAAAACAGTTAAGTCTAGACTCCAAGAGATAAATAAGGAGTTGGAGGCCGAGCAAAAGGCTCTGTTCCTAAATGATGGTGGCAACGAGGAGGACTACACTTTCGACGAGGGGCCAGTAGAGCGCGAGATCAATACCTTGATAAACGAAATCAACCAAGCAAGTAAAGAGGCTTATGCTGCCGCCGCTAAGGAGCGTGAGCAGAATCTTCTAGTTAAACAAAATATTCTCGAGCAGTTCTCTCGTCTCGTAGAGTCTGGCGAGGCTGTACATAAATTCGCTGAGTGCCGCGATTGGCAGAAGCAGTGGAAAGAGACAGGTGCAGTACCTCAAGAGAACGCCCAAGAGGTAAATACTCAATATAAACGTCTGCTCGATAAGTATTATGAGCAAGTAAAACTTGATCGTGATATGCGTGAGCTCGACCAAAAGAAAAATCTTAAGGCTAAGGAGGAGATTATCGCTCAAGCCGAGGCTCTTCTCTCTGAGGAGAATCACACTAAGGCGTTCCATACCATCCAAGATCTATTCTTGCGTTGGAAGGAGATAGGCCCAGTCGCTAAGGAGCAAAATGAGGTAATTTGGGAAAAGTTCTCTTCTATCAAAAAGAAAATTACCGACTCTTTCCATGAGCATATAGATACTCTTAAGAGCAACGAGCAGGAGAATTATGCCGTTAAACAGGCCCTATGCAAGGAGCTGGAGGATCTCCTAGCTACTCCTTTCGATTCTAATCGTAACTGCGATCTAGCTCTCAATAAGCTTCGCGATGTTCAAGAGCGTTGGCGTAAGGCTGGTTTCGCTCCTAAGTCAGTGAGCGAGGAGATATTTGCTAAGTATCGCCAACTCTGTGATAATGTCTATCGCAAGCGTCGCGAATTCTTTAAGGCGCAAGATGCTATCCTCGATGGTAACTACAAGAAAAAACTAGAACTTTGTAAAAAGGCCGAGGAGGTACAAGATAGTACCGATTGGAATGCTACATCTGCTATTCTAAAGAACCTACAAAAGGAGTGGAAGACTATCGGCTCTGTGCCTCGTAAGCATTCTGATGATATCTGGAAGCGCTTCCGTGCAGCATGCGATAAGTTCTTCGAAAATAAGGCTCAACACGCAAGTGGTCAAGAGGCTCAATATGCCGAGAATCTCGTCAAAAAGCAGGCTCTCATAGAGGAGTTGAAGGCCGTGGTATCCCCAGAGGATGAGAAGGAACACCTAAAGCTTATTAAGGAGTTCCAAACACGTTGGTCAGAGATAGGCTTCGTTTCCGCAAAGGATAAGGATGCTGTTAATAAGGAGTTCACTAAACTTATAGATCAACATTTCGATAAGCTACATCTCGACGCTGATGCACGCGAGCTGAAGTCGTTCGAACTTCGTGTAGATACTTTGGCACAAGAGCATAACGCTATCGATGCCTTATATCGTGAGCGCGAGAAGATATATAATCAACTCCGTAGAGCTGAGTCCGACTCCGTTCAAATCCAAAATAACGCAGGCTTCTTCGCTAACGCAGATAATAAGCTAATGCGCGATATTCAGAAGAATGTCGATAAGGCTAAGAAGCAAGTAGACAAGCTTAAGTCGCATATCAAACTTATTGATGCTCGCATAAAGGCGTTGAAGTAATTCAACGCCTCTCACCAAAGTAAATTGCCTATTCATGCCAAAGTTTAATTGCATAGTTATCGACGACGATCCTTTTGTAACAACAATTCTGAAGAATTTCTGTGACAAGTGTGAAGTGGTTAATTGCGTTGGTAAATTTTCCAATGGAGCAGAGGCGTTGAGATTCTTGAAAGAGAATAATGATATTGATATCATCTTCCTCGATGTAGAGATGCCTGTGATGAATGGTATCGACTTCATGAAGTGCGTTAGGCACACTGGCGCTCAAGTCGTAGTATGTTCCTCAAAGCCCGATTATGCCGTAGAAACATACGAATATGATGTTTGCGACTATCTCATGAAGCCTATCAAATACGAGCGTTTCTTGCGTAGCGTAGAGAAGGTGGCTCTCGAAAGAGATAAGATCAAAAAGTGGATATCCGTTAGCTCCGGCGAATACGTTAAGGCTTCTGATGATATCCAGGATGTCGAGGATGTATGGATAAAAGACACTATGGGCCACGCCCTTAAGGTCAAAGTAGAGGAGGTAGTATATATCGAGGCAATGGAGAATTATATGTCTCTCCATACCGTCTCTAAGCAGCATACCGTCCATATGACTATGAAGGCTATCATCGACCTATTTAGTGCAACTACGGACATAATGCGCATCCATAAATCTTATGCTGTCAATATCAGAAATGTATCTTCTATTCAAGATGGTAATGTCATTATCCAAACCATGGGTAATAGAGTCCAAATTCCTATTGGTAGAACTTATATGAAGGATCTAAGAGAGCGTATTAATAAACTGCCGAAGTCGTAACTTTTTATGCGAATACTCTTATCGCTTTTCTCAATACTATTTCTCGCTAATTGTACATTTGCCCAAACTAGTCGTTATGATGATGTCCTTTGGCGCGATTTTAATGCTGGCTTCGTAGTGGATATCTTCCAAGATTGCCCCACTTTCGAATTCAAGACTATTGACGGCGAAGAGTTAGATACAGATATCTTTTCAGGTCAAGTATTAATACTGCAATTCGTAGCTTCATGGTGTCCATATAGCGAGGATCAAATGAAATCTATTAATGATATTGCCTCTAAATGGACTAATAAGGTTAATGTTCTATCGGTAA
This sequence comes from Bacteroidia bacterium, assembly GCA_030526155.1. Taxonomy (GTDB): domain Bacteria; phylum Bacteroidota; class Bacteroidia; order Bacteroidales; family Marinilabiliaceae; genus W3P20-009. The sequence goes on from JAUNDI010000047.1 coordinate 6,396, forward strand.
GCGAGGACGACGAAAAGGGTCAAGCAGTATTTCTAGATCAAATATCCAAGACTGGTTTTCCTTTCTATTTCACTATCGATAATAATGAGAGGATATTTAAGCTTTTTGCTCAGTCACATTCTACATTGCCTAGGGTTATTATCGTTAATAGAGGGGGTAAGATTATAGGCTTGTTCGACGAACATACAAGACGAACAAAGCGTATAATGAAAAGAATAGTTCGTAAAGCAGTATGGGGGTAGAGACAATTATTTTACTACTAATAGCATCTACTATTGCTAGCATAGTTCAAAGGGTTAGCGGTTTCGGGTTCGGCATATTCATTATGACTATGCTCCCTTATATTATGCCTACTTATCCCGAGGCCACCGCTCTTAGCGCTATTCTAGCTGGTACTCTCTCCGTAATGGTGGTTGTCCAACTTTGGCGTTATATCAATCTTAAACACCTTTTGCCTATCCTTACAGCCTTTTTCGTCTCATCATGGTTGGCTATTCAATTTTTGCAATATATCGATGAGAAGATGATGCAGATTATCTTCGGGGCTGTACTCATTATCCTTAGTATCTATTTCTTCGTCATCAGCGATAGGGTACACGTTAAGCCTTATATCTGGGTCCAGGCTATCCTTGGCTCAGTAAGTGGTGTAATGGGTGGTCTATTTAATATGCAGGGGCCTCCAGCTATATTGTATTTCGTAGCGTCCGAGAAGGATAAGGAGCATTATCTAGCTATTACTCAAGCTTACTTCCTCGTGGGTAATATGTTCATGACGGTTGTGCGTTATTTCAAGGGCTATCTTACCGAGACAGTAGGGTGGGGCTACCTCTATGGCCTCGCCGGCGTCTTTATCGGTTTCTTTATAGGTATGGAGATATTCAAAAGAGTATCCACCCATCTCTTGCGTAAACTTGTATATGGATTTATGGCTGTCAGTGGTATATATTCTATCGTAATGGCACTGACATAATGTCACATCTATTTGCTCATGGTTAGCGCTTACTTAGTTAATGAGTGACAAAAGCGCTTTTATTACATGTCATTTTGTCGTGAATCATATTGTGGCACGCCTTTTGAAATGTTATTTGGCAAATAAAAACGAATAACATAAAACATAAGATATTATGGCAAGTGGAAAAATTGGAGTGTCTACCAAAGACCTCTTCCCAATTATCAAGAAGTTCCTTTATTCGGATCACGACATATTCCTTCGTGAGATAGTTGCTAATGCTGTCGATGCGTCGCAAAAACTTAAGGTATTAGCACAACGTGGCGAGGCTAACGTTAATATTGACGACCTCTGCGTACGTGTCTCAGTAAACAAAGAGGCTGGTACTCTTACCGTTTCTGATAATGGTATCGGTATGTCTCGCGAAGAGGTCGAGAAGTATATCAACCAAATCGCTTTCTCCGGCGCCGAGGAGTTCCTCGAGAAGCATAAGGATGATGCTGCTACTATCATTGGCCACTTCGGTCTAGGTTTCTACTCTTCTTTCATGGTAAGTGATAAGGTAGAACTCTTGACTAAGTCTTATCGCGATGGCTCTCAGGCCGTACGTTGGACTTGTACTGGCGACCCAGAGTATACCCTAGAGGATGATTCGCGTGATGAGCGTGGTACTGATGTTATCATGCATGTTACCGAAGAGGAAAAGGAGTTCCTAGATGAGAATAAAATCGAAGAGCTTCTCAAGAAGTACTGTAAGTTCCTCCCTATCAAAATCGCTTTCGGTAAGAAGAAGGAGTGGAAGGATGGTAAGCAGGTAGAGACTGCTGAGGATAATATAATCAATAATACTGAGCCTGCTTGGACTAAAAAGCCTGCCGACCTTAAGGAGGAGGATTATAAGTCTTTCTATCACGAACTCTATCCTAACCAGTTCGAGGAGCCTTTGTTCAATATTCACTTGAATGTCGATTATCCTTTCAATCTTACAGGTATCCTATACTTCCCTAAGATTAAGAACCAAATCGATGTTAACCGTAACAAGATTCAGCTCTACTGTAATCAGGTATTCGTTACCGACCAAGTGGAGGGTATCGTTCCTGATTTCTTGACTCTCCTTCACGGTGTCATCGATTCTCCAGATATCCCATTGAACGTATCTCGTTCTTATCTTCAGTCCGACTCTAATGTCAAGAAGATTTCTAGCCATATTACTAAGAAGGTGGCCGACCGTCTCGAGGATATGTTCAAAAAGGAGCGTACTACACTAGAGGAGAAGTGGGACGATCTCAAGATCTTCATCCAGTATGGTATGCTTACCGATGAGAAGTTCGCAGAGAGAGCTCAGAAGTTTATCCTCTTCAAGAATGTCGATGGTAAGTATTTCTCTATCGAGGAGTATAAGGAGCTTATCAAGGCTAATCAGACCGATAAGAATGATAACCTCGTAGTGCTCTACGCAAATGATAAGGAGGCTCAGTTCACAGCTATCCAAAGCGCACAAAACAAGGGCTATGATGTCCTCCTTATGGATGGTCAGCTAGAGACTCCTCTCATGAATCAGCTCGAGCAGAAACTCTCAGAGGCTAAAATCCGTTTCACTCGCGTCGACTCAGATGTTATCGATAAGCTTATCGAGAAGGAGAATGCAGCTCAACTCTCACTAACAACTCGCCAAAAGGGCGACCTCGAGGAGGCCGTTCGCTCTCAGCTCCCTAAGATGGATAAAATCAACTTTACCGTATCTGTCGAGGCTCTCGGTGAGGATGATATGCCTGTCGTAGTGACACAAAATGAGTGGATGCGTCGTATGAAGGAGATGTCTCACCTCCAAAGCGGTATGTCTTTCTACGGCGAAATGCCTGATTCTATCAATATCGTAGTCAATGGCAACCACGCCCTTACTACTAAGTTGGTGGCTGATATCGAGGCTAAGACTAAGGCACAACTCGACCCTATCTATGCCGATATCGATTCTAAGAGCGCTCGTAAGGGCGAACTTAATAAGGCTAAGGAGGGTAAAAAGGACGAAGAGGTACCTCAAGCCGAAAAGGATGAGATGGATTCTCTTAACAAGAGCATCGATGATCTCAACGCTAAAAAACAGGATGTCCTTAAGTCTTTCGCCGGCGAGGAGAAACTCGTAGGTCAACTTATCGACCTCGCTCTTCTCTCTAATAATATGCTCCGCGGTGAGGCTCTCACAAACTTCATCAAGCGTAGCATTGATATGATGAAATAACAGACGTGTAATATATAATTTAGCAATGGGTCGAAGCGCTGTGAAGCTGTTTCGGCCCTAATTTTTATGTTTATTTATGAAAACTAAGTAGTTAGTATTTACGTAAGAAGAAGAGTAATAGTAAAATAAATGTCATTGGAGATAGATAACATATCACTTTCCTCAGAGGAGAAGCTTATTGTTGAGCAGAACTTATCCGCCGATGTGGCTAAACTAGCTCTCCAACTTAAGCCTAAACCTAACGTGCGCCCCGAGGTCATATTGCGCCAAGTGGATGGCTACCAACATATGAAGACTAAATGTCCCACATGGGCAGAAAACCCTTCCATAGTTTTCCCTCGTAAAATATCTCTCGAACAGTGCTCTAGTCAGGCTACCGCAGAGTATAAGGCTGCTTTGTGTATGGGCGAATCTCTCGTGGATCTTACCGGCGGTATGGGCGTCGATTTCTCTTTTATGAGCCGTAATTTTACTAAGGCTACATACGTAGAGATGAATGAGGAGCTTTGCGCTATCTCAACGCACAACTTTAAGGCTCTCGGCCTAGATAACGTCAATACAATATCTACCACTGCCGAAGAGTATCTTAACTCAATGGATGGTCGCGTATCTTGTATCATGATCGATCCCGCTCGTCGTGACGGCGTAGGTCGTAAAACAGTAAAGATATCCGATTGTACCCCAGATCTGACTCTTATCTGTGATTCTCTCCTCGAAAAGGCCGATAAGGTAATAGTCAAACTATCTCCTATGCTCGATATATCAGAGGCTATTACTACTCTCAAGGGCGTATCCGAGATTCATATCTTATCCGTCAATGGCGAGTGTAAGGAGCTTCTTCTTATACTCACTCCTACATCCTCGCTTCCATTGTCTCTATTGCCAATTCATACTGTTAACCTCCTTAAGGATGGTCAGCGCGAATCGCTCACTTTTACCCCTAATGAGGAGAAGAGCGCTTTCTCTCGCTTCGCTATTACTCCTAGAATGTATCTCTACGAGCCTAATGCCTCAATCCTTAAGGCCGGTGCCTTCCGTACCGTCTCTACTAGGTACGAGGAGTTGTATAAGTTGCACGTAAATACACATCTCTATACTTCTGATGAGATAATACCTGATTTCCCTGGTCGCAAATTCGAGGTCTGCAGCTGGTCTACTCTTACCCAGGGCGATCTTCAAATCCTTCTCCGTAATATCAAAAAGGCTAATCTCTCCGTACGTAACTTCCCAATGACGGTAGAAAAACTCCGAGCCAAACTCAAAATCCAAGAGGGTGGCGATGTATATCTCTTCGCCGTAACGCTCTCCGATGGTAAAAAGGTGATTCTTCGTTGTAAGAAAATATAGACTTAAGGACATATGATTTTCATATGTCCTTTTTCTTTCCCATCCCTCATAATATTCTTTATCAAAGACCTCTCTATATGCTCGCTCTAACCTCGCTCTATACAGGCTCTATACAGAGGCTCCCCATCCGTATATATATTCTGTATGATAATACTACTAATTCATATCGCATATAGGCATATATCAACACCTCATAGCTCACTTTTCTTTTATATCTTTGTAATGAACTAATATGCTTTTTTATCATGGATGAAATTCTAATGTCCCCAGATACTTGTATGCAATTCCTCGTATGGTCATACTACTATCACAATATCCTACCAACTAAGTCGATCTCTTATGCCGACTGCCGCCGCTTCTCTCCAGAGGATGCCAATCGTCTCGATGGCATCAAGGATACTCTCTTCAAATGTTTTACAGAGGAGTCAGTAGCCAACGCGTGCGCCCAATTCCGTATGGCAAAACTCCGTAACGAGCCATGTCCTTTCCCTCAATCGGCTCTCGATAAGCTATTCGCTTCGGAGATATAATCTATTACATCTAATAACAACAAAAGGGCGCACCTCTAGGTACGCCCTTTATTATTGATGTTCTACTCTTTATTACATCTTAGCCAATTGCTCCTTGATAGCTGCAATCTTCGATGTAGCGTCTGCTTGCTTCTTACGCTCCATCTCTACTACCTGTGCAGGTGCTCCTGAAACAAACTTCTCGTTAGAGAGTTTCTTCTCTACACCTACTAGGAAGCCCTCAAGGTGCTTGAGTTCTGCCTGTAGCTTGGCTATCTCAGCGTCTTTGTCAATGAAGCCCTCAAGTGGTACTGTGCACTCTTGTGTGCCTACCATGAAGGATTGTGCATTGTCTGCCTTGGCAGAAACAATTACAATGCCTTTCAAGTTGGCCATCTTGAGAACTATCGAGTCCATCGCAGCATAGTCGTTCTTTGCTACTACTTGGAGCTCTAGGGCCTCTTTGGGAGGTATGTTCTTCTGATTGCGTATAGTACGTATACCAGATACGATGTTCTTAGCAGCATTTACCATCTCTATGAGGTTCTTATCTGCCTCTGTTGGCTCTGATATGCCTACCTCTGCAAACATTATCGACTCGCCCTCTTTGCGCTCGCCCATATTCTGCCACAACTCTTCTGTAATAAATGGCATGAATGGGTGGAGAAGCTTCAATAGCTGCTCAAAGTATGTGAGTGTCTGCTCGTATGTCTTGCTGTCAATAGGACAACCGTATGCAGGCTTAATCATCTCAAGGTACCAGCTAGAGAACTCATCCCAGAATAGCTTGTAAATCGCCATGAGGGCCTCTGATAGGCGGTACTTCGAGTAGAGGTCTTTAACCTCAGCAGCTACAGTGCGTAGCTGTGCACCAAACCAATCTACAGCTATCTTGGCTGCCTCTGGTTGCTCTATATCTTTTACCTCAAGGCCTTTTACAAGACGGTACGCATTCCAAATCTTATTGTTGAAGTTACGGCCTTGCTCACAGAGCGACTCGTCAAATAATATGTCATTGCCTGCAGGGGCTGAGAGCATCATACCCATACGTACACCATCAGCACCAAAACGGTCTATGAGGTCTAGTGGGTCTGGTGAGTTGCCAAGCTGCTTTGACATCTTACGGCCTTGCTTGTCTCTCACAATACCTGTGAAGTATACGTTCTTAAATGGCATCTGTCCCTTATATTGGTAGCCCGCCATAATCATACGTGCTACCCAGAAGAAGATGATGTCCGGACCTGTTACTAGGTCAGAAGTAGGGTAGTAGTACTTTATCTCTTCGTTGTTTGGATTGTTAATGCCATCAAACAATGAGATAGGCCACAACCATGATGAGAACCATGTATCAAGGCAATCCTCATCCTGACGTAAATCCTCTTTCTTTATATTTGCATCTTTCTGCTTCGCTAGCTCATATGCCTCCTCAAGTGTGTTGGCTACTACATAACCGCCTTGTGGTAGGTAATATGCTGGAATACGATGTCCCCACCAAAGCTGACGAGAGATACACCAGTCTTTGATGTTCTCCATCCAGTACTTGTAGGTATTCTTGTACTTAGCAGGGTAGAACTTTATATCGTCGTTCATTACAGCGTCAAGAGCTGGCTTTGCAAGGTCTGTCATCTTCAAGAACCACTGCATAGAGAGCTTTGGCTCAATAGGTACATTAGTACGCTCAGAGAAGCCTACATTGTTAGTGTACTCTTCTGTCTTCTCTAGCAAACCTGCGTTCTGAAGGTCTATCTCTATCTGCTTTCTTACCTCAAAACGGTCCATGCCTACATACATGCCTGCCGCCTCAGAGATTGTGCCGTTGTCGTTGAAGATATCTATGCTAGGCAAATTGTACTTCTCACCAAGCATATAGTCGTTTACGTCGTGCGCAGGTGTTACCTTCAAACAGCCTGTACCAAACTCTATATCTACATACTCGTCCTCAATAACAGGTATCGAACGTCCAACAAGTGGTACTATTACTCGCTTGCCTTTGAGGTGTGTGTTCTTTGGGTCGTTAGGGTTAATACACATGGCTGTATCACCCATGATTGTCTCTGGTCGTGTAGTGGCTACAATAGCGTACTTGCCTTTCTCTCCCTCTACCTCATAACGTAGGTAGTAGAGCTTGCCGTGCGACTCTTTGTATATTACCTCTTCGTCAGAGAGTGCTGTTAGGGCTTTAGGGTCCCAGTTTACCATACGTACACCACGGTAGATAAGGCCTTTGTTGTAAAGGTCACAAAATACCTTAATGACGCTCTCTGATCGTGTCTCGTCCATTGTGAAGGCCGTACGATCCCAATCGCATGACGCACCAAGACGACGTAGCTGCTTCAAAATAATGCCTCCATGCTCGTTTGTCCAATCCCAAACATGACCTAGGAACTCTTCGCGTGAAAGGTCTGTCTTCTTAATGCCTTGACCAGCAAGTTTGTTTACTACCTTGGCCTCTGTGGCAATAGATGCATGGTCGGTACCTGGCACCCAAAGGGCATTCTTCCCCTCTTGACGCGCACGGCGAATCAAGATATCTTGGATAGTGTTGTTAAGCATGTGTCCCATGTGGAGCACACCTGTAACATTTGGTGGAGGTATTACAATCGTATATGGCTTACGCGCATCTGGCTTAGAGGCGAAAAGCTTGTTGTCTGTCCAATACTGATACCAACGAGCCTCAATTTCGGCTGGTGAGTATTTACTTGCTAGTTCCATTTTATATCGATATAACTATTATTCTATTGTTTCGCGTGTTACGCTTATTTAACGTGCGCAAAGTTAGTGAAAAAACTACGAACGAGGGTGTTTTTTTATACTCTCTTCAAGATAATTCCTGTCAAGATGTGTATAAATTTCTGTAGTCATTATAGTGGCATGTCCTAACATCTCTTGTACAGCACGTACATTTGCTCCTCCTGCTATCAAGTGTGTGGCAAAGGAGTGACGTAATGTGTGCGGACTAACCACCATATCTATCCCAGCATCTGCTACAGTCTTTTTAATGATGTTGAATACTGAGATGCGCGACATCTGTTTGCCTTCTTTATTGAGAAATACAATGTCTGATGATTTGGGGTCTACGTCTTGTTCCGACCTCCATCCTTCAATATATGACTTAATATCGGCTAAGACGCGATCGTTAACGGGTACTAGTCGCTCTTTGCGTCCTTTGCCCAATATGCGTACATAACCGTTCTCAAAGGATATATTGGATATCTGCATATCTGTCAATTCTGATACGCGCAGACCACAGCTGTATAATGTGCCTATGATGGCTTTGTTTCTATACCCATCATTACGTGAAAGGTCAATATTGTCTAACATCGACTCTATCTGTTCAACACTGAGCACTGATGGCAATTTCCTACCAAGCTTTGGCGCCTCTATGAGCGAGGTTGGGTCTTCGTCTATCCTCTCGTCTATTATCATAGACTTGAAGAATTGCTTTATACCACTTATGATACGGGCTTGTGTACGTGTGGCAATACCTTTCTCGGCTAGCCACTCTATCATGCCTCGTATGTGTGTTAGCTTTACCTCAGATGGTTTGAGCTCTAATTGTTGCGTTTCTAGATATTCAATTAGTTTCTTTATGTCTGTTTCGTATGCGCTTATCGAGTTATTTGATAGGCCTCTCTGTAATTTGAGGTACTCTTTGTAAAACTCTATATCTTCGTCCCAATTCATATTCTAACGTTAGTGTTCTAAACAGATTGCAAATATACGGCATTTATACTGTTAAGCAAAACGAATTACTTCACTAGTGCATAAGCTAGCTCTCTTCTTGCTCGTAAAAAACAAAAATGCACCTCTTACAAGGAGGTGCATCAAGTATAATGAAAGGATGTTATGCCTTATTATTTGCTCTGCTGTGTAGTAGGCGCTGGTGAATTAGGTTTTGCTATAGATTCGCGCATTGTGGTATCAGCTTGAATATTCTGGTAACGTGCATAATCCATAATGCCTAAGTTGCCATTTCTGAAGGCCTCTGCCATAGCACGTGGTACCTCTGCCTCTGCCTCGATAACCTTTGCTCGTGCCTCTTGTGCCTTGGCTTTCATCTCTTGCTCTAGAGCTACAGCCATAGCACGGCGCTCCTCGGCTTTTGCTTGTGCAATATTCTTATCGGCATTCGCTTGGTCCATTTGAAGTACAGCACCGATATTCTTTCCTATGTCGATATCTGCAATATCAATAGACAAGATCTCAAATGCAGTACCAGCATCAAGACCTTTTTCTAGTACAACGCGTGAGATGCTATCTGGATTCTCAAGTACTGTCTTATGCGAATCAGACGAACCAATGCTTGATACAATGCCCTCACCTACACGTGCAAGTACTGTCTCTTCTCCAGCACCACCAACGAGTTGCTTGATGTTAGCTCTTACTGTTACACGGGCTTTTGCAATAAGCTGAATACCATCTTTTGCTACCGCTGTTACAGGTGGTGTATCAATCACTTTAGGGTTTACAGACATCTGTACAGCTTGGAATACATCACGACCCGCAAGGTCAATAGCTGTAGCCATCTGGAAACTGAGGTTGATATTTGCCTTATTAGCCGATACAAGGGCATGAACAACGTTCTTTACATGACCACCTGCTAGGTAGTGTGCCTCAAGTTCGTCACGACGTATCTTTTCGAGTCCTGCCTTATGGGCCTCAATCATTGCTTGTACGATAATTGATGGTGGTACCTTACGGATACGCATCAACACTAGTTGAACTAGCGAAATATGTACTCCCGAAACTATAGCGGAGAACCATAGTACGATAGGCACATAATAGAGTAGAATGCACACTGCTATGATGGTACATACTACTAAAATGCTTAATGTTCCTGCTGTCATATTCTGTTAATTATGTAATACTTTAAGTAATACACCAAAGGTAGTAAATAAAAACAAAAGTGCAACATTTCGTTGCACTTTTATTCACTATTTTATATATGTCCAATATTCTTATTCAGCAAGACAGTCGTCAAGGTCGCTGATAATCTTCTCTTTGTCCATCTTCTGACCAATGAAGACAAGCTTCTGCATGCGGTCGCCATATACATCATCCCAATCTTTCATAATCTCAGGGTTCTGAGCTACTAATTGTTGGAACTCATCTTCTGGGGCTGTGCAGAACCAAAGTCCTGCCTCTGTGAGTTTCTTCTGAATGCCCGCTTGCTCAAAGATGTACGACATATCACGATTCTGCTGGAAGTAGCATATACCTTTTGCACGAATAATATTCTTGCTCCATTTGCGAGCTATCATATCGTCAAACTTGTTAAGGTCAAATGCTTGTCGTCTATAATATACAAAGGTAGATATGCCGTACTCCTCAGTATGTCCGTGCTCATCGTCGTGGTGATGGTGGTGGTGACAACAGCAGTGCTCATCGCAAACATGGTCTGGGTCGTCATGATGGTGATGATGCTCATGCTCCTCATGGTCATGTTCGTGCTCGTGTTCATGATGATGCTCATGATGGTGGTCGTGATGATGACGTGCCTCATGCTCCTCCTCTTCCGTAGATGGACGGTCGAGCTCTTGTATCCATGCTGCCGAGGTGGCCACAGCCTCAAAGTCGAACATCTTTGTATTGATAAGTTCGTCGATATCTACATCGCAATAGTCTGTCTCGATAATCTTCGCCTTTGGCTGTAGAGCACGTATTACTTGGCGTATATGCTCAAGTTGTGATGGCGATATCTCTGATACCTTATTGAGAATGATGATATTACAGAACTCAATCTGTTGTATTACGAGGTTCTCTAAATCATCCTCCTCAAGGTTCTTCTTTGTTAGGTCATTACCGCCTGCAAACTCTGTCTCAAGGCGAAGTGCATCAACTACAGTAGTGATGCAGTCTACAATAGGCAAGCCATGCTTTGCAAATTGTGGTGCTAGGGTAGGGATATTGCAGATAGTCTGAGCTATAGGTGCTGGCTCGCATATGCCTGATGCCTCAATGAGAATGTAGTCGAACTTCTTCATTTGAAGTATCTCGTCGAGCTGCTGAACTAAGTCCATCTTTAGCGTACAGCAGATACAACCATTTTGAAGAGCAACGAGGCTCTCGTCTTTCTTGCCTACTATACCGCCTTTCTGAATAAGCTCAGCGTCGATATTTACCTCGCCTATATCATTTACTATTACCGCAAAACGTATCCCCTTATTATTAGTGAGTACGTGATTGATGAGAGTTGTCTTTCCTGAGCCTAGATAGCCTGTGAGGAGAAGAACTGGTACTGTATTGTTGTTCATTGTTATATGTATTGAACCGTCTTTAGAATTTTTCTAACGCAAAGGTATAAATAATTGCGAAATATATTTGGTCGTTTCGCTTATGATATCTATTTTTGCGTCAGATATATTGCTAAGGTATTAGCAGATTTTGCATAATAGGAATAATTTGAAAATATTAAATATTAAAGGGTAAATAGAAGACCTCAAAACCATTAAACATTATTTTAATAAAATGGATACAAATTCTATCGACAAAGAAGAGTCGCAGCAGTATCGTAGTCAGGAGGATAACAACTCCAACTATGGTGAGCGCCGAGAAGGCGAAGGTTCTTATCAATCAAGACCTAGATACGATCGTTACCAAGATTCTGACGACTCGCATCGTTCATTCCGTCCTCGTTACAATAATTACGATCAAGGCGGTAATGGATCACAGCCACAGCGTACATTCCGCCCACGTATCAACCGCTCGGTTGATGCAGACCAGCCACAGCGTGCATTCCGTCCTCGTTACAACAATTACGATGAGAATGGCGCACAGCCACAACGCGCATTCCGTCCTCGCTACAATGGCGCAAGCTATGAGGATAATGGCGAGCAGCCACAGCGCGCTTTCCGTCCAAGAATAAACCAGGATAGCGACCAACCACAACGTGCATTCCGTCCTCGTTATAATAACGACGACAACGGTGGTAGCTATAATTCTCGTCCATCATATAACAACAATCGCCAAGGTGGTTACAATAACAACCGCGGCGGTTACAATAATGGCTATAACAATAATACATTAAAAGATATGGTCTTTAGGAGATAT
>JAUNDI010000009.1 GCA_030526155.1 Bacteroidia bacterium
AGGGTGTAGATAGAGTGCTCTATGGGTGCAGATAGACGGTGATAAAACGAAAATAGAGTTATAGCTAAGGATAGAATAGGATGAAATATAAAAGGGCTCCTCGTCACGAGGAGCCCTTTTCGTATATATGCGGAACAAAATCTAGCATATAAACTTAAAATGGAGTATAATTTTTACGGGATTGTGTGGTTTGTTTTGTTGTTTACGATACAAAGATACTATGCAAGATTGATATAGATAGTAGAATGTGAGTTTTGGCGGCTTGGGATGGCTAAAGGGTGTATTTAGGGGTTAAAATAGGGTTTTAGGGGTGAATTTTGAGACTTTCTTTTCTTCTTAGGGGTGAAATTCGGACTATTTGGTGCGTATATAATTCAAAAAAGAGTATATTTGCAACATGGATTTAGATATGCAGACGCCTAAATATTTGTTGCGAAAGGAGAATATCACCAAGCTTATTCTTCTTACGGCGGCATTTGCGCTTGTCTTCATAAACGTATTTCAGCCATTTAACTCGAGATCTTGGATAAGAGAGATGAGTGACGTCAAGTATTTCTTGTTGTCGTCAATGCTTGTTATTATAGGAATGGCTGTAGTTGCGATTAGCCGAGTTATTATGTATAAGAGCTACGGCAAGAAGAAGAAACCGTTATCGATGGTCGTATATGTGATGTGGACCATTCTTGAGGTTTTTGCGATGGCATTTACGTTTACGGGGATAGAGATATTGTTTTTTGCTGACTCGCGTGATATATTTGAGCTATTAAAGATTTCTCTTAAGAATACAAGTTGGGTATTGTTGTTGCCATATGCCATATTATGGTTGTATTTTTCGTGGGATGACAAGAATGAGCGTTTGAAGAAGGTTTATGAAGCTGGTCGTAGTTTGATAAATCACGATTCATATTTGCCTAGTATGGTCAATTTTTACGACAAGAATGGCGATGTAAAGTTCTCCGTAAAGGCTCAAGATTTGGTATATGTGAGGGGAGCAGATAACTATTTCAGTGTAAATTATCTTGATGGCAAGCGATTGTCGCAATGTATGATAAGGGGCTCTCTATCTAGTGTGACGAATAGTTTGAAGTCGTACGGCATAATACGTTGTCATAGGTCGTACCTTGTAAATGCGCAGCGTATAAAGTTGCTTGAGAAGAAATCTGATGGATTTCAAGTAAGGTTAGATACGCCTCAAGAGGTATATATTCCGATTTCCAAGACCTATGTAGAGGAGGTCACAAGTTATTTTACCAACAAATGATAAAACATTTATTGATAGTATTCTCTTTGTGTTGGCTTTTGATATCGTGTGCCAATGACATGAAGAGTAATAAGCCTATTGTTACAGTATCCTTGCCCGTTCAGGAGTATTTTGTGAGAGCGATTTCAGATACACTAGTAGATGTCAATGTGATGATACCTGTGACTGCGGGTCACTCTACGTATACTCCGTTACCATCGCAGTTGAAAGCCTTGAGTAGTTCGAGTTTGTATTTAGCCATTGGTACGTTGGATTTTGAGGAGGCTTGGAAAGATAGACTTACTTCGGTACAACCTAGTTTAGTTTGGGCTAGATTGGATGGAGGTGTAGAGCCATGCTATGGCGTGCATTGCCATCATGATGGGTGTAGCCATTCGCATTCCCATGCCGAGAGTAAGACGATGGACCCACATTATTGGGTATCGCCAAAGCAAGCGAAGGTAATGGTGGACAATATAGCTAGGGAGATATCTAGTCATTGTGGTGTAGCAGACACATTGATGTCGGCACGTGTAGAGAGATTGAAGGCTACGATAGATAGTATGGACCAGCGATTGGAGCAGAGTAGTGCGAAAGCCTTTATGATATATCACCCGGCATTGACCTATTTAGCAAGGGATTATGGTATGGTACAACTTACCATAGAGCAAGAGGGGAAATCAATCTCTCCTAGAGAGTATGCAGAGCAGATAGAGAAGGCTAGAGAGTTGGGTGTGAAGGTAGTATTCTGTCAGAAAGGCTACGATACAGAGCGTGTTAAAGGCGCAGTAGACGATTTAGGGGCGAGAGTTGTAGAGATACAACCTGAGTCGGCCGATTATCTATTGCAGATGGAGATAATTATAGAAGCTCTCAAATAAGACGACTATTATGGAGAATCGAGAGCCGATATTGCAGATTGTGGATGTAACAGCGGGGTATGACCATAAGGTGGTACTCTCAGATGCTAGTATTTCGGTTTATCCAGATAGTTTTATAGCATTAGTTGGTCCGAACGGAGGCGGGAAGACCACGATGATACGCTTGATGTTGAAACAGTTGGCCCCAATGCGAGGCAGTGTGAAGATAGCAGACAATATTAACATTGGATATTTGCCACAGATAAACGACGCTGATTTAGAGTTTCCCATATCGGTATTAGACGTTGTGCTATCGGGGACGAAATGTACATTTAGGCATTCTAAGGAAGAGATATCCTATGCGCATGAGTTGTTGAGATTTGTGCAATTAGACGAGTTGTCGGACAGACAGATAGGACAATTGTCCGGTGGGCAGCGACAGAGAGCCTTTTTGTGTAGGGCATTGATGTGCAAGCCACAGCTGTTGATATTAGATGAGCCATCCACATATATGGACAAAGATTCATCGAGCAATATGTATGAGTTGCTCAGTGACTTGCATAAGAGTATGGCCATTGTATTGGTTTCCCATGATATAGACTCTATGTCGCACAGGGCACATACGATAATAAGAGTAGACAGGACTACGCACTTGGTATCTAATCATTATTCTACGGTAGTTCCCTATACCCCCATTGTAAAACGCAAAACGACCAATTAGACATGTTGCAATTTGGATTTATGCAAAATGCCCTATTGGGGGTAGTCTTGATATCTATAATAGCCGGTATTATAGGTACGGTAATAGTGGTACGAAGGAAAGTCTTTGTGGCTGGAGGAATTACCCATGCAAGTTTTGGTGGTATAGGTATAGCCTATTATTTAGGTATTAATCCATTGATAGGAGCCTTTTTGTTTGCTGTTACTACGGCGCTCTCTATAGATATGCTAGAGAAGAAGTCGAAGATAAGACCAGACAGTGCCATAGCCATGTTGTGGTCGCTTGGTATGGCCATAGGATTGATATTTATGTTTTTGTCGCCCGGCTACTCAGCCAACCTTATGGGCTTTATGTTTGGGGATATATTGTCCATATCTACGAGTGACTTGATAGGGTCGGCCTGCATAGCGGGAGCACTAAGCTTGCTCGTAATTTTTTATTATAGACCACTTCTATATGTATCCTTTTCGCCAGACTTTGCACGGCTATCTGGATTAAGAGTTGGCCTTATTGAAAGTGTGATATCCATCTTTACGGCATTAGGTATAGTAGTAGCGATAAAAGCCGTCGGTATAGTATTAGTATTAAGCCTCTTTACTATACCACAAGCCATATCTGGGATATTTACCCATAATATGAAGAACATATTTATATTCTCCATATTGGTAGCTATGGCGGCAGGGTTGGTAGGCTTGATGGCCTCGTATTATATAGATTTACCAGCCGGAGCGGTAATAACTGCCACATTAGCGTTGGTGATGGTAGGGATAAAGATTGTACGTCGATAACATAATCGGTATAGTAGACGTACAATTACGCTATAAATATTAAAGCTATGCGACGCTGTTGTTATTATCTGATAACTATTATGGTTGTGCTATACTTGACCACATCTTGTCAGCTTTCAGACAGGATGGCCATAGTAGGCGATTACTATACAGAATATAAAGACGAGCATGTAGAGTTTTCTGATATGGAATGCTCGGTAGAGTTGCGGACAAAAGAGGAATTTAGGTTATGGTCTGTGACGAATATCACCCATATGCTATTGACATTTCATTTTGTTGAGCCATTTGTATTTCCTTCGATGACATTAGAGTATGAAGTAGAGGCAGAAGGAGAGTGGCAGATAGATGGAGATACATTGAGTATCTCGTTGGCTCAGGAACTTTCCAATATTGAGTATAAGTATTTGTGTTCGAATGCGACTACCCCTACACAAGAGAGCATGGTAAGGAATATTAAGGGGATGCTATTAAAAGACTTTGAAGAGGCGAAGAGCAATCCAGAGAAGTCGGCCTTCATTCTAAGGCATTGTAATTCTAAAGCTAGAATAATATCCAATACAGATAGAGAGATGACGATAGCCCCGTTATCGGCACCAAATACACTTATAGTAAAGCGAAAAGAGTAATGATAGACTTTGATAAATATACCCTCTCCAACGGACTACAGGTAGTGGTGAATAGAGATATTGACACACCACTTGTGACATTAAATGTGATGTATAAGGTAGGCTCGAAAGATGAGGAGCCGGGGAAGACAGGGTTAGCCCATTTGTTAGAACATTGTATGTTTACGGGGACTGAGAAGTACCCTGATTATGATGAATTTGTGCAGTCGCTTTATGGAGAGAATAATGCCTTTACGACGACAGATGTCACCAATTATTATATTACGTTACCAGCAGAGAATATAGAAGAGGCATTTGCCATTGAGTCGGACAGGATGAGCAATTTAGCCCTTTTTGAGGAGGGATTTATAGCGCAGCGATCTGTAGTTATGGAGGAGATGAAACAGACTTCTCTCAATAGACCATATGGAGACTATTACCATCTGTTGAGAAGTTTGATTTATAAGAAACACCATTATCAGTGGCCGACTATAGGTGCGGATATAGAGCATATAGCCAATGCTACTAGAGAAGATTTGTTGGATTTTTACCATAGGTACTATACTCCAGATAATGCGGTAGTGGTTGTATCTGGTAATGTTGATAGTGAAAAGATCTTTGAGTTGGCTGATAGGTATTTTGGGGGGATAACGACGAAGCGACAGAAGAGGGATATTCCGGTAGAGCCAAAACAAGAGCAGAGAAGAGAGCTGCATGTAGAGAGAGAGGTGCCATCGTCAAAGATATGTTTAGCCTATAATATAGGCAATATGACTAGTAGGGACTTCTATATATCGGACCTATTGACAGATATATTAGCAGATGGGGCCTCGGCGTTATTGCCAGTTACACTTGTTAGAGCTAAGCGTCTATGTGTGGAGGCCAATGCCAGTGTGATGGATACCATGGACCCAGGCTTTATAATGTTCACTGCTACAGCTAATGAGGAGGAGAATATGGGGAAAGAGGATTTATTGGGAGATATTGAGAGAGAGATGAGAGAGATAGTATTGTCATTACCTGAGAGGTTGACCGATTATGATTTTGAGAAAGCCAAGAATAGGGCGATAGTATCAAAGACATTTCAGCAGTTAAGGACACAAGACAAAGCCACATCGTTGGCATTAGCTACGTTGTTAGGCGATACTAATTTAGTGAATACCGACTATGAGCAATTTGCTTCGGTAACGGCAGAAGAGATAGCCGATTTTATCAAGAAGACTATAGTGCCAGATAACGAATGCGTGTTATACTATCATAAAAAAGTGTGAGATTGCTACAAAAATAGCTATCTTTGCGCTTAATATGAAAGCACAGCACATCACAGTAATTGGCGGTGGTAATATGGGAGGAGCCATTGCCAAAGGCATTGTAGCATCAAAATTATTAGATGCAAAGAGTATAATAGTTACCCGAAGAACTGCGTCGGCATTAGCTGATTGGCAGGCGAAAGGGTATGAAGTCACCACGGATAACAAATCGGCAGTAAAAGATGCGGATATTATAGTATTCGCAGTAAAGCCATATTTGATTATGGATGTTATTGCTGAGGTAAAGGAGAGTATAAATCCGAAGGCATTGTGTATCTCTGTGGCGACGGGTGTGTCATTATCACAATTAGAGAGTGCTTTACCGCAAGGCATGGCCATAGTACGAGCTATGCCGAATACGGCAGCTGAGGTAGGTGAGTCGGTCACCGCCTTATGTCCGTTGAATGTAACAGACGACCAGCTAGCCGATGCTCAAGAGATTTTTGGGAAGATGGGCTTAGCCATTGTGATAGAAGAGTCGAAGATGCCAGCCATTACGGCATTAGCCTCTTGTGGTATAGCCCATGCGTTACGATTTATACGAGCTATGATGGAGGCTGGCATTGAGATGGGATTGACCAGCAAGCAATCGGCAGAGATAGCGGCACAGACAGCTAAAGGTGCAGCTCAACTAATACTTACAAATGGTTCGCATCCTGAGGTAGAGGTAGACAAAGTATGTACTCCCGCAGGGGTAACTATTACAGGAATCAATGCGATGGAACATGCAGGCTTTACGTCGGCAGTCATTAAAGGTATTATGGGCTCATTTAATAAGATTAAGAGTTAATCTCTTATTAGCTGTGTAGATAAATCATGGATATAACTATAAAGATAGGTTCGAACGTTCTCACGAATACAGACGGCACCTTGCATGTAGAGCGCATGAAGTCGCTTGCTATGCAGATAGCCAAGTTACATGAGGCGGGGAATAGGATAATACTTGTTTCTTCAGGTGCTATGGCAGCTGGAAGGAGCATGTTGAGGAATTATGAGCAGATGGACGCTGTGAGTCAGCGTCAGTTGTTATCGAGTGTAGGTCAGGTTAAGCTAATAGATACATGGAAGCAGATATTTGATGTACACAAGATAAGCATTGGTCAGCTTTTGGTAACCAAGAATGACTTTGGTTCGCGAGAGCACTATTTGAACATGAAGAACTGTGTCAATTCGTTATGGGAGAATAGGGTATTACCAATAGTTAATGAGAACGACACGGTATCGGTAACGGCATTGATGTTTACTGATAACGATGAGTTGTCGGGATTGATGGCCAGTATGATGGATTGTCAGAAGCTATTTATATTGAGTAATATAAACGGCATATATAACGGTAATCCGCAAGACCCAGAAGCCAAGATAATAACAGAGATACAGTCGGGCAAGAGTGTAGCAGAGTATGTACAGACCACCAAATCGTCATTTGGACGAGGCGGCATGGTAACCAAGTGCCGTACAGCGGAGAAGACAGCCGGCTATGGTATTCATGTATATATAGCCAATGGTACGGCCGAGAATGTAATAACACGCTTAGCCGAGGAGGATCCAGAGTTTACGCGTACCCACTTCCAGCCAGGAGTACATAGTCCGGCCATCAAGAAATGGATAGCCTATTCAGAAGGCTTTACGAAAGCCAATGTTGTTATCAACGAGGGAGCTGTTAAGGCATTGAATGACCATAGCAAGGCAGCCAGTCTGTTGGTAGCAGGCGTTGTGACCTTTGAAGGTGGAGAGTTTATGAAAGGTGACCTTCTCACGATCGTTGATGAGAGAGGCAATAAGATAGGAGTAGGTAAGTCGAATTATGACAGAGACAAGGCACAGAAAGCCATTGAGGCGGTAAGAGACCTTGGGCTTAAGGGCGGCATTAAGCCATTGATACATTATGACTATCTATGTATGTTTTAGTTAGAATCATTCAATAACGTATATTTATGACACAGACACTTGCACAGTTGAAAGCCGTTAAGGAGGCTTCGAGGTATATGGTAAATATTGGCAATAGAGAGTCGGCTAAGATATTATTAGCATTAGCAGACGCTTTGGAGGCCAATATAGACATTATACTAGAGGCCAATGCGAAAGATTTGAGTAGGATGGATGAGGAGAATCCCAACTACGACAGATTGAAATTGACGACAGAGCGCATAAAAGATATAGCTAGTGACACGCGAAACGTAGCGAAATTGACATATTATCCAGGAAGGAAGATGGAGTCGAGAGTGCTTCCTAATGGGTTAGAGTTGCGAAAGGTGAGAGTGCCACTTGGCGTTGTGGGAGTAATATATGAGGCTCGACCTAATGTTACTGTAGATGTAGCGTCATTATGTTTACGTTCGGGGAATGCTGTAGTGTTAAAAGGCAGTAAAGATGCTCATGATAGCAATGTCACCCTTGTGAAGATAATGCATGAGGTATTAGGAGGTTTGGGTATACCTACAGATATTATTCAACTATTAGATCCGTCGCACGATGCGGCAGATGAGTTGATGGCAGCTGTAGACTATGTAGATGTGCTTATACCAAGAGGTTCACAAAGGTTGATAAAAGCTGTACGAGACCAAGCCAAGGTGCCAGTAATAGAGACTGGAGCCGGTGTGGTGCATACCTATTTTGATGTAGATGGAGATTTGGAGATAGCTACAAAGGTAGTAGATAATGCCAAGACTAGGAGAGTGAGTGTGTGCAACGCCTTAGATTGTTTGGTAATACATAAAGATAGACTAGGTGACCTACCTAAGCTAGCCAAGGTATTAGGAGAGAAAGGGGTGGAGATATATGCAGATGAGAGAGCATATGAGGCATTAAAGGCGAGCTATCCATCAGAGTTGTTGAAAGAGGCACAAGAGACAGATTTTGGTAGAGAGTTTCTCTCTATGAAGATGGCTGTGAAGACAGTTGATGATTTAGAAGGCGCGTTAGACCATATATATAGATATAGTTTGAAGCATTCGGAGGCTATTGTGACCGATAATGAAGAGACGGCGGCAAGATTTCAGAATGAGGTAGACGCCGCATGTGTATATGTCAATGCACCTACGTCGTTCACAGACGGAGGTCAGTTTGGTCTTGGTGCTGAGATAGGCATATCGACACAGAAGCTACATGCAAGAGGTCCGATGGCCCTCAAAGAGCTTACTAGCTACAAGTGGCTTATTAGAGGAAATGGACAGATAAGAAAATAGAGGAGATATGAGGATATCGATAATAAAATATAATGCGGGTAATATCAGATCTGTGGCCAATGCCTTGGGGCGTATTGGTTGTACCGATGTTGAGATTACGGACGATGTAGAGAAGGTGCGTACGGCAGATAAGGTAATATTTCCTGGTGTAGGAGAGGCCTCTACGACGATGGCCAACTTGAGAGCTACGGGACTTGATAAAGTAATACTAGACCTTAAGCAGCCGGTATTAGGTATCTGTTTAGGTATGCAATTGATGTGTAGGCATTCAGACGAAGGCGATGCAGAAGGGTTAGGTATATTTCCTGTAGATGTAAAGCGATTCCAGTTGCCAGAAGATAACAGCCTTAACTATAAGATACCACAGATGGGGTGGAACTCCATATCGAATTTGAAGAGTGGTATATTTACTCCAGATATGGAGGGGCAGTATGTATATTTTGTGCATAGCTATTATGCTGAATTGTGTGAATATACGGCAGCGGAGACAGAGCATGTGATACGTTACAGCTCGGCGCTTGCTCGTAATAATTTTTATGCGACACAGTTTCATCCAGAGAAATCTGGTAGTGTTGGAGAGGGTATACTTCGTAACTTTATTAGCCTATGATAGAGATTATTCCTGCTATAGATATGATAGAGGGGCGTTGCGTCAGACTATCGAAAGGAGACTATAATACCAAGAAAGTCTATAATGAGGACCCATCGGAGGTTGCCAAGATGTTTGAGGATGCTGGCATAAAGAGGCTTCATGTGGTAGATTTGGACGGTGCGAAAGCTGGGCATATAGTAAACCATAAGGCATTAGAGAAGATCACCACATCGACGAACTTGATAGTAGATTTCGGTGGAGGTTTGAAGACTACGGAAGATTTGAATATAGCCTTTGAGTGTGGTGCACAGATGGTAACAGGCGGCTCTATTGCGGTAAAGAAGCCAGAAGAGTTTTGCTCTTGGATTGAAAAGTTTGGGGGTGAGCGCATAATATTAGGAGCTGATGCCAAGAATAAGAAGATAGCCGTAACAGGTTGGCTTGAGGATACAGACGCTGAGCTTATACCATTTATCAATCAGTATGTAGATAAAGGTATAAAGAAGGTAATATGTACAGATATCTCCAAAGATGGTATGTTACAAGGACCTAATACGGAGCTATATAAAGAGATATTATCGTCGCAACCAGGATTGTGGCTTATAGCTTCGGGAGGCGTTAGTTGCAATGAAGATATAGCCATGTTGGATGCTGCGGGAGTACCAGCTGTCATAATGGGCAAAGCCATATATGAAGGCAAGATAAGTATGGCCCAGCTTAGCAGTTGGGTAGATAAACAATAAAGCATTAACTTTGTAACATAATAAAGACAAGTAAATGTTAGCAAAACGCATAATACCTTGCTTAGATATACGCAATGGCAAGACTGTAAAAGGGGTTAACTTCGAGAATATTCGCGAGGTAGGAGACCCTGTGGAGTTAGGAGCGTGGTATGCGGAGCAAGGTGCGGACGAACTAGTATTCTTGGACATTACTGCTTCGCACGAAGAGAGGAAGACATTTCCTGACCTTGTGAATAGGATAGCCAAGGGGGTGAATATTCCGTTTACGGTAGGAGGAGGCATTTCGGAGCTTTCCGATGCTGATATGCTTTTGAATGCTGGAGCAGACAAGATATCTATTAACTCATCGGCGGTAAGGAATCCCCAGTTGGTGAGTGATATGGCGAAGAACTTTGGGTCGCAATTTGTGGTTGTTGCCATTGATGCGAAGCTCAATCCAGATACCGGCCTATGGGATGTGATGGTAAAAGGCGGTAGAGAGAGAACAGATAAAGAGCTCTTCTCGTGGGCCAAGGAGGTACAAGAGCGAGGTGCGGGAGAGATACTATTCACCTCTATGCTACATGACGGTACTAAAGCTGGATTTGCGAACAAAGAGTTGGCGCGTCTTTCTAGGGAGCTTTCTATACCTGTGATAGCATCAGGCGGAGCAGGTAAGATGGAGCACTTTGTGGATGTATTTAATGAAGGTATGGCAGATGCGGCTTTGGCGGCTTCTATATTCCATTTTAAGGAGATAATGATACCTGATTTGAAGGCGTACCTCAGACAGAATAATATTTTAGTTAGATAGTATTAGCATTAAAAATATATTACAATGTTAGATTACAAGAAAAACTCGGACGGACTTGTTCCAGCCATCATTCAAGATGCGAAGACAGGCAAAGTACTTATGCTCGGCTATATGAATGAGGAGGCATACAACAAGACAGTAAGCGAGAAGAAAGTTACCTTTTGGAGTCGTACACGCAAGACCCTTTGGACAAAGGGCGAGACTAGTGGCAACTTCCTAAATGTTGTCTCTATTGCGGAAGATTGTGATAATGACACACTCCTTATTAAAGTTAACCCGGAGGGACCGGTTTGCCATACAGGAACAGACACATGCTGGGGAGAGGACAATAAGTTGGAAGGAGTAATGTTCCTTAAGGAGCTTCAAGACTTTATTGACAAGCGTCATGAGGAGATGCCAGAGGGCTCATATACTACATCGCTATTCCAGAAAGGTACTAATAAGATAGCGAAGAAGCTAGGCGAAGAGGCTGTAGAGGCCGTTATTGGTGCTATGGCAAATGACGATGAGAACTTCCTCTATGAGTGTGCAGATGTTCTTTACCACATGATAGTACTTCTTACACATAAGGGCTACAGAATAGAGGATGTGGTAGCAGAACTTAAGTCGCGTCATTAATTAATAAAAGATAATGGCGATTAATCCTATAGAAGTCATAAGTCAGTTCTACGAGAGAGATACTGACTTATGGCGTATTCTTGTAGAGCATTCTGAGGCTGTAGCAGACTTTGCCTTGAGGATAGTAGATTCGCATCCGGAGTTAGGTGCGGATAGGCAGTTTGTGTATGAGGGAGCCATGTTACATGATATTGGTATTATCAAGACAGATGCTCCTGGGATACATTGTTATGGAGATTCGCCCTATATATGCCATGGTACTTTAGGAGCAGAGATGCTTAGGGGGCTTGGCATGGAGAGGCATGCATTGGTATGTGAGAGGCATACAGGTGCGGGGTTGTCATTAGAAGATATAGAGAGGCAAGATTTGCCTATACCACATAGGGATATGCTCCCATTGAGTGTGGAGGAGAAGATAATATGTTATGCTGATAAATATTTCAGTAAGAGTAAAGAGCTACGAGTAGCGAAGAGCTATGAGAAGGCGTTGAAATCTGTAGCGAAGTTTGGGGAGGATTCGGAGAGAAGGTTTTTGGAGATGCATGAGAAGTTTGGGAAGTAGGAGGGATTAGAAGAGATCGGAGTGGGTGCCGGTACTTGTAAGTATAATTGTAACATGACCACTATTCACCTTCCATATTAAGAGCCAATCGCTTTCAATATGACATTCCCACAAACCGCTATAGTTGCCGCTCAGTTTATGAGGTTTATATATAGAATCGACAGTACCATTTGTTTCGAGTTGTTTGATTACACGTTCTAGCTTTTTCATATCGCGCCCTCTTTTGAGGCATCGTTTAGCTTGTTTTTTGAACTCGTTAGTAGTTTCAATTGTCCACATGATTATTTTAATATATCAGCCATGAGTGCTTCGGTGTTTTCGTAGCGAGTGGTTCGTCCAGCCTTTATATCATCTAGGGCCTTGTCGATAGAGTTTTTCTTTTTCTTTGTTTTGGCGGTAGATTTTACCCTAACGTACTCTATATTGAGGCTATCAAGTACAGCTATACAAGCTCGCCCCTTTGCGCTACGTTCGTTTATTTTTATCTGTATTGTACACATACTCTTGTTGTCTTATTTCTGCAAATGTATGATATGCTTGTGAGAAAAGCAAATAGGCATTATTGTTTGAGTTCTTATAGGAGTACTATTCTTACTATGTATGTATTTTTTGTATCTATTGAGTATGGTGTGTGTATGGTTTGTGGATATAGGGAGCATAGCTGTTCATCGTAATTATTATATTTGTCGGGTAATATAAAAATAGATATGGCAGAGCATTGGGAGATATATGCGGATTGGAATCCTTGGCATGGGTGTACGAAGATTAGTCCTGGTTGTAGGTATTGCTATGTATATAGGCAAGATGAGATGTATGGGAGTGATATATCGAGTAGTGAGTGCAGGAAGACGGGGAATTTTAATTTGCCTATAAAGAAGAAGAGAGATAAGAGTTGGAAGATAGAGAGTGGAAAGATAGTGTTTACCTGTTTTACATCGGATTTCTTATTGAAAGATGCTGATGAGTGGCGAGGAGAGTGTTGGGAGATGATGAAGATGAGGCGAGACTTATGGTTTTACTTCTTTACGAAGAGGATAGATAGATTTGAAGAGTGTATGCCTGAGGATTGGGGAGAAGGGTATGATAATGTATTGGTAGGTTGTACGGTAGAGAATCAGGCGATGGCAGACTATAGGATACCTATATTTAAGTCGTTGCCCATCAAACATAAGAGTATTATTGTGGCGCCGATGATAGAGGCAGTGGATTTGTCGGCCTACTTAGACGACACGATAGAAGAGGTGGCGGTGAGTGGTGAGTCGGGATTAGAAGCTAGGCCATGTGACTATGATTGGATATTGGCCATAAGAGAGCAATGTGTAGCGAAGAATATACCCTTTAGATTTCATCAGACGGGGGCGAAGTTTATCAAAGACGGGAAGATGTATAGGGTACCTAGGCAGTATCAGTTGAGTCAGGCACATAAAGCCAATATAGACTTTAGGATTGGGAGATATATGGTACCTGAGAATGTGAAGTTTGAGTGGAGAGAAGAAGATTATCATGATTAAGATGTTGTGACATAGATAAGAAAGCTCCCCGGCGTAGGGTATTATTTACTACGCCGGGGAGTTTTCGTTTTATTATGAGTTGGATATTATTCCTTAGATTCCTCCTTTGGGGAGTCTTGTGACTCCTCCTCCTTTTTCTTTGCGAGATAAGAAGGGAGAGCTAGACCGGCTTGGTCGAACAATTCGCCGAGAGGAGGTACGCTTTTCATGAGACCAGAGAGGAAGTTGGCTGTAGAAGTCTGCCCATTAGAGCCATTTCCGCCATTATCCCATACAGTAATCTTATCGATTTGTATACCCTTGATAGCCTCCACTTGGGTTTTAACCAATTCAGGGAGTTTCTCGAGGAGGAGAAGAGTATAAGCCTTAGTTGCGTCGCCACCAGCAGCCTGAATCATCTTATCATAACCCTGAGCCTGCTTAGTAAGAATTTCGTAGAGACCCTTACCCTCGGCCTCCATTTTGGCGAATATAGCATCAGCCTCACCCTTAGCATTGACACGCTTCTGTTCAGCCTCGGCCTCTGCTGCAAGTACGAGACGACGCTTTTCGATCTCCTGTGCTACGATGACGTTAGCTGTTTGGGTAGAGCGTTCGCGTTCGGCGCGAGCCTCCTCGGCCTTCTTTTCGGCAGCGTAAGCCTCTTCGAGAGCCTTAGCTTGAGCCACCTTTTCGGCAGCGGTAGCCTTACGTTGAGCTTCGGCCTCAGCCTCGCGACGGCTGGCATCAGATTGAGCGATATTAACCTTAGCCTCATTCTCGCCCTTAACAGCCTCGGCATTTGCTTCTGCGGTACGGATACGAGTCTCACGGTCGGCCTCCGCCTTACCGATTTCACCGATCTTCTCCTGTTCTGCTACTCGTACCTTAGCCTCATTGATAGCCTTAGCTGCGGCCTCTTGACCTAGAGCCTCGATATAGCCACTCTCGTCCTTGATATCAGTAACGTTTACGTTGATGAGTTTAAGACCGATCTTTTTGAGTTCGACCTCGACATTAGCGGTGATAGCCTCAAGGAACTTGTCGCGATCTGAGTTAAGTTCCTCGATAGACATTGTAGCTATTACGAGACGTAGCTGACCGAAGAGGATATCGCGAGCGAGCTCTTGGATTTGTTGAGCGCTTTGCCCGAGGAGACGCTCGGCAGCAGCCACCATAGTATCCTCTTCTGTGCTGATACCTACGGTAAAGCGGCAAGGGACATCGACGCGGATATTCTGACGGCTCAATGCATTTGTGAGGTTGGCATCAATACCGATAGGAGTCAAAGATAGGTAGGCGTAATCTTGAATGATAGGCCAAACGAAAGCGCCACCGCCGTGGACACATTTGGCACTCTTCTTAGATCCGCTTGTACCATAGATGACAAGAATCTTGTCTGATGGACAACGACGATAGCGGTTGATGAGAGCAATAATCATGAGTACTGCGACTACAACCACAATAACGATAAGTAATGAAGGTTCCATAATCTTATAGTTGTTAGAAATATTTGTGAATTATTTTAATGCTATGCTTTTGTTACTAATACGGTATGCTTGTCGATGAGGCTTTCTATCTTTACTTTAGCTCCGCTTGGTAAGAGATCGCCATCGGTAATAGCGGCAAGTTCGTGGATTGAGCCATTGATGCTCACCTGTACCTTACCTGCACCACTACGGGCAGCGGGGATACGGAGATAGACATCACATACGGAGCCCACGCAATCGTCTATTTTATATGCGCCATTACTTTCGAGACCCATTAGACCCTTCAGTATAAAGAGGAATATGGCCACGAAGGCGATACCCGTTGCTATGGCGAGGATGGTTAGGATAACTTTATCTTCGACCATTGACGACCAGCAGATGCCACCCCATCCGAGACCGAGGAGGAAGTTGATGATATTACGGATGGTAAAGAGTTGCATTGGGCCACCAGTATCCAAGGTGTGACCAGCAGAAGCTTCGACATCGCCAGTGAATTGGAAATCGACATCGGTATGATCTATGCCGATGAAAGTGAGGAGAGTCTGAATTATGAAAATCAGAGAGGTTGCTATAGCTATAATCCAGTAGAACTTCATCTCTGGAGTTAGAGCGTTATACATACTGATTAATGAGTCCATGATATTGGTATTATGTATTTACAAATGTAACTATTTTACAATAATACTGATGAGAGAGAAGAGAAAAGACCTAAATCTATCTCGACCTAGGTCTTTTGTCGAGTTTCAATCAGTTAATTATTATAATTTAGTATGGAATTATTCTTTAGCTATGACATAATGCAACTATAGCCATTACGAAAGCGGCTATCCAAACCAACCAAAGGGTAACGATGGCTATAGCGGAGAAAGGCTTGTATGGGTTATTGAAGATGCGTCTGAATAACCATACGATAGCCGTGATGAGAGGAAGAAGTACTGTAACGATAGTACTTATGATCTTTATTGCCTCCCAAGTAGGGTGACTTATAGGTGTACAACCATAGACAAAGTTAAAAGGACCCCACGCGAATATACTTGCTAGTCCGAGAGCATTGCACCCCGTGAAGACGTAGCTACATATTAGTAATATGATACCGATCTTCACTATTGTACCGAAGGCGTTTTGAGCTTCGGTGCGCTGAACAGGTTCAGACTTGAAGTTTTGTATTGAGTTGATATCGGCAGGCTCGCCGCGCATCTCGAGCTTTTGGGCTACTGTAATAGCCTTAGGCATAAGAATCCACATAGCTAGATATGCCAGTAGCATTGGGCCATTAGTGAATATGGACAAAAGTACTACTGCTAGGCGTATGATCCAAGCCTCGGTGTGAGCGCGAAGAGCTATACCGCTACATACGCCAGCCACCATTACGTCGTCTGTATCGCGATAGAGTTTTACTGAGCGAAACTTGTTAAGAAGGTCAGAATCGCTTGTATTATTTGTATAATTCCGAGTATCATCTTTTTCTGATTTATTGTATTGAGTGTTGTTTGTATCATAGTTATCACCATTGTTATCGTCCATTTGTTCTGGGCGACCAATTCTGTCGAGAGTTTGTCGGGTAGTCTCAATATCTACGACATTTCGACCGTGAATAAGAGAATCTGAGAAGAGTTCTGCTATTCTAGCTTCGATATCTGTAACCACATCTCTCTCCTCCTCTTTAGAGAAGTGAGCCTCTAGGTCGTTTATATATTGTTCGAGAAGAGAGTATGCGTCTTCGTCGATTACGAAGTGGATACCGTTAAGATTTACATCTACTGTGCGTTTCATGTAGTTTGGTGTTTTAGTTATTTGTATTACAATTGCTAAGTTTCTCTACAGCGTTTTTCATTTCATTCCACGCTGTTTGATGCTCTTTAAGGAGTTCCTTGCCCTTTTCGGTAATGCTATAATACTTTCTAGGTGGGCCTTGTTTGGATTCTACCCATTTGTATTCGAGACATCCGCTGTTTTTGAGGCGCATTAGGGCGGGGTATAGGGAGCCCTCGACGACGATCATGTCGGCATCCTTGAGCTCCTGCACTATCTCTTGAGCGTAGCCCTCGTGCTTTCTGTCGAGCAGGAGTAGGAGGCAGAACTCTAGGAGTCCCTTTCGCATCTGCTGGCGTATGTTATCAGTTGCTGCCATACTCAAATGGTGTTTAATATGGTTAATTGTTTAGTCGTTTTGTTTTATCGACGATGCAAATGTAAATACATTTTTAGTACTATGCAATACATAATACCACTTTTTTTTGAATACCAGTGTAACTATGGTATTCTTTGAGGGAATAGAGGGTATGGTGTAATTATAGAGGATAAATAGTGAGAGGGATAGGGTGTGGGGCGGTTTGGGGCGTTGTGTTTTTGGTAGTTGGACTAGTTATTCTAGTGGTTCTAGAGAGTCTAGAGGATACTAGGGAGGATAGTGGGTGTAGCCTTGTTGCTCGTAATTTTTGTAGTTATTCTAGATAGACTAGTTATTCTAGAGTGGCTAGAGGGGGCTAGGGAGGATAGTGGGTGTAGCCTTGTTGCTCGTAATTTTTATATTTGATAGTAATGGGAGTGTTGGGTGTTTGGGGCGGTTTATTTTCATTTTTTGCTTTCTGTTATCAGTTTTTAACTAAAAGCGTTATCTTTGCCGAAGTATAACATCAACAAAAACACAATGTTTAGATCAATCAAATTACTACTATTATTCCTGTTAGCGGCCACTCCGCTCATGGCGCAGGAAGGGTCGTACGCTGAGTCGATACCAGCGAGACCACCTTATTTTATTCCTATGGTTGGAGAATCGTCTACACCAGATGCTGAAGGTTTTTTGAGGCGTTGGATGATTCTAGATCCGATTCATAAAGATTTGCGAACCAACATTTTGTTTACTGATTCTTATTTACGTGCGTCATTTGTGGATACACTATACTTTAAGGATCAGTTCTCACTTGTTATGCCCAAAGAGGGCAAGAAAGAGAAGTGGGGTAAAGAGAAATTGCAGTGGCGAGCAGTAGAGTCGAACGGCTACAACGTGCAACTACTCCGCTATGCAGAGTTACAACTCAAGGTTAAGTATTACGGTGTACTCTTCTTTGTGGCGACGATAGTTGACGCACCAGAAGATATGGATGTGAGACTTGCCATTGGTTCGAATTCCGCTTCTATGTGGTGGCTTAATGGAGAGGAGGCCTTAATATTATCCGGTGACCGTCGTATGGTAATGGATGATGGAGTATCGCAGATAGTTAAACTTAAGAAAGGAGCAAATATACTAAGAGGAGCCATTATTAATGGACCAGGTATGAGCAGCTACTGCGTTCGAATGCTTGATACAAAGGGAGAACCAGTAAGGAATATTGCAGTTAGAACAAAATAATAGAACAAGAACGACATGAAGAATTATATATCAACTCTAGCTGCATCGCTTTTGTTTGTCAGTGCAGCGAATGCGCAAGTAGGCGAGCCATTTATACATGATCCAGCTACGTTAGCCTATTGTGAAGGCAAGTATTATACATTTGGCACAGGCGGAGGCGGTCTTGTTTCAGAAGATGGGTGGACATGGCATAAAGGTCCGAATTGCAACTTCCAGCGAGGAGCAGCACCAGACGTATTGAAGATAGGCGACAGATACTTGGTAGCCTATAGTGCAACAGGAGGAGGACTTGGCGGAAGTCATAAAGGCGAAGTCAGAACAATGTGGACTAAGTCGTTTGACCCTGAGTCGCCCGACTACGGCTATACCGACTTTAATGTAGTAGCCACATCGGTAGACGGAGAAGATTGTGACGCAATAGATGCGGGCCTATTGTTAGATCCAACGACAGGTAGGCTATGGTGCTCGTACGGTACATACTTTGGTAATATTAGGATAGTAGAGTTGGACCCAGATACAGGAGCACGACTTGAAGGCAATGAACCAGTAGATATTGCCATTGACTGCGAAGCCACAGACCTTATATATAGAGGCGGTTGGTATTATCTATTAGGTACACATGGTACATGCTGCGACGGTCCGAACTCCACCTACAACATAGTGGTAGGTCGTTCGAGGAATGTAACTGGACCATATATTGATAATATGGGCAGAGACATGATGAAAGGCGGAGGAAAGATGGTAATAGCAGCCCATGATAGAGTAACCGGACCAGGACATTTTGGTCGCACTATTATAGAAGACGGCGTAGAGATAATGACCTGTCACTTCGAGGCCGACTTTGATAGAGGCGGCTATAGTACACTTGGCATTCGTCCATTGTTATGGAAGAACGACTGGCCAGTAGCAGGAAAAGTATTTAAAGAGGGAGTATATGAGATAGAGTCGGTTCGTCGAGGCTATGCCGTTGAGCTCTCTGTAGACTTTGTGAGGATAGAGACAGAGCGCAGACGCTTCTGGGGGGTAGACCCAGAGATAGCCAAGAAGAAGATACCAGAGCAGAAGTTAGAAGACGTTATTGCCGGGTGGCCAAAAGGCGATATTATAGTTAGAGCATGCGACTATATGTTTAGGCCAAATCAGAAGTGGACCATCAAGGCTGCGGAAGATAAAGGCGGCTATCTAGGCGCTCCATATTATACCATTATGATAGAAGGCACAGAGCGAGCTTTGGCTGTTGGAGAGAACGACTCCATTATAGCAGTAGAGAAATATACTGGAGCAGATGAGCAGCTTTGGCGTATAGAGCAACTTATTGATGGTACGTATAGGATTATGCCAAAGGCACAAGGTGAGACACAGAAAGTATTGATGTCGGCCGGAGATAGCAACTTGACATTAGGAGTATTTAATGTAAATGACGATAATGTGAAGTGGAATCTTAACCTATTGTAGTATAAGACGGGTAGTAGATTTTGAGATATGAGGGGAGTCTAGGTGGGCTAGACTCCCCTTTGTGCTGTAAAATATTTTGATACATCTTTTTTAGTAACTATCGCAACAAACCGCCATGCATTTCGTAGAATAGAGGAAATGCAACTTTTGAACTTAAAAGATCAAAACTCAATATGGGAAAAGTTACCATTTATAAGAAATATATCACTCTTGCTCGCAAGATGGCTAGAGAGAATAGTACTGCTCGAGTAGATGGCAGGAGTGTATTTATCAAACGATATCCCGGAGGAAATTATAGGATTATCATGGTGCATGTTACTGAAAAGCAACGTGCTATGCGTGATATGTTTGCCGAGGCCAATGTCATGGCAAAAGCCGATATGACTAGTTGGAATAGGGTAAGGCACTGGGCTAGGTATGCGAAGAGATATAATAAGAGAGGAGCGTATAGAGCTGCTGTGTCTTATTATTGTAGATTGTTGGCTAAAGCGGACGATAGGGGAGAGGTAGAGAGTGTTGAGTATAAGCCGCTTTTTGTTGTTGAGAGGAGAGGTGAGGATGGGGTAGAGAAGAGGCATGACGAAGGTTATTATATCCCGATGTATGGTTATGGAGGGAGCTGTGTAGGAGGTTCGTGGATATTAGCAGGTTAGTGGTAGAAATATCTCTCTTCTTAAAAAAGACTAAAACACTATTTTTTTATTGTGGCTGTTGGTGTAATTCAAATAAAATATATACCTTTGCCCCCGAAAATTCTACTTATGGATAACTATGTCTGTTAGTGAGGGTTTTCAATAAAGTAAGAAGATTAAATATTTTAATATCTAATTGTCTAATAATTCGAATTATGGCTAAAGAAACTTTCCAGAGAACCAAGCCACACGTTAACATTGGTACTATCGGCCACGTTGACCATGGTAAGACTACTTTGACTGCTGCTATCACAACCGTTCTTGCAAAGAAGGGTTTGTCAGAGGCAAAGGCATTCGATTCAATCGATAACGCACCTGAGGAGAAGGAGCGTGGTATTACAATTAACACAGCTCACGTAGAGTATCAGACAGAGAACCGTCACTACGCACACGTTGACTGTCCAGGCCACGCCGACTATGTAAAGAACATGGTTACTGGTGCTGCTCAGATGGATGGTGCTATCCTCGTAGTAGCTTCTACAGATGGTCCTATGCCACAGACACGCGAGCACATTCTTCTCGCTCGTCAGGTAAACGTTCCTAGAATCGTAGTATTCATGAACAAGGTAGATATGGTTGACGACGCTGAGCTTCTTGATCTCGTTGAGATGGAGATTCGCGATCTTCTTTCATTCTATGAGTTCGATGGTGACAACTCACCAGTAGTTCGTGGTTCTGCTCTTGGTGCACTTAACGGTGAGCCACAGTGGGAGGAGAAGGTAATGGAGCTTATGGCTGCTGTTGACGAGTGGATTCCACTTCCAGAGCGTGCTGTAGATAAGCCATTCATTCTTCCAGTAGAGGACGTATTCACAATTACAGGTCGTGGTACTGTTGCTACAGGTCGTATCGAGGCAGGTGTTGTTCACGTAGGTGAGGAGCTCCAGTTGATCGGTCTTGGTGCTGAGGGTAAGAAGACAGTATGTACAGGTGTTGAGATGTTCCGCAAGCTCCTCGATGAGGGTCAAGCTGGTGATAACGTAGGTCTCCTCCTCCGTGGTATTGAGAAGTCAGAGGTTAAGCGTGGTATGGTACTTGCTAAGCCAGGTACAATCACTCCTCACACAAAGTTCAAGGCTTCTATCTACGTATTGAAGAAGGAAGAGGGTGGTCGTACAACTCCATTCCACAACCGTTACCGTCCACAGTTCTATCTCCGTACACTCGATATCACAGGTGAGATTACACTCCCAGAGAATACAGAGATGGTTATGCCAGGTGATAACGTAGAGATCGTAGTTGATCTTATCTACCCTGTAGCATTGAACCTCGGTCTCCGTTTCGCTATCCGCGAGGGTGGTCGTACAGTAGGTGCTGGTCAGATTACAGAGATCCTCGAGTAATACATTACTCAGCATATTATTATTCAGGGGGAGCAACCCTCCCTCTGAATTTCATACGGGTGTAGCTCAGTTGGTAGAGCACTGGTCTCCAAAACCAGGTGTCGGGAGTTCGAGTCTCTCCTCCCGTGCTTAAGCGTAAAAAGATATTATGAATAAGATAGCAAATTACTTTAAAGAAGTATACAACGAGTTGGTCAACAAGACATCTTGGCCATCTTGGACTGATCTTTCGAATAGTGCTCGAGTAGTAATGGTAGCTTCGGTTATTATTGCGCTTGTAGTGTTTGCGATGGATTATTGCTTCGAGAACATTTTGAAGTTGGTTTACAGTCTCTTGTACTAATATATAAGATATGGCAGAGGTCAAGAAGAATTGGTATGTATTGCGTGCTATAGGCGGCAAGGAGAAGAAGGCGAAAGAGAACCTAGTTAATGAGATCTCTCGCATCGGATATGATGATTATGTAGGAGAGGTAGTGGTTCCAGTTGAGAAGGTATTTTCTCAGGTAGGAGGCAAGAAGGTTCAGAGAGAGAAGATTTTGTTCTCGGGCTATGTTTTCGTGGAGGCTGCTTTGGTCAATGATGTAGAGTTTGTAATACAGAATATACCAAATATTATTGACTTCGTACGTGGCGTAGACAAGAAGCCAGCTGCTATGCGAGCATCAGAGGTAGCGCGTATGATTGGCACTACAGACGAGATGTCGGATGATACTCAAGAGGAGCAGATACCTTACTATGTAGGAGAGAATGTGAAGGTAACAGATGGACCTTTCAATGGATTCTCTGGTACGATTGAGAAGGTAGACGAAGAGAAGAAGAAGCTCTCTGTAATGGTAAAGATTTTTGGAAGAAAGACGCCATTAGAGTTGGGTTATCTTCAGGTAGAGAAAGAATAATGAGTAAATCGCTGAGTATTAATGCTTCCTCCCTACGTAGATAGGGGTCATACCAGTAGATACGAGTTATATATAATAATTTTTTATTTTTAGAATTGCTAAAATGGCTAAAGAAGTAGAAACCTTTATCAAACTTCAAGTTAAAGGTGGCGCAGCGAATCCTTCACCTCCAATTGGTCCAGCACTTGGTTCAAAGGGTGTGAACATTATGGAATTCTGCAAGCAGTTCAACGCCAGAACACAGGACAAGGCTGGTAAGATTCTTCCAGTTGTCATCACTGTTTATAACGACAAATCATTTGAGTTCGTTATAAAGACTCCTCCTGCAGCAGTGCAGATCAAAGAGTATGCTAAGCTTAAGAGCGGTTCGGACCAACCAAACCGTAAGAAGGTGGGCTCTTTGACAATGGATCAGGTGAAGGCAATTGCAGAGGATAAGATGCCTGACCTTAACTGTTTCACTGTTGAGGCTGCAATGAGTATGATTGCTGGCACAGCCAGAAGTATGGGCGTTACCGTAGCTAGCAAATAATTAATTTAAACCCATTGCAACAATGACAAAACTAACGAAAAACAGAAAGTTAGCTTTAGCAAAGATTGAGGCAGGTAAGCAGTACGACATTAACGAGGCAGCAGCTCTCGTTAAGGAGATTACTACTACAAAGTTTGATGCGTCTGTAGACGTTGACGTTCGTTTGGGCGTTGATCCTCGTAAGGCAAATCAGATGGTACGTGGTGTCTGCACACTTCCTCACGGCACTGGTAAGCAGGTACGTGTACTTGTTCTCTGTACTCCAGATAAGGAAGCAGAAGCTAAAGCAGCTGGCGCTGATTATGTTGGTCTCGATGAGTATATCGAGAAGATTAAGGGTGGCTGGACTGATGTTGATGTTATCATCACAATGCCTGCTATCATGCCTAAGGTTGGTGCACTCGGTCGAGTATTGGGCCCACGTGGCTTGATGCCAAACCCAAAGAGTGGTACTGTTACTATGGATGTAGCTAAGGCTGTAACAGAGGTCAAGGCTGGTAAGATCGATTTCAAGGTTGACAAGTTTGGTATTATCCACGCATCAATTGGCAAGGTTTCTTTTGATGCTGCTAAAATTGTTGACAACGTCAAAGAATTTATCAGTGTTATTCTGAAGTTGAAACCTTCAGCAGCTAAGGGTACTTACGTAAAGAGTGTATTCATTTCTAGCACCATGAGTCCTGGTATTCATGTTGACTACAAGTCAGTAGAGGCTTAATTGTGTTTAACATCTAAACTGAAAATCTGATGAACAAGGAAGAAAAGAATACTCTCGCAGCTGAGCTTTCACAGGCAGTTAAGGACTACGCACATTTCTATGTAGTAGACTTCTCTGGCATGAACGCTGAGCAGACAAGTAAGCTCCGTCGTGAGTGCTTCAATAAGGAAGTTAAACTCATGGTCGTAAAGAATACTACTTTCGCTAAGGCTCTTAAGAGCGTTAACGAGGAGGAGTATGCAGACATGGTGAATATGCTTAAGGGATCTTCAGCTATTATGTTTACCAACACAGGTAACGTACCAGCAAAGATCGTTAAGGAGATGTACAAGTCTGGCGACAAACCTGCACTGAAGGGTGCATACGTAGAGCAGTCGGTATATGGTGCAGACCAGTTAGACGCTCTCGCAGCAATCAAGAGCAAGAACGAGCTCATCGCAGACGTTATCGCTCTCTTGCAATCTCCAGCTCGTACTGTTATTTCTGCACTTACAAACGCTGCAGAAGGCAAGGAAGAGACTGAGACTTTAAAGTAACAATTTATTAATTTTGACCCAATAATTTTTAGTACAATGTCAGATATAAAGAAACTCGCTGAGGAGTTGGTAAACCTCACAGTAAAGGAAGTTAACGAGCTCGCAACAGTTCTCAAGGACGAGTACGGTATCGAGCCAGCAGCAGCAGCAGTAGTTGTAGCAGGTGGTGCAGACGCAGGTGCAGCTGCAGCAGCACAGACAGAGTTTGATGTAATCCTTAAGAGCGCAGGCGCTGCTAAGCTAGGTGTAGTTAAGGCAGTTAAGGAGAACGCAGGTCTTGGTCTTAAGGAGGCTAAGGAACTTGTAGACAAGGCTCCATGCACAGTTAAGGAGAAGGTCTCTAAGGAAGAGGCTGAGGCTCTCAAGGCTAAGCTCGAGGAAGCTGGTGCTGAAGTAGAACTTAAATAATAACAACCTACAATAGGATAGGTGAGGAGTTAGAATCCCCTAACTCCTCGCTTTTTCGTGTTTCTGTTAGTTTATTAAGTTCCAATCTATCCAATACAATATAATGAATTCAACGACAGCTGTAAGGGAAAGCTTTACATCTCTGAAGAAACCGCTACCATTTACGGACTTCTTGGAGGTACAGCTTAAGTCATTCAAGGAGTTATTCCAGCTTGGTACTACTCCAGAAGACAGAAAAAATGAGGGACTCTACAAGGTTTTCGTAGAGAATTTCCCAATCAACGATACGAGAAACAATTTCGTATTGGAATTTTTGGATTATAGTATCGATCCACCTCGTTACTCTATTCAAGAGTGTTTAGAGCAGGGTTTGACATATAGTGTTTCTTTGAAGGCGACACTACGTTTGTCATGTAATGACCCAGAGCATGAGGATTTTGATACAGTCATCCAAGAGGTGTATCTTGGTATGATTCCATATATGACCGAGAAGGGTAGCTTCATCATCAATGGTGCTGAGCGTGTAATTGTATCACAGCTTCACCGTTCACCTGGTGTTTTCTTTGGTCAGAGTGTTCACGCTAACGGTACTAAGCTATATTCAGCTCGTATCATCCCTTTCAAGGGCTCGTGGATCGAATTCGCAACTGATATCAACAATGTGATGTATGCATACATTGATCGTAAGAAGAAATTACCTGTTACGACAATGCTTCGCGCCATCGGTTTTGAATCAGATAAAGATATACTTGACATATTTGACCTTGCTGACGAGGTTAAGGTTAACAAGGCAAATCTCAAGAAGTGCGTAGGCCGCAAACTCGCTGCTCGCGTATTGAAGTCGTGGGTAGAAGACTTCGTTGACGAGGATACAGGCGAGGTAGTATCTATTGAAAGAAATGAGATTATCGTAGATCGCGAGAATGTTCTCACAGAGGCACAGATAGATGATATCATTGATTCTGGTGTTAAGACTATCCTTTTGCATAAGGAGTCGGCTCTCGCAGATTACGCTATTATATACAACTCGTTGCAAAAAGACCCTTGCAACTCAGAGAAAGAGGCTGTAGTTTACATCTATCGTCAGCTCAGAAATGCTGATCCACCAGATGAGGCTACTGCTCGTGACGTTATTGACAAGTTGTTCTTCTCAGATAAGCGTTACGATTTGGGCGAAGTAGGTCGTTACCGACTCAATCAGAAGCTTGGTTTGAACACAGATATGAATACACGTGTTCTCACTAAGGAGGATATGATTGAGATTATCAAGCATTTGATTAACCTACTTAACAGCAAGGCTACAGTAGACGATATTGACCACTTGTCTAACCGTCGTGTTCGTACGGTAGGTGAGCAGTTGGCAAATCAATTCTCTGTAGGTTTGGCGCGTATGGCTCGTACAATTCGCGAGCGCATGAATGTACGTGATAATGAGGTGTTCACTCCATCGGAGTTGATTAACAGCAAGACTATTGCTTCAGTAATTAATAGTTTCTTTGCTACAAACCCATTGTCTCAGTTCATGGATCAGACAAACCCACTTGCTGAGGTAACAAACAAGCGCCGTATGTCGGCTCTCGGTCCTGGTGGTCTTTCGCGTGAGCGTGCAGGCTTTGAGGTTCGAGATGTACACTACACACACTACGGTCGTTTGTGTCCTATTGAGACACCAGAAGGTCCGAACATCGGTTTGATTTCTTCGCTTACTATCTTCTCAAAGATTAACGATCTTGGTTTCTTGGAGACACCATATCGTAAGGTAGAGAATGGTAAAGTAGACCTTTCTGACGAGGGTGTTAAGTATCTCTCGGCAGAGGAGGAGGAGAAGAAGATCATTGCTCAGGCTACAACAGAGATGGCTGATGATGGTACAATTACACAAGAGCGTGTTAAGGCCCATCAGGATGCAGACTTCCCTATCGTAGCACCTTCAGAGATTGAGCTTATCGATGTTGCAGCAAATCAGATTGCTTCTGTTGCTTCTTCTTTGATTCCATTCTTGGAGCACGATGACGCTAACCGTGCGTTGATGGGATCAAACATGATGCGCCAGGCGGTACCATTGATTCGTTGTGAGGCACCTATTGTAGGTACAGGTCTTGAGGAGCCAATTATCCGCTTCTCACGTACACAGGTAGCTGCAGAGAAAGATGGTGTTATCGATTATGTAGATGCTAATCGCATTGTAGTAAAATACGATTATACTGATGACGAGCGTTTTGTACGCTTTGATCCAGATACAAAAGAGTATATCCTTCCTAAGTTCCAAAAGACAAACCAGTCGACCTCTATTGACTTGCGTCCAATTGTAAAACTTGGTCAGCGTGTTACAAAGGGTCAGATTTTGACAGAGGGATACTCTACAAACAATGGTGAGTTGGCACTTGGCCGCAACTTGAAGGTAGCGTTCATGCCTTGGAAGGGTTACAACTTCGAGGATGCTATTGTACTTTCAGAGCGTGCTGTACGTGAGGATATCTTTACTTCTGTACACGTAGACGAGTATTCACTTGAGGTACGTGATACAAAGAGAGGTATGGAGGAGCTCACTGCAGATATTCCAAATGTTGGTGAGGATGCTACAAAGGATCTTGACGAGCATGGTATTATCCGCATGGGTGCGCACGTTAAGCCAGGTGACATTCTTATTGGTAAGATTACACCTAAGGGTGAGAGTGATCCAACTCCAGAGGAGAAGTTGCTCCGTGCTATCTTTGGTGACAAGGCAGGTGATGTTAAGGATGCATCGCTCAAGGCTACTCCATCACTTAGAGGTGTAGTTATTGGTCGCAAGCTTTACTCGAAGATTGTTAAGGACCGTCGCAGTCGCACATCAGAGAAGGCTATCCTTCAAAAGATTGATGACGAGTTCAAGGCAAATATTGATGGTTTGCGTGCTAAGCTTGTAGAGAAGTTGACAACACTTCTCAACGGCAAGTCGTCACAAGGAGTAAAAGATTACTATGGCGTTGAGGTAGTAGCTAAGGGCGTTAAGTTCTCACAGCGTATACTTCTCGATATAGATTATATGACAGTTGACCCAAGCAAGTGGTCATCTGACGCTCATACAAACGAGCTTGTATATCGTGTAGTTCATAACTATCGTATGAAGTACAAGGATTACGAGGCAGTTGAGAAGCGTAAGAAATACAATGCTACAATTGGTGATGAGCTTCCATCAGGTATTGTACAAATTGCTAAGGTTTACATTGCTAAGAAGCGTAAGATACGTGTAGGTGACAAGATGGCTGGTCGACATGGTAACAAGGGTATTGTGTCACGTATTGTTCGCCTAGAGGATATGCCATTCTTGGATGACGGTACTCCAGTAGATATCGTACTTAACCCACTTGGTGTGCCATCGCGTATGAACCTTGGTCAGATTTACGAGACAGTACTTGGACATGCTGGTCGCATTTTGGGCAAGAAGTTTGCTACTCCAGTATTCGACGGTGCTTCATTGGAGCAGATTACAGAGTTGACACGTAAGGCAGGACTTCCAGATGTAGGTCGTACATACCTCTACGATGGTGGTACAGGTGAGAGATTCCACCAGCCAGCGACAGTAGGTGTTGTATATATGCTTAAGTTGGGACACATGGTTGACGATAAGATGCACGCGCGTTCTATCGGTCCATACTCGCTCATTACACAGCAGCCTCTTGGTGGT
The DNA here is from genome assembly GCA_030526155.1 of Bacteroidia bacterium. Lineage (GTDB taxonomy): Bacteria > Bacteroidota > Bacteroidia > Bacteroidales > Marinilabiliaceae > W3P20-009. The sequence goes on from JAUNDI010000009.1 coordinate 28,603, forward strand.
AAGGCACAGTTTGGTGGTCAGCGTTTCGGAGAGATGGAGGTTTGGGCGCTCGAAGGTTTCGGCGCAGCAAACATACTTCAAGAGATTTTGACCGTTAAGTCGGACGACGTACTTGGTCGTGCTAAGGCTTACGAGGCTATTGTTAAGGGCGATTTGATGCCTACTCCAGGTATACCTGAGTCACTCAACGTTCTCTTGCATGAGATGCGTGGTTTGGGTCTAAGCGTCACACTTGAATAAGAATAATTATCTCTACTTTATATGGCATTTAGAAGAGAACAAAAAGGTAAGAGCAACTTCTCTAAGATTTCGATTGGCTTAGCATCGCCAGAGGAGATACTCGAGTTGTCTAGCGGCGAGGTACTCAAGCCAGAGACAATTAACTATCGTACATACAAGCCAGAGCGTGACGGTCTTTTCTGCGAGCGCATCTTTGGTCCAGTAAAGGACTATGAGTGTCATTGTGGAAAGTACAAGCGAATCCGTTATCGTGGTATCGTCTGCGACCGTTGTGGTGTAGAGGTTACTGAGAAGAAGGTACGTCGTGAGCGTATGGGCCACATTCAGTTGGTAGTTCCAGTAGCTCATATTTGGTACTTTAAGTCGATGCCTAACAAGATAGGATACCTTTTGGGTATCCCATCTAAGAAGGTTGATTCCATAGTTTACTACGAGCGTTATGTAGTAGTACAACCAGGTATCAAGGAGGCAGATGGCATTAAGACACTTGATTTCCTCACAGAGGAGGAGTATTTGGATATTATAGATTCACTTCCAAGAGAGAACCAATATCTTGATGATGATGATCCTAACAAGTTCATCGCAAAGATGGGTGCGGAGGCGCTTGAGCTTCTACTTCAGCGTGTAAAGCTTGATGAGCTTTCATACGAGTTGAGAGACAGCGCTGAGAAGGAGACATCGCAACAGCGTAAGAAGGAGGCTTTGAAGCGTCTTCAGGTTGTTGAGTCGTTCCGTGCATCAAACGGTCGTAACAAGCCTGAGTGGATGGTAGTAAAGGTTGTACCTGTAATACCACCAGAGTTGCGTCCATTGGTTCCACTTGATGGTGGACGTTTTGCGACATCCGACTTGAATGATCTTTACCGTCGAGTAATTATCCGTAATAACCGTCTTAAGAGACTTATAGAGATCAAGGCACCTGAGGTTATTTTGCGTAACGAGAAGCGTATGCTTCAGGAGGCAGTAGACTCATTGTTTGATAACTCACGTAAGTCGAATGCTGTTAAGACAGATTCAAACAGAGCACTCAAGTCGTTGAGTGATAGTTTGAAGGGTAAGCAGGGACGTTTCCGTCAGAACTTGCTCGGTAAGCGTGTTGACTATTCAGCTCGTTCGGTTATTGTCGTTGGACCAGAGCTCAGAATGCATGAGTGTGGTCTTCCAAAAGATATGGCAGCAGAGCTTTACAAGCCATTTATTATCCGTAAGCTCATTGAGCGAGGTATAGTAAAGACTGTAAAGTCGGCTAAAAAGATAGTAGACAAGAAGTCGCCAGTAGTATGGGATATCTTGGAGAACGTGATGAAGAACCATCCAGTTCTTTTGAACCGTGCCCCTACACTTCACCGTCTTGGTATTCAGGCATTCCAGCCTAAGATGATTGAGGGTAAGGCTATTCAGCTCCATCCACTTGCTACAACAGCGTTTAACGCCGACTTCGATGGTGACCAGATGGCTGTTCACTTGCCACTTGGTAACGCTGCGGTTCTTGAGGCACAGATGTTGATGCTTGCTTCATTGAACGTATTGAACCCAGCTAACGGTGCTCCTATTACAGTGCCTTCACAGGATATGGTACTTGGTTTGTATTACATTACCAAGCCACGTCCGGGTGCTAAGGGTGAGGGTCTTGTATTCTACTCTCCAGTAGAGGCAGAGATTGCTTACAATGAGAAGCGCGTTGAGCTCCACGCTCAAGTTAAGGTAAGAACAATGGACCTTGACGAGAACGACAACCTTGTTGAGAAGATGATAGAGACTACTGTAGGTCGTATTCTCTTCAACAATGTTGTACCAAAGGAGGCTGGTTACATCAACAAACTTGTAACAAAGAAGTCACTCCGTGACATTATTACTCATGTACAGAAGTACTGCGGTATACCAAAGACTGTAGACTTCCTTGATGCGATCAAGAACATGGGTTATCGTATGGCCTTCGAGGGCGGTTTGTCATTCAACCTTGGTGACGTAATCGTACCTGCAGAGAAGGTTGAGATTGTACAAAAGGGTTATGACGAGGTTGAGGAAGTGGTGAACAACTATAACATGGGTTTCATCACGAACAACGAGCGTTACAACCAGGTTATCGATATTTGGACACATGTCAATGCGAAGTTGACCGATATTGTGATGGAGCAGCTTAAGAGCGACCGTCAAGGCTTCAACTCAGTATACATGATGCTTGACTCAGGAGCCCGTGGTTCTAAGGAGCAGATTCGTCAGCTTTGCGGTATGCGTGGTTTGATGGCCAAGCCACAGAAGGCAGGTGCTGAGGGTGGTCAGATTATTGAGAACCCAATTTTGTCGAACTTTAAGGAGGGACTTTCGGTACTTGAGTACTTTATCTCTACACACGGTGCTCGTAAGGGTCTTGCTGATACAGCTCTTAAGACAGCCGATGCTGGATATTTGACACGTCGTCTTGTGGACGTATCTAACGATGTGATTATCACATCTGAGGATTGTGGTACATTGCGTGGTTTGACATGTACAGCTATTAAGAACAATGACCAAGAGGTTGCTTCATTGTATGAGAGAATCCTCGGTCGTGTTTCGGTACATGATGTATATCACCCAATTACAGGCGAGTTGATAGTTAAGTCTGGTGAGGAGATTACAGAGGTTAAGGCTGGTATTATTGAGGCTTCTCCAATTGAGAAGGTTGAGATTAGATCAGTACTTACTTGTGAGTCGCACCGTGGTGTATGTGCTAAGTGTTATGGTCGTAACCTTGCAACAGGCCGTATGGTTCATATTGGCGAGGCAGTCGGCGTAATTGCGGCACAATCAATTGGTGAGCCAGGTACACAGCTTACACTCCGTACATTCCACGTTGGTGGTGTGGCATCGGCTGTAGGTTCAGACAACAATATAGTATCTAAGTACGACGGTCTCGTTGAGATTGAGGAGCTCCGTAGCGTACCATTTACAGATGACGAAGGCAAGGAGATGGATATCGTACTCAGCCGTCAGACAGAGTTACGTATCGTAAATCCAGAGCGTCCAGACAACGTTATTGCTACACACTTGATACCACACGGTTCTAAGTTGTTCGTTAAGAACGGCGAGACAATCGCTAAGGGTACAGTAATCTGTGAGACAGACCCATATAACGGTTTGATTATTACAGAGAAGGGCGGTAAGGTTAAGTTTGAGAACATGATCGAGGGTAGCTCATTCAAGGAGGAGTCCGATGAGGCAACAGGCTTCCGCGAGAAGGTTATCATTGAGAGCCATGACAAGACTGTAAGTCCTGCTATCTGTATCTTGGACGACAAGGGTGAGGTACTCCGTACATACAACTTGCCTGTAGGTGCACACGTTGCTGTAGCAGAGGGTGACACAGTGCGTCAGGGTGAGACACTTGCTAAGACTCCACGTGCGGCAGGTAAGGGTGCTGGTGATATCACTGGTGGTCTTCCACGAGTAACAGAGTTGTTTGAGGCACGTAACCCAAGTAACCCAGCTGTAGTAAGTGAGATTGACGGTGAGATTTCATACGGTAAGATTATCCGTGGTAACCGTCAGATCATTGTTACCTCTAAGACAGGTGAGCAGAAGAAGTACTTGGTACCACTTGCAAAGCAGATCCTTGTTCAAGAGAGCGATTATGTACGTGCAGGTATGGCACTTTCTGATGGTGCTGTAACTCCTTCAGATATTCTTGCAATCCTTGGTCCTACAGCGGTACAAGAGTACATCGTAAATGAGGTACAAGATGTATACCGTCTCCAGGGTGTAAAGATTAACGATAAGCACTTTGAGATTATCGTTCGTCAGATGATGCGTAAGGTTGAGATTGACGATCCAGGAGATACAAGATTCCTTGAGAGAGATGTTGTTGATAAGATTGACTTCATGGAAGAGAATGATAACCTTTGGGGTAAGAAGGTTGTTGTTGACGCAGGTGATTCTACTGCGCTCAAGCCAGGTCAGATTGTCACAGCAAGACGCCTCAGAGATGAGAACTCGCAGCTCAAGCGTAGAGACCTCAAGTTGGTTGAGGCACGTGATGCTAAAGCCGCTACTGCAAGTCAGATACTTCAAGGTATCACACGTGCAGCACTTGGTACAAAGAGCTTCATGTCGGCCGCTTCCTTCCAGGAGACTACTAAGGTCCTCAACGAGGCAGCGATCCAGGGCAAGAGTGATTCACTCGAGGGCTTGAAAGAGAACGTTATCTGCGGTCACTTGATTCCAGCTGGTACAGGTACACGCGGTCTTGGTGATGATATCGTAGGTTCTAAGGCAGATTTTGATGTACTTATGAACTCAGGTTCACACAGACGTTCATTGGAGTCAGTAAGATAAAATATACTTACTAAATATGAGAACTCCCGATAGCTAATGGTTATCGGGAGTTTTTATTTGTGAGGAGATGCAATAGTATTTGAGGATATTATGGTATTCTATTGAGAGATGCGCGACTTATGAAAAGTGAAAGTAATAATATAATCTGATTTCTTGAGCCTGTATATAGCGAGGTATGAGCGAGGTATGAGAAAGGTTTGAGAGAGCTAGTATTATAGAAAAGAGAAGAAATGTGATTATTAGATTGGCGGTTATGGCGAGAGAAGTTATCTGATGTTAGAAGCTATGATGTTCTCTATTTTTTTGTCGTGACTATCGGTAGGTAATTCGTCATATAATTGGCAAGATAGGCATACGCCCACTGTGATAGCCGAAGGGAATGAGGCAAGTATTCTATCATAGAAACCGCGACCACGCCCTAGACGGTCGCCGTTGGGGGTAAAAGCCACTCCAGGAACAACAATTATTATATTATCCTTAGCCGTAATATTATTGGGAGATAGAGTAATAGAGCTAGTAGGCTCCCATATACCAAATTGAGGCTCTTGCGCCATATTTTGTTTACCCTCGAAGAGGCGGAACTCCATTATACCGTCGCCGGTAATAACAGGTAGGTATATTTTGTGAGTATTGCTGAGATATAGATCATTTAGGAAAGGGCGGATATCCACCTCATCCTTCATAGGCCAGAAAGCCACTATGCGCGTTACTTTATCATTAGCATTACAGAATTGATATAGAGCATCGCATACGTATTTACTCTCTTCAGAAAAGAGGAGAGGTGAGAACTCACTTTTGCGAGTCCTCACCTCCTTACGTATATCACTTTTTGTTTTAAGCATTACGTTCGCGAACCTGTTCTGCTCGAGATATCATAGGATTAGAAGCTATCTCGTTGTTCTGTTTACGACTCTTGAAGACATCTATTGCGAGCCATATAGCGGCACGCATAGACTCAGCAGAAGCCTTACCTTGACCAGCTATATCATAAGCCGTACCATGGTCGGGAGATGTACGGATGAAAGGTAGACCAGCGGTATAGTTGACGCCCGACTCGAAAGCGAGAGCCTTGAAAGGAGCGAGACCTTGGTCGTGATACATAGCTAAGATAGCGTCGAATTTACCGAGAGCCTCGGACCCGAATACGCCATCGGCGGCATAAGGCCCCATAGCATATATACCCTCCTCCTCGGCAGCCTTGATAGCAGGGATGATAACCTCCTGCTCCTCTGAGCCAAGAAGGCCATTGTCGCCAGCGTGAGGATTTAGGCCTAGGACAGCGATACGAGGGCGGCGTATGGTGAAATCCAGCTTGAGAGTAGAATTAAGGATACGCAACTTATCGAGGATACGCTCCACGGTAATGTATGATGGCACTTGAGCCATAGGCATATGACCAGCTACGACACCTACGCGTATATTATTAGATACCATAAGCATGAGAGCAGGCATATCGCCAGCCTCCTTTTGGAGGAACTCTGTGTGACCAGGGAAGTGGAAGTTATCGCTTTGGATATTCTTCTTATTGATAGGAGCGGTAACGAGTACATCTATTTTACCACTCTTTAGGTCGTTTGCTGCAGCCTGAAGAGCAGAGAAAGCAGCCTGCCCGCCCTGTGCAGTAGATTGGCCTGGCTCGACATGGATATCCTCGCCCGAGCAATCGATGATATTGATACGGCGAGGATGAGCCTCCTCGGCATTACGGATATTATTGAGGTTAAAATTAGGTGCATCGATATTCTTGCGATAGAAAGCGAATGCCTTAGGCGAGCCGTATATTACAGGGATAAAGCTATCAGTCATATCAGGTTCACTAAGAGCCTTGATGATAGTCTCAATACCCACGCCATTGATATCGCCCTGAGTAATACCAACCTTGATAGTTGGAGTCTCCTTAGGGAGAGTAGGTATGCTATTCGATTGACCTATATCTGAAACGTTATCGTTAGGATTCATAAAATATGATAAGTAATTAAATGTATAATCGATTAGTTATTCTTGTATTCTTCATTCTTAGGGAACTCTAGCGAGTACATTACGGCCTCTAGTTGGCGGATAAGATTACGCTTACGATCCTTAGAAGGGTAGTATACGTATCCATCTGTTACCACTACGCGATTACGCTCTTGGTCGAGGTGAGCGCGGAGGACGAAAGGACCACCCATAGCGTAGCCCTCCATACGCCATAATCCGCGAAGTTCGGCAACATATTGGCCATTGAAGTAACCAGCCTTGTAGGTAATCTCGTCGAGGCCGAAACGAGTCTCGGTACACATATATGAATTGTGAGGACCCTCCACATTAGCTAGTAGGAGTTTGTCTCTGACATTGAGGATATACTCCTTAGATAGGCAATCCTCAGAGGCGTATTCATACTCATACATGAACATTCCGCATTGAGAAGCATCGGTATCAATCATAATCCAGCTAAGGTCGGATGGGTTATGAGGCTTACATCTTGAGAATGTATTAGGCACTACGATATTAACGCCGAATCTATTGCCTAGCTCCTTGCTGATAGCATTATTACCGGTACGTTTATTGAAAGATATCATACGGTCGCGTTCGCTCTTAGTGAGGTATCCGAGGATACGAAGTTGGTTATTCTCCAAAGTCTTAAGGAGAGCCTGTTTATTATGAGCGCGTACGGTAATGAAAGCTTGAGGGGTAGCCCAGTTATCCTTGTAGAATAGGGTAGTATCATTAAGAATTGAGTCGGCCACCTCCACGTAAATGATATTACGGAAAGTCTTCATATCAGCCGTAAGATACTTAGGCGATATAGACTGGATATCGAAGAGAGGCTCTGGAGCGTTGAGGCCCACGAAATCATCGGTGAGCATAGCGCGGAGGAATTGACCGCTAGTATCAGCTTTGATAGTCTCGTTCATGACTATGAGAACCTCTCCGTTTCTTCCTGTAACATTAGGGAGGTGGGTTTTGTTGGTGTTCTCAGATTGAGAGCATGAGACCAAGGATAGCAGTAGTAGTGCTAGTGAAATAAAAGAAGTTCTCATATCTGTCACAATTTAATGGTTATACTTACACAAAGATAATAAGAAAAGTAAGACTTTGCGCAGAGATTTAAGAGAAATAATGAAAAGTAACCCTTGGATATTTTGTTACGTAGTAGTGGACATTATTGATTTTAGACAAACAGATTGAAATAAAGCGGTGAAACAAATTAGAATTAGAGTAATACTATCGTTAGTTGTGATGGTATTATCGGCAGGATTAGTGAAGGCTCAGCAAGATAGCCTTAGTCATTGGACACTTGGTGGTAATTCGTCATTTACCTTCAACCAGATTTCGTTAAAGAATTGGGCGGCCGGTGGTAAGAATTCGCTTTCGGGTACATTCTTGACCAAGGTAACAGCCAACTATAAGTCGGACAAAGCCACATGGGACAATGTGCTTGATTTGGGTTATGGCTTAATGAAGTATGATGGTGAGGACTACCAGAAGTCGGAAGATAAGGTATTGTTATCATCTGTATATGGTTATGATGCTGCCAAGCAAAAGCTATTCTACTCGGCATCATTTGACTTCAAGACACAGTTTGCCAATGGTTATAAGTATCTTGGCAATAATGAGCGAGAGTATGTATCTAAAGGCTTTGCACCAGCATATATCAACTTCTCATTAGGTATGTTGTATAAGCCAGCAGATTGGTTCTCATTCTTCCTCTCACCAGTGACAGCACATATGACAATAGTTACAGATACATTGTTGTCTAAGTCGTATGGTCTTGATCAAGGAGACAAGTTGAGATGTGAGTATGGTGCATCTGCCAAGTTGAATATCAACAAGAAGAATATAGTAAAGAATGTAGACTATTTCTTGAGAGCCGACTTCTTCTCAAATCTAGCAGACCATCCTGAGCATATAGATGTAGATATGGAGACAGGCTTTAATTTGAATGTCAATGATTGGTTGACAGCCATTTTGAAGTTTAATATTCTCTTTGATGATGACATAAAGTATAAAGAGACCATAGAGACGGTGGATGCGAGTGGCGATATAGTAAAAGAGACTAGATTGAGAGGTGCTAGAGTGCAGGTTAAAGAGTTGTTTGGCTTTGGTTTGCAGTTTAAGTGGGGAAAATAGTAGTTTGACAAATAGAGAATAGGATAACGATAAAAGAAGACGGTGAGCATGAGGAGAAAGTGTTACATCGTCTTCGTTTGTATTAGCAAGGATACTATATGCGCATATTGGCAATAGATTTTGGGAAGAAGAGGTCGGGTATAGCCGTTACCGATGTGGCAGGCATAATAGCCCAGCCATTGACCTGCGTGGATACTTCGCAATTGATAGACTTTTTGTCGGATTATGTTCAAAAAGAGGATGTGAAGACCATAGTAATAGGCTATCCTAGGCAACCCAATGGAGAAGATAGTGATTCGATGCGCTATATTAGGCCATTTGTTGGCAGGTTAAAAAAGGCATTGCCAGCTGTAGAGGTGGAGTATTTTGATGAGAGGTATACCACCAAGATAGCCTTTCAGTCGATGATAGATGCAGGACTAGGCAAGAAGAAGAGAGACAATAAGAACGGTATTGTTGATAAGATATCGGCCTCATTGATATTACAAGATTATTTAGAAACACTTAGAGTATTATGAGATATTTGGTAGTAATACTGCTAATGCTTATCTGCGGCGGGCAAGTTGAGGCGCAAAAGAAATATTCTGTAAAGAATAAGAAAGCCATAAAGATATTTGAAGAGGGTGCAGAGCATCTGATGTGGGAGAACTATGATGCTGCCTTGGAGAGATTTCAGATGGCATTGAAGGTAGAGCCAAAATTTGTCGATTGTTATTTTGCGATGTCTGATATCTATCGCGAAAAGAAAGATTACAAGTCGCAGTTTGAGGTGTTGACAGCCGGTATTGCTATTGACTCGACATATTACCCTATGGCATATTACTCGGCAGGAGTAGCACTTTGTCAGATGGGAGATACCTCGTCGTTGAGGTATTTTGATTTGTATAGGAGATATGCCAACCCAAAGAGGATGAGGAAAGATGTGGAGTATTGGGTGAAACATGCGAAGTTTGTGAAGAATATGATGGACAACCCAGTGCCATTTAATCCTAGGAGAGTTAGTGAGAATTTGACATCTGAGTTTGACTTGTATTGGCCAAGTTTGACAATAGATGAGAAAGAGATAGTGTTGACGACATTAGTTCCTAAGCATATAGAAGATTATAGGCGTTACCCTGATATGCCGAAGAGTACTATCTACTATCAAGAGGACTTTACTATGGCCCAGCGAGATGATAGTGGAGAGTGGGGAATACTCAAAGATGTGCCAGATATCAATACTAGGCTAACCAACGAGGGTGCGCAAGCCCTATCGCCCGATGGAATGTGGATGTTTCTTACCATATGCGGAAGGCAAGATTCTAAAGGCTCTTGTGATATCTATTTTTCGCGACGCACGTCGACAGGCTGGACATCGCCTAGAAATATCGGCGCACCTGTAAATAGTCAAGCCTGGGAAAGTCAGCCCTGCCTCTCAGCCGATGGCCAGACGCTATATTTCGTCTCCGGTCGCGGCGGTGGAAAAGGCGGTCATGATATCTGGAGAGCCAAGATAAAAGAGTTTAGGGAAGACGGCTTCCCCATTTTTGGTCCTGTTGAGAATCTAGGAGATAGTATAAATACGAGTGGTGATGAGGCGTCGCCATTTATACATCCTGACAATAGGACATTGTACTTCTCCTCCAATGGATGGGAAGGAATGGGAAGTATGGATATATTTGTCTCAAGGCGAGATAATGATACCGCAGAGTGGAAGACACCCGTCAATATAGGCTATCCTATCAATACAAATCAAGACGAGATAGGCTTAGTAATCAGTACTGCTGGAAATGTAGGGTACTACTCGTCAGACATTATGCAAGCCGATGGTAGACTAAAGAAAGAGCTATTGTGTTTTGATATTCCTGTAAAACATAGACCAAATGTGGTGTCGTATTTGAAAGGTAAGGTTTATGATATAGAGACAAGATACCCATTAAGTGCACAACTTGAGCTACTCGATTTATCAAGCGGCAAGAAGGTGACACTGACAGAGTCGCGTGCTTCGGATGGCTCGTTCTTGCTCAATTTACCTTCGGGCAGAAATTATGCCTTGATAGCATCTAAGGATAAGTATCTATATCATTCAGAGACATTCGCATTAGAGAAAGCAGAAGAACGAGGCGGTGCGGTATATTTAGATATGCCGATGACCCCAATAAGGGTAGGGGCAAAGATTACGCTTAAGAATGTGTTCTTTGAGTTTGACTCGAGAGAGTTAAAACCAGAGTCGGTTGTTGAGTTGACACGTTTGGTTGCTTTGATGAACGACAACCCTAGCATAACTGTTGAGATAGGCGGCCATACCGATAATTATGGTAGTGAGGCCTATAATGCCAACTTGTCTATGGCTAGAGCGAAGAGTACTGTAGCATTCTTGATATCTAAGGGAATCAGCGAGAAACGTCTTAAGGCTAAGGGCTATGGTTCTAAGCAGCCAATAGGCGACAATGGTACAGAAGAGGGTAGAGCGTTGAATAGACGTATCGAGGCTAAGATTATAGAATAAATACTTTGTATAGCGCTCTATGAGTGCTCTTAGGGTGTATTATGGGTGCTCATAGAGTGCTCAAGTGGGTTTGGAGAAAAAGTTGGCTTATAGTTTTCGTAATATCATGAATAGTTGCTATTTTTACGCAGTCTATTTAAACTAATAAACGATGGCAGAAAAGAGACAAGTATCGACACGTTTACTGGAGACGGTAAAGAAGCTGCTTACAGAGTATTTGGAGGAGCATCAGCATCGTAAGACACCAGAGCGTTTTGCTATACTTGAGGAGATATATACAAGGACGGGGCACTTTGATGTAGAGGCCTTGTTTATGTATATGAAGGAGAAGAATTATCGAGTGTCTCGTGCGACGCTGTATAATACTATGGACTTGCTATTGGATGCTAAATTGATTGTTAAGCATCAGTTTGGTAAAAATATAGCACAATATGAGAGAGTGTATGGTAATAAGCAGCATGACCATTTGATATGTATAGAGTGTGGAGAGGTTTTTGAGATAGATTCAGAGGTGGCGGATATTGTTAAAGAGGTAGCTGAGAGGACCGACTTTACGGTGGAGCATCATAGCTTGTATATTTACGGGCTTTGTCAAAAATGCAAGAGTGGTAAAGTTGGTAAATTAGAGAATAATATATAATTTAGCGCACGATAATGAAGGAGGTATGCTGTTTTAGTGTGCCTCATTTTTAGTGTAAAAAGAATAAGAACTATCATATAATTAAAATATACATGAAAGTAGATGTCTTATTAGGATTGCAGTGGGGAGATGAAGGTAAGGGTAAGATTGTTGATGTATTGACCCCTAACTATTCAGTAGTAAGCCGCTTTCAAGGCGGTCCAAATGCAGGACACACATTAGAGTTTGAGAATCAGAAGTACGTATTGCGTTCGGTACCATCGGGCATTTTCCAAGGTGGTAAGGTTAACGTTATCGGCAATGGTGTGGTTCTCGACCCAGCCTTGTTCAAGGCAGAGATAGAGCAGCTAGAGCAGAGCGGTCATGAATTGACACAGCGTCTATATATTTCTCGTAAGGCTCACTTGATATTACCAACACACCGTCTTTTGGATGCAGCTCTTGAGGCAGCAAAGGGAAAGGGTAAGATTGGTACCACAGGCAAGGGTATTGGTCCTACATATACAGATAAGACATCTCGTAACGGTCTTCGCGTAGGAGATATTGAGAATAATTTTGAGGAGAAGTATGCAGCAGCTATTGCTCGTCATAAAGAGATGCTCTCTCACTATGATTTTCAGTATGACCTTGAGCCAATAGAGAAAGAGTGGTTGGCAGGTATAGAGAAACTTAAGCAGTTTAAGTTTGTTGATAGCGAGCACTTTGTAAATAAGACATTGAGCGAGGGCAAGCGAGTATTGGCTGAGGGTGCTCAAGGAACAATGCTTGATGTTGATTTTGGTTCGTATCCATTTGTAACATCATCAAATACCATTTGTGCAGGTGCATGTACAGGTTTGGGTGTTGCTCCAAATAAGATTGGCGAGGTATTCGGCATCTTCAAGGCATATTGTACACGTGTAGGTTCAGGACCATTCCCTACAGAGTTGTTTGACGAGGTAGGAGAAGAGCTACGTAAGCTAGGTCATGAGTTTGGTGCAGTAACAGGCCGTCCACGTCGTTGTGGTTGGGTAGACCTTGTAGCACTCAAGTATGCTGTAATGATTAATGGTGTAACACAGCTCATCATGATGAAGAGTGATGTTATGGACCAGTTCCCAACTATTAAGGCATGTGTAGCATACAAGGTAAATGGCGTAGAGACAAAGGATATGCCATTCGATATCAACGAAGGTGTGGAGCCAATCTATAGGGAGTTCCCAGGTTGGAAGGTTGATATGACCAAGATGACAAGCGAGTCGCAGTTCCCAGAGGAGTACAAGAACTACATTAAGTTCATTGAGGAGTACTTAGGTGTTCCTGTTAAGTATGTCTCTGTAGGTCCTGATAGAGAGCAGACCATCGCAAGATAATATTTAGGGTATTATTGAAATAAATAATGATGGAGGTGCTGAACACGGCATCTCCATTTTTCGTATATTTGGGGAGAAGAAAAAGGTAGTGTATGGACTACAGAGAGGACTTCCTAAAATATATGCAATATGAGAAACGTTGCTCGCCATTGACAGTATTGGCGTATAGGAATGACCTTGGATTGTGGGGGAGGTATATAGATGAGCATACTGATTTGAGGGATAACACTCAAGCATCGGCTAGGGTAGTGAGGCGCTTTATTATGTCGCTCTTAGCAGGCGGTATGCAAGAGCGCAGTGTAAATAGGAAGATAGCAAGTGTGCGGAGCTACTATAAGTTTTTGATGCATGATGAGGTAATACGTAAGAATCCGTGTGAGCTGATAGAGAATGTGAAGACCCCAAAGACACTTCCGATATTTGTTCAAGAGCAAGAGATGAATAATCTGTTGGACAATGTGAAGTTTGAAGATACCTATGAAGGTGTGAGGGACCATATGATAATAGAGATGTTGTATATGTCGGGCATGCGTCTATCAGAGTTGCAGAATCTCAAGCCTATAGATGTAAATTTTGGCATGCGGTACATAACAGTTTTGGGAAAACGCAACAAAGAGCGAATAATTCCCTTCACAGATAGGTTGGAATTCGATTTAAATTACTATATTAGCAAACGCAAAGAGGAATTTGGTGTAGCTGCTAATAGTACGGCACCGATGTTTCTCACTCTCAAAGGAGAGAAGATGGAGCCTTGGCATATCTACAAAATAGTTCATTCAAACTTGGAACTTGTGAGTACGGTATCGCGTAAGAGTCCACATGTACTAAGACATTCGTTTGCGACTGCTTTATTGAACAATGGGGCTGATATAATGGCCATAAAAGAGCTCCTTGGGCATACGAGTCTAGCTGCAACACAGATTTATACACACAGTGATTTCAAGCAATTGAATCACATTTATCAAACCGCCCATCCGTGGGCACAGAAGAATAAGGAGGACTGATTATGAAGATTAACATTCAATCTTTGCATTTTGATGCATCGGCACAACTTAAGGAGTTTGTTGAGCACAAGGTAACAAAACTAGAGCACTTCTATGACGGTATTATTTCTGCAGATGTTGTTCTAAGTCTTGATAAGGCAGAGAACACAGAGAATAAGGTAACAGAGATAAAATTGGCAGTAACTGGTGACTTACTTGTAGCGCAGAAGCAGTGCAAGACATTTGAGGAGGGAATTGATCTTTCATGTGACGCATTGAAGAAGCAGCTACAGAAGTATAAAGAGAAGTAATATTAGATTGACCCTAGGTATAGGGTAATGTTACACAATATAGGCCGAGATTCAGATAGTCTCGGCCTTTTTTGTCAAAAAGATAATACATGGCACAAGATAATAATGTAGAGAGATATGTGAAGTTGGTATCTACCGGGTTAGGTATCAGTATTGATAGTGTACGTAATACCCTTCTTCTTTTGGTAGAGGGTGCTACGGTACCATTTATTAGTCGTTATCGAAAAGAGAGAACGGGTGGTCTTGATGAGGTAAAGATTGGTGAGATAAAAGATCTGCATGCAAAATATCAAGAGGTAGATGCTCGTAGGCAGACGATATTAAAGACTATAGGTGACCAAGGTAAGTTGACCTCTGAGTTAGAGCGTCAGATAAATGATACTTGGGATATGACGAAGTTGGAAGATATATATCTTCCATATAAGCCAAAGCGTAAGACGAGAGCTGCAAAAGCTAGAGAGAACGGACTAGAGGGGTTGGCAAATGCCATTATGCTCGGTAGGGTGAAAGATGTGCAAGTAGAGGCAGAGAGATATACAAATGATAATGTGCCGACAGCAGAAGATGCACTACAGGGAGCAAGAGATATTATTGCCGAGGTAGTTAGTGAGGATAATACTGCGCGTGATATTGTGCGTGTGGCATTTAAGAATACAGCACAACTAAAGACAAAGGTGGTAAAAGGCAAGGAGGCCGAAGGAGATAAGTTCTCTGATTATTTTGAGTTGGCTGAGAGTATGACACGTATGCCTGCGCATAGGCTATTGGCTATTCGCCGAGCAGAGAATGAGGGAATAATTAAGGTGCAGGTGGCTCCACGGGATAAAGAAAGTGCTATATCGCGTATTGAGCGCAACTATACACGTATGCAGAATAGTCGTACCACTGCAGAGCAAGTGAAATTGGCTATTGATGATGCGTATGATAGATTGTTGGAGCCCTCTATTGAGACAGAGTATAGTGCGCAGACCAAATATGATGCAGATACTGAGGCGATAAGGGTATTTAGAGAGAATTTGAGGCAGTTGCTATTAGCGGCACCATTAGGAGCACAGAGGGTGCTTGCCTTGGACCCAGGATTTAGGACAGGGTGTAAGGTAGTTTGTTTGGATGAGCATGGTTCGTTGTTGTATCATACCGTAGTATATCCTCATTTGCCGCATAAAGATGAGGAGGGTGCTCTTAATACATTACGTACCCTTATTAAGAAGTATAATATAGAGGCGGTAGCGATAGGCAACGGTACGGCATCTAGAGAGACGGAAGAGGTAGCTAGAAAGATTGATGCCACGGGCAAGTTGAAGATATTTGTGGTTAGTGAAGATGGTGCTAGTATCTATTCTGCGTCAAAGGTAGCTAGAGACGAGTTTCCTAATGAAGATGTAACAGTTAGAGGTGCTGTGTCTATAGGTCGTAGATTGATGGACCCATTGGCGGAGTTGGTAAAGATTGACCCAAAGAGTATAGGAGTAGGGCAGTATCAGCATGATGTAGACCAAGGGAGATTGAAAAGTGCATTGGATGAGGTAGTGGTATCGTGTGTGAATAGTGTTGGTGTGGATGTTAATACGGCATCAAAAGAGTTGCTTACATACGTTTCAGGACTAGGTCCGCAGTTGGCGCAAAACATAGTAGACTATAGGGCAGAGAACGGAGCCTTTACCTCTAGAGCACAGTTGAAGAAGGTGTCAAGACTTGGAGCTAAGGCATACGAGCAGTGTGCAGGCTTTTTACGAATAAGGGGAGCAGAGAATCCGTTGGATAATTCGGCAGTACATCCTGAGGTGTACTCTATAGTGCAGCAGATGGCTAAAGATAGTAAGTGTACTGTAAAAGATTTGATGGAGAGTGCAGAGCGACGCAAAGCCATAAATGTGCATAAGTATGTGACTGATACGGTAGGATTGCCAACATTGACAGATATCATGTCGGAGTTGGAGAAGCCAGGGAGAGATCCACGCGAGAAGTTGGAAGAGTTTCAGTTCGCCGAGGGGATAAATACTGTAGATGATTTAAGAGAAGGTATGAGGTTGCCGGGTATTGTTACCAATATTACCGCCTTTGGAGCATTTGTGGATATAGGAGTACACCAAGACGGATTGGTTCATATATCAGCGATATCCAATTCGTTTGTAAAAGATATTAATAGTGTAGTAAAGCTACATCAACATGTCATGGTAACAGTTGTTGGGGTAGATCGTAAGAGAAATAGGATAAGTCTTTCGATGAAAGATTAGAAGAAAAAGATTAAGTATGGTATTATTGAATATTACTAATATAGGTAAGACTATTGAAGTCGAACCAGGTAAGACATTGGCGGAGATAGCCGATATGATAGGTCTAAAACTTAAGTATACAATACTTGGAGGTATTGTGAATAATAAGGTAGTTGACCTATCATTTAGGGTATTCCAGCCAAAGTTGATAACCTTCTTTGATATTACCCATCCAGAAGGAATGCGTGTATATACAAGGTCATTGAGATTCTTGTTGTATGTAGCAGTGAAAGAGGTATTACCTACGGCTAAGTTGGAGATAAGGCATTCGGTATCAAACGGGGTGTATTGTGAGGTGGAGAAAGAGGATGGTACGATAGAGCTATCAGAGACAGAGATTGATAAGATTAGGTATAAGATGCGCGAACTTACTGGCGCCTCTTTGCCATTTGTGCGAGAAGATATAGAGGCTTCAAAAGCCGAGGAGAAGATAGACAAAGATGCTGGACAAGTAAGACTATTGGAAGAGCATGGCGAATTGTATACTACGGTACATACGCTTTTGGGGCATACTGTAGCCTTATATGGAGGGCTGGTACCACATACAGGAGTTGTAGATGTGTATGATATAATGCCATATTATAGAGGCATGTTGTTGAGGGTGCCAAAGAAAGATGACCCTACGCAGATATCAGATGTCATACGTCAGGATAAGATGTTCTCTGTCTTTATGGAGTTTGATGAGTGGTTGAAGACCCTACGAGTGGAGAGCCTTACGGATTTGAATGACCATATAGCGCATGGGGATGGGAATACGATAATGCAGATAGCGGAAGCCCTTCATGAGAAGAAGATAGCTGCCATAGCAGACCTTATAAAGCAGCGTGAGGGGGTGAAGTTTGTGATGATAGCGGGCCCGTCTTCAAGTGGCAAGACTACATTTAGTAAGCGCTTGGCATTACAGTTGATGGTTAATGGTATGACGCCAATTAACCTATCGACAGATGACTATTTTGTGAATAGGGAAGATACCCCAAGAGATGAGAATGGAGATTATGACTTTGAGGCGGTAGAGGCGATAGATATCAAATTCTTCAATGAGCAACTATCGCAATTACTCAATGGAGAAGAGGTAGATGTGCCGAAGTTTGACTTCAAGACGGGAAAGCGTACATTCGTGGGGAATAAGTTGAAGATGAAAGAGGGGGATGTGTTGGTAATAGAAGGTACCCATGCTTTGACTCCGCAGCTTACCTATCAGATACCTAGAGAGTCGAAGTTTGGCATATATATATGTCCATTAGCATCGATAAACCTTGATAATTTGACTAGATTACATACGACGGACAATAGACTAATACGTCGTATGGTAAGAGATTACGCCACAAGAGGCTATTCTGCAAAAGATACTATAGCAAGATGGCCAAGTGTGCGTAGGGGAGAAGACAAATATATCTATCCAAATCAGGAGTATGCTGATGTGATGTTTAATACGGCATTATGTTATGAGTTGTCGGCATTAAAGCCATTAGCAGAGAGTATACTTTTGGAGGTTGGGAGGAATACTCCGCAATATGTAGAGGCGAGGAGGCTTTTGAAGTTACTGTCGTACTTCAAGACCTTGAAAGGAGATGCGGTACCACCTACCTCTATCATAAGAGAATTTTTAGGAGGAAGTTCATTTGAGTATTAAACTTTGCAAAAGTAGTTGTTGATATAGAAAGAATTACTAATTTTGCAGTCGATTTAAGCTAGTGGTAGAACGAACGATTTTACTGCTGGTGAAAAACTAACAATTTAAATAATATACATTATGTATCTTTCAAAAGAGAAGAAGGAAGAGATCTTCGGTAATTATGGCAAGACAGCACAGGACACAGGTTCTGCTGAGAGCCAGGTAGCACTTTTCACTTATCGCATCAAGCACCTTACAGAGCACTTGAAGGCGAACCACAACGACAAGTCGACAGCTTTCGCACTCCGTAAGCTCGTAGGTCAGCGTCGTCGTCAGCTCGACTACCTCAAGTCACGTGACATTGAGCGTTATCGTGCTATCGTTGCTAAGCTTGGTTTGCGTAAGTAATCCGAACGTAGTAATAGGAAAAGATAGAATCGTGCATCATAGTAATATGGTGCACGATTTTTTTGTGTTAATGTTGTAGTTTTTCTAGATAGACTAGTTATTCTAGATGGGCTAGAGGATGCTAGGGAGAGGGGCGGATGTGGCCTTGTTCATCGTAAAAAAGTATTTATGTGAGGGGAAAAGAAAAACGCGAATCTAAGGAAGATTCGCGTTGAGATGTAATATGAGATTACGATAGAATTATTCGAGATATTGTTTGCAATCCATAGCTGCTTTGCAGCCTGATGCGGCGGCTGTGATGCACTGGCGATAACGAGGGTCGGCCACGTCGCCGCAAGCGAAGACACCCATTACGGAGGTGCGAGTAGTATTGTCGAAAGTTTTGATATATCCCTCTGGGTCGACCTCCACATTAGGGCGGAATAGCTCCGACTTAGGGGTGTGACCGATAGCGAGGAAGAAACCATCGACATCTATGGTACGTTGAGATTCGTCGGCCTTACCACGGCGATGTACGAGTACAGCCTGTTTGAGAGTAGGCGAGCCGATGAGGTCGACAGTCTCATGTTCGAAAAGGATCTCAATTTTTGGGTTATTGAAAAGCTTATCCTGCATTGCCTTAGAGGCGCGAAGAACATTACGGCGCACGATGAGGTAAACCTTCTGAGCTAGGGAAGCTAGATATTGAGCCTCCTCAGCAGCGGTATCGCCGCCACCTACTACAGCTACTACTTTATTGCGATAGAAGAAGCCATCGCAAGTAGCACAAGCCGAGACACCGCTACCGCGAAGACGCTCCTCGGCAGGGAGGCCAAGATACTTAGCCTCTGCACCAGTTGCTATGATGAGAGCCTTAGCCTCGAGAGTGTTGCCATCATCGAGCAGTACCTTATGAGGAGCATCGATAGACGAGGCGAACTCCACCTTTTCTACAATAGCGCCAACCATATTAGTACCAAGGCGTTCGGCCTGTTCTCTCATCTGCATTACCAATTCTGTGCCATCTATACCATTAGGGAACCCTGGGTAATTTTCGATGGTAGTGGTAGTAGTAAGTTGGCCTCCAGGAAGAGGGCCTTCGATGAGTGTAGGATTAAGACCGGCGCGAGATGCGTATATGGCTGCTGTATAACCAGCTGGACCTCCGCCGATGATAATAACATTATTCATTCGTCAAATATTTATTTCAATGTGAATGGGATTTGCAAAGCTAGAGGTGTCTTATAGTCTGTAACATCTATCAAGTTAACAGCATTATTATAGGCAGCAGATTTTGAGGATGATATTTTACCATTAGCTATATACTCCAAAGCGAGAGCGGTAAGCGCCTCATTTTTGTCGCCTAGAGGGAGACGAGCGAGATTGTTAAACTCATCATACTCGAAGTCAGGATCCATACCATCGCCATCGGTAGTATCGAAAGTCTCCATATTACTATTATAGTATACAGCCACTAGAGGAGCTATGAGCCAATTATTGATTCTCTTATCGAAGAAAGGCTCCTTTGTTTTGTTGTTTACGAATAGATCAGGAGTAAGAACAAACATAGCAGTATTTTTTCCACCAGAAGTACTACCGATGGTATATACATCCATGTAAGGCTTAAGACCCAAGATAGTTGCCTCAGAAGCAGAGTAAGAGTTACGACCTTGGATTATTACAACATCCTTCAAGTCGAGATTTGAACTGAGGACCTTTTTTGTGAATGTAGATATATCATCATCACCCATCTCCTTAGCAAGATTCTTATTGTACTCATAATGTACGATCTCCTTTTCTGCGGCAACAGCTGTAGCAGGAGCGAAAAGCGATGTTAGGTGTGCGCAAGCAGTCATCTCGCCGCCAGGGTTATAACGCAAATCGAGGATAAGACGTGAGACCCCCTCAGCCTTAAATGAGTTGAATACCTTGGTAAGTTCATCGTTAAACTTAGCGTAATAATTCATATACAAGAGATACCCAACCTTAGTGCCATCCTCGAGTGTGAAGATATTTGTCTCTGCAACAGGAGATACGTTTATAACATCAGGAGTGAGCGAATACTCTATTTTGTCAGCGCTACTATTATCGGTGTAATGAGCACCCTTGTATGTGCCCTTTTTATTCCACAAATTAGAGTAATTATCAGGTGTTAGATTTTCACCATTGATACTAAATATAAAGTCGCCCCTTCTTGCGCCAGCATTGTAGGCAGGAGTACCAGGGTATACGTAATCGATAGAAGCGACTACATTTTTTCTTGTTGCGTCAGCATACATAAACGAGTACTCCCAACCCATAGAGGTAGAAACACCAGTTTGCTCCTTCTTGAAGGCGCTAGCATCGTCGGTAATGAAAGAGAAGATATCCTTAGGGTTGAGAAGTTTTTTGAAGTACTCCTTGGTATCCTTCTCGTAATTGTAATCTATTACAGGGATTTTTTTAGGAGGAGTATCCTTTGATATGCCCTCATTATATAGGTAATAGTAATCCATGATTTGGTAAACAAAGTCGTTTGCCAATATGGTTACCTCGTCGGCCTTATCATTCTTTGGGCGGTCATTAGAATTGACCTCGTCATCATCGCAAGATGTAAATGCAAATCCTAATAGCAATGTAGCTAATATTGTAGATAGATACTTCATTTAGGTGTGATTATTGATTTATAGTGTCAAAGTTCGTTATTTATTTTCAACTATGGAGCGTCTTTTCTAATTTTGCAGAAAAATAATTTGTCATGAACGAGATATCTCTTACAGTAGCAAAACAATTGCTAGACATCAAGGCTATTCGTCTACAGCCTACCAACCCATTTACATGGGCATCAGGATGGAAGTCACCTATCTATTGCGACAACCGCAAGGCGTTGTCATATTCTGAGGCACGTACCTATATTAAAGAGTCGTTTGCCAAGATAGCAAAAGAGAAGTATGCAGAATTTGATGTAGTAGCAGGTGTTGCTACAGGAGCTATTGCACAAGGTGCATTGGTAGCAGATCTACTCAACAAGCCATTTATCTATGTACGTTCGGCACCAAAGAACCATGGTATGGAGAACTTGATAGAGGGCGATTTGAAGGCTGGTCAGAAGGTATTGGTAATAGAGGACCTTATCTCTACAGGCGGTAGCTCACTCAAGGCAGTTGAGGCGCTTCGTAATGCGGGTGCAGAGGTAGTAGGTATGCTTGCTATCTTCACATATGGTTTCCAGAAGGCTGTAGATGCGTTTGCAGAGGCAAATGTTGAGCTTACAACATTGAGCAACTACAATGACATGATACAAGCAGCTGTTGAGTCGGGCTATGTAACATCAGCCGACATAGACACACTAAAGGAGTGGCGTAAGTCGCCAGATACTTGGGGCTGCTAATAATTATAGCTTGACCTTCTGAAAGGTTAAGCGATGTAAAGGGGAGGTACCATACTCAGCTATGCCCTTACAATGGGCGGCGGTAGGGTACCCCTTATTTTTATCCCATGCATAAACGGGGTAAATCTTATGCTGTTCAAGCATATACTCGTCACGATGAGTCTTAGCCAATATTGATGCGGCGGCGATGCTCATATATTTACCATCGCCCTTAACTATAGTGGTATGGTCTATACCCTCGAAAGGGCGGAATCTATTTCCATCTACTATGATATGCTCTGGACGTATGCTCAAGCCATTGATGGCGCCATGCATGGCATCATAAGTTGCTTGAAGGATATTTTTCTCATCGATAACACGATTATCTATCATGCATACATGCCAAGCGAGAGCATTCTTCTCTATGATAGGACGAAGGGCCTCACGTTTTTTAGGAGTGAGTTGCTTACTATCATTTACTAATTCTGATGCGAAATCCTCAGGGAGTATAACGGCTGCAGCGACTACAGGACCAGCTAGACAACCTCTGCCCGCCTCGTCTACGCCACACTCTATGATACCCTTATTAAGAAATGGTAGTAGCATTGTGGTATTATTTTTCGTTATACAATACACCAAGTACTACGCTACCCACTGCGTGGAGTGTGCTGCGGTCTACATTGTCCATTGTATCTTGGTGAGTATGCCAATATGAGGCGAAAGAGGTACTTGTTTGGGTATCTAGTTGTATAATATCCACGGCAGGGATACCAGTATGTTTGTGGATATAGTAGTGGTCGTCTGTAATAAATCCACCATCGGCATTAATAAAATTGGCACCAAAGCCCATCTTGTTGGCCCTTTGCCAAATCATATCTACTATGTTCGAAGCCCATTGTTGAGAGTATGACTCCTTATAGAAAGTCGCGTTAGGAGCTCCCACCATATCAAGAAGTATTGCATATCTAGCCTGAGAAGATTTACCCATCAGGCTCTGTCCCCATAGCTGAGAACCCAAGCACCATGTATCCGGGAGATATTTAAGACCAGACTTATGGCTAGGAGTCCCCATATCCTCTACGTCGAAGAAGATTATATCTACACCTATTTTAGACTCCTTTATCTGTAGCTGTCTAGCCACTTCTAGAAGTACACCTACACCGCTAGCACCATCATTGGCACCATCTATAGGGGTATCGCGAAGTTTTTTATCAGGGTCATTATCAGCGAATGGTCGGCAGTCCCAATGAGCACATAATATTACTCGATTAGCCTTTTTAGGATTAATACGACCAATGACATTCTTTATTATCTGAGGTTTACCTAAGTAATTTGTACCAGTGCCCTCCTGTATCTCTACCTCGGCGCCAAAACGCTTTAGGGTAGAAGATAGGTAATCAAGACATTGGGCATGAGCCGTTGTACCTGGTACACGAGGACCAAAAGCTACTTGGTCTGCTACAAAGCGATAGGCTGAGTCGGCAGAGAAATCCACCGATACTATCTCCTGCTGTTTCGCTGGTACAGATGCGGTATTATTGGTATTCTGGCAAGCAGAGAATAGAGTTACTATTCCCAATATTATTGATAAGGCATTTAGTCTCATGGTAAATTATACTTTTACTTGACAATAACTCTACGGAACCCATCTGTCATGACCTCCTCAAGTTGCTTATCATCATTCTCAAATATTATCAATGTCTCAACGCCATCCATAGCATTAGCCATTTCGATAGCTTTCTCTTGTCCGAGTAGCATAAATACTGTAGCCAAGGCATCTGTTGTCATGGTATTCGGACCAAGCACACTTACGCTTAGTGTTTTATGCTCAATAGGGCAACCTGTGATAGGGTTAATAGTATGAGATATTCTCTTACCATCAGAAGTGTAATAATATTGGCGATATGAACCAGAGGTAGATATAGCACAATCTGATATCTCTATGATATGTTGAGTCTGACGGTCGAATATTGAGTTATTCTCATTAGGAGCATCTATGCCAATACGCCATTTTGTACCATTAGGACTAATACCCTTGAGGTGCAACTCACCCCCTATCTCTACCATATAGTTCTTTACGCCATGCTTTTCAAGTACCTGAGCGGCAATATCAATACCATAACCCTCAGCAAGAGCACACATATCCAACTGTATACGTGGGTCGTCCTTAACTATGCTATCCCCTTGGAGCTGTACCTTATTCATACCCACAAATTTTAGTACATCCTTTGCCCCATTAGCAAGGGAGTCATATATCTCTGTAGATATAGTATCTAGCATAAAGCCCTTAGCAAAACGCCAGTGCGCGCTTAGGTCGCGTACTGTCACATCAAATGCACCGCCAGATAGTTCGTACATCTCTTTAGCCTTATACCAAACAGTGGTAAAGAAGCTATCTACATGGTGCGCCTCATTTCTATTTATCTTTGAAATGGTAGAGTGTGGATTGAATGTGGATAGCGACTGGTCATATTTATCCAATTCGGCACGTATCTCCTCATGGTAGTTGCTATCAGATTCGTATCGTATATTGTAAGATGTGCCAAATACGAATCCTGTATTATGTACATAGGTAGGCTTACTATTTTTGCACGATGAGAGTAACCCTAGTGCGATGGTAATAATTATTAGATATCTATTTGCAATCATTATAGTGCCGTTTTATGTCTGCAAAATTAGTCTTTTTTATAGTATATCGCGTTATTGTATTAAAGAAAAAGTCCACTCAAATCTTTTAGCATTCCCTCGTCCGTCTGTAATTATAGCTAGCAAATCGTGCTTACCATAGTCTAGTCTTAGTCTCTCTAGCCTAGCCTTGACCATACCCTGCTTATAGTCGTACTCAAAAGGGTGCCACTCGCCATCTATATATACCTCCCACTCGGCTATATCGCTCTTGTCGTCACTCACACCAATCATAATGGTATTGGTCCTCCTTAGGTTGGTACGTGAATTTTTGGAGAATACTTTTGGCGCAGTATTATCTATCCCAACGTAATACTGGCCTAGCGTATTCACCTTAGCCGTTATACTTCTGTCGCTAACCTTACCTCCTATATATACCTCCTTATTTTTAGCATCGCGTGACATAATGCACGCCTTATTCCCGTCTATACTATCTGGCAATGGCAAGGTAATAGATATCGCTTTCTGTAGTGGGGTATTTATTGAGCCAATAACCCAACTATTGTTCTTTTGGCTAATGGCAATAGCCTCATCTGCATAAAGCGACCTACTTGGAAGTAATACTGATATGCCTAGGGTATCTATAGCATTGGTCTTATCCCAATAATATCTGTTTTCTATGGTCCTATTCTGAGATACTCTCTTCCCTACAATGCTAAAGCTCATTTTCGTAGTATGCCCAGCAAAGTCGCTCACCTCATACCGCATATGCATAGTCTCATTTTCAGATATATCTACTATGCCGTTTCCCTCATAATATGGTAGCTCATTTCCAGGTAGCACATAGGAGCGTTGTATAAATCTCTTATTTGCTATCCACTCTTTGTAGTCTATATGGGCATTTATCTCTCTTGTTATATCAAAGTTGATATTATCTATATGACTATGAAATATTATCTCGTCCCCTTTGTATAGTTTTATATCGACAACTCCGCAAGGCCTGCCATTCGTCTGAAAATAGTCTGTACAGTGTACCCCTAGCGCCACTCTGCCCGCGGGAACTTCTACTGCAGCATTAGCTTGATTGGCTAGGTATTTACCATCTCTATACTCTGCTCTACTCCCCTCATTATCCAGATAGTATGTCTTCACCCCCATTATAGTAGGTGCTACATCATCTTTTACCTTTGGAAGATATGCCAATGGGTTGAGTGGGTGTTCGCTCTTGGTGTCTCTTACTTCGAAGTGCAAATGCGGACCGCCAGAGCCTCCTGTATTGCCGCTATAGGCTATTATCTCGCCTCTCTTTACTGGTAGTACATCGCTTTTTAGTTGTATGTCGCAATTAACTACTTTATGAGAATATTGATAATCGCATAATACTTTATCTATTTTGGCCTCTAGAGCATTTAGGTGTCCATATACTGTCGTATTTCCATCGGGGTGAGTTACATATAGTGCATAACCATAGCCGTAAGTAGCTATTTTAATGCGACTTACATATCCTTCTCTCGCCGCCTTTACGGGTATGTTTATAGCACCTACTGTAGATAGGTCTATACCCGAGTGGAAGTGGTTAGCACGTAGCTCAGCAAATGAGGCGCTTATGCGAGTGGCTATATCCATCGGCATTATGTATTCTTGGGCTAGGCTTTTTATGCTTATAATCCCAATAAGTATAATGGATAATAGTCTCATCTCTTATTGAAAAAGTTGTACGCGTTCTCTAGCTTCTCTGTAGTGCCTACGTCAAACCAGTGGAACTCTTTCCTTAGCTCAATATTCATAATATCTTTTGCTTGGCAGAGTTTGAGATATCCATCTATAATGCCAAATACATCAGTATTCATCTCATCTCGCATAGTCTCTACCAATGATGGCTCTATAATATGTATGCCGCAAAATGCTTGTTGGTGGTACATGGGCACATCTGCCGCCTTTACACCGCCTTTTAGTTTACCGTCTGTGGTATTTATCCAGCCGCATAGGTAGTGCATATCATCAAATAGCAACTGCCTATTTGTATTTCTTGCTCGCGTGAGTAGAGTAGCGTCATTGTGTATCCTCTTGTGCATATTTAGCAATTCTGCTAATGGGGCATTGCATATCACATCAGCATTTCCTACTACTATCGGTTCATTTGGGTCGAATAATGGTAATGCCTTGGCCAACCCTCCTCCAGTGTCTAGTAGCTTATCGCTCTCATCGCTTATAGCAAATGTGGCTTTTGGCCATAGTGTCTTGCTGTTATTATTGATATAATCTATAACCTGATTAGCAAAATGGTGCACATTTACCACTATTCGTCGCGCTCCCTCTGTATAAAAATGGTCTATAACATGCTCTATCAATGGCTTGTCGCCAAGTTTTACCAACGCCTTGGGCGTATTGTCCGTAAGCGGTTTAAGTCGCGTGCCTAGTCCGGCAGCAAATATCATTGCTTGCATATCTCTCCCTCCTACTATTTTTTTATCTCTTGTTCTATATGTCTAACCACAACGTCTATATCATACCTCTCTTTTAGCCACTTGCCCATATTCTCTGCACAATATACGCTTCTGTGCTGACCGCCTGTACAACCGAATGATACCATGAGCGTCTCAAAGCCTCTCTCCATATAGTTCTCTACAGACATGCCTACTATCGTCTTTGCGGCCGAGAGAAATTGCTGCATCTCGTCTTGGTACTTGTCAAAGAAGGCTATCACGTCGGCATCTTTGCCTGTAGATTGTTTGTACTCTGGGTATCTGCCTGGGTTAGGTAATGCTCTGCAGTCAAATGTATGACCTCCGCCGTTATATGTATTAGGTATCATTCTCTTATATGAAAATGATGATACATAAACACATAACTTTGGCTTCTTTGGGTTTATTATATCTTGTATTATAGGAGAACTCTCCAGTGCTGCTAGTACCCCAAGTAGATGAGGTATCTCTATGTTAGGTAGTAAGTTGTTCTCTAATAGGTATTTAATATTGCCAAGCGCATATGGTATGCTCTGTAGGAAGTGCTCTTTCCTCTCAAAGAATCCTCTATAGCCGTATGCTCCCATGGCTTGCATTATGCGTATCAATACAAAGGCATGGAATACAGGTAGTTGCTCTTCTGCCTCTTCTGCAAAGAAGTATCTAGCTAGGCGCAAGCGTGTCTCTGCTGGTATATCTGCTTTGGCATCGAATAACAATGAGGCGACGTCGTAGTGCCTAGCTCCCCTTCGTCCGCCTTGATAGTCTATATACCAAGGTGTGAGGTCGTCTCCCCTAAGCATTATATTCCTACTTTGGAAGTCCCTATATAGAAATACATCCAATGGTTGTTTAAGAAGATACTCTTTTAATCTATCAAAGTCTTTCTCTAATAGCTCCTCGTTAAATGGTATCTTTGCTAGCCTCAAGAAGTAGTACTTAAAATACTGCAAATCCCAATCCATAGAGCGCTCGTCAAAGGCTGCTCTAGGGTAGCATAGCGAGAAGTCTACAGCCTCGGCTGCTTTCTTCTGGAATATCTTGAGGTCGTCAAGTATCCTCTTGTATAACTCCTCTAGTTCTGCAGTAAACCCTCCCTCTTTGGCTCTAATGTCAAGAATATGCTGGTATAATGATACCTCTCCAAGGTCCTCTTGTAGGTATATATTGTTCTCTAGATCTTCTGCGTATATCTGTGGAACTTTTAACCCTGCTTCTCGCATGGCACGCGAAAAGCTTAGGAAGGTCAAGCTCTCTGTCTTATTGGTGCTGTAAACACCTATCAATGATAGCCCATCTTGACCTATTATGCGGTAATATTTTCGGTTGGAGCCCGACTGTGGTAGTAGTTCTACTTTGCTTATATCCTGACCTGTGGCCTTCTTAAATATGTCGACAAATAATTCCATTGATTATCTTATCTAAAACTTATACTGAGGCGTGTTAAATTTCTTACATCTCGCTATAACCTCGCTCTAACCAGGCTCTATGCAGACTATATACAGACAAATAATAACTATTCTATAGTCTATTGGTGCGTGAAATTCTGCCTCTAATTCTTTGCTAATATTTCATCTATCTTGCTTATTGCATCGGCAGATAGCTTATAATTATATGCGATAGCCATATTTTTCTCAAGTTGCTCAATAGATGATGCCCCCACAAGAACAGATGTTACTCTCTCATCTCTCAATATCCACCTCAATGCTAGCTCACTAAGTGTCATGCCTAGCTCTTTCCCCGCAAAATCATTTAGCGCCTTTATGGTCTCAATCTTCTCGTTGAGCGCGGCCTCTGTGAGAAATTTACTATGCGTAATGCGTGAGCCCTCTGGTATGCCGTTTATATATCTGTCTGTCAATAGCCCCTGTGCTAATGGCGAGTATGCTATAAGCCCCACACCATACTCTTCCAGTGTCTCAAGAAGACCTTCTGTCTCTACCCACCTCTCAAACATATTATATTTTGCCTGATGGATAAGGCATGGAGTCCCTAGCTCTTTGAGTATCTGCATGGCTTCTCTTGCCTCTTGGGGATGATAGTTTGATATGCCTACGTATAGCGCTTTGCCACTCCTCACTATCTGGTCGAGTGCCATCATACTCTCCTCTATAGGTGTCTCAGGGTCTGGCCTATGATGATAAAATATATCTACATACTCCACCCCTATACGTCTCAAACTCTGGTCAAGACTGCTGATGAGGTATTTCCTAGAGCCTCCATTGCCATACGGTCCAGGCCACATGTCATATCCCGCTTTGGTGGATAATACCAATTCATCACGATGCCCATATAAGTCGGATCTCAATACCTTGCCAAGTGTCTCTTCGGCACTGCCGTATATGGGACCATAATTATTCGCAAGGTCAAAATGCGTAATGCCTCTGTCAAAGGCATGTCGTAATACCTTACGGGCATTATCAAAGGAGTCTTCCGACCCAAAGTTGTGCCATAGCCCAAGTGATACTGCTGGTAGCTTTAAGCCCCACTTGCCAGTCTTGTTGTATATCATTCTTGTGTGGTGTTTAGTCGTTTTACTATCTCTTTAATAGCACTGACAACCGCCCCCTCAATTCTCTCTTGGGGATAGTGGGTCGAGGAGACGTATATAAAGGCAATATCTGTCCCTTGTCCCAAATCAGATAACATCGATTTGTTAAGCCTATACGCCTCTCGTACTTGTCTCTTGATTCTATTTCTATCAACAGCATGCTTAAATCTCTTCTTTGGTACTGATATTAACATGCGTGATGCAGAAACAGCGACCTCTACGCGTGGCTTGAAAACCACACGTAGAGGATATTTGAAGTAACTATCGCCATCCGTAAATAGGGAGTCAATAGTCTTATCTGAACATATTCGTTCTTCTTTCGGTAATTCAAACATTTAAGTTCTTGTCTTTTTAATCGACGCCGCCGCTGTATGAGATGCCCTCATCGTCACCGCCGCCTTCGCCTTCTGGGCCGCCTTTCTTCTTATTGAGGCTCAAGTTACCAAATTTCCACGTAAGTGTACAATTAAATACGCAACCATTTCTCCATCTTTTTGATTCTTGATATAGCTGGTCGCTCTCAAATACATTGCGGAACTTGCTGGTGTTGAGTACGTTACGCCCATTGATGTTAAGTACAAGTTTATCCTTCAAGAAAGATTTTTTAATTCCTAAATCTAATCCTCCCATCGGCTTGGTATAGCCTTGTACGCCTTTCGACTTGCCTCTGTACATTCCCGTAGCTTGCAACGAGATATCTGCTGGAAGTGTAATATTGGCTATCATTCGCATGTTCCAATTGAAGGTGTTCTTCTCATCTCCCTCTACTACACTAGTCGTCTCCGAACTACCTGTCATATGCTCTAGCCATGCCTTGTCTGGTGCAAATCTATATGCCTCTATCTTTTGGTAGAACATATTCAAGGTGGTGGTCAACTCAAACCATGTAGATATTCTGTTCTTTCCCACAAGTTCCGTACCGAGCGACTTTCTGTCACTCACATTGGCTTGGGTATTATATCTTATATTACCTTGTGTGAAGCTAATGTGGTCCATCACATCTTTTGTCGAACGATAGTAGGCCGAGAAGGATACAGTCTGACCGCTCTCCCACATCTTAATATAGTTTAACTCAAATGCATTGGTGTACTCTGGCGTCAACCCTGGATTACCAAAGCGTATATTATGCGCGTCACTTATCTGCCTAGCTGGGTTCAACTGTCCACCCCAAGGTCTGCGTAGTCTGCGGGTATAGTTCACCTGTATCTCATTGCCAGATGGTAGGGCATATGAGATAAAGAGTGATGGGAATAGCTTGAAGAAGTCTTTATTGGCTCTAGTAATGGACCCCGCAGGACTTATCTCTGTCTTGTCAAAGTCAAGAGTATGTGTCTCGTCCTCTGTAGTAAATTCCCATTGTTCAGCACGCAATCCGCCTTGAATACTCATATCCCCAATCTTACCACCAAGGGTAAGGTACCCTGCATGCGTATCTTGGTCATATTGGAAATCTTGAAGCGTATAGGTATTATCTCTATCTACACGTTCAGTATTTGAGCCGTTTCTAGTGAAGTTGCCTTTATAGCCAGCCTCTAATTTTATAATGTCGGCAATCTTTACCGAATAGTCGAGCTGCACCTCCGTGCCTTTGTCATCTACCCCCGAATTGTCTATCTGTATGGTAGTGATATCTGCTGTGTCATCAGTATAGTCATAACCCTGAGTATATACAGCTGCATTATCCATATTCCACGTAAACCTCGAAACGGAGAAGTCTATCATATGGTCATCAGTAAAGGTATGACGATAGTTAAACTCCAAATGTCCCATCTTGTTCTCTCTATCGCTCACAGTCTCTCTTTTCGAGGTATAGTACAATTTGTCCGACAATATGCCGCCTTTACCATCGCCATATTGGGTATAGTCTATCTCCTCTTCGCCTTCACCATCTCCTTTCATGCCTGATACTACAATGCCAATATCATTCTTAGGCGTAGGGTGGAAGGTCATCTTAAATCTGCCAAACCAGTTACCGCCACTATTCTCAGTGTCAGATTTTTCTTCTAATACGCTAAGCGGACTAAGTCTAGAGTCTTCTCCAGTAGTTAATACCTCTTGGTGTGCCTCACCTCCACCATGCATCTCTCTATGACGGCGACTAACATCTAATCCAAACTCCCACTTGCTTATGTTGACGTTGATATTTCCAGAGGCATTATAACCTCCATTAGTATTGGCTCCAGCCTTTAATGAGCCAAAATAGCCACTAGTTCTCTCATCTTTTAAGATAATATTGATAATACCTGCCGAACCCTCAGGACTATATTTCGCCGAAGGGTTAGTAATTACCTCTATCTGCTTAATATTATCTGCTGGGAGAAGCTGTAGAATATCTCCTTGATTATCTGCCGAAAGACCCGATGCCTTACCATTTATCCATATAGTCACAGAGGAGTTGCCTCTAAGTGATACCGCACCATCATTATCCACCTCTACACTAGGTACAGTGGCTAATAGGTCTGATGCCGAGCCTCCCTCTGCTGCTATATTGTTGCTAGCGTCAAATACCTTGCGGTCTAGCTCAAAACGCATTTGTGAGGCCTTGCCAGTTACCTTTACCTCGTCTAGCTGACTAACCTCTGGTTGTAACTTCCTAGTGCCTACATTCGCAGTCTGTTTCTCGTTGGTAATGTCAATGCTAAATGTGATAGGTGTATATCCCATATACGAACACGTAATGGTGTACTTACCTACCTTCAATCCAGGTATGTTAAATGCACCATCTATGTCTGTTATGCCGCCTGTTACCATCTTACCATTCGTGTCGGTAATGGCTATAGTGGCAAATTCAATAGGCTGACCGTTGTCAGCATCTTTCAAAAGGCCCTTTACGTTGCCTGTCTCGGCAAGTGCACTTATTGCTATGCTAATGAGGCCAATGAATAAAACAAAAAATCTTTTCAACATCTCTTTTTAATTCCCTTTCGATAAATTTTGGTAGTAATTTTAGTTGACGTATGTTAGCCTTGCTAAATATTCTAGTACGAAAATATTACTATTGTCACAAAGCAAAAACTAAAACCGACAAACAGCCAATATTTGTCGACAAATATCAACTCACTACCGATACAGGCTTCTCATCACTACCATACCAAAGGTACCCATTCACCTTCTCAAATCCAGCTTGCTTTACTAATGTCATATAATTCTTTACCTGCTTTATATGTTTGTCATCTTTCTGCGCAAACTTATAGTCTACAATAGTAATCTCCCCATCCGAATTTATCATTACCCTGTCCGTTCTGTTCTCCGCACGACCGTTAAGTATAATAGACTCGTTTATTACTCTCTGCGACCCATCAAACCACGAGCGTATTGTCTCGTCTTCTTGCCCTTTATTAAACCACTCCACTAGCTCTTTTGCCTCCTCTTCGTTAATCTCTCCGTTTATCAGAGCTCGCCTTACAGATTTATCCATATCTCCTGCAGTATCTATCTCCTGCATTATTCCATGCTTAGCAGTACCTATCTCTGTATTACTCTCCTCTTCCTCTTCGTCTCTGGTCTGGTTAATACGCTTGGTGATATCTCCCCCAAAGGATACTGTAGGTAGACTCTCTTTCTCGCTTGTCGTTATTACTTTGTCAGACTTGAGCTTCTCAATATTACCCCGACTATATCGTAATATATTAAGCGTAACGTTCTCCTCTTCGTCCTCTACCTCTATCTCAATGTTCTCTTCTGTAGTATGCAAGCATATATTACGCTCCTTCTCTTCCCCATCCTCTACATACTTAATAGGTGTATCCATATTGAGGGAGCACTTTATTAAGTTGCTGATTGTCACATTCTCTACGTTTTTCTTTGCATCATCAGTAGAAGGTTCTTTATGCTCACTCCAAACAAATAGTCCGTCTTTTGCTCGGGTGAAGGCTACATATAGAAGATTCATATTATCTACTATACTCTGTGTCGCCTCATCATAATATTGATCTTCGTAGTTGGTCTCCTTTATAGGCGTCAGCGGTAGCTCCATAGTGTTTAATGGGGTCAAGTCGTCATCCTCCATATTACACCACATACTACTATTTTTCTTAAATAGGTTCCAATCCCCATTTGGTATCAATACAATAGGGAACTCCAACCCCTTACTCTTGTGTATAGAGGTAATATTTACCGCATCTTGTCCCTCTGGAGCTTGTATTACAAATGTCTCTTTGTGCGCCTCTACATACTCTATGAAATCTTTGGGCGACGCAGCATGCCCATCTACAAAGCCTTTGGCCTTCTCAATGAATGCCTCAAGGAATATATAGTCTCTCTCTCTAACCTCCTCGGGCAACATATCAATAGCTTTGTATACCAACTCCAATAGCCCTAGTCCCCTCAAGTGCTTTATCTTTTGCTTCGTCTCTTCTCTCAATTCGCCATTCCACGATTCATACAGCTCCTCTACCGAAGTCTTATTAGTAAATGCCAAAATATGTGCTAGCGATGGCTCATCATCATCAGATACAACTAATGATAATATCGATAATAAGGCTTTTATACTCTGAGATTCGCATATAAATAATGCCTGATTAGATAATACACTTATCCCCGCCTCATTAAGCGTCTTTACTATATCTGTCGCCTCTTTATTATTTCTAATTAGAATGCAAATGTCACTTAGATTATACCCTTGTTCCATAAGGGTATTAATCGTATCTACCACCT
The DNA here is from genome assembly GCA_030526155.1 of Bacteroidia bacterium. GTDB lineage: Bacteria > Bacteroidota > Bacteroidia > Bacteroidales > Marinilabiliaceae > W3P20-009. Next base: position 62,962 of record JAUNDI010000009.1, read on the forward strand.
GCTGATTCTTGTACATCTGTATAGCGTCCCCATTCTTGTCTAGCTCTATTATCTCTATCTGTACAAATCCCTCATTCTCTCTTCCTAATGTGTGCTCAGGTACCTTTTGCTGTCCGTTGGAATATATATCACATATCACATCAAGCATCTTGCCCGACGTTTCGTCATTTCCCAACCTCCCCATAACATAATCTTTCCCTCTCTTTGCTATCACAGGAAAGATATCGTTATTGAATTCTATAACATTTTTGCTGCTTCGCCAATTAACACCTAAGGTATTATCAACAATATGTTGGGCCAACTCCCTATCTTTATATACTATCTCACTAAGTAATTTCCAATTCGAATTACGCCACCTATATATAGCTTGCTTTACATCGCCTACTAGCAGACAAAGGTTATTGGTGTCAAGACTATTCTCTATAAGTGGCTTGAAATTCTCCCACTGGGTCTCCGAGGTGTCTTGAAACTCATCAATCATTATATTGTCAAATCTACTGCCCGCCTTCTCGTAGATAAATGGTATAGGCGCATTACCAATCAATCTCTTCAATAGCTGATTGGCTCCACCTATTACCTGCATATGTTGCTCTTGCTCTAGTTCACTCAGGGTCTGCTTTAGGTCATTAATAATGCCTAATGAGTAAAAATTAGAGTCTAATAGCTTTATGGTGGCTATCTTTTTGCCTTCCGTGGTTATAGCTTCATATATCTTTTTAAGTAGGGATACGACTTCTGGTCTATCTCCTGCTTTAAACAACTTTTCGCTATTTATGGCCTTCTCTAATTTTTCTACAATTTTCTTAAAGTGGTCCTTTTGTTTTAGTACTGTTTGTGTATCATCTCCTTTTTTGATAACATTCAGTATTCCCCCAATCGGATTCTTACTCTTCCCATGTAACTCTTCCTCCTGAATATCAAGGCGCTTCAACTCCTCAAGTCCCGCAATTATAGGTTTATACGCCTCTTTCAAAAGCTCTCTATTCCTCTTGCGCGACTCCTCGAGTATCTTTCGGTCAACAGATTTAAGCTCATGTCCTTGTAGTAGAGATTTTGCTATGGGCGACAATTTTCCCTCTATATTCCAACCACTGCCATCCTCCATACGCTCATTCATTAGGCGGGTAAGCCAATCCTGAAGCTCTGTGTCATACTCCATCTTGGCCATAAGCCTATCTACCATCTCTCCCTTCGTCTGGTCAGTATCAATGTTCACCCTATAGTCGGCACTTAGCCTATTCTCAAAGGCAAATGAGCGAATTATCTTTTGTACAAATTTGTCAATGGTAAATATATTAAACTGACTATAGTTGTTCAATAACAATACAAGGGCATTCTTACACGAGGTGATAATCTCAATGTCATTTACCATAGCTTTGCCTTGCCTCCTCCTGTACTCTTTCTGGGCCTCTAGAAGATTGGCATGCCCTTTCGCCTCAGGGGTGGATATCGTATATAGGTTCTTTATTATACGACTCTTCATCTCTGCGGTCGACTTATTGGTAAATGTTACAGCTAAAATCCTGCTGTACTTGTTAAAGTCGTCAATTATCAAGTCTATGTAAATAAGGGCTAGGGTATATGTCTTACCCGAGCCCGCTGATGCCTTGTATATGTTTAGCATGCCATTAGCATATTTTGCAAATTTCTACTATCACATCTTGCGCTTTGTTCATACTCTGTATAGGCAAGAACTCATACTTACCATGGAAGTTTACGCCTCCAGCAAATATGTTAGGTGTAGGTAGGCCCATAAAGCTAAGGCGTGAGCCGTCTGTACCGCCTCGCACCGGTTGTATCTTTGGTGTTATGCCACAATTCTCCATCGCTCTCTTGGCTTGCTCCACTATATGCATTACTGGCTCTATCTTCTCCCTCATATTGTAGTATTGGTCATAAAGCTCTATCTCTGCTGTCCCCTCACCATACTCCGAGTTGATCTTAGTCACAAAGTGCTGCATCTCTCGTTTCCTGCTCTCAAAACGGTTGCGGTCAAAATCTCGTATTATATAGCTTAGCGTAGTCTTCTCTACCGAACCGCTCATGCTAGTGAGGTGGTAAAAGCCTTCATACCCCTCAGTATGCTCTGGTGTGTCATAACGTGGTATCATAGAGATAAAGGTAGTGGCCAATCGCATGGAGTTCTTCATCTTCTTCTTAGCCGAACCTGGATGTACATTTCTACCATGGAAGGTTATCTTTGCCGCCGCCGCATTAAAGGTCTCAAACTCTAGCTCTCCTACTTCGCCACCATCCATAGTATATGCATAGTCCGCACCAAAGGCTGCAACATCAAAATTGTCGGCTCCTTGTCCTATCTCTTCGTCAGGGGTGAAGCATACCCTTATCTTGCCATGCTCTACCTCTGGGTGCTCTATCAAATACTGCATAGCTCCCATTATCTCTGCTACTCCTGCCTTGTCGTCTGCACCTAATAGTGTAGTGCCGTCTGTTACTATGATGTCCTGACCAACGTAGTGTAGTAGCTCAGGCGACTCGCTTGGCTTCAATACAATGTTCAATGCCTCGTTAAGTACTATATCCCCACCATCATATTTCTCCACAATGCGTGGCTTTACATGCACTCCCGAAAAGTCAGGCGATGTGTCCATATGTGCTATAAATCCTACTACAGGTTTCTTCGCCTCCAACTCTGCATTGGTCGCTGGTAATGTGGCCATCACATAGCCATACTCACTTACCGTTACATCTTGCATACCCATCTCTTTTAACTCTCCCTCAAGTACATGGGCAAGCTTCATCTGCCCTGGGGTCGATGGGGTCAACTCTGTTGTCTCGTCACTCTGGGTGTCCATCATGACATATTTCAAAAAACGATCTAATGTATTCATATCCTATATCTGTTATTCTATTTAATGGTCAACCTAATAATGCTCTTTGTCCCTTCCGTTACCTTCACTCTGTCGTCCACACGTCTCCCCACTACCCATATTATCTCTCCTCCACTCTCAAGTAGCAAGCACCTCTCTTTCTCCGTCTGCCCCATCTTCTGGTCTACAAAGAAGTTCGATAGCTTTTTCCACCCCTTCATACCTAATGGCCTAAATCTATCTCCTTCTCTCCAACTCCTAATGGTCAATGGAAACTCTATCTTCTCGGCATCCACATCTACACATTTGGCATCTCTCGAAATCTTATATCCCTCCCCTATATCTATCTTCTCTATCTTCATCCATATAGGCATATCTATCTCGCCTACATGCTCTATTGTGTAGGATGCAAAACTAACTCTACTCTGTGCCAAAATTAGGCACTCTCTATCAAATATCAGCCTATGTGTATTGCTATGCCATACCTTCCCACAGCCGTTCGTCTCTATTGCTTGGGAAATCTTACTCACCGAATCTGCCGAGAACCCATACTCATACAGTATCTCAAAAAGGTACACCTCTACATCGTCTATCTCTCGCAGCTTCTTGAGCGATATATGTACCTCGTCATTCTCTATGCTAATAGCCTCCCTCTTAAATCTCTCAATCTCCCTCATGTAAATATTATACACCCCTCTCAAATGCCCCATAGTCTCTCTCATCGTATTTAAGAACGATGGGTTAATGCTCTTGAAAACGGGTATTATATTATGCCGTATCTTATTCCTCGTATACTCATCTTCCAAATTGCTGGAGTCTGTAACGTAGCGCAACTTATGCTCTTCACAATATCTCTCAATATCCAAGCGTGACATCCATAGCAATGGCCTGATTACTCTCCCTTGCACCTCTTTCATACCTGCTAATCCCCTAATGCCTGTACCTCTAGCTACATTCAGCATAAAGGTCTCTGCCGAGTCGTCTGCATGGTGCGCCACCGCCACAACAGGTATATCATGCTCATCAAGCATCTTCTCAAATAGTGCATACCTCAACTCTCGAGCGGCCATCTCTATAGATACCTTGTGCTCTTGTGCATACCCTCTAGTATCAAAATGCTCTACATGCAATGGTACCCCAAGCTCCCCACATAGCTCTCTCACATACCTCTCGTCCCTATCAGCCTCTTCTCCTCGTAAATGAAAATTACAGTGAACTGCCATACACTCATGCCCCTCTCTCCAAAGTAAATGCAACAAGGCTACACTGTCAGCACCACCGCTGACCGCCACTAGCACCTTCTCTCCTGTATATAGCTTGCCTCTATTCATAACATGCAAAACTACCCATTTCTTTCCTCTTTATCAATATTTTTATGCTCAACTCATATTTTATCTCATGCCATTTTCCTCTCCTCCCCAAATCATAACTTTCCATCAGAATAATAATTTCCGCTAGGCTCGCTCATACCTCGCTCATACCAGACAATACCCTTACAATACCCAAATAGGCACTAAATACTTCTATTCATTATCATTTTCACACCCCACGTCTCTCTCCCCAAATCTGTAAAGCGAATGTGTAAAGTTTCTTAATACCTATTGTAAAATATCTTTACACTTTACATGCTTTCTATTTTTGCTCCCTATTGATAATGAGCCTTTTACATTTTTGGCACGCCAATTGTCCCCTAAATAGGTGTAAAGCTAAATACGCAAACATCATGAAAAGATTTTTACATATACTCCAAATAACAATGCTCTTCCTCTCAAGCGCTATCGCGGCGTTTGCTACCAATGAGGGCAACGCTCAGATGTCTCTGCACGATTGTATGTCATACGCTATCTCTCACTCTACCCAAATGAGAATAGAGGCTGCAGATCGTAACGATGAGCGCTGGCAACGTCGCCAAGCTATATTGCAGAGTTTTACCCCTAGCATAGATGCTCAGACTTATGCAAGATATGATTTCGGACGTAAGCCCGACCCCGCTACTAATACCTATAGCATGGAGACAACTTTTAATAACTACTATAGCATCGGTGCTCAATTGACTCTCTTCGATGGCTTCAAAACAATTAATAATGTCAGAATGACCAAAATAGCTGCTAGAATGGGTAAGAGCCAAGAGCAACAACAACTCGACAAAATATGCCTAGCAACCCTAGAGGCTTATTGTAATGTCCTCTATTACGCCGAGTTGTCTTCTGTCCTCGAAAAGCAGGTGACTACCGCGCAAAGTGCTAGAGATAAGGCGTTGCGCCAAGAGGAACTTGGTCAAAAGGGGCATGCCGAGGTGGTACATATGGAGTCTGAATTGGCACAAAAGCAATACCAATTAATATCTGCTCGTAACCAATACTCCGATGCAGTCATGACTCTCAAGGATGTCATGTTCTGGCCGGCTGAGGATGATCTCGTCGTAGCTAACTCCCTTGAATGCTCAGATATCTCTTCTTTCTCTACTGCAGATATCGCCGAGAGTGCAAAGGCCGAATTGCCTTCTGCCGAGTTGGCTCTTGAGCAGGTGAATAGGGCGGCTACCGACCTTAAACTGGCTAAAGGCGAATACTCTCCTTCTCTCTACTTTAGCGCTGGTTGGGGTACAAGCTACTTTACATATCCTAGTAAGAAGGATCAGGAGATGGACTCTTTCTCTAGCCAACTCAAAAATAATGCCGGTGAGTATATCCAATTCGTCCTCAATATCCCAATATATGATCAGCTCCGCCGCCAAACAAATGTTAGGGCTAAGAAAAATGCCTTAATAAGGGCTGAGGCAAGATTCGATAAAACTATGCGCGACATAGAAATAGAGGTGACTAAGGCGGTAAATGATTATCATGGGGCACAAGTGGCTTTTATCCAGGCCGAAAAGATGGCGGATGTGCAAAAGGAGGCGTACGACCTAAGCTCTAAACAGCTAGAGGCTGGCCTCATATCTGCTATCGAGTACCAAACAGCATCGCAAAATTATCTCAATGCTATGGCTGAGAGAATGAATGCTCTACTTAAACTAAAAATTAAAATTTCCGTGGTAAGATATTATCAAGGAGAGAGTTATATTGATCAAAACTTATAATACTATGTTAATGGGACTACATCAAATCATCATCTGGTTATATCAGTTATTGACCGAATGATATCTCTTAGAATAAAATTATTTCATTAAATATGTAATTTATATATCATGGATAAATATATAGAAAAGAAGACTGGATGGCAATCTCTCTTCACAAAGAGGGCTTTACCTTGGTGGGGCGGTTTGTTCTTGCTCTTAGTGATAGGCTACCTACTGCTTCAGCCTAACAAAAGTACTATGCGTATCAATGGCGATACCATAACAGTGAGCTCCGTGAAGGTTGGCGAATTTAACGACTATATCCGCCTCAATGGCACAGTGCTCCCTCTAGTTACTATCCAAATTAGCCCTATAGAGGGTGGTGTAGTGGAGGAGATACTCATCGAGGAGGGCTCTACAGTTAAGAAGGGCGACGAGATATTGCGTCTTTCTAATGAGAATCTCGACCTCCAAATCCTTAATTCAGAGGCTGAACTGGCCGAAAAGGAGAATATCCTCCGTAATACCCAAATCCAAATGGAGCAGGAGCGCCTCAATGTTAAACAGTCTAAGGCTGAATACCAACTGAATGTTAAGCGACTCAAGCGTACTTATGAACAGCAAAAGGCTCTCTACGATGAGAAACTAATAGCGCGTGAGGATTACCTAAAGGCTAAGGAGGATTACGACCTTGCTCTAGAAAAACTCCAAATCATCCTCGATAAGGAGGTGCAAGATAGCCTCTTTCGTTCTACTCAGGTGGAGCGTATGCAGGAGAGCCTTGAGAATATGCAAATCAATATGCGCATGATTCGCCGCCGTAAGGAGAATCTTACCATCAAGGCCCCTATAGACGGCCAACTTGGTATCCTCGATGCTGTATTGGGCGAGAGTATCGGTGCTGGAACCAAAATAGGTCAGATAAGTGATATGAGCTCCTACAAAATAGAGGCTCAAGTGGATGAGCACTACATCGATCGCGTTATGCCGGGCCTAATATCTACCTTCGAACGCCAGGGTGTTAGCTATTCGGCTTCTTTGCGTAAGGTCTACCCTGAGGTTCGCGATGGTAAGTTTAAGGCCGACTTCAAGTTCTCTTCTGAAGTGCCTGATAACATAAGAAGCGGTCAGACTTACTATCTTAATCTCCAACTGGGTCAGCCAGAGGAGGCTATAATCATCCCTCGTGGCTCTTTCTTCCAAAAGACTGGCGGAAAATGGATATATGTAGTCGACGAGGATGGCTCTCGTGCCGTCAAACGCGAAATACGCATAGGTCGCCAAAATCCTCAATACTACGAGGTAATAGAGGGCTTAAATGCTGGCGAATCTGTCATAACATCTGGTTATGATAATTTCGGAGATAACGAAGTATTAATATTAAAATAAAACAATATATCACAACTCTTCTCTATCTACAGAGGGGATAGTGATAATAAAAATAACATCACTATGATAAAAGTAATAGATCTTAGCAAGATCTTCCGAACAGAGGAGATCGAGACAACAGCTCTTAATGGCGTCTCTTTTGAAATTAATGATGGCGAGTTCGTTGCTATCATGGGACCTTCAGGTTGTGGCAAGTCTACACTCTTGAATATCCTCGGCTTACTCGATAATCCTACCGAGGGCTCATACCTTTTCGGCGATTATGAGGTGGCTAAACTTAAGGAGCGTGAGCGTACGCGTTTCCGTAAGGGTAACATCGGTTTTATCTTCCAGAGTTTTAACTTGATAGACGAACTCTCTGTATATGATAATATCGAACTCCCTCTCCGATACCTAAATGTCCCTGCTGCCGAACGTCGCGCAAGGGTTACAGAGATGCTTAAGCGTATGAATATCAGCCACCGCGCCAACCATTTCCCTCAGCAGCTCTCCGGTGGCCAGCAACAGCGCGTAGCTATCGCTCGTGCATGTGTGGCTAACCCTAAACTTATCCTCGCCGATGAGCCTACTGGTAATCTCGACTCTAAAAATGGTAAGGAGGTAATGGAACTCCTACAGGAGCTTAACCGCGAGGGTACTACTATCGTTATGGTGACCCACTCTCAACGTGACGCCTCTATGGCACAACGTACCATAGACCTCTTCGACGGTCAAATCGTCAAGGATGTGAAGAACGAGTTGTAATATTTTAATGCCCACTCCTATGTCCATCAACGCAAAAATGGCTTTTAAGAGCCTTACTAATAGTAAGGGCCGTGTGCTAACGAGAATAATATCGTTGGCTATGGGCCTCACTTTGGGCGTATTCTTGCTCTCTTATGTTAATTATCGATACCATTTTGATAATTTCTTGCCAGATAATGAGCGAATATATAAGATCTTCCTCAATATCGCTAAGGATGGCGGTGGAGTGGACCAACTTACTCATGCCCCTCTTGCTCACTCTCTTATGAAGGATTGCCCCGAGGTTCAGGCTGGAACTCGTATATATGGTTCCATGACGTTTGCTTGGGCCGACCAAGAGGCTAAGGAGCATGAGCTGACTATCTATAGCGTCGATACTCTCTTTTTTGATGTGCTCGACTTCGGCCTTATACGGGGTAAGGTGTCCGACCTAAATGATTTCGGTAATATCTTTATCTCTGAGGAGGCTGCTAAACGTATCTTTGGCGACGAGGATCCAATAGGTAAAACCCTAAAGGATAACCTCGATTACCCCAAAAGGGTAGCGGGTATATTCCGCCAACCTCCTCATAATACCTCTCTTGGCTTTTTCGACGCTTTGGTATCCGAGAAGCAACATCAGGTTAACTACAATATGGAGTCTTCTTGGGATGGCACAAATGAGTACTACTCCTACATAAAGCTATACCCTGGCTCCTCTGCCGCCTCTGTCGAGCAGTGGATGAATAGTGCTATGCTGGATAAGTATGGTCTCCGTGAGGTGTCTCAAAAATACCAATCCAAGTTTTTCTTAGTCCCTGTCATTAGGGCCGAAATTACTGTCGGAACTCGTCAGCAGTATATGGATTTTATAGCTATCATTACTATATTGGTCCTTATACTCTGCGCTCTCAACTATGCTCTGCTCTCTATATCGTCTCTCGTCAATAGAAGTCGTACAATTGCTGTCATGCGTTGCACTGCCGCAGATAAGAGGGATATATGGATACAGTTTATGTGGGAGACTCTTTTTGTTATGCTTATAGCGGGTGTCATAGCGGTCATATCTCTATACCTCATGCAAGATACCCTTAGCGCAGCTATCGAGCTCCCTATCATCAATCTTTTCGAATCTCAAAATCTATGGGTTACCATATTAGTGGTCCTTACCCTATTCCTCGGGTCGGGTATGATCCCTGCTACTCTATTCGCTAATATACCTACCGCCGTAGCTTTTCGAGGAATAACCGACAAAAAGAAGGGGTGGAAGCAAGCCCTTCTGGTCTTCGAGGTGGTATGCGTTAGCTTCGCATTCGCCTTCTTATTGGTCTCTGTCCGACAGATAAAGCTTATGCAAGATGGCCAACTGGGCTATAATCCTAAAAACCTAATGTATGTTAGCCTCTTAGTCCATGGCGGCGACGAGCTATACAATACCGAGCGTAGTTTCGAGAGCTTGCCTTGCGTCGACCGCGCTGGTACTAGCTGGTCCCTCCCTTGCTACGGGTACTTGCCTAAAAACCCTTTCTTCGACGAGAATTCTGCCGAGGTCACTTTCCCTTTCGTCAAGGAGGGTGTATCTAGCTCATACTTCGATGTTATGCAGATTCCTCTCCTAGATGGTAAGATATTTACCGAGAATTCTCCTTTTGATGAGGTTGTGGTAAACTCAAAATTCCTCGAGATGGCTGGAATGCTTGATAGCCCTCTAGGTCGTATCGTCTGCCAAGCGGATAACGAGGGTAATATCGTCTCGCGTTATCGTATCATAGGTGTAGTGGATAATATCCGAAGCACTGAGAGCGGTCGTTTCCAACCTATGGTATTTACAAATTTACGAGCAATATTGGAGCACGAAGAGTGGTCGTATGGCGGTTTCCGTACCATGATACGTTTGTCTGATATGTCTCAGCAAAATATCGATGCCGTCCTCGAAAAGTATCACTCCTACCTCTCTATCAATAAATATCAATATGATATATACGAAAATACCTTTAACAATAAAATGAAGGGCGAACTCCATTTCCGTTCTATACTCCTCATCGTAGCTTGCCTCGCTGCTATCATAGCTGCTATAGGTCTGGTGGGTTATGTGGGTGACGAACTGAAACGCCGACAAAAAGAGATCTCTATTCGTAAGCTCTGTGGTGCTAGCTTATCTAGCATATTGTGGCTCATGATATGCGACTTCTCCATCCTAGCAGTGCCAGCTATAGTCGTGGGCGAAATATTGGCTGTCATCGCTTCTCGCGAATGGTTGCAAATGTTCGACTATCGCCTACCTCTCGATTGTTGGATGTTTATATCAACTGGTCTTATCGTCCTTCTCGCAATATACTTAGCTCAAATATTGCTTACCCTTAGGATTGCCAATACTAATCCTGCAACAACCCTAAAAACAGAATAGTATTATGATTCTCAATAATATCAAACATCTCATAAGGCTATATCCTTTGTCTTTGGCTCTCAATTTCATTGGTCTTACGTGCGCTTTTACTGCGTTCCTCGTTATTAGCCACCAAGTGGAATATGAACTCTCGTTCGACTCGTGCCATCCTACATCAGATCGCATATACCGCGCCGATAAGAAGGATGATAACTCAATGTTCCGTAATATCCTACCTCGTGGCTTCTCTGATGATATCATAGCCTCTTCGCCTTTCATCAAGGCGGGATGCTCTCTCTCTCCTTTTTTTGGCGAACTCCGCCTCTCTACCGTGGAAGACCAACCTGTAGGTGTGAAGAAAAAGGTCAATCTAGTAAGCAAGGGTTTTATCGATGTATTCAATATCAATATGGTAGAGGGCAACTCTCACGCTCTCGATAATCCTAACTCTGTTATCATCCCAGAGTCCCTAGCTAAGGTCCTATTCCCTAATCGTAGCGCATTGGGGCAGCCTCTAAACTCCGATGCGGAATATCTCTTAAGAGATACTAAGGGCGTCGTGACCGTTACAGGTGTTTATAAGGATTTCCCCTCTAATACGCAGTTGGAAAACTGTATCTACTTGGCGCTAGGTCACATGGAGGAGGGTCGTTATGGCGGCGCTAACTATATATGCTACCTTTTATTGGACGACTCGTCTAATAAACTCTCTGTCGAGGATAACTTTAATGCCTCATATGATTTTGAACGTTTCAATGGTTGGCTAACACCTATAGAACTTACCCCTCTACGTGAGATATACTTCCGTAACGAGGGCGATGTATATAAATCTGGTAGCTATTCGCAATTCCTATTGCTCATTGCTATAGCAATACTAATACTGGCTACGGGCCTCATCAATTTTACCAATTTCTATATCGCCCTTACGCCTATCCGTATGAAAAGCGTTAATACTCGTATGGTATTTGGCGCCTCAAAACTGGCTCTTCGCTGTGAGACAGTGGGTGAATCTATCGTATGGTGTCTGCTCTCTTATGGCTTGGCTCTTGTGCTCTTCAATCCTATATGTGGTGCTCTTTCCCAAAGCGGACTGACTCCAGATGTCTTCTCTCTATCCTCTTCGTCCTCTTTGTTGCTCATTACTATGTCGGCCGCATTGCTTACAGGGGCTATCTCGGGTATCTTGCCTGGTATATATAGTACCTCCATACAGCCTGCTCTGGCTCTTAAGGGTAGCTTCGCTCTCTCTAAGTCGGGACGTCTCATGCGTAAGGCTCTAGTATATGTCCAGGTCGTAGTATCTATGGCTCTCCTTATATATGTGCTATCCATTGAGCGCCAAAGTGATTTTATTAGCTCTTACCCTTGTGGCTTCAATAAGGATAATCTAGCTGCCATAAATATCGGTAACGTCAATTATAATAAGCATCATCGCTGGCTTAAAGAGAATCTTGAGGCTATCCCTACTATCGATGAGGTCTCTTTCGCCTCTTCTATGATTGCCGCGTCCGATGTGTACAATACTGCCTCATACGATTTCGGTCAGGGTAGCGCACTAATAAGCCAAATATTCTGCGCTACCAACTTCCCAAGTATGATGGGTGTTAAGGTTACTGAGGGCTCCAGCTTTACCTCTTCTAGCCATGGCCTCTATTTGCTGACTGAAAATATGAAGGCTATAGGCGCCGAAGTGCGTAAGTACGAGGATAAATTCGAGGTGTGTGGCTTCGTCAATGAAATGAATATCACATCTATGCGTAAGGGGGTGTCTAATGTTTCTCTTATGGCTGTGGGGGATGACTATAATTGGGATCTCGGTTGCGCATATATCCGCCTCGCTCCTAATGCCGACCGCGCCGAGGCTAATAAGGCTATCCGTAAAGTTCTCCACGAAATGGATCCTATTCAGGACTATGATATAATATACTACGACAATCTCTCTGGTATGGTATATAGCGCCGAGGAGCGTCTACGAAAGGATATATGGATATTCTCCATGCTAGCTATCATCCTCTCTCTCGTGGGTATTTGGGGCCAGTCTCTTATGGAGGTGCGGTATCGCCGAAAGGAGATATCTCTAAAGCGTGTTATGGGTGCCTCTGTATCGCAAATCCTAGCCGAAGGGGTCTTTATATATACCAAGATGGTCGCTCTATGCTTCATCATAGCTGCTCCAGTAGGGTATTGGGCTGCCGAGCGTTATCTCTCTCAGTTCGTACGCCATGTGGATATCTCTCCTTGGACTTTCTTTATTAGTCTCATGGCTGTATTTGTCCTTACTATGGTTGTGGTCATTTTCCATTACACCTCGTGTGTGCGTACCAATCCAGCCGAAACACTAAAACATGAATAATACTATTACGTTATGAAGTATATATTAATCAATTTCATTAATACCCTCAGATGTTACAAGACAAGTAGCTTCCTCAATATACTCGGTATGGCAGTGGCTTTCGCCGCTTTCTATATCATCATGTCTCAAGTGCAGTGGGGATATACTTACAATAAGGGTATCGAAGATGGAGAGCGTATCTTCCTAATGTCTACCCCTCACTTCCAAAGACCTGATAAGAGAAACATATACATGAGCCGCCCTATATGTGATAGAGTTCTCGAGGCAGCTCCCGGCGTAGAGGCTTATGGCTCCGCAACTATGGCTACAGGTATCAATGAGTCCTCTTTCTACAAAAAGGAGGGGGAAAGCGTACGCCGTCTATCCGCAACTATTCAGAAGCTCACATATGGCGCTTTGTCTGTCTTTAACTTTGAGGGGGAACAGGGCGACATCGAGGCTGTGAAGATGCCAAATACTGTAGCTGTATCTAGCCGTTTCGCTGAGGCTAATAATCTTAAGCTGGGCGATTATCTCTCGCCTTCTCCCGATGGAGAAGTAGCAGCTCGCGAAATAGTATTTATCTGGAAGGATAAATATCCTGTCAACTCCTCTCTATCTCTCATGGAGATCTTCTACGAGGAGGGTGATTATTGTAAAGATGATTGGGGCGAATGGAGTTTCTCTTATTTCGTGAAGTTGAAGTCTGCCGACTATAAGTCTGCTCTCGAGGAGCATGCCTATAACGTGGTATACGATCTTCTTAAGGAGGAGAATAGCGACCCTTCTTTGATAGAGACAAGGGCTAAGAGCCTCCAAGTATCTCTTATCCCTTTCGAGGATATATATTATACGGATATCATCGAACAGAAAATAGCTGTATCTATATCTGGTAGCAAAACAACAGATATTACCCTCTTCGCTGTGGCTATATTAATAGTCTTAATAGCACTGATTAATTTCGTCAACTTCTTCTTCGCTTTAGTGCCTGCTCGCGTGAAGAGTGTCAATACTTATAAGATTTTCGGTACCTCGCGCGAACAGTTAATAGCTAATTTCATCCTCGAGGCTGTGGGCTTAGTGTTATTGGCTCTCTTGCTTGGTGCTATCATAGTAGCAGTATTCTCTAAGTCGCATATCTCTAGCGTACTCTCGGCTCCTATATCACTCGATAATAATATGCTTGTCTTGTGGGTTACTATAGGGGCGGCTCTTATAGGTGCTCTCATCGGCGCCATATACCCTGCGTTCTATATTACCTCTTTCCAACCGGCTCTCGTACTCAAGGGCTCTTTCGGCTCCTCCCGCTCTGGTCGTACTCTGCGTAATGTCCTAATAGGTGTTCAGTTTACTATCTCGTTGGCTCTCATAATAAGTGCATCTTTTGTTAGAATCCAACGAGATTATATGATCAACAAGGATATGGGCTTCAATGAGCAGTACCTCATCACTGGTTATATCCCAGCACCTCTATGTTGGTATCAACATAGTAATAAGGCTTTCGAGGATCGCCTCCGCCAAAATCCAAATATCATAGATATTACTTGGGCCGATGGCGAATTCGTAAATGCCCTTAATCGTATGGGCTGGGGTCGCCCTTACCAAGGGGAGGATATAAATTTCCAATGCTATCCTGTAGCATACAATTTCTTGGATGTGCTGGGCGTTAAGGTGACTGAGGGACGTAACTTTGTAGAGGGCGACGAGAATTGTGCTCATGGAGTATTTATATTTAATGAGAAGGCGCGTGATCAATTCAACATGTCTCTCGAGACTCGTTGCCTTGGTCACCATACCGAACATGCTGATATCGTCGGATTCTGTAATAATTTCAACTTCCGCCCTCTGCAATATGGTATAGACCCATTCGCATTCTATGTCTTCGGGCAAGACCACTATTGGCGTCCCGCTCTCTCTACCATATATGTGCGTATCAATGCAGGTGCTAACCCTGCTCAGATGATGGAGTATATCCGTCAGACTGCCCTCGAGATAGCTCCAAATATCAATCCCGACAATCTTTGGCTATCTCTCTTCGATGAGGTGCTAGCAAGTAAATATGATAGCGAGAAGAAGCTAAGTCTACAAATCTCTCTCTTTACCATAATAGCCATAATAATCTCTCTAATGGGCGTATTCGGTCTTGTGCTCTTCGAAACCCAACATCGTAAGCGCGAAATCGCCGTGCGCCGCGTCCTCGGTGCTGAGGTTGCTGATATCCTAACTATGTTGTGCCGTAAGTACGCTAAAATAGTATTGGTGTGCTTCATCGTAGCATCTCCTATCTGCTACATAGTCATAGATAGCTATCTGTCTACTTTCGCTTACCGCACACCTATCTATTGGTGGGTCTTCATAGCCGCTCTCGCCGCCGTTATGCTCATTACTATGCTTATCGTAGTGGCGCGTAGCTGGAACACGGCCTCAAGCAACCCGGCCGAAGCCGTCAAAACAGAATAACTCTCCACAATGAAGGCTTTTCCATACTTTACATATACATAATTAATTACGATGAACGAAGGAGCTCCCTTATTCCTCACTATGCAAAAATTACGATGAACGAGGGAGCTTCCTTATACCTCACTATATAAAAATTACGATGAACAAGCTACCATCCACGCCCCTTCCTAGCATCATCTAGTCCATCTAGAATAACTAGAACAACTAGAACAACCATCATCTACCCCCCCCCCCCCTCCCCCGCCAAACACCCCGACCACAAGTGTGCAGTCTCGGCAGACTAGGACAGTTGCG
>JAUNDI010000048.1 GCA_030526155.1 Bacteroidia bacterium
GGCAGTCCGTCGCGGATATGCCCCTCTCGATTCACATAGATTAGGTTATTATTATCTTGTAAGTCTATTCAGCTCTGTTTGGAGTTGGAATAGGTCGTTTGTTTTTTGTTCGTTTGCCTTAACTGACACTTCGCCATTGAGACGGATATCGCGAGATGAAGCGCCTACGAGGATAGAGTATGTACCCTCTGTAGTGATCCATGCTGTTGAGTTCTCTGAGAATGATGCGAGATCTGTAGTAGGGAAAGACAACGTGATATCTGCGACTGCGCCAGGCTCGAGAGTATTAGTTTTTGAGAAAGCTCGAAGTTCCTTCTCTGGCTTATTAGCGCTCTTAGCGTCAGGAGCAGAGGCATACACTTGCACTACCTCCTTAGCGGCTACATTGCCTACATTCTTAACTTTGAAAGAGACGATAACATTGTTGTTATCATTAGAGATATTGAGGTCGGAATATTCAAAGTTAGAATAAGAGAGGCCATAACCGAATGGGTAAGATACCTCCTTACCGAAAGTATCGAAGAAACGATAACCTACATAGATATCCTCCTCATAGTTGGTGAAGTCCCAATTCTTCTCGAGAGCCTTCTGCTCGCCATGATCGGTGAAATTCATGCTAGACGACTTACCCTCTGTAGGGAAGTTAGCTGAAGATGCGTGATCTGCGAAGTTGATAGGGAAAGTCATTGTTAGCTTACCACTTGGAGACGCCTTACCAGAGAGGACATCGGCCACGCTATTACCGCCCTCTTGACCACCTTGCCAAGCGAGAAGGATAGCATCAGGGCGTGACTTCCAAGAAGAGGTCTCGATAACGCCACCGATATTAAGAACCACTACTACAGGCTTACCCGCAGCATGGAAAGCGCGGCATACAGAAGTGATGAGAGCATCCTCCTCCTTAGAGAGGTTGAAATCCTCTGCCTTACGATCGAGGAACTCGCCAGAGTTACGACCGATAGTAATGAGAGCCACGTCGGTAGACTTAACCATCTTAGCGAGTTCAGCTGCACCAGGCACCAACTCTGTAGGAGGAGGAGTAGGGAGGAACATAGCGTATGGACCAGTAGGCTTATTACGTTCATTCTCTGCTATGATATGCGACTCATATTTAGCCTTAAGCGACTCATTGACGCTATAGCCAGCATTTTTGAGTCCGTCGAGGAGAGATACAGTATAAGCGCGATTAACATTACCAGAACCTGTACCACCAGCGATGAAGTTATAAGAAGTACAACCGAAGAGAGCTACACTCTTGAGCGACTTCATAGGGAGGACATTACCCGCATTTTTGAGGAGCACCATACCCTCTGTAGCAGACTGACGAGTTACGGCAGCATGAGCAGCGAGATCAGGCTTATTAGAGTACTGATAACCCTTGAAACGAGGAGTTTTAACGATCATCTCGAGGATACGGCGTACATTACGATCGAGATCAGCCATAGGAAGAGAACCATCCTTAACAGCAGCTACTATCTCGTCGAATTGGCGATCCTGACCAGGCTGGAGCATATCATTACCAGCAATCATCTGCGCCTTAGCAGACTTACCACCAAACCAGTCGGTCATGACCATACCATTGAATCCCCATTCGTCACGAAGGATAGTAGTTTGGAGGTCGTAACGCTCAGAAGCGTAAGTACCATTGAGATAGTTATAAGACGACATTACAGTCCAAGGTGCGGACTCCTTAACAGCTATTTCGAAACCCTTGAGATATATTTCACGCAAAGCGCGAGGAGAGACGCGAGCGTCATTAGCCATACGGTTAGACTCCTGATTATTAGCAGCATAATGCTTAATAGAAGTACCGACTTCATTTGACTGGATACCACGTACATAAGCAGCAGCTATTTTACCAGCTATGAGAGGATCCTCAGAATAGTATTCGAAATTACGGCCACATAGAGGATTGCGATGGATATTGAGAGCAGGAGCTAGGAGCACATCTGCACCATATTCGAGCACCTCATTACCGATAGCCTTACCAACCTCCTCGACTAATTCTTGGTTCCATGTAGATGCCAAGAGGGTACCGATAGGGAAGTGCGTACAATAGTATGTAGCCGAATCGCCCTCGCGCGTGGGATTGATACGAAGTCCAGCAGGGCCATCAGCCAATACGACAGCTGGGATACCGAGACGAGGAATAGGGTAAGTAGTACCAGCAGCACCTGGGACGATATTTTTTGTTTCGCCCACTACAGCGCTATCACCCGATGCGCCAGCCATACCTGTACCGATACAAAGGTGAGCCTTCTCCTCGACAGTCATAGCCTTTATTACATCATCTATATTATCAGCACGAAGCTGAGGATTTGTTGGTGCGCACGATATCATGATTGCGGCGGCAGCCAACGCTGAAGAAATCTGAGTTTTCATAATCACAATAAATAATTATCTCTTAAGCTCCTTTATTTTTGACTCAGGAGCCATAGCATTGTGCACCTTATTGGCACGAGCCTTAGCTATTTTGAGAGAATTAGAAGATACTACATCATTTACAGAACGAGAAACAAGTATAGAGTAGTTACCCTTATCGAGAACCCATGCCGACTGAACCTCATTGAAAGAGGCCATATCCATGACATTGAACTCTACGGTAACAGTCTCCGCTGCACCAGGCTGGAGAAGCGATGTTTTAGCAAAACCCTTAAGCTCCTTTGTAGGCTTATTAATTTTACCCTTAGGTGCAGAAGTATAAACCTCTACTACGTCACGACCAGCGACCTTACCAGTATTCTTAACATTAACCTTAGCCACTACCCTATCCTCTACGATAGATACGCTCTCTACAGACCAGTCGAAATTGGTATAAGAGAGACCGAAGCCGAATGGGTAAGCCACATCGACATTAAACGATGAGAAATAGCGGTAACCCATATATATACCCTCCTCATAGACGGTATAATCGACATTAGCCTCAGGAGCCTTAGGGGCAGCATTTGGGTCAGGCTTAGCGAAGAACGCCATTGGGTCGGGCTTATAGTTAGAAGGGAAATTCTTATCAGCAGCAGCATCGCCATACTTAAGAGCCCAAGTCATAGGTAGGCGACCAGAAGGGTTAACCTTACCCGTTAGGACATCAGCGATACAGTTGCCCACCTGCTCACCAGGCTGCCAAGCACAAAGGATAGCATCTACGAGACCACGCCAAGAGGCAGTCTCCACTGGAGAACAGATATTAAGGATAACTACGACACGCTTACCAGCAGCATGATATGCTGCCGACACCTGCTTAATGGTAGCCAACTCTGGCTCTGTGAGGTAGAACTCAGCCTCTGTTCGATCTGCGAACTCGCCACAAGTACGACCTATGGTAATGATAGCGATATCATTAGCCTTGACACTTACCTCTATGAGAGAATCTGTGAGAGAAGGTTGTTCTGCACGGATAAGAGGAGTAAGAGAGAAAGGAGGCATACCATTAGGGTAGTTAGCCTTATCCTGGTCAGCGATATGCTTCTTGTAGAGATTTATGAGATCCTTATCCACTTGAACGCCAGCATTACGTAGACCCTCGATGAGAGATACAGCGTAGTAGCCATGATTTGTAGATCCGAAGCCCATACCACCAGCTATGATATCATAAGATGTGGTACCGAAGAGAGCAGCCGACTTAACATTGAAAGGTAGGGCATTATTCTCATTTTGGAGGAGAACCATACCTTGAGCGCCTATTTCGCGATCTAGGGCAGCATGAGATTTAAGGTTAGGCTCATTATTATAGTCATTACCCTTAAAAGTGAAACACTTAACCACTAATTCGAGGACGCGACGCACATTACGATTAAGAGTAGCCTCAGAGATATTACCATCCTTAACAGCAGCTAAGATAGCATCATACTGCTTAGGCTGGCCAGGCTGCATCATGTCATTACCAGCATTCATAGATGCTACGGCATCCTTACCAGCATTCCAATCAGACATTACCATACCCTTGAAGCCCCACTCGTCGCGAAGAATCTTCTCAGTAAGGTCGTGGTTCTCCGAAGTATATTTACCATTAACCTTATTATAAGATGTCATGATAGTCCAAGGCTGTGACTCCTTAACAGCTATTTCGAAACCCTTAAGATAGAGTTCGCGAAGAGCACGCTGAGAGAGACGCGAGTCGTTTGCCATACGATTAGTCTCCTGATTGTTTACAGCGAAATGCTTAAGACATGTACCAGCGCCCACGCTTTGGAGACCATTGATATAAGCAGCAGAGAGTTTACCAGCGATTACTGGATCCTCTGAGTAATATTCATGGTTACGACCGCAAAGAGCAGAACGATGTAGGTTGATACCAGGAGCGAGAAGGATATCTAGGCCATAATCGCGCACCTCCTCACCGAGAGCCTTACCTACGAGAACAGAAGCCTCGGCATCCCAAGTAGAAGCCATAGTGGTAGCAGAAGGGAACTCAGTGGTATAGTAGAAATGCGAATCCCAATCGCGGTGAACATTCATATGTAGGCGATGAGGGCCATCAGCCATATATACGGCAGGGATACCCAGACGCTCGATAGGATAGGTGGTACCCGCTGTACCAGGGAATTTGGCATCTTGCCCAGCCATACCTGTACCGATAACAAGGTGTACCTTCTCCTCGAGAGAGAGTTGAGAGATAACCTCATCGATATTATCGGCAGACAACTTAACTTGTGAACGTGCCTGAGTAGCCCCTAGGCACGTTACACAAATTAATGCTATGAAACTATGAAACAACTTGTGCATAAGTAGACATTATTTCTTGAAAAGCATTGGAGCAAAATCAGCTAGATAGATACGCCAGTTACGCCAGATATGACCGCCCTCTGTCTCCTTATATACATAAGGGAACTTATTAGCGTCCATCTTTTCGCGTAGAGCTTGATTATCCTTATAGAGGAAATCAGTCTTACCGATAGCGATATAATAGAGAGCTGGACGCTTAGCAGCAGAGAACTGAGTAGCAAGCTTCTTATCGAAATCGGCATATACGCCATTAGCATCAGCCTGCTCCTTAGAGATAGCAGCAGAGAAGAGACCAACATAGTTGAAGAGGTCAGGATACTGCTTAGAGATATGACAGCTATGGAAGCCACCCATAGAGAGGCCAGCGATAGCGCGGTTAGCCTTATTAGCCTTTGTACGGAAAGTCTTATCGATAAACTTTACGATTTCAGGGAAAGCAGTTTCGAAAGTACCATCCATAGTCTTAGGCAATTGGAGGTTAGGACTTACCATACCCTCTGGACCCTCACCAGGAGCAGCATGCTGAGAGATATTACCATTAGTCATAACTACGATCATAGGCTGAGCCTTACCAGTAGCGATAAGGTTATCGAGAATCTGAGTAGCACGACCCTGAGTATACCAAGCCTCCTCATCGCCACCGATACCATGAAGGAGGTAGAATACAGGATACTTCTTACCTGAAGTCTCGTAGCCAGCAGGAGTATATACGGTAAGTCGGCGATCGATACCCTCAGAATCTGAGTGATACCAAATCTTACTAACAGTACCGTGAGGTACATCATTAATCTTATAGAGATCTACGATAGGATCACCATCGACGTAGAGGATACTTGTAAGAGAAGCCACGTCGCGGTTGATATATACATTAGAAGGGTCGACCATCTTTTGGCCATCAACTACGAAAGTATAGTTGTAGAACTCAGGAGCCACAGCCTCAGGAGTAGTATACTCCCAGATACCATCCTTACCCTCGACGAGGTCGGCCACACCAGGCACATCGAATACGCCGAAAGGAGTATCCATTTTTTGAGTAGGGAGGAAATCGCCAGTCACCTGAACTTTGATAGCCTTAGGAGCTTGGATACGGAAAGTAACAGTCTTGTTACTATTAATCTCAGGAGAGACGACAGAAGCGCGACCCCAGAGAGCCTGTTGAGCGAAAGCACTTACACCCATAAAGAGGGCAGCAGCCATGAATATATATTTCTTCATATTAGTCTATTATTTGAATATTTTCTGTGAGAACTCAGTGAAGTAGATACGCCAATTGCGCCAGATATGACCGCCGTCTGTCTCGAGGTACTCGTAAGGGTACTTATGAGCATCCATATAAGCGAGGAAATCGTCATTACCCTTCTTAAGGAAATCAATCTTACCGATAGCTACGAAATAGAGGTAAGGTCGATTTTTAGGAGAGAAGAGGTTGGCCATCTGCTTATCGAAATCCTTATATACAGGACATTGAGAAGGAGTCCCATCGCCACGGCGGCTATCACCGACACCTGCGCCACTGAAGAGGCCCACATAGCCATATTCGCCAGCATAATATTTAGATATCTGCTCAGAATGGAAGCTACCCATAGAGAGGCCAGCTATAGCGCGATGCTTCTTATCATTAATAGTACGGAAATTCTTCTCTACGAACTTACGAACGTCAGGGAAAGAGAGCTCGAAAGCAGCCTCCTTCATACCCTCCTTAACGCCGCCCATAACCATTTGAGGCTGTTGGAAACCTTGAGGAGTCTCACCTGGAGCGCCCTGCTCATAAGCATTACCATTAGTCATAACGACAATCATAGGCTCAGCCTTACCAGAAGCGATAAGGTTATCGAGCTGTTGGCTGATACGACCTTGAGTATACCAAGCCTCCTCGTCGCCACCTGAGCCATGGAGGAGATAGAATACAGGGTACTTCTTACCCGAAGTCTCGTAACCAGCAGGAGTATAAACAGTAATACGGCGCTGCATACCGAGAGAAGGGCTATCATACCACATTTTACGGATAGTACCATGAGGTACGTCATTTACCTTATATACATCACCCTTATCGCCCTTCTCGTAGCTTACGATGAAGCAGTTGGTAATAGTAGCTACGTCGCGATTGATGTATACGTTAGCAGGGTCGATAGTCTTTTGACCATCAATGATGAAATTATAGCAATAATATTCGCTAGCTACCTTATTAGTAGTAGTGAACTCCCACACGCCATTTTTCTCTACGAGATCAGCCACGCCAGGGAGAGCATACTTACCATAGTTAGGAATATCGACAACATTTTCTGGAAGGAAATCGCCAGTTACCTGTACGCTCTTAGCCTTAGGAGCTACGCAACGGAAAGTAACTGTGCTATCTGGATTTATTTGTGGTGAAACGATTTGAGTACCGCCCCATAGAGCTTGCTGAGCGAAAGAACCAGCAAGAGCGGTCAGTGCCAAGCATACGGTAGTAAATAGCCTTTTCATATTTGATTGATATATTAGATTTATTGTGTCACAGAAAAAGAAGAGGACTCCATATGTAATTCACGAAGTCCTCTTCGTATTAACAAAAGTACAAACTCTACATTATACCCTTTGTGTACCCTCTCTGCACTCGGGGAGCACTCGAGGAGCACCCTATGAGCACCCTTCTTGCTCGCAGTTTTTATATAAGGAGAACATAGGGAGCTCCCTATTTGCTCGCAGTTTTTTAATTATTTGCAAGCAACGGATAGGCTACTAGCAAGAAGTTGAGAGGTGCGATTTATAGGAATTACCAACCTGGGTTTTGCTTCATATTGCCATTAAGCTTAATCTCCTCGTGAGGGATAGGGAGGAGCTCGTGCTTACCAGCCTTAAAGCCGGCCTCAGGATTTGAGAAAGCAGAAGGATTTACGTTACCTGTTGAGCCATCGCCGTGAGCGCAAGAAGGAACTTGCTTACCTTGATTAGCCATATACTTAGCACCCTCGCCCCAGCGGAGAAGATCCTGATAACGAACACCCTCCATGCATAACTCTAGACGCTTCTCTGCCTTGATATCATCGAGAGATACAGAAGCGAGAGCAGGCTCTTGAGCGCGAGCACGTACCTTATTGAGATACTCTGTAGCCTTAGCAGAGTTACCTGCAGCGAGGTTAGCCTCAGCAGCGAGGAGAAGAACCTCAGCATAACGCATGAGACGGAAATTGATAGCTTGGAAAGTAGGGAAACCTACAAAAGGGTATGTACTACAATCAGACACATAAGTCTGGTGTTTGTGGAACCAGTAACCCTCGCAACCTACGAGAGACTGACCAGCCTGAATCTTGAGGCCGTATGCTTGGAGACCTGTATAATCGGTGATAATCTGCTGCTTACGGTAACCATTCTCACCCTCGAGGCGAACGAACTCATCCCAAAGCTCCTTACGAGGATTGAAGAAGCCCCAACCGCCTTGAACGTATGTCCACATATTAGGGTTATAGGTATCTACCTCCATCAAACCTGTACGCCAACCAGTGATTGTATAATAACCCATCTGAGTCATGAAGAAATCCCACGACTTCTCTGGATCGTTTGGCACCTGGCACTCGAGGATAGACTCGCAGCAGTTATTACCGCTAATATGGAATAGGTCGCGGTAAGCACCCTGCCAGAGGTCATATAGACCAGAACCGATGATATTCTCGAAAGCGGCAGCAGCGCCAGCGGCATCACCTGCGAAGAGTTTAGCCTTACCGAGGAGAGCGTATGCAGCCTCCTTAGTTACGCGAACACCTGTATTCTTATCGTCGATAGACGACTTACTTGGGAGAGCATTGCTTGATACAGCCTCCTCGAGGTCTGAGATGATGAAAGCATAAACCTCCTCAGGCTTACGATTGCTCTGACGATACTCACTAGGTTGGAGTAGATGGTCTACGATAGGTACATTACCCCACATACTTACCAACTCGAAATGAGCCCATGCGCGGAAGAAATGAGCCTCAGCGATTGCGCGTTGAGCCACCTCAGAATCGTAATTAGTCTTATCTATGATAAGGTTAGCAGTATATATTGTAGTGTACAATGCGCTATATGCCCCCTTAATAGTAGCATGGTCGGCACCGAAAGCATACTCATTAAGTTGCTCAGAAGTAGAGTTATCGCCACGCATACCGCCGCCACAGTGAACATCGTCAGAGAGGTAATTTTTCATACCCCATACGCTTACCTCTGTACCGAGCACTTCATTGTACATTGCAGCTACAGCCTGGCCTACATTAGTATCATTGGTGTAGAAATCATCCTGTCCACCCATGTTACCGTGCTTAGCTATATCTAGTTGGTCCTCGCAACCAGTAGCGAACAAGGTCATAAGACCTAGGCAAGCACCATATATATAATTTCTTTTCATGATAAAATACGTTTTTATGGATTAGAGTTCAAGATTCAAACCAAATACAACCTTCTTAGAAGTAGGATAAGCACCCTTATCGATACCCATACCTGAGATACCAGTAGCGCAAGACTCAGGATCCATACCCTTGTAATCGGTGAAAGTAAAGAAGTCGTCGAGAGATACATATACTCTAGCGCGCTTGATACTTGCCTTGCTGAGGAGATCCTTAGGTAGAGAGTAACCTAACTGAATCTGCTTAATCTTGAAGTATGAGCCATCGAATACCATAGCATCTGAACGAACATAAGTATCGAAGTTGTTAGAACCTGGCTTAGGAGCAGAAGCCTTAGTATGAGTTGGAGTCCAACGGTCATCATAAAGGAGCTCTTTAAGCTTATTAGATGTAATATAATCTGAACGGTTCATGAGGTTGAAGATCTTATTTCCAGCAGCACCAGTACCGAATACTGTGAGGTCGATACCCTTCCAAGCAGCAGTCAATGTTACGCCATAGTTAACTGTAGGAATTGCGCTACCGAGGTCGGTCTTATCATCTGCAGTAGGAGCCTTTGTCTTTTCGCCCTGAGCGTTGTAGAAGAGAGACTCGCCATCAGCCTCATCGATACCAGCGAACTTATAGCCGTAGAAGTGGTAAACTGGGAAGCCCTTCTCGAATACTGTTACAGGTTGGTTATGGAAATAAGTACCATCGATTCTTGGGAGAGAAGGATCGAGATATGTTACCTCATTCTTCAAAGTAGCGAGGTTACCGCGAACACCATAGTTGAAATCACCTATTTGGTCTCTCCAACCGAGTTCAAACTCGAAGCCCTTATTCTCTACGTCACCGGCATTAACTGGAGATGTTGTACCACCAATACAATATGAAGGAACAGTACCTGAAACGAGGAGGTCGATAGTCTTCTTTACGTAGTAATCGATACCAAAAGTCAAGCGGTCATTCAATGCGCGACCATCGAGACCGAAGTTAATCTGCTCTGAAGTCTCCCACTTAAGCTCGTTATTACCAAGAGATGTTGGTTTTGCGCCTACTGTATAGTTGTATGAGCCATCTGGATTTTGACCAATGAGAGGATAGTAACCAGAGAGAGCCATATCTGTGCTATACATATAACCGCTGAGAGCACCAAGGCTACCATTCTGGCCCCAAGAAGCACGTAACTTCAAGCTTGTAATCTTATCTGCAAGGCCGCTGAAGAAAGACTCATCAGAGATTGTCCAACCGAGAGACACAGCTGGGAAGTAACCCCAACGCTTTGTAGAAGGGAGGACAGCCAAGTCGGCTGCATCAGCACGGAGAGATGCCTGAATCATATATCTACCTGCGAAATCGTAAGAGAGACGACCGAAATATGAGTACTTAGTAGACTCTGTCTCCTCGCCGCTTACTGACTTAACTGCTGAGTCTGAGGCATAATTGAGGTAGTAGAACAATGGGCTATCCTTCTTAACAGCGCCATCAGGAGCTGTATTTTGGAGAGAACCACCAGTGTAGTTGCTTACTGTCTCCTGGAAAGAGATACCAGCCATGATGGTGAAATTGTTTTGACCAATGCTCTTCATGTAGTTAGCATAGTTCTCCCACTGATAGTAACGAGAGATAGATGTCTGAGCCGACAAAGAAGATTGGTATCTTGCATCGTTACGTGTGTTACCATAAGCTGGGTGACCTACTGAGGTGTTTGAAGAACCAGTCAAGCGATAACCGAACTTAGATGTGAATGTGAAGCCTGCGAATGGAGTAATATCTGCTGTGAGAGAGCCATTGATTCTCCAACCGCCAGTCTTTGAGTCTGTATTATCACGGCTAATCAATGGGTTGTAACCCTCAGCTACGTAGAACTGTGATATACCATAATAGTTACCATCCTCATCCTTTAGGAATGTAGGGAGCACACCATCTGTATTAGGAGTATTCATGATAGTCTTTATATACTCAGGCACACCAGCGAGGCCGCCCTTATATACTGCAGGAGTAAGAGGGTCCATAGCCATTGTTGTAGTAATGATAGAACCATACTCGCTAGACTCAGATACCGACTTAAGGTCGTACTTCTCAATTTGGTTTGTTGTGCTTACCTTCAACCAATCTTTAATCTTACGCTCTGCGTTGATTGTTGCTGTAAGACGCTTATATGTATCCTTGTCGCCCTTTACGATACCATTATTATTAAGGTATGAGAGAGATACATAATAGTTACCTATCTGTGTACCGCCGGTGAATGAGAGAGTGTGCTTCCACATAGCACTATTACCATATACCTCATCCATCCAATCTGTATCAGTCTTGCCATCATAGAAGAGGTCGAGCTTCTCTTGGTTGAGAGTACCAGCCTCTGTTTGATACTGGATATACTCCTTAGCATTGAGCAATGTAGGGATGTTACCAAGGCTCTGTGATGCGAACTGCATATCGTAGATGATACTACCATTATCATTCTTACCACCTCTCTTTGTTGTAATCAATACTACACCATTACCAGCCTCAGCACCATAGATAGCAGCAGAAGCAGCATCCTTCAATACCTCCATAGATGCAATATCGTTAGGATCGATACCACCGATAGACTTCATACGTACACCATCTACTACAAATAGAGGATCTGATGATACGTTAGAAGAGTAACCACGAACGCGGATTTGTGGGTTAGCACCTGGAGCAGATGATGCATTAACAACTTGTACACCTGATGTCTTACCTTGAAGAGCTTGACCAGCGTCTACTATTGTACGGTTCTGCATATCCTCTTTCTTTACTTGAGAGATAGCACCTGTTACAGAGCTCTTCTTCTGAACACCATAACCTACTACTACGATCTCTTCGATACCCTCAGTCTCCTCGTAAAGAGTAACATCAATAGTAGACTCTGTAGCAACAATAGACTGCGCCTCGTAACCTATAAATGAGTATACGATGGTTGCGCCTTGTGGCACGTGAATGGTATATCTACCATCAAAATCTGTTACTGTACCATTTGTTGTTCCTTGCTCCAATACGGAAACACCTACCATTGGAGCTCCTGTATTATCCTTTACTGTACCAACAACACCCATCTTTGTCTGTGCAAAGACAGATGCAGTACACATAAGTACCAATACAAGTAG
Organism: Bacteroidia bacterium; assembly: GCA_030526155.1. Classification (GTDB taxonomy): domain Bacteria; phylum Bacteroidota; class Bacteroidia; order Bacteroidales; family Marinilabiliaceae; genus W3P20-009. The sequence continues at coordinate 12,194 of JAUNDI010000048.1, forward strand.
CATAAATAAATTATTAGTAATCCTTTTCATACTTGATTAGGTTTTGTTTGACAATGCAAAGATGCAACCTATCTCAAAGAATCACTTTTTCAAACGTTCTATAGTGTTGTTTAATCGTTAAATTGTGTTTATGAATATGTTCAAAATGTTGTTCAAAAATACAAAAACACCCCAAAAATGCTCTTTTTGAGGTGTTTTACATTATATGCAATGTTAATTTATGTTGACTATCTATACCCCGTAGGAGCAACTCCAAAGCGCTTCTTAAAGCTAGTCGAAAAGTGCGACAAGGTACCAAATCCCGTCTTCTCTGCAACCTCAGAGACGTTATACTGCCCCTCTTTCAATAACTCTGCTGCTCTATTCAATTTATAGGTCTTAAAGAAAACACCTGGCGCCTCTCCTGTGAGGGCCTTTACCTTATAGTAGAATTTCGTACGCGACATGGAGAGCCTCTCTGCCATTCTTGTGACATCCAACTCTGAGTTGGCCAATTCTGCCTCCATAAGACTATACAAATTGTTCATAAAGGCATTGTCTTGTGGGGTCAAAACATTCTCCTCTATAGTATCGGTCTGTGTAGAGGTCGATAACACTTGTCTCTGTCGTTCCCTATTCTTCAATAGCGATTGTATAAGCGCCAAAAGGTATGTTGGGTCAAATGGCTTAGGCACATAAGCATCTGCTCCTATCCTTAAGCCCTCTACCTGGTTCTCTATCGCTCCCCTAGCGGTGACAAGTATTATAGGTACATGACTTATCTGTACATCCTCTTTTATTGCTCTACAGAGTTCATAACCATCTTTGCCGGGCATCACAACATCGCTCAGTACTATATCTGGCAACTGGTCGTTTAATGCTAATAGCGCACTATCAACATCAAATTTACATATCACATTGTAGTATGGAGATAATAATGTCTTAAGATAATGCGCCACCTCTGTATCGTCATCAACTACCATAATGGTGGTCTCATTATCATTATTGCGCTCCTCTACTAATGGCTCAAGATTCTCTACTATCGGGGATTTCTTCGCTTGGGCCTCTTTCTCTTCTGACATCTCATTCGGACTATATACCGACTGCGACATAGGTAATATACATGTAAATACCGACCCAAGTTCATCTTTCCTATTCTCTGCATATAGCCATCCATGGTGCAATCTTGAAAGGCCTCGTGCATAATATAGGCCTATACCAGTACCAAGCGATATGTGGGCAGCCGACTGTCCGTTTACTTGATAATACCTATCAAATATCTGCTCGATATTCTCCTCTGGTAAGCCATCTCCGCTATCGCTCACTTTTATGCACAGATAGTGCGTGTCATGTCTCAACTCTGATTTTGGCAATACTTGCAAGGCTTCTAATTGAGGAATAATATCTACCTCCATCTGTATAGTGCCGCCTTGTGGGGTGAACTTTATAGCATTGCCAAGGAGATTGTTGACTATCTTCTCTAATTTATCTAGGTCTATCCACGCCTCCAACTCGTCTTCTAAGCCTATAGTGCGGAATGTTATATGTTTCTCTAATGCATTAACCCTAAATATATCTACCATATGGTTGAGCTGCGAGCTTACCTCTACCTTGGCAACAGATAGTTTCAACATGTCATTATCCAACTTACCAAAGTCCATAAGCTGGTTAACTAATCTCAACATCCTATCCACATTCCTAGATATCATCTGTAGGAGCTGACTGTTCTGCTGTGAGAGGTCTTTGCTTTGCTGTATCTGGGAGAGCGGACCGGCTATCATGGTTAGTGGGGTCCTGAATTCATGACTCACATTGGCAAAGAACGACATGTTCATCTGGTTTATCTTCTGCTCATGTGCTTTGTCTTGTAGGGCTCTCTTCATATTCTCTCGCGAGGCGTTTACCCTTATGCGTATTATATATATGTACGACAAGAATATCAATATCATTACTATGTATATCGACTTGGCCCACCAAGTAAGCCACCATGCCGATTTTACTACTATATGCATGCTGCTAGAGCCTAGCACATAATTGTCATTGCCCGATGTTGCTTGTATCTCAAGGGTATAGTCACCTGGAGGTAAATTGTTATAGGTCGCATTGTGAACATGTCCACTCTCTACCCATTGTTTGTCAAAGCCGTTCATCTTATATCTGTAGCGAACTCGTGGGTTCGGACAGAAATCTACCATGGTAAAGCTAACGTTGATATTGTTTTGGTCGTGACTTAATATGGCTTCTGGGGCGAACATCAAGGCCGATTCTAATACTCCGTCTTCCCTAGGGCGTATTACTTTATTATTCACCATCAAATTCTGAATTAGAATAGATGATTTCCTATGAGTCTGAATATCCGTAGGATTAAAGAAGGTCAATCCATGGGTAGCACCAAATACTATAGTGCCATCTTTTAGCTTACACGATGCTCTATCGTAATATTGATCTCCATCAGTACCATCGGCTGAGGTAAAATTGGTAAATCTCTTATTCCTAACATCATAACAGCCTAAGCCGTTCTGGGTACTTACCCATAGGTTGCCATACACGTCTTGCTCTATGCCCGAGATATCGCTACATGGTGCGCCTGGTATTGGCTCGAGCGACATCTTTTTTATGTCGTAATGCAACAATCCGTTGGTAATGGTGCCTATCCATATATCGCCATTATTGTCAATATATGTGGCAGTAGGTATAAATATGCTCTTGGCTATACACCTCTTATAATCTGCATCTGATACGTTTAACACTCTCATCTCATGGTTCTGAGGTGTTATTATCTGTATCTTATTGGAGAATGAAACGGCCAAAATACTGCCGTCTTTCATTACCTCCATACTTGAGGTAAAGGTGTACTCTCCTGCAGTGAGCTGTATTGCCTCAAATTCTGTCTCTCCTTCTCTCTTAGCATATACATATGGCGATGATGCGCCTACCCATATGGTACCATACTCGTCTTGGTTGATACTCATTGGGGCAAATATATCATAGCTCTTCTCTATCCGTAGCTGGCCTTTGCCTATATGCTTCACTTTGTGTACCTTGTCTACTCCTGCCATCCATAGGTAGTCTTCTCTATCTACAAAAATGTAGTGGATGCCTACCGACCAGTTGTTGGCGGCCAGCTGTACCTTATTGGAGCTATTTACAGATGGTATCTTTGATAATAACTCGTCAATATTGGTATGTATTACCTCTTTGGTATCGTGCATTCTTACCCAAACACCATCATAAAGCGTAGTTATCCACAAGTTGTCTTCTGCATCTGAGGTAAGGGCTATGACAGATTTCTGCTGCATTATCTGTCTCAAGTGGTGGTCTTTATTAAAGCGTCTGCTGTCTTTATATATGACACTTAAGCCTTGGTCTAAGGAGCCTAACCAAATATTCTGCTGGGAGTCGACATGAAATTTATTGATATTCACCAACGGAACATCTAGCGGAAACTCTTTGTCGCCATAAGCATATACCTTTCCTCCATTAGTAGGGGTGAAATAGTATACTTTGTCTGTGGCAGTCACAAATATCACATTACCATTACGCTCCTCACATATAGATAGTACTGGTGTCTTACTCAATTCAGGATGCTTATCTATCACAATTGGTATGGCTGAGAAGGCTCTCTGCCTAGTATCTATTACCTTTAGTCCGTTCGAGGTGCCTAACCATAATATGCCATTCTGTGTCTTGAACGAGGAGTATACCGTACCTACCTCTATATCATCCATCAACTCATATGTCTTAGTCTCATAGCATTTTATAGATGTACCAGTTACAACCCATAATAGGTCGGCATCGTCTATGTAAACCTGACTAGCATTGGCTGCATCACCATAGCTAGAGATTACTTTCTCAAAACGATTGGTCTTGGCATTATACTCTGATACCGATGGGGGCTGGTTTATCAATAATTTCCCCGTCTTTGTCTCTATAATCTGCCTAGCTATCTTATGTGTCTCTGATTTTACCCTCTCAAAATTGTCTTTGTCAGTATATCTACATACACCATCTACTGTGGCTACCCATATCTGACCTTTGGATGTACATATAACGTCTGTTATCTGATTGTCATTTATGGTTGATGTGTCAGTCGAACTAGAGTAATATTGGTATACATCTCTACTATCAAGCCTATTCAAACCTCTAAAGGTGCCTACCCATATCTGTCCAAGGGTATCTTCTGCTATGGCTGATACCTTCTGATTGGATATTATGTGAAATAGCATAGCTATCTTCATCTCTTTTTGCCTTGTCTTCTTCGGGATAAGTAGTACCGTGACTACTACAACTACTAATGAATAATGTACTTAATAAAGGAAATATACTTAATACTAGACTGCTTTTCTTGAAATGCATATGTGATTATTGTTTCGGTAAAGTAAATCGGACACGAATTTAATTATTTTTCACAACTTACCACAAATACTCTTCACAAATATCTCAAGACACCCTCAATTCATAACTATTAATATAATCGCCAATTCCTAATCTAAATTTCCGCTAAGCAGGCTCAATAGTTGATTTTGCACACCTGCATCTGATCTCCTTCAATCGATTCAAGCAAGCCAATCCC
>JAUNDI010000049.1:0-14875 GCA_030526155.1 Bacteroidia bacterium
CGAGGAATTATATGTTTGGATTTTTCCTAAAAACGGGAAATTATATGTTTGGATTTTTCCTAAAATGGGTTTATTTTTGCTCAAAACTTGTATTATGTATAGCAAAAGAATTATAGATAAATATCTTCAAGATTGGGTAAATGATGATAATCATAAGCCAATTTTGTTGCGTGGTGCTAGGCAAGTAGGAAAGTCTAGTGCGGTGCGGAATTTGGGCAACTCATTTGAGGTGTATTTAGAGATAAATTTTGAGCGGAATCCTGAGTATAAAGCGATATTTGAACCTAATCTAGATATTCCTAGGATTGTGTCGCAACTCTCGGCTATGAGTGGTAAGAGGGTAGTGCCTGGGAAGACATTAGTTTTTCTCGATGAGATACAGGAATGTAAAGAGGCTATTATGAGTTTACGTTTCTTCAAAGAGGATATGCCACAGTTGCATGTAGTCGCGGCAGGTTCACTTTTGGAGTTCGCTTTACAAGAGTTGCCAACATTCGGTGTAGGGCGAATACACTCTATGTTTATGTATCCTATGACATTTGATGAATTCCTTGTTGCGAATAGCCAAGATATGCTCATAGAGGCGAAGAATAGTGCGTCACCAACTTGCCCGCTTCCCGAGCCAATACATGAAAAGTTGATAGAGTTGTACCGTGTGTATATGATGGTAGGTGGAATGCCCGAGGTTGTATCTACATGGGTGGCTACGCACGACTATATAAGATGTCAGAAGGTACAAGACGATATTATTGTTACGTACGAGGATGACTTCAGTAAATATAAGAAAAGGGTAGACCCTATACTACTTCGTCAGACATTACGCAGTGCAGCTATACAAGTAACAAATAAGTTTGCCTATTCGCAAGTGTCGACCAGCTATAAAAGCGAGAAGATAAAAGAGGCTGTTTCACTACTAATTTTAGCGGGTATATTGATACCTGTAACGCATACGAATGCTAACGGATTGCCATTAGGAAGTGAGGCAAATGATAGGTATAGAAAAATGTTGTTGCTTGATAATGGGTTGCTATTGAGGTTGTTGAATATGAGTATGGGAGACATATCTAGTATAACAGAGCAGATATTGACGGCTAGTGCTACAGACCTTGTCAACAAAGGGCCAATGACAGAATTAATAGCAGGACTTGAGATTTTGAGAAGTAAGCCATTGAATATGCGACATGAGTTATACTATTGGACAAGGCAAGAGAAGAATAGTTTGGCTGAGGTAGACTATGTTGATGTTAGGAATTCCAAGATATTACCTATTGAGATAAAGGCAGGGACGCAAGGAGGGATGAAGAGCCTATGGATAATGATACGAGAGAAGAAGATACAGACTGCCATTCGTCATTCTTTAGAGAATTTCGGGTTGATACGTAATGAAGATGGAGAAACAGAAGAGATTAGAGAGGTAATAGTTTGGCCTGTATATGCTATTAGTAATGTATGGAAAGCAATTGTTTGAGTTAGTAACACATCGGTAATCTGATTTATCTATCTTTGTGCTGATAAATAATATTCTAAAAAATTAGAGACGAAATGAAAAAGTTTATGGATATGCTGAATAGGGTGGGTATGTTTATCCGTCAGTATTTGGGTCCGATTTGTTGGGGTTTGTTCTGCGTTTGTATTATGCAGCAGTGTATGATATCATCTCTGAGGGGAGAGCTTTTGAAGATGAAGGCTGGTGAGATAGCTGTAAATGATATGGTAGAGGGTGCAATTTCTGCTATTGAAAATGCTATACCTGAGGTAGTGGAGAGAGAGAGCAGCAGTAATACAGGTTGGATAGTTACAGCAGTTATATTGTTATTGTTGGCTGTAGGTGTTGTATATCTCCTCTTTAGAATGGGTAAGATTAAGTTGCCTTTCGGCGTAGCCGTTACTGGTAAGATGTGGCAAGATTTGCAAGGACGTGTAGTATATACCCTGACTGTAAACAACAAATCTCGTAAGCAGGTTGAGATATCAGACGCTATGGTAGAGTTTATGGATGTAAAGAAGAAGAGAAAATTCAGAATGCCAGTGAAGGATCTCCCTCTAACATTGCAGAAGGGTACTAGCCATAGTATGACTGTATCTCTTATGAATCTATTTATGAATAACCCAGACCTAAGAGCTATGAAGGCTCTAAGAGTATTGGTAAAGGTAGACGGCAAGGAGAAACATACGTTGCCACAACCATATAAGATGCAGTAGAGATATGATTTCGCTTAAGAGAGCTTGGGCGACATACAAGAAAAAAAAGACGCGACTAGGCATAGTACTTGACTTTTGCCTAGTCGGGTTAATTATTTTTATATCTGTACCAGATTTAAGGATGAGGTTGATGGTCAACTCTCTTAGATTGACCCTCAGACAACCACAAGTAATGCAAGATGAGCACTATATGCTCTCGCTTAACAGTCTTAACGCGTATACAGCAGAGGGAGATCTCTATATATGGCCAGATACACTACAAAAACCACTACTACTAAACTTCGGTGCGCTATGGAGTCCGCAGAATAGAGCTGAGTTGAAAAGTCTCAACCACTTATGGGAGAGCTATGGAAAGGATATAGATGTAATATATCTGACATTTGACGATGTAGAGGAGGTTGAAGAGTATATGCAGAAGAGAGATTACGGCTTTAAGAGATTATACCTAAGAGAAGACGAACTCAGCGAGATGTCTCAAGAAGATTACGGCTTAATCGTAAATTTTGTGCATAGCATACCTAGTAGCGTGCTCTTAGATAGGGATAGTAAGATAGTAATAAAGAAGTTTGGAGCTGCCAAATGGACAGGCAATAGAGTCGACGAAATAGTAGCATTTGTAGTTAATTGATGTTAAAATGGTACATATGGGGCATTTCTGTATTATTTTTGCTCCAATTTTCGGTAGATTATGTCCAAACAAAACAATAAAGCTACTTCTAGGAAGTTACGCAGTTCGTACTTCACAACGACTATCAGTATCTCGTTGGTACTATTCCTACTTGGCATGGTGGGCCTATTGATGCTAAATGCCAATAGGTTGTCTATGTATGTAAAAGAGAACTTAGGCTTGATGGTAATGCTTAACCAAGATGCTCGTGAGGCAGAGGTTAAGATGATAGAAAAGTCGTTACAATCCTCGCCATTAGTAAAATCGGCAGTATATGTAGATAAAGAGACGGCAGCTGAGAAGCTTAAAGAGGAGTTGGGCGAAGATTTTGTGGAGTTTATAGGATACAATCCGCTATTATCCTCTATTGAGGTCAAGGTTTTTGCAGAGTATGCTACTCCTGAGGGTCTTGAGATGGTAGAGGGTATAATAAAAGGTTTCCCAGAGGTAAAAGAGGTAAGATATCAGAAGGATATAGTAAATCTGATACATGAGAATGTGAGCAAGATAAGCATTGTGCTTTTGAGCTTTACCATACTTATGGCTATGGTCGCCCTATCGCTTATCAATAATACAGTACGTTTGATGGTGTATGCAAAGAGATTCTTAATTAGGACTATGCAGTTGGTAGGCGCTACAAATAGCTTCATACGTAAGCCATTTATCTGGCAGAGTGTGCTTCAGGGTATCATAGGTGCACTTGTTGCCAATGTACTTTTAGCAGGTGTCATCTATCTCTCGGCACGAGAACTTGATGGCGTGATAGGCTATGAGAATATAGAGACAGTATTGATATTGTTCCTATTAGTATTTGCTACAGGAGTTATACTTACACTTGTAAGTACTATCGGTGCAGTAAACAGATATTTGAATGTAAGAACTGCCGACTTGTACGTATAGCGCAAAGGCAGAATAGAGAACTAAAGACAGAAAATAGATAAAAGCATTTCTTATATATGGCTATTCAAAAGACAAATAATGCGGAAAATAAAGAGAAGGAATTCGCATTGAAAAAGAAGAACTATATCCTATTAGCTATAGGATTTGCCATTGTTATTTTGGGCTTCGTATTGATGGCAGAGGCTCCATCGGCAGATGACAGCGTATTTAAGGAGGAGATATATGGCTTCAGATGCATAACACTTGCGCCTATGGTAGTGCTAGCTGGTTTTGTGTTTGAGATATATGCCATAATGAAGAAGTAAGATATACAACAAAGATATTGATGGGAGAGTTAGAAGCATTGATACTTGGTCTATTGCAAGGCTTGACAGAGTATTTACCAGTATCATCTAGTGGACATCTTGCTATAGGTTCATATTTATTTGGTATTGAAGGAGATGAGAACCTCACATTTACTATTTTAGTACATGTTGCCACTGTATTGAGTACCCTCGTAGTTTTATGGAGAGAGATATGGCAACTTATACAAGGCGCCATTAAATTCCAGTGGAATGATGAGATGAAGTATGTTGTGAATATAATCATCTCTATGATACCTATTGCTGTCGTCGGCCTATTCTTCAAAGATACTATTGAGGAGATATTTGGAAGTGGTCTATTGGTGGTAGGCTTGATGTTGCTGTTAACCTCTGCGTTATTGGCATTCTCGTATTATGCCAAGCCACGAGTAAAAGAGACTATATCTCCTGTACACGCATTTATTATTGGCTTAGCACAAGCTTGTGCTGTGATGCCCGGACTATCGCGTTCAGGGTCTACTATTGCGACAGGTCTTCTATTAGGAAATAAGAAAGAGAGCATGGCACAATTCTCTTTCTTGATGGTAATACCTCCTATATTGGGTGAGGCATTATTAGATTTCAAGGACCTTTTTGAGGCAGAGGCAGACGTTGTAGCTACAGCAAGTATGTCTACTTCGGCTATGGTAATAGGCTTTTTGGCAGCCTTTGTAGCTGGATGCGCGGCATGTAAGTGGATGGTTAATATAGTGAAGAGAGGTAAGCTTGTATACTTTGCTATCTACTGTGCGATAATTGGTGCAATCACACTATTCTGTAGTTTGTAATGGATTTTCTAGCAGGAGAGATACTGATAATAGACAAACCACTTACGTGGACATCATTTGATGTAGTTAATAAAGTCAGATTGATGCTCAAGCAGATAATGGGCATTAAGAAGATAAAGGTAGGTCATGCTGGTACCCTAGACCCATTAGCTACAGGTGTAGTAGTGCTCTGTACAGGCAAAGCTACGAAGCAAATAGAGCAGTTGATGGATCATGACAAGGAGTATATAGCCACCATTAGGTTAGGAGCTACAACGCCTTGCTTTGATCTGGAGAAAGAGATAGACGCCACCTATCCATACGAGCATATTACTAGAGAGATGGTAGAGCAAGTATTGAAGGAGCAGTTTACTGGTGATATCATGCAGGTACCACCAATATTCTCCGCCATTAGTATAAATGGAAAGAGGGCATACGAGTTGGCTCGTAAGGGAGCCACAGAAGAGGAGACCGGACTTAAGCCAAGGCAGATACACATAGAGAGTATAGAGGTACTTAACTTCAACCTACCAGATGTAGAGGTAAAGATAAAATGTTCAAAAGGAACATATATACGCTCTATAGCAAGAGACTTAGGTTATGCTCTGCAGAGTGGAGGACACCTTACCGCTTTAAGACGTACTAGGGTAGGCAATGCAAAAGTAGAAGATGCCCTTAATATGGAGCAGATAAAGGCCCTATTGGAGAGTGAAGCCAGTAGGATGAAAACAGAAAATTAATAACGATAGATATACAACAATATTATGAAACTATCAGAATTTGGGTATTCAATACCAGTCGTAGTAGGTGAAGATGGCGAGAAGGTAAAGCAGAACATCATCGCTCAAGATGCACCTAGGAATCGTGATGAGGCTCGCTTGATGGTATTGCACAAAAAGACAGGAGACATAGAGCACAAAGAGTTCAAAGATGTATTGGACTACTTTGATGAGAAAGATGTCTTGGTATTCAACGATACCAAAGTATTCCCAGCTCGCTTGTATGGCAATAAAGAGAAGACAGGCGCTGTGATTGAGGTATTTCTATTGCGTGAGCTAAACCATGAGTTGCACTTGTGGGATGTGCTCGTCGACCCAGCACGAAAGATACGTATAGGTAATAAGTTGTACTTTGGTGAGGATAACTCACTTGTAGCCGAGGTAATTGACAATACTACATCTAGAGGTCGTACACTTCGCTTCCTCTATGATGGCACACCAGAGGAGTTCAAAGAGACACTCTATTCATTAGGTGAGACTCCACTACCAGATTGCATCCAGAGAAAGCCAGTTCCAGAGGATGAGGCAGCATATCAGACAATCTTTGCAAAGAATGAGGGAGCTGTAGCTGCACCAGCAGCCGGCATGCACTTTAGCAGAGAGTTGATGAAGCGCCTTGAGATTAAGGGTGTAGATTTTGCTTTCTTGACCTTGCATGCTGGTTTGGGTAACTTCAGAAGTGTAGAGGTTGAGGATTTGACAAAGCATAAGATGGATTCTGAGGAGGTATTCCTCAACGAGAAATCTTGTGAGATAATCAACAAAGCAAAAGACAATAAGAAGCGAGTTTGTGCAGTAGGTACTACCGTTGTTAGAGCATTGGAGACAGCTGTTTCTACATACGGACACGTTACTCCATTTACAGGATGGACAAATAAGTTCATCTTCCCTCCATACGAGATTAAGGTGCCTAATTCGATGATTACCAATTTCCATGAGCCATACTCTACACTATTGATGATGGTATGTGCTGTAGGTGGTTATAAGAATGTAATGAAGGCCTATGACGTTGCTGTTAAGGAGGGCTATAAGTTTGGTCCTTATGGCGATGCAATGTTGATTATTGACTAAGTTACATACAAATAGATACGATGAAGGCGGACTGGTAGTCCGCCTTTTTCATTAACCATTATTCGGCGAGAATGGTCACAGTAGACTTGAAGTTGACTGTCTTACCTCCGCTTTGCCATGCGGAGAGGTATACTATATATGTCCCAGGCGCTTGGAGTTGTCCATTTGTATCTCGCCCATCCCATGTAAGTTCGCCCGTTGTAGGGAGGAGAGCATTATTATATGGAGTAGCAATAAGATAGCCATTTGGAGCGAAAACTTGTAGAGTAGCGTACCATGAGGCATCGGTAAAATTGGTTGATATTACTGAACAGTTTGGTTTGTTAGCCATTGTAGGAGAGAATATTTTGGTAGTTACCTCTATATCCTCTTTAGAGGGAGCTGAAGGAATGCGATATTGCGAGTTGCGTGCTGTAGGGGTAGCGTAATTGAATAATTGAGATGCAGATGTCCAATTAGATATATCCAATGAAGATACGCTTGGGTGGATACGTTCGATGCTAACATTTGGGAGATTCTTAGATAGGGGAGAGTGCATTTTATTGTTGTAAGAGCATAAGTCGACAATACTACCATTCCTAGAGGTAATAGCTACACTCCCCTCGGCAGCGAGAGCAGGGAATTTAGCAGAGTATCTTACTGCATAAGGATTTGTAGGATTATAACCCTCTATGACCCCAAGAGAATCCTTTGTTATCACTACATATTCATTTGGGAATAGAGAGAGGTGATATGGAAGAATAGGGTAGATAGACTTAATAGAGTTATCATCATTAAGAGTTGCCACACATAGAGAGTATAGATCTATATTCTTCTTTGATCTGTTGTATAGCTCTAGATAATCACGTGAAGCAGGTGAAGCCTTGGACATTATCTCATTTATGATTATATCGTTATTAGAGACAGAATCGGGATAGCCAACCTTTATTGTAGTTGGTATTATAGTATTTCCTGCTAAGTCTGACAAGTCGGAAATGCCTAATTCATAATAAGTTTCACGTTTTATATCTTTTTCTACTTTAATATCCATCCAATCAATAGCGTATCTATTAGCTTGTACTAGCGATAAAGACACGAGAGAGTTGTTTATAGATATAGTGTTTGGCATATTGATGGTATCCATAGGTTCAGAAAAATGTAGGCGAATGGTATTCTCCATACTATCAGACATTGTGGCATACAGACATTTAGGAGATGAGGTATCCACATTAGTATTTTGTATACTATTCTTGTATCCAGGCGTTGCTCCTAGAATATCGTTTGTTGAGAAGTGCCAATTGGACATTGAGCCATCAAAGTTAAGAGGGTCTATACGCTCAAGCGACCATCCACCTTGTGATTTGAAACTATCTTTGAACGAACTGGTGTTGTAATAGATATAATCTATGACATTGTCCTCATTATCAGATATGAAAAGACATTTTGCAGTATTATTTAGCTCTGGCCATGATGAGGTGGCATATACTGGAGTATTTGAGAAAGTAGACACATCCTCTACATACTTCTTGGCACATAGTATAATATATCCATTAGGTTCAATTGATGCTTGAGGATCTATAGCAGAGGAGTAGAGCCAAGTCCACCCACTTAGACTGATATATTCATCAGTATTATTATGCAACTCCACCCACTCTATTTCTGGAATGCCGAAGTCGTCTGTTGGGTGGTACATGATTTCATTTATTACGATATCACCACGATGGAGAGAAGCCTCTGATGGGTTAGGCTCCGGCTCCGGATTAGGCTCAGGTAGAGGCTCGGGTTTTGGCTCTGGAGTGGGCTCAGGCTCTATGGGAGTACTCGGTGAGCCCCCTTGTTCATCGTAAAAATCTATTTTGAAGTCGGTAATTAGAGTCTTATTCTTGGCATATGTTTTTGTAAAGACAACCTCGATAGCGGTAGTACTATAATCAGCGAGATAATTTGCAGGAATAGGTTTGTCTTTAGAGTTGCATACCAATTCATTGACATTGGTTATATCACAATATATATCGAAATAGTATTGGTTTGGCAGAGCGCCATTGTCAACATTGCGTCGATAGATATCGATAGAGAACGGATAGTTAGGCCGGAGCAGACTCTTTTCGCTCTCGCACAAGATAGTCTTTGACCCATCAGGGTTGATTTGAACAAGAGATATAGTTTTACTATTTGTGCCACCAAGGCGGACACATAACCCCTTGGCTACGGAGCCATCATCATTGAGATTAGCGCAGAGGAAAAGAGAGATGTAGTTGTACGCAGAGAAAGTCCCCACCATAGAGAAGTGCAGATGCCAATGAGAGACATCAGATGGCGAGAAATCCTGAGTTGACAATGTAGCTGGAGAAGTGCCCTCTTCCGCTACTAGAAAAGCTGCTGAGTAATCAGCAGAGATGGAGAACTGGTTCTTTTTGTCTTGCCATACGTAGGTAGTATCAGCAGTGCCGAATGATACTTGAGCGTGAGCAGCTATCATGCATACAGATAGAGCTACGAGTGACAAGAGTCTGAATGTTGTGGTCATAATAATTAATAATGCTTTGTTTATAGAGCAAAGGTATAACAATATTTGAGAATAATGGTTAACTTCGCGGAGTATAAATTTGGCATATTATGATAATTCGCATAACCAAGGAGTTTTGTTTTGAGATGGCTCATTTGTTGAGTAATTATGATGGTTTGTGTAGGAATCTACATGGGCATTCTTACAAACTTATGGTTACAGTGAAAGGCGACATATTACAAGATGAGACCTCTCCAAAGCATGGCATGGTCATGGACTTCAGTGTTTTGAAAGGCATAGTGAAGAGTGAGATAGTAGACAAACTAGACCATGCTACACTAGTGTATGATAAGGCGCCACAAGTAGAAGCGCTCAAGACTGTAGCAGAGAGAGTCTATGCAGTACCCTATGAGCCTACATGTGAGAATATGGTAGGAAGGTTTGCCGCATTGATAAGTGAGAAGTTACCTAAGAATATCACCCTAGTAGGTGTTAGATTATATGAGACTGCCACCAGTTATGCAGAGTGGTTGGCAGAGGATAATAACACTCTCGATAGATAAGAAGAATGTTAGACGAGATAAGTAAGCCTATATTACCCTATATGGAGGCCTTTGAGCCTTACTTTCGTGGGCAGTTGCACTCCCCGCATAAGTTATTAGCATTTATTACTCATTATATCCTACGTAGGAAAGGTAAAAAGATGAGGCCAATGCTAGTATTCTTGTCGGCATTACAATCAGGAGGCGTTACGAAGAGCAGTAATGTAGGTGCTGCGCTGATAGAGATGCTACATACAGCCACGTTGGTGCACGATGATGTAGTAGACGAGTCGATGGAAAGAAGGGGACAGAAGAGTGTAAATGCCCTATGGAACTCCAAGATCGCAGTATTAGTAGGCGACTTTTTCCTTGCTAGAGGCTTACAGATGGCAACAGAGAATAACGAGATGTCCATATTGAAAGCCGTATCAGATGCTGTACAAGAGATAAGCGAGGGAGAGATAGAGCAGATGGAGCATGCTAGAAAGCTCGATATTACGGACGAGACATACTATGAGGTAATACGCAAAAAGACAGCAACCTTAATAGCTGCTTGTACAAAATGTGGAGCTATATCAGCCGGAGCGTCAGAAGAGACTGTGCAAGCTATGTATGAGTATGGTATGAACCTCGGCATAGCCTTTCAGATAAAAGATGACATATTTGACTATGAGAAGTCGTCGTTTCTCGGAAAGCCAACAGGCAATGATATTAAAGAGAGAAAGATGACATTACCATTGATATATGCCCTAAGAAATGCCCCCAACGCAGAGCAGAAGTCGATGATGAAACTTATAAGGAAAAAATATAAGGAGGCATCGACAGCAAAGATAGCTACAGAGTTTGTGCATCAGTATGGAGGTATAGAGTACTCAATAAAGATGATGCAAGAGTATGGGCAGAAAGCCTTAGAGGCGCTTCATAGGTTGCCAAGTAACGAAGCAACACCATGCTTAGAGAAATTGGTATTATTCAACGAACAGAGAAATAAGTAGACTCAATATACATCACATTATTTATGAAACAATACAATCTATGGAACAATGTATGTGGGTGGGTTGCCTTCTTGGTATCAGCCATCACATATATATTAACCACAGAAGACACAGCGAGCTTTTGGGATTGTGGTGAGTTTATAGCCACAGCGAATAACCTTTTAGTGGGTCACCCTCCTGGAGCACCATTCTTTATGATTATTGGTAGGCTATTTGCTATAATGGCGCCAGACCCTACATTGATAGCTAAGAGTGTGAATATAATGTCGGCTTTATGTTCGGCATTTACCATACTATTCCTTTTTTGGACCATTACCCATTTGGCGCGTAAGATATTTGTAGATGACTATGTAGAGAATGGCTCGGTAGCATTATGGAGAACTATCTCTGTAATGGGCGCGGGTATGGTAGGTGCATTAGCATATACATTCTCAGATACATTCTGGTTCTCGGCAGTAGAGGGTGAGGTATATGCTATGTCGAGCCTCTTCACCGCAGTGGTATTTTGGGCAATACTTAAGTGGGAAGTTGTAGCAGATGAGCCACAAGCCAACAGATGGTTGATATTGATAGCATATCTAATAGGTCTATCTATCGGCGTTCACCTTTTGAACTTGCTAGCTATTCCTGCAATTGGATTGGTTTATTATTATAAGAAAGTACAAGAGCCTACAGCAAAAGGTACAATTATTGCCCTAGCTATATCGGCCGTTGTACTTGGTGTAATTCTCTATGGCATTATTCCTGGCGTTGTAAAGATAGCCTCTTGGTTTGAGCTTTTCTTTGTCAATGAGATGGGCTTTGGTTACAATAGTGGTGCGGTATTCTATGCACTATTATTAGTTGCCCTATTGATATATGGAATCTATTGGTCGCACAAGAACAAGCACGTTATCACAAACACCATATTTACTGCAGTAACAGTAATCATTATTGGTTACTCATGCTTTGCGATGATAGTTATCCGTTCGGTAAGTAACCCTACTATGGATGAGAACTCACCAGAAGATGTATTCTCATTGATGGATTACCTAAACCGTGAGCAGTATGGTAACAGACCTCTATTCTATGGCGAGACATTTGCTTCGCCAGCCGACTATACCAACGACTCAGAAGGTAAGCCTATCTATATTCAGAGAAATGGCAAGTACGAGGTTATAGACTACCGTCCTGAGGTAAAGTACCAAGCCAATGTACTCTTCCCAAGAATGTATTCTAACAAAGAGCCACATATCCAAGAGTACAAAGCGTGGACTAACTTTGAGGGAAGACCAGTAAGAGTTAATTCACGAGAGGGAGGCACATATACAGTTAAGGTACCTACCTTCTGGGAGAATTTGAAATTCTTCATAGGTTACCAGTGTAACTTTATGTACTGGAGATATTTCATGTGGAACTTCTCAGGAAGACAGAATGATATCCAGTCACATGGAGAGTTGATACACGGAAACTGGATAACAGGTATTCCTTTTATTGATAATGCTATGCTTGGCGACCAAGATCTATTGCCAGACTCTTTGAAGAATAATAAGGGCCGCAATAGATACTTCATGTTGCCATTCCTTCTAGGATTGTGGGGATTGTTCTACCAGTATAGCAAAGGCAAGAAGGGCAAACAAGGATTCCTTATTGTCTTGATGTTGTTCTTCTTGACAGGTTTAGCTATTGTATTATACCTCAACCAGACTCCACTACAGCCAAGAGAGCGTGACTATGCGTATGCAGGATCGTTCTATGCCTTTGCCATTTGGATAGGACTTGGTGTATTAGGACTAATAGAGCTATTGCAGAGAGCTAAATTACCAAGTCTACCTGCATCAGTAGTAGCAACAATTATCTCATTAGTATGTGTGCCATGTTTAATGGCCCAGCAGAACTGGGACGACCATGATAGATCGGGCTCTACTATAGCTAGAGATATGGCATATAACTATCTCAACTCATGTGATGAAAATGCTGTGATATTTACCAATGGAGATAATGATACATTCCCATTGTGGTATATACAAGAGGTAGAGAAGGTGAGAACAGACGTCAGAGTATGTAACCTCTCATATTTGCAGACTGCATGGTATGTAGATCAGATGAAGAGAAAGGCATACGATAGCGAGCCACTTCCTATTTCATTTACTCATGAGCAGTATACGGGCGACAGAGATGTGGTTTACCTCTTTGATAACTATAAGAAGAGTGTTGACCTAGGCTTAGCACTCGACTTTATCAGATCTGAAGAGAAGGCAACAAAGTACATCCCTGATTTGACACCAGAGAGAATATGCTTCCTCCCTACTAAGAAGGTACATATGCAAGTAGACACAGCCAAGGTAGCTCAGAAAGGTTTGCCTTGCAATGTCGACTCTATGCCTGTGTCGTTCAGCAATTCGATGCTTATTAAGAACGACCTCTTGGTACTTGACATGCTAAATACAGCACAATGGGATAGACCATTGTATGTAGCATGTACTGTAGGAGCTGAGAACTATGTAAGTCTTGAGAGATATTTTAGACTAGAGGGCTTGGCTTATAGGATAGTGCCATATGTTGACAGAACGCCAAAAGCATTGAAAGATAAGCGTACTACATTGCCACAGTTGATGGTTGGTACAGTATCGTCTGATAAGATGTATGATATCGTGATGAATAAGTTCCGTTGGGGATACTTCAACAAAGAGGGATTATACATTGACGAGACCAAGGCTAGGATGATAGGCACTATGCGCGGACAGATAGCTCGTTTGGCAGAGACACTTATTGAAGAGGCTGAGTATGCTCAGACATCGCATAAGTTTATCATGAATAATGAGGAGCTCGACTTGAAGACATTCAAGGCACGTTCGCCACTTGAAGGTGAATATACAGATGAGCAGTACATACAGTCGTTCGTTGCCAACAAGTTTAAGATGGCATCTGAAGTCATGCGAAAGCTAGAAGAGGAGATACCAAGTTCGGCTGCTCCACAGAGCGTATATAGCATGACATTAGCTTCTAGCCATTACCGCATAGGAGAAGGAGAGAAGGGAGATGCTCTTTTAAGAGAATTGGCATTAGAGAATTGGCAAGAGTTGAACTTCTATCTATCTCTTGATCCTGATCGTTTGATATCGGTATACTATGATATGCAGCGCACTGCTACTATTTACTATCGTATCATGAGTATATGCAAGCAAGGCGGCAGAGCAGAGTTGATGGATGAGCTCGATGCTATGTATGCTAACAATATGAATACCCTTGAGTATCTATTTGGAGAGAAATAATTAAACACGTATGGTATGTCGTTTATAATTCAGCCATACGATATAGTACGTCGCCCCTATAAGCACTCCATCTGGAGACTGCCTATAGGGGCGTCTGCTAATTGTAGGCCAAGTTTAGCCTTAACCTTTGATGATGGACCTATACCTGAGCAGACCCCTTGGGTACTAGATACACTTGACAGGTATGGCGTAAAAGCCACATTCTTTTGTGTAGGCGATAATATTAGGAAGTATCCCGACATATTTAGGGAGGTTATAAATAGAGGTCATGAGGTAGGCAACCATACCTTCCACCATGTTCAGCTGATGAAGACCTCATGGAGAGAATATGTAGAGGAGATACGGATGTGCAGAGATGAGGCGTTCAGAGCGTCAGGTATGGCCCAAATGCGACTCTTTAGAGCTCCGCATGGTCAGATGTTGCCTTGGCGCTGTAATGAGCTTGTAAATGGCTCTTTGGGCATAGAGAATCTTGTCTTTTGGGATGTAATGCCTAAGGACTATGATAGAAGATTGACGCCCCAGGAGGTATTTAATAATGTGAAGAGGTATGTGAGAGATGGGTCGGTAATAGTATTACATGATAGTGTGAAGAGTAATGAGCGGATGAGGTATACCTTGGAGGCAACTATTGATTGGGCGTTGGAGAGAGGTTGGGAGATAAGGAGATTATTGGATAAGTGATTAGTTGGGTGTAGATAATGAAGGTGTTTTTCCAAGAAATAAACTTCCAAGCCACGATAAACATTGGGTTAAAATTATCAATATGTCAAAAAGATATGAAGCAGTTTTTATTCGTTCTTTTAATATCTTTAGCTTGCAGTGTGAGTTCTTGCTATGACAATGGCACTTGTCAGTCAGAAGACTACAGT
>JAUNDI010000049.1:14885-15639 GCA_030526155.1 Bacteroidia bacterium
TGAAGATAATATCATCGTAGAGTCACAAGTTTTTAAAACTAGAGACTCCCTCATTATTTGTCTTCCATCGATTGATATAGTAGAAACGATGGGTGTAGAGGTAGATGAGTATTTGTGTGAATGGATAAATGCTAACGATTTTCTTAATGGGTGGAAAGCATATGAAGTGTCTGAAAAAGAATACTTCCCAATATCTCGAGAGGAGTATTTATCAGAAAGGGGGAAATCTTCATATAAATATTTCTATATTGGCAAATGTAGAATATATGATAATATACTCAGTCACGTAATAATTGAACACATCACCAATGACTATGAGCAATGTGGTCATGTATATGAAAAATTTGATATTTATAGAATTTATTCCATCAACTGTGTTAATGATAGGATTACATCTATAGTTTTAATAGGAGAAAAATATTATAGTTCTCCACTTATTGATGAACACATAAGATATACTAGAAAAAACAACTCATATGGTCTATATGAGTTAGTGTATAGGGTAATTGACAGTGACAATACGGGTGTTTGCGAAGATCATTTAGAAGAATACACTAATATATCATATAGAGTCGATGAAAATGGATTTGTTGTTGATCCCCTAATGTACGATGATTTATAAGCTTGAAAATTAGCAAGGCATAGTGAGTGATTATGAGTATGCAACTTGAATATATGTGCACTCATGATTCTTTTATGAATTATTGCTGTCCGCTAAACTTTTTTAGACCAGCATAAAAATAGGCTGAATCTC
>JAUNDI010000050.1 GCA_030526155.1 Bacteroidia bacterium
AACGGTCGGATTACCGACTATTTAGAGTAGACTCAGATATGAAAAAAGTAATTGTCATCAGTACCAGCCTCCGAGCTGGATCAAATAGCGACATGCTCGCTAATAAGTTTGTCGAAGGAGCACAGGCAGCAGGTCATGACGTTGAGAAGATCACACTCATCAGCAAGGATATTCAGTTCTGCAAAGGTTGTCTCGCTTGTCAGAAGTTAGGCAAATGTGTCATCAAGGATGATGCTAACGACATCATGCAGAAAGTGCTCAACGCCGATGTCATCTGTTGGGCTACTCCTATTTATTATTATGAGATGAGCGGACAAATGAAGGTGCTCATCGATCGCATGAACGCCATGTATTCGCTCGACTACAAGTTCCGCGATGTCTATCTCCTCACCGTAGCAGCTGAGGATGGTCCGGATGTGCCTAAGCGTGCCGAAACCGGCTTGACTGGATGGACAGATTGCTATCCTAAGAGCCGCCTGGCTGGAACACTTTTCTGCGGCGGCGTAGGAGGTCCACGCTCCATCGAAGGTAATGAAAAACTTCAGAAGGCCTATGAATTGGGCAAAAGCATCTAAACAGAATACTGCCTGTCTCAGATTGGTGAGGCAGGCAGCATTCATATGCTTGACATAATCCCCATTCTAAAGCGCGTCAAACCCACATATATCAAATTACTAATGCAAATGTATACATAATATATGGTAATAACACATCTAGACACCTCACATCGACAGCAATCTTCTATCTCAATTTCATACAAAAAGTGGTCTGTACCTATCATGAGATACAAACCACTTTACCAATAACTATATCCTTATTGGTTTACTTTAATTTTTTCAATTGCTTTTTCAAATACTTACCGAGGACTGTACCTGTCTCTTTTGCTCCATCTTTAATAAGATTCAACTTAGTACCAAAGGTACCTCCTTCAGCTTCTATCTTATCTATTTCACAAAGCTCATTTCCATCCTTATCTTTCAATATTGCCCTGCTTATAGTGTCTCCTTTACGCCTAATACTTTGTGGCAATACAACAAGAGTATAATTAGCTCCTGAAGTCTTTCCTACAGAAATCTTATTGCCTAACTCGTCTTGCATATATTCAATAATATACGAGATAATCTCTGGTTTATCTACATACCAATCTTGCTCAACAACAGCAAAATCCGCCTCACCCATTCCATGAATCATTGCCTCGGAATAATCTACCTCTACATTAAGAATACTTTCCCCTTTAAGCGAAGAAAGAGAACCCGACACAATCTTCTGAGCAAACGACGTTGTCGAAATCATGATTAGAACAAACAATGCTAAGTGTTTCATAATGCACATGTATTAATTATTATTAGTTTATAGATTTAAAGGTTTGTCTCTTACAACAACAAATACCAATAATACAAAAACTATACCAAAGTAGCTATGTCAATGAAGTTTGACATAATGCTCATTCTATAGCGCGTCAAACATTGCGCTTGATTCTATATAGTACCACAAAGTGATTCTGATTCCAATGAAGGATGGCAGGTAAAGGGATTCTCTCTAACTGCTCAATCGACATTCGCCCACATACTGTACGCAGTCCAAGTTTATCCGCAGCACGACTTATTCCAAGCAACGACACACCCTCACTAGTAGTCAAACACAATTGCTCTATATACTCTAAAGTATGTTTGCGCCCAAAGTATTCACATACCATTTGTAAACATGCGATACCGCACTGCATACTATCACGTTGTAGTACTATTGGAAATTTTCGCAACATATACTAAAAAGTTTTTATTAGAAGTCTTATCATATTTTACAACTAAGAATGACTGATAATTTTTACGAATGTCGAGTGGGAATGGTATGTAACTGTTAGACATGAATTCGATTTACATTCTATTAACAGTCTGTGAGTTACTCTCGATAGTCTGCAATCGTTTTGTTTTCCCTGAGCGAAATAGATATCGCACAGTAAGACGCACGTATGTATTGTCAGGATTATACTTATGGTCAACCTTATAACTACCGAACTCTCTGTGATCCTTGAATGTATACGTATCCAAGATATCGTTTGCAACCAGAGAAAAAGCAAGACTGCGCTCAAAGAAAAATGCAGTAGCACCAACTGAAAGGTTGTACATAGCATCTTTCTTTTCCAACAATGTTTCGCCTTGGTCATTGAAAATAAAATCGGCATTTACACCAAAGTGTTTGTTAATTGTAAAGTCATTTGTAGTCTTGAAATAATAGGCACATCTGTCAATCTTATATTCACCGTTGTATAGTCTGATTTGAGCGAAAGGCTTTGTTACACTTACACTATTTGTAGAGCGGAAGCGTCCTTTGTTAAAGTTGTATCCTATAGAGGCCAAAATGAAATGGACATGCTTGTGGTTACTCAAAATGACCTCAATAGCATTGTCATTATCTGTTTTTGTATATTGATAGATAGTGGCATTACACTTGTGTCTATATCCGAAACTCATCCAGAATTTCGAACCCATATTCCAAGCAAACACAACATTACTCGTAATCGTAGGCAAGAGAGCAGGATTACCCTTGCGATAATAAAATGCATTATCGTAGCGAATGCTTGGACTTAGACTGTTGAATGTAGGACGATTTATCGTATTTCTATAGGCAAGAGAAAACTTGTTCTTGCTACTTGTTGTGTAGGTAAGCTTTAGGTTGGGAACAAATGTAAAGTATGCGGTATCTATCACATTTCTTTTGTTGTGGTTGCCCTCAAAGTCTGTATGTTCTACTCTCACTCCGGCATTGATTTCAACACCGCCAATATTCTTGTTCAAATCAAGATAGGCTCCTATAATTTTCTCTTTAAAATTATAATCGTACGAAAATGCCGACTCCAACACTACACTGCTAGAATTAAACGCACTCTCCGATTCATTCGACACAGCAGAGACTTTGCATCCTATGGATAGACCAAATCCATTATCTGTAGAAGTATCATAATCAACTTGTGCGTCAATTGCATTATACTTCGAGTCAAAATCGTAATCGTGCAACTGTATATTTTCGAGGATGCTGCTGTTCGTCTCTGTGCGATGAATTGTATAATTGGCAACGACTGACATTCCACTTTGCTGACTAAATTTCAAGTCATAACCAGCTCCAATATCATAATGATCCTCGATGCCTGTAGTAGTCTTATGCGTTGCAACTGAAGATAGGTCATAGAGGGTATAATAATATTGCTGACCAGCTTCAACTTCCGTCTGGCTACGATCGTTCCATCCTGCAAACTGTACAGAAAACCTATGTTCGTTGTTAAACGTATGCTCTCCTGCAATGGAATAAGCGTGTCCTATAATTTTTCCTTCGGTATCTACATCGTCATTGTACTCTTGTTGATTTTCTGTATTATCAATAGTACTACCTTCATAGGTTTTGTTTTTAGAAGTTGTGAGTGTGTAATCTGCATGAATGGTTGTATTCCCTTGTCTAACGTTAAGCATGGCGTTAGTGTCATCCGAAAAAAGCTTGCCTTTTGTTGCCGTATTTCGTACTACAATTTCAGTACCGTTATAGTCCTTGGTTGTAATAGATATAACAGCATCTGCATCAGCATCATAGCGGGCACCAGGAGAACCAACCAGTTTAACTTCTCTGATTGCCTGTGGATTAATATTTTCCACCTCTTTTTTGTTGGTAATACGTCTGTTGTTAACATAAATAACAATGTTGTTCTTTCCAAACATAGAGATGCCGTTATTCTCGTTAACCATCAATAATGGAATTCTACACAATACATCGTTAATGTTCGCCATTTCGGCCAATGAAGTACCTTCGACAGCAAGAATAAAGTTACTCCCGTCTACAGTCAAGTGCTTCTTGCTAGCAATCACATCAACCTCGCCTAATTGATGCTGATGATTCACTAACGAAAATTGTAATGTGTCATCCTGAGCGCGAACAGACTTACAATCAGAATTGAAACTCCACGCCGAAATTTCTACTTTATTTACGGTTGTGGGAACTACGGCTGAGAACTTCCCTCCAACAAAACTACCTGTAGCAATAGATATTGTATCAGACATGAATCTAACCGTAAAATATTCAATAGGTGCTCCATTAGATTGATTGACCTCGCCTACAATAGTTTTTTGTGAGAAAACATTATTTGCAAAAGTAAAAATGAAGCACATCAATATCAGCTTATTCATAAGTTATTTATTTGCTCGTAATAAAGTTCAAAAGCCAATTCAGGATTCGCTGCTCTATTAGAACACAATTCCATTTTAGCATTATTAAATAGATTCTTATGTCTGCTCCATGCGCATCCTCCATCACAAATTGGATACAGTTTGCAGTTAACACACTTCGGATCATCAGACATTGTCGGTCCGCCCAAATAGCTTGACATAATGCTCATTCTATAGCGCGTCAAACAGATGTCTATATAAAAACAATATATTCAGTTACTTACAGCCATATGAGATTAAAAAAAAATCAAATTGGGCCTTTTTAGCAAAATTTCGCCGTTTTTTTTGTTTCTGTTTACGACCAAAATAATGATAGCATTTGTCATTGTCTCTATCTTCGACGAAGATAATACTTATTTGGCAACTTCCATAAAATTTCTCACTTATTCTATTTTTATGAACCATTGCATTTGAATGTGTTGTGCAGTATCTTATCAACTATTTCAATAGTTTGACATACGCCCATTCCACATCACATCAAACTTATATTCCTCTTCTAGGTATTGCGTAGAGCATTCCGTCTAAGATACCCGTGATGAAATATTCTTTTGGGGGACGAGGCTTATTATTCCCCATCGGGTAATACGCAAGCAACTCTTTTTTCCCACTAAGCACATCGATAAGTATTTGGCGGCTTTCTTCTATGCCATTTGAAATTACAAGTTCCTCAACCATATCTATTTTTCTCTTTCGAGCGCAAGCGTATAATTCATTCGCGCTCATATTTTCAAGCACACTCATATCATTATACTTTAAGGTCCAGTTTGTCATAACGCTCATTCTATAACGCGTCAAACACAATGGAGCCATCGGTCGGCGCAATATTATTAAAGACTTCGTTCAGCCGTTCCATGTTTATATCGCCTTCGGAAAACAGAGCCAAACGTTTCAAGAAAAAATCGTCAAGAAGAGCAACGCGTTGTTCCGTACTATTTGCTTCATAGATATCCTTGCCCAGCACGATAAGCCCATCGTCTTGCAGGTCTTTATGAAGGCGAACCATAAATGCCCGCCAATCTCATGGGGAAAGAACACACGTGAGCAGAATGGTACGAACTCGACACCGAAGACAACAAATGCCCCCTCAGTCGTCTCCAATCCAACCTTTTGCATTTTCTGAAGAAACAGCAACGTGCAATATTGTCTATAACCACGGTCAATCCTAATTTCTAATTTATGTCTGCTATCTCCATTCAAGTTGTCTGAATGTTTGTTGCAAAGTCTTGAGGCGCTCTATTAGAAGCTCATATGTCGGTGCATCTTTGTAGATGAATCCGTATTTCATCTGTTCATAATCATTTCGAAGTACATCTTCAATCTCTACAGGTGGAACAAATGAAATGGTTTGAGGACTATGTGTAGCATAATCCAACCCAGCCCATGCTGTGAAAGCCTTGCGGTGTGCAACTATCTCATTGTACATCACCTGGTTTTTCATAGCTTCTGCGGCAAAAGGCTTATCCATCATTTTCTCTATATCATACATGTGACGAGTGAGACGTTCGATACGAGAACATCCTCCAGGTCTTGTGAACTCTTCGTGCAGAAGGAATATCTTTTCCATAAAGGTTCTGCCTGGAAGAACTGTCGGCACATTGACTTTTTCCAAAACAAAATCTTCTTCTGGATAGGCATCTTCAATCATTGAGCGCATGGCAACCTTCTCAAAAGGTTCTATCAGCGAGCGGCAACTGATTTCTATCTTCACACGTTCCGGAATATAATCAACCTTCTGTGAGAGGATGGTATTGTATTCAACAAAAAGCACCACAGGATCAAGGTCGCTTACTGGAGTCTCAGGTACAACGACTCTACACTCTGCAAGTATTCCATACTCGGAGAACTTTGCTTCAATGTCACTGGCCAATGTATTACAGATGAAATTCTTCGACTCCTTACGTAGCTTTGTCCGTTGGGACTTGTTGAGTTCATCTCCAAAACCTAAGAACTTGCGATCAATGGCAAGGTCTATGTCTTCAGAAAAGCGTTCTATAAGGTTCCATCCCTTGCTAAGACTTGTTCCTCCCTTGAACACCATGGCATCTGCGTATGGAAGGGAGAAAATGCTTCTAAGCACCATGCTGACCCAATAGTCCTTCTCAACGGCATTCTCGACGATTCCCTTTTCTTCGGCTATATTTGTGAGGATAGTTAATCGTTCCTCAATCGCTAGATTTGTCCATAATTTCATAAGCTGAGTTTTTTTCTTATCCAACCAGGAGCTATGTTATAGTCATGTCTGACAGCCTCCAGGTCTTCACATTTATCTATAGCTTCTTTTATTATAATAAGGTGTTCTTCCGTAATATCAGCTTCACCAATCTCTTTCATGGCACAAACCACAAGAGGAAAGACATCTGTTTTATAAGCGAAGTTTCTCGGAGCACTTCGTTTGAACACGATAGTACGATTGCCTACTTTTATCTCCCTTGCGGTTGCATCTGTCAGATATACCGCGTTCATGGTGACCTGAGTAGATAAGCCAAGTTTGTTCAAGGCTGTTAGTCCAGATGGTATTATCCTTGCCTTGTCCTTTTGTGCGATAGCAGTGGCAATTTCATCAATGTTTGGCTTCAAAATACCAAAACGATTGCGATGCGGGTAGAGATAAATCCCCTGAGAGATTCTCACAAGCATGCCTTCCTCTGTCAAACGGGACAAAACACGAGTTACCAACCCATCGTTATTTAGGTCGGCAAAGTCACGAACCATGTACAAGGCATTCTCTCCTTGCTGTTCAATCCGCTCTCTTATTTGCTTAGTTAATACGTTTGACATGAAGCATCTTATTATATTTTTTGCGGTGCAAAGGTACTCATTTCCTTTCAAACGGACATGAAAAGTCCGAAAAACTTCAAGAATTTCGGACAAAATAACACTTATGATAGCAAATAGCTAAATTGAAGCTTGACATAATCCCCATTCTATAGCGCGTCAAACTGACCTACATATAACGATAATAAACTCAGTAATTACGTACCATCAAATTATCCATATGTAGTTTTCATATTAGTCGCAAATATAACATCCCCCTGTGCCAAACCGCGGCACACTACACATTTTTCTACAAAAAAAGGAGCTTCACCGACTGTCACAGCCAATGAAGCAACTAGATAGTTGAAATCATAATTATTGCTACAAAGGTAGTAATTTATTTTTGCATCATAGATTCTCTACTGCTTCGCCGTCCCAGCGGCCTGGTTTGTCGATGTAGTGTTTATAGTTTGGTAGTATCTTGGCGGCTTCTGTGTGTGTGGTTTTTACCCACATGTATTCTGCTCCTCGGCGTTGTCCTTCGGCGTAGAAATCGCCAAAGATGACGCGCTTGGGGAACATCTTCTTGGCTGTTGGGAAATCCTTATCTAGGTAATCTATCTTCAGGTAGATCCAATCTACTAGATCCTTGAGCTTATAGGCTCCGTAGTGCTCAAACTTCTTTTGCTCTGAGGGGCGACAGTTGAAGATGATAGTTACCTCGTATGCCTCCTCGTCATCGTCGGCGTAGTCGGGATCATCGAACCTATCCTTATGTACCTTAACGATATCGGCCCCCATCTCACGTAGCTCGTTACGTGCTGAGTCGGTATCCCCATCATGCTCCCAGTCGGGCACCCGATATGCCATCTGGATGCTCTTAGGCTCGGCTGGGTCGACAGGGTGCTCATCCGCCTTTGGGGTTGCCTTAGGCGCTGACGGCTCTGTAGGCTTTTGAGGCGCCCTCTTCTTGTCCATCTGAAGAGCTATCTCCACTGCGAGAGCCAGCTGCATCTGCTTACGTTTTCTCTTTGCCTTATCGGGCCCTTTTGTCCTTGCGCCCTCCTTGGCCTTCGCCAGATCCTCCAGGTGCTTTTTACGGGAAGACTCCTTAGTGGGGAAGAGATGCCTATCGGGGTTGGCATGCTCAGGCTCAGTGGTATCGCTCCAGAGGGATTTTCTGCGCTCATCGGGCTTGAGGTGACGGCGGTTCTGCGCATTACGAGCCTCCACCTCGCCACTAGTGCGCTGGTAGTTGGTCCATCCGCCAGCAGCCTGAGGGTTAGACCCTCGCTCAAAACCCTCGATACGTTGTATGAAATGCTGCGTCTCGTGGATGAGCACCGACTCTAGGTCGTACTTATCATCGCCATTAATAATAGGCACCACCAGCAGTTTATTCGACTCATCGAAATAGCCCAGCGTAGTAGCCCCAGGAGGGAGCAGCTTGACAAACAGCTTATAGTCGGCCAGCTCAGGATACATCGTCAGCAGTCGTTCATCCTTCACCAGAGCCGAGAAAGGAGTAGCCGAGCCATAGGAGTAAGCCTGATTGAGAATCTTCTGCTTCCAGAAGAAGTCGGGCACCTCATAACGCCACTCCATATCAGCCCCACGCTCCCAGCCAGTAGCCATTTTGATGGTAAGAGCATCCTTATCCTGTATCTCCATCTCCTGCGCTATAGATAGGGCCGTCTCTAGCTCCTTATTATTATTATGTGCGTCCCATTTGGCGGCGGCCCTCTGCCCTATCCAAGCCATTCCCAGTGGGTGATCATTTCTCTTTTTCATAGAATAGATAGTGTGGGGGTTATATTATACCTCTGAGACCATTAAGCTGCTGCTCTGTGAGCTGAACACGCTCTGTACGGTTATTGATATAGTCGTCCAGTGCATGCTTAGCATCCTGCAGCTCTGGCACATTAGGAGCCTTAGCAAGGAACTTACGGGTGCGAGCCACCTCTGGTCGGCGATGTTCAAAACGCGATATGAAAGTCTTTATCCAAGTAGTAACAGACGACACGTACTCTGTAGCGGCAATCTCCTCGTAATGTTTGATATTCTCTATCTCTACCCTATCGAGATTCTTGACATTGAGCACACGAAGAAGCTGTTCCTGAATGGTAAGCATCTCATGGGCATATTTTGATGTCTTACGAATGATACGCGTAGATATCATAGTCTGCAAACGCTTAAGGAGCGACCTAGCGTATGATACTGCGGAATCTCTTGATTTACCATGAATACGGATATAACGCTGTATGATATCCACCTCTGGCGTGAGAGACTCTACGGCTTTACCCTGAGTAGGTGCGGGCTTCTCCTTCGGCTTCTCCCCCTTAGGCTCCTCTTTTTTTGGTGCGGTTTTCTTAGGTTCCTCTTTAGGTTTCTCCTCTGGGGTGTTCTTTGGGTGCTCTTTGGGTGCTCCCTTGGTGCTCCTTGGGTGGTCGCTAGCGCCTTGTTCATCGTAAAACTTATTAATTTCTGCGATGAGCTGAGATATCACCTCTCTCTGCTTAGAGAAGTCGTCATCATCCCAATCCTCCCAATCGACAGAAGGCTCAGCCTCGGAGTCCAAGAGTTGCCATGCGTTATCGGTAAAGATATTTGGGAGGTAGTTAGCCGATGTGATATCTTGACGTATCTGGGTGTGGTTCTGCCAGTAGTTTTCTTTTGTTACTTTCATTTTGCACAAGTATTTAAGGGGTTTATCGTATATGTTTTTAGCGTGGCTATTTTGGCTTATGTGGGCTAATGGGTATTTTTCTGTCTCTTTTTCTTGTTGGCGGCTTTAGATGGACGAAGGAGCTGAAGCTCAATCTCGAGAGCCAATGCCAGCTGTAGGGCTTTGCGTTTTCGTTTAGCCTTGGCCCTTTCGCGCCCCTCATCAGGGTCCTCTTCGTGCGATCCGTTATCTGTAGGGATATCAGTAGGCGACCATTTGATAGGCTCCCAATCGTATGAGTATCGCTCCTGCTGTATCTGGTCGTATATGCTCTGAGGTATATTCTTTGTTGGCACCTCTATGCTATAACCCAGCGAGGTGAGGCAGTCGAGGATATAACGCTCATTAGGGTCGACATAATCCGCCACATCCTTCCACCAGGTGACACGCGGGCGGTACTCAAAGATGTACTGCTTTGATTTCTTTTGAAACAGAGGGAATATATCCTTGAAGACGGACGAAGAGAGCTCCTCGAAGAGTTTGTTTTGGGTGGTATCAGTAGAAGAGGTCATATATTTTATCATTACATGACGCGTACCCTCCACCTTAAGGAAGAAATCCACAGGCACATCAGAGCCACTGATTCTGAATATTGTAGTTTTGGATCCATACCCCTTAACGGTTGAAGGGTTTACCTTACAGAGCGGGAGTCCCCATTCGAAAGGCAAGAATGTGGTATCGGCGCCCTTTTCATCCTGCGTATTCTCGGGCATCAATAGGCCAGGGATCCATGTCTCGTTAGCAGCGCCATTCCCAGTGGCAGAATCAGAGACAGTACCTCTTTGGATAGAGAAGTAGATAGTCTGCGGACGGCGAGAGGCCACAAGAGGAGAGCGGAAGGCATCGATAATATTACCCGTGACGATATAACGACGCTCGATACCATTTTGCAGTGAGCGTATTTCCTCCTTCCACATATTGATGGAGTGGGGGCACTCCTCATATATCGTGCAGTCGTTATTGTAGTAGAATAGGTTATAGTCGCCCACATTAGGCGCTGCAGTATATTCATTCCTCTTCTCACAGAGTTGCGAGAGAGCCTCGAAGCCACCATTCTTACCATTCGAGACGAGGTTAATCTCGTAATGCTTGCACGACTTAGCCACGGCGAAATGGAGCCTTACCTTACCTGGGAGGTATTTATCCTTCTCCTCCTTACCGAAGGTAATAGAGGTAAGGATGGCCATAGGATACACCTCTGTGCCATCGGACTGTGTACGCTTAAGCGGCAAGAACTCTTTTACGATATCGCCGATACGTATCATGCGAAGGCCCTTTATTACTGTTTCGCATATAGTATCATTCTTGGTGTGAGCCGCCTGCTCATCGGCATTTAGCTTATTGAGCTTCATCTGGAAGAGCTGCTTAGCATCATCTAGCTCCTCCTCGTCGGTAATAGTCTTTATCAGCTCCTCATACTCATCCGTAAGCTTCTTTCTGCGAGCATCAAACGAAGGCTTAAACTGTGCACCACTATTCCATCGGTTATTATACCAAGAGGTAATCTCCTGCTCCATACTTGTTGATATATAGCATCGACCATTATAAGCCTCGATACCAGCTCTAGCCATAGAGAGCACCTCCTCGGGGAGATAAGGCTTACCGCCCACCTTACACTCATATAACCCAATATACGACGACCCTCCAAGAGGCGACTTCACGCCTGGGCGGAATGTAAGCAGACGCTCTGATATCAACTTAGCCTGCATATCTAGGCGCTGCGTCTCGAGGTCCCACAGACCCATAGAGATAAGATTCTTCTCCAGTTCGCGATAGTCGTCTATGATATTAGAGAACATCTGCTCTTGGGCGGCAGTATCGAATATAGCGGCATGACCTGTAGCATCCTTGGCGCATCCTGTAAGGGAGACCTTACCATCAGTATCAGGGAAGAGCATCTTAGCCTCTTGCTCATGGGCGGCAAGCCAAGAGCGCACCACCTCGTCGCCATACTTATTATCAAAATCGACAAACTCTGATACCTGCGACTCATTCTGTCTCTGAGAGCCTGTAGTATTAGCATCCAATGATTTAAGCTTCTTACGGAGCATCATCATCGTACGCGACTCATAAGGGATGAAGCTAGTAACATACTCATATATCGGCAGAAGAACCTGCCCTGTACGGTTGATACGACCACGTTTCTGTATCTCTGTTGCCACATTAAGCTCAGGCTGAGCGATAATCATGACACGCTGACGTACCTCCTCAAGAGGCACCTTACCAGGTATGACCTTAGCATGTGCCGAGGCACCCGTAGCACCAGCGGCATTGATAATGAGGACATCCAGTTGGTTACACTGGAAATCATTATACAGCAAGCCCGTATCTATTCGCTTACGCTCTGTGAGTCGCCCAAGGGTAAAATCGGTAAATGTCTTATACTCTATACCCAATTGACGACCCGTACACTCCTCCACGCGAATAGCTCGAGCACTCTTTCCCGTGCCCACCTTCTCCGAGGCTATCATCTGCTTAATAAGATCGATAGGCGAAAGAGGTACGTTGAACTTCTCCTTTAGGATCTCCGACTTGATACGCTCATACTCCTGCTTGATAAGAGTAGCCTCCTTAAGTTGTGTTCCCGTAATAACGCCCTCTGAGAAAAGACGCGTATAGTCGAGATCGAAGATAGTCTTCTGACTCTTACGGCTACCATCCTCATTCTCCTCCTCATCCTTTCCCTGAGAGATGACAAGTGAGCGCTCCAGCAGATAGAGGATATACTGAGCAAAGTCGGCCCTTATCATATCCCCTATCTTGACATTACGCCCCGTAAGATTAATAAGACGCTGAGGCTCCAGGTGAGCAGCCGATGTCTGACTAAGGCCTATGACGACCGATCTACCATTACGCACATGCTCTATAGTCTTCTTTACTACACTCTTGGCCTTAATGGCTAGAAGTAGAGCATTTGTAATGACAAACATATAGGCAAAGATGCTATATGGCTTAGCCGTTTTTGGCAATACCTTCTGCTCTCGAAGCTGCATAATAAGGTCGCGCACATGCATATTCTGCAGTGATATGATATCACGCACAAAACGCATGATACGGTTGTAGTTTATATCATCTATCTGGCGGTCGGACTCATCTGTCGTGTTATAGTTTACCTCTATTTTGGAGTTATCTCTCTGACGGCGCACCATCTGTCCGCTCTCCACCAATAGAGACGATATAAGCTCCTGCAAAGGAATGCCGCCACGAGAGATAGCCAGAGATAGGGTAAGCGGCGTGGTACAGTCGCGCAGTTTAGTACGAGAGATGTAGAGCAACAAATTCTTAGGGTATTTAGCGAATGTAGCCGATAGGAATACCACATCGCAGCCATCGGTATTGATAAGTTCCTTTACCACGTCGCCACGAGATGACTGTCCTGCTGCATTGTGCGCCTCATCGAGGATAAATATAGCCTTACCCCTTTCGGCTACAGATCTAAGGAACGTCTCCTTATCCTTATTATCCGATAGCTGTGAGTAGGTACAAAGGATATAGTCGTACCCCTCGGGCAACTTACCCGACTTAAAGATACGCGTTAGCATACTGCTAGGCAGTGGCTCGTAGACTGTCTCATATACCTCGGCACCAGGAGTGGAGTCGACGCATTTATCATAGTCATACACAAAGCCATCAGCATTAATGATGAAAGGCTTTAGGTGCGCTATACCCGTATCCTTGGCATCGCGATAGAAATCCGAGAAGAGATTCTTCTTTTCGGTAAAGAAGATAGGCAAACGTCCAACGCTATGAGCATAACGAACTATACCCGCTGCCTGACGACCCTTACCCACGCCAGTTTGATCACCCACGATAATAGCCTCATTACGCGACTCGATATTGTAGATAGCAAGAGCTATGGCATCCACCTGTTCGGCCTTGAAATATTGTCTAAGGTCGCTTCTGGACACCTTAAGACGTGCGCAAACAAACCCCGCCACATCATTACCCAAAGCCTTAGCTAGGCGCGATAGAGCAGAGCGCATATTCTCATCCATGCTATCTGGTATGAGGGTATCAAGAGTATCTAGTCCCTCCGAGGCAGGAGTATATACACCATCGAGCGACGATGACTGTTTTACCTCTATGTTTTTGAGGTTAGATGTCTGCATATGACTATATCGCCAATGCGAAGGCAGTTTTCCGTTAGCCTTAAGACGGACGTATGAGATACTGAGCACTGTACCATCAGGGGCGCAGTTAGCATCAGTACAGAAATAAGAGAGACGAGGAACGTCTGTGAAACGGAATATCTGATGTAGAATTTGCGGGCGTTTCATTAGAATTGGAATATGATATTGACTTTAGGATTTTAAAGGATTGCAAGTACTACTTTGTGCAGGTGTGTCCCTTAGAATGTGCAGTTTTTCTTTAGCCTTGTGCAGTTTCCTCTCACATATAGAAGCACTAATTGTTTAGCATAGTGATACTTACTAAGGAGAGATGTGCAGTTGCTCTACAGACATGTGCAGTATGTAGAGTAACATTGTACACTTTATGACGACTCCTCCTGAGTAATATTCAGCGTATCGGGGTCGGCATCTGAGCTTACTTTGTAGGAGAGTGAGGCGCGGTCTGACCAGCTTTGGTTGTACCTTCTCTCACCATTGGGGTACATGATGGTTTGTAGGGTACCTCCCTCCTCGAGAGCTGTCTTCTTTATGCGACGGATGAGCCATGTAGGGTCGTCTTCACTTGTGGTTGTAGGCAAGCAATAACCAACATACATCAGTGCGTCGGAGAGTTCTTCGACGACTGATGGTGTTGTCTGCTCAGAGAGCAATGCAAGCATTAAGGCTGTGCTAGTTGGATTCATTTCTTAATAGTTGAGATTAGAAAGAGAATACTAGCGGCGGCGATAAGTGCGACGGCGGGTGTGCCTGACACCATTAAGGGCAGACTGTCCTGCATTCTTCTTTATGGTTTGGCGAGCTGCACCTCTTACGGCTCTTCCTGCTTTGCGAGCGGCCTTCTCATTATGTGTCTTAGCTCTTACAGCTGTTCGAACGATAGCTGCTGCCTTACGGATAGCACGTCTTACAGAACCAGACTTAGATGCTGTTGTGGTGCGTCTAGTACGCTTTGTTGTGGTTTTGCGTGTTGTCTTTCTTGTTGTGGTGCGCTTTGTAGTCTTGCGTCTTGAAGTTTTTCTTGTTGCCATGATATTGTGGATTTAGTTATTATGTTCTTTTGAAGCGTCATATGATGGGCAAGCCTTATCCGAGAAATCTCTATGGCCATATACTGGGATGTCGCCATAAGCCTGGCGAAGCTCACTAATAAGCTGATTTAGGGCTACCTTCTGAGCCGCAGTGCGATTATCCTGAGGCGTAGTACCATCCTCAGCCACTCCACCGCAATAGGCTATGCCGATAGAGTCGGAATTTTGACCTACGCAGTGGGCACCTACCTTTGAGAGGGGACGACCCTCATGTATCGAACCATCACGATAGATGACATAATGGTAGCCTATGCCGTCGAAGCCACGCTCACGATGCCACTTATCTATCTGCGAGATGGTGCACGACTGCAAGGGTCGAGTGGCGGTGCAGTGGACGATGATCTTGTTGATGGTGCGTCCCACTAGGGCTAGTTTTG
>JAUNDI010000051.1 GCA_030526155.1 Bacteroidia bacterium
GTTGGGTAGTACATTTAGATCTACCCTACCGCTTATGCCTTCTATCTTGCCACAATGCGAAAATTGCCATATGGCGCAGTCTACGTCTATGGTCATGTTGTTATACTGGGCTATCCAAAAGTCATACTCCTTAAATTCGTCAATATTTAAGGCTCGTTTATACAAATTATATGATGTATATATAATTGGTTTGCACTTATAATGGTTTTCTACTATTCTTATCCAACTTTTTATGGCGTCAATGAGTTCTCTCCCTTTTAGCTTTATGTCGTTTTCTACGTCTAATATTGGTCTTATGTCGCCTTTCTCTAGTCTTGTGACTTCTATGTATCTCTTGGCTTGTTCTTCTACTTTGCCTCCTGAGGTGAGCACATGGTATGCCCCAAATACTAATCCTTTTCTCTTTATTTCTGCTCTATTTATATAGTAATTTTCATCATCATAATGGTTACTACTGCCTTCTGTGGCTTTGACTATGGCAAATCGTATCTTCTTTTTTAGGGTGCCGTCTTTCCTGACTCTGTTTACTATGGGGTCATAGGCTATATGGGTTACTTTTTCCCATTCTATATCTCCTTGAAAATGTGATACATCTATGCCATAGACATAGCCTTCTGGGAGCCTAGGGCCAAGTATGAACTCTTTTGCTTCTGATATTAGCCTATTGCCTCTTTGGGTGAAGAGTAGAAATAACAACATAAGCGCTATACATAGTACAGCGCTTATGACTATTGTCTTTAACCTTCTGGTCTTATCTCTTTTACGTCGACGACTAGCCAAGCTTTGTCAAGTTCTTTAGGTTCTTCAATAATGTAAAGGCTCTATCTACATCATCCTCCTCTACCACTATGGAGAATTCGTTTGTGGTGGATATTACCTCTTTGACGTTGATGCCTTCCCACGCAATAAATTTCATTATCTGGTAGTAGAATCCTAAGGCTTGTACGTTACTTGCTGGTAATTTTAGAGTAATGGCCGAGAGATTGTCATTCCTAAATGTACACTCTTCGTCTTTATAGGTATCCTCTACAATGTCTACAAAATCTGATCCTATGACGAGGGTCGACTCATACACTCCTCGTACCATTGTGTAGAATGCACTATTACCTGTCTTCAGCTTCTCCATAAGTTTGGTATTGCAATCAAACAATGTCGGACTATTACGGAATGTAAAATCAGTCAAATTCGAACGCACATTTATATCGCCAAGCATGCTGAGCATATTCTTGTTGTACTGACTCTCTGCTTGCTGTAGGTGTGGCACTAGTCTGTTCAATGCCATAATTATGGCACCACTCTTTACCTCCTTCCCTGTCATCTGCTCTACTGTAGGGGCGATATTGCGAGCCAATGAGGAGATATTTATCAAACCCTCTGTAAGGGACTCTACTATGAAAGGTTTAACTCGTATAACCTTCTCTACTGCTTGACTGATAGTTAACATTTTCCTATAATATTGATAAAATATATCGTATGTAACAATATATTTGTGATATTTAGAGATATGCAAATATATATACTACAATTTGAATTTCAAATATACCACTATGTGAAATTTTACTTATCGCGATATTATTTCTAACAAAGAGCATCTGTTTTGATACATATTTGAACCCTAATTGCTACCTTTGTGCCGCAAAGTGAACTATTTTACGGGACTTAAGTAAAAATACGAAATTTACGTAGGGCTGTATTTATCAAAATCAGTTGTTATATTATTGTCCTATTAGTAACTTTGCAGCGAGTCTGAGTTTTTACTTTCAGATTACGACATTTAAGTAGAATATACTCATACAATATAAAAAGTAACCTAATGAAACAGTTTACTCTTCAAGGTTCAATAGTGGCTCTCGTCACACCATTTAATGCTGATGGCTCAATTGATTTTAAGTCTTTAGACCGTCTTATCGATTTCCATATAGAGAATGGCACTAATGCCGTAGTCGTTTGTGGTACTTCTGGAGAATCTCCTACTCTTAGTGAGGCTGAAGATGCTCAAATGTTTGAGCATGTGGTAAACCGCGTGAATAAGCGTATGGTTGTAATTGGTGGTTCGGGTTCTAACTCAACACAGAGTTGTATCAAATATACTCAAAATGCCAAAAACGCTGGTGTAGACGCTGTTCTCGTTGTAGGGCCTTATTATAATAAGCCTACATCTAATGGTATGTACAACCACTTTGCTACTGTGGCTCAGGCTGTCGATATTCCTATTATATTATACAATGTGCCAGGTCGTACTGGTTCTGCTATCAAGCCTGATGTTGCTATTAAGCTTGCTAACGATTTTGAGAATATCGTAGGTATCAAGGAGGCAAGCGGTAATATTAGCGCTGTAGCCGAGCTTATCGCTAAGCGTCCAGAGGGATTCAGAGTATATAGCGGCGACGACAATCTATCTATGCTTTGTAACCTACTTGGTGGCGATGGCTGTATCTCTGTGGCAGCGAATGTATTCCCTAAGGATTTCTCTCGAATGATGCAGCTATCTATCATGGGTAATGTGGCCGAGGCTCGTGAGCTTTTCTACCGCTACCGTCACATCATGGATCTTCTCTTCGTAGAGTCGAACCCTATTCCTGTTAAGGCTGCCTTGGCGGCTATGGGTATCATTAACGAGGTATACCGTCTTCCTCTCTGCCCAATGGAGGATGGCAACAAGAAACTCCTCCTCGACGAGATGAAGTCTTTGAAGTTGATATAATATCGAATACACAAGATAAAAAAAGCGCATCTTTATAAGATGCGCTTTTTTATTATGATATCGCCAAATATTACTTCTTAGGCCAACCAACAGGGTTGTTGATTATAGGCAACTGCTTTTCTGATAATTTCAACAAGGTACGAATACCCTCAGTATCATGTGTAGCGCGTGGCACGGTAGCTAGCCCTACACTC
The DNA here is from genome assembly GCA_030526155.1 of Bacteroidia bacterium. Taxonomy (GTDB): domain Bacteria; phylum Bacteroidota; class Bacteroidia; order Bacteroidales; family Marinilabiliaceae; genus W3P20-009. The sequence goes on from JAUNDI010000051.1 coordinate 2,899, forward strand.
TGACAGTATAAATTGATATTCTCACTCACATTACCAGCGTCAACACAGCCCATCAATGTAGCTTGCTCACTCTGCTGACCGAATATCTCAAAATCTATAACCATCAATAACGATACTGGTGCAGTCTTGGCAAATTCTTGCTTAAATCCCTTCTTACCGCCAGTCATCAAATCCCTATGGTCTCCATTTGCTTTGCAATTCAGTCTATTACCTACAGCATCATACTCATATACCCCCTTGGAGGTGAACACGAATAGACGTATCTCTTTCTTATTCATGGCTGTAGGTGCTGTTCTATGGACATCATCTCTACTTACGCCACATGCTGCCCAACATAGATTAGAAATCTCCTGATTAGTCAACTCCTTATCAGAATACTCACGAACAGAATGACGAGTATTTAAGGCCTCTATTACACTCATCGACTTAGCCTTCAAATCAGGCTTTGGCAAATTAATAACCTGCTGAGCCATAGCTGATGTACCCAACATCATCATTGCCGCAAATAGAATAGTATTTATCTTCATAATAGTAACGTATTATTTATTTAACTGCAAGTTACTATTATTTATTCAAATACCCTAAAAACACTCTATTGACAACAGCCAAGATTATCAACAAAAAAATCCTGACCCACAAAAGTAGGTCAGGATACTATATAGAACTTATATTATTAGTTCTTCTTCTCGTTAGCCTCGAGAGCGCTCTTCAAAGCTGCCAACTCTGTGATATCACCGAGTGTAGTAGCCTCGTGTGCTGTCTCGAACTTCTTTGCAGAAGCTGTGCTCTTCTTAGAAGCTGCCTTTGGCTTACGCTCTGTAGCCTCAGCTGGCTTCTCAGCCTCGAATGTACGAGAGTGTGAGAGAATGATTCTCTTGGCGCTCTTGTTGAACTCGATAACCTTGAATGGAAGCTTCTCGTCAACCTTAGCCTGTGAGCCGTCCTCCTTAGCCAAGTGGCGTGGAGTTGCGAAGCCCTCGATACCATAAGGAAGAGCGATGATAGCACCCTTATCTACGATAGAAGTGATTGTACCCTCGTGTACTGAGTCAACTGTGAAGATTGTCTCGAATACATCCCATGGGTTCTCCTCGAGCTGCTTGTGACCAAGGCTCAAACGACGCTGCTCCTTATCGATCTCGAGAACAACAACCTCGATCTTCTCGCCGATTGATGTGAACTCGTTTGGATGCTTAATCTTCTTTGTCCAAGAGAGATCAGAGATATGGATAAGACCATCTACACCCTCCTCAATCTCAGCGAATACGCCGAAGTTTGTGAAGTTACGTACAGTAGCTGTGTGCTTTGAACCAACTGGGTAACGTACCTCGATGTCAGCCCAAGGATCCTGATGGAGTTGCTTGATACCAAGTGACATCTTGCGCTCGTCACGGTCGAGTGTGAGAACCTGTGCCTCTACCTCGTCACCTACCTTGAGGAAGTCCTGTGCAGAACGGAGGTGCTGTGACCAAGACATCTCGCTAACGTGGATAAGACCCTCTACACCTGGAGCGATCTCTACGAATGCTCCGTAGTCAGCCATAACAACTACCTTACCCTTAACCTTGTCACCTACCTTAATCTCCTGGCTAAGTGCGTCCCAAGGATGTGATGTAAGCTGCTTCAAGCCGAGAGCGATACGCTTCTTGTCGTCATCGAAGTCGAGGATAACAACGTTGATCTTCTCATCAAGCTTAACGATCTCCTCTGGATGAGCTACGCGGCCCCAAGAGAGGTCTGTGATGTGGATAAGACCGTCAACACCACCGAGGTCGATAAATACACCATATGATGTGATGTTCTTAACTATACCCTCGAGTACCTGACCCTTCTCAAGCTTAGAGATGATCTCCTTCTTCTGCTGCTCGAGCTCTGCCTCGATAAGTGCCTTGTGAGAAACGACAACGTTACGGAACTCGCTGTTGATCTTAACGATCTTGAACTCCATTGTCTTACCTACGAACATATCGTAGTCACGGATAGGCTTAACGTCAATCTGAGAACCTGGCAAGAATGCCTCGATACCAAATACGTCAACGATCATACCACCCTTTGTACGGCACTTGATATAACCCTTGATGATTTCGTCCTTCTCAAGAGCCTCGTTAACCTTATCCCAAGAACGCATTGCACGTGCCTTCTTGTGAGAAAGAACGAGCTGACCCTTCTTGTCCTCACGGTTTTCAATATAAACTTCTACTTTGTCACCGATCTTAAGATCTGGATTATAGCGAAACTCGCTACGAGATACGATACCGTCGCTCTTTGAACCTACGTTCACAACGACCTCACGCTTGTTGATAGAGATTACCTCTCCCTCTGTTACCTCATTCTCAACGATTGTTGAGAGTGACTTGTCGTACTTTGCAGTAAGCTCAGCAACTGAGCCAGCATTTCCACCTTCTAGTGCTTCCCAGTCGAAACCTTCAACACCTTCTACGAAATTACTCATTAATAATTAAAATTACTTTAGTTTCTTAACTAATGGTTAGACATTATATTGTTTGAAAACGTGCGCAAAGATACTTATTATCAACCACAAAGACAAATAAGAGTCGCAATAATTAACAATTATTACGACTTTATAGAAATACTAATAAGCACAATTACGATTTAATCTCCATCTCGAGCTGTTTCATCATGCTCGCGAATGATTTATCGACTGACATTTTATCTTGAACAGCCTTAACAGAATATAATACTGTAGCATGATTTCTATCAGCTATCTGCTTTCCTATAGCTGCTAGACTAAAGTCAGTTAGCTGTTTTGCAAAATACATAGCTACCTGTCGTGCCATAACTACATCTTGCTTACGGCTCTTCTTGGTAAGCTCCTCCACAGGAACCTTAAAATGAGCAGCTACAACCTCTGAAATACTCTCAAGACTTATCTTTTTAGTCATTGTACTAGCAAAGCTACCCACCACACTGCGAGCTACATCCATTGTAATCTCACTATGTGTCACAGCAGCACGCGCCATCAACGCCAAAATACATCCCTCAAGTTCTCTTACATTATTCTGTAGGTTCTCTGCAATAAAGTTGACAATCTCTGGCGACACTACAATACCGTCCTTAGCCAATTTACGCTCTATAATCCTAACTCTTGTCTCAAAATCAGGACGAGTAACCTCTGCTATAATACCAGCCTTAAAGCGTGTAAGCATTCTATCCTCTAAGCCTACAATCTCACTTGGACGCTTATCTGCCGCTATTACTATCTGTTTCTTACTCTGTATTAGATAGTTGAATATCTGAAAGAAGGCGCTAGCAGTACCTTCCCTACCTGACAAATCTTGTATATCGTCAACTATCAAGACATCCACCATCTGATAGAATGCAATGAAGCCATTAATCTGGTTACCCCTCTTTGCATCCATATACTGACGCATAAAACGATCAGCCGACAGATAAATGATAGTCTTATCTTGGTCTAATTTCTTTACTTGAGCACCAATAGCTTGAATAAGGTGTGTCTTACCCACGCCACTTTGTCCATGAACAAAAAATGGATTATAGGCACCACCAGGCTTTTTTGCTACCTCATTAGCTATTGCGCAGGCAAATTTATTACAATCGCCAGTCACATAATTCTCGAAGGTAAAGTCATAGCTCAACTGAGGGTCAACAATCGGCTTTCGCGCTTGCTCACTCTGAATAAATGGATTAAACTGCGCATTACTCTTCGAGTCGCCACCCGGGATAGGAATACGACGGTCAATATCAACCTGTTCAGCCTTGAATTTAGGATTCTGCTGAAATGTATTAACGGCATATCGCAAACCTGCGCCCTCTCCAATAAATTGCCTCAACACATCACCTAATACTCCAAGGAAATTCTTCTCAATCGTCTCTATAAAATAATTCGATGGGGCCAAGATTGTCAAAACTTGTCCCTCCAACTTCAATGGTTTCAACGGAGAAAACCATGTGTCATAGTTCGACTTTGACACACGCTGCCCCAATGATTCCAAGCACTTATCCCATAATATTTCTACCGATTCCGCCATGCTGACGTGATGATAACACATTTATTTTGTTCCGCTTGCAAAGTAAAGAAGAATTAATGGTCTAAAAAAAAGCCTGACGTATTGTTTATTTGAAAAGTTTATATAGGGTAATAATCTACTGATTAAGTAGCAAATTTCAGCATCTAATTTGGTTTTGTTCTAAACAAATTATTGCGATATATGAGAATTTTGTTGTACATTGCATTACAAAAATAGATTAAGCATACATGAAATGCAATATAACTATAAAAATAGCAGAATCTACAGATATTGAAGCTATTACTAGTTTTCAGGTAGACATGGCCCTTGAGTCGGAAGAAACTACTTTAAACATGACACAAGTACGTAAAGGAGTTCAATCTATCATTGAAGACGAGAGCAAGGGTAAATATTTCATTGCCTATACCAACAATTCACCTATTGGCTCATTAATGCTGACAAAAGAATGGAGCGATTGGAACAATGGTTGGTATTGGTGGATTCAAAGTGTATATGTAAAACCAGAATACAGACGCCAAGGTGTTTTCACCGCACTATACAGCCATGTAAGAGAGGTTGCTAAAACATCTAATGTTATCCAGCTACGTCTTTATGTAGACAAGACGAACCTCTTGGCTCAACAAACATATCAGAAATTAGGTATGCATGATAGTCATTATTATATATACGAAGAGAAATTAAATAATAACATAAATAACAAATAATATGGATGCAAAAGAAAAAGTACTAGCAACAATGAAGGGGGCAGGAGAGCCTCTAAATGCAGGAAAGATAGCAGAGCTTAGCGGGTTAGATAAGAAAGAGGTCGACGCTGCAATGAAACAGCTTAAGGCTGAAGGTGCTATTATCTCACCTGTACGTTGTAAATGGGCACCTGCTGAGGCTTAATACACCTATTATTAGAAATACCCCTAGATGAGAAAGTCATTTAGGGGTATTTTCATTATATAAAAAGACCTCGCTCTATGAAGAACGAAGTCTTATATGGAAAAAGTTTTAACTATCGCGTATTGTAAAACTTAGGATTCTGAGCCGACTAATCGGCTACTATTGTAAAAACTTTCTGCGTAATACAGATTCCCGCGCAGGAATCTAAATTACTTCGCAGCCTCTTTAGCCTTGTTAACTACAGCCTTGAAAGCTTCAGGATGGTTAACTGCGAGGTCAGCGAGGACCTTACGGTTAATTTGGATACCCTGCTTAGCTACCAAGCCCATGAGCTTGCTATATGAGAGACCCTCAAGACGTGCTGCAGCGTTAATACGTTGAATCCACAATGCACGGAAGTTCGACTTCTTTTTACGGCGATCACGGAAGGCATACTGTTGGCCCTTCTCCCATGTGTTCTTCGCAACTGTCCAAACATTGCGACGACGACCAAAGTTACCCTTGGTGAGCTTCAAAATCTTACGACGACGCTCACGTGATGCTGCATGATTTACTGATCTTGGCATTTCTTTGTCTGTTTTTAAGAATGGTTAGCGTACGTTTTAGTTCATGTCGAGCAATTCATACTCAGTTACGTAACTTCTTCTGCCAGCTAAACCCATTCGGTATTGTTTAAAAATAAAGTACTAAAAATTAAATGTGAAGTAGGAGCTTAACCTCTTTCAAGTCTACTCTTGAGATAAGACCTGTGTGTGTAAGAGCACGCTTCTGCTTTGTTGTCTTCTTTGTCAAAATGTGACGCTTGAAGGCATGTCTGCGCTTGATTTTACCAGAGCCTGTGAGAACGAATCTCTTCTTAGCGCTGGCATTGGTTTTCATCTTTGGCATTGCTTTAGATTTATTTATCGCAATAGTTAAAACTTTTCTATCATTATTTCTTTGCTGACTTTGGAGTGAGCATAAGGATCATACGCTTACCCTCGAGTCTAGGCATTTGGTCGACGCGAGCCAAATCCTCCAAGTCGTTAGCGAATCTAAGAAGAAGGATTTCGCCTTGCTCCTTAAACAAGATAGAACGACCCTTAAAGAATACATACGCCTTAACCTTAGAACCCTCTTGCAAGAACTCCTTTGCATGACGTAGCTTGAACTCGTAATCGTGGTCATCAGTATTAGGTCCGAAACGAATCTCCTTAACCACTACCTTAACCGCCTTTGCCTTTAGCTCTTTAGCTCTCTTCTTTTGCTGATAAAGGAACTTTTGGTAGTCCATTATTCGGCAAACAGGAGGCTCTGCATTTGGAGATATCTCCACCAAGTCAAGATCGAGATTATCTGCTAGGGCAAGAGCATCTGATGTATTATATACTCCTGGCTCTTCGATATTCTCGCCTACTAAGCGAACTTTTGGAACGCGTATTTTATTGTTAATACGATGTTCTGGCTCGTCTTTTTTTGGAGCGCCACCCCTTCCCTGAGGTTGGCTTTGTGGGCGCTCTGAATTAGTGTTATTGTTGTTCACGCTAAATATTGTGTAGTTTTTTCTCTTTTTACTTGGTGAAATAAATCAAAATGCTCATTAGTCATGAAGTTTACCACCTTCAAGGACCTCTTTTACCTGATCGTTAACGAGTTTTTGGAACTCCTCAACTTTCATAATACCTACAACGCCCTCGCCTTGGCGACGTACACTTACTGTACCTTCTGACTCTTCTTTCTCGCCTACGATAACAAGATAAGGGATACGCTTCATCTCGTTGTCACGAATCTTCTTACCTATCTTCTCGTTACGATCGTCAATGATTGTACGAACTTCGCCTGCATTCAAGGTCTTGAGGACCTTGTTAGCGTACTCGTTGTACTTCTCACTAACTGGTAGAATAACAGCCTGCTCTGGTGTCAACCACAATGGGAATTTACCAGCGGTATGCTCGAGCAATACTGCCACGAAACGCTCCATAGAACCGAATGGTGCGCGGTGAATCATAACAGGGCGATGCTTTTGGTTATCAGCACCGATATACTCGAGTTCGAAACGCTCTGGCAAGTTGTAGTCAACTTGGATTGTACCGAGCTGCCACTTACGACCGATAGCATCCTTTACCATAAAGTCGAGCTTTGGACCATAGAATGCAGCCTCGCCTGTCTCACAAACGTATGGCACACCCTTTTCCTCACAAGCCTCTATAATAGCACGCTCTGCCTTATCCCAGTTCTCGTCGCTACCGATATACTTCTCCTTGTTGTTAGGGTCGCGGAGAGATACCTGAGTAGTATAGTTCTTAAAGTCGAGAGTCTTGAAGATATAGAGGATGATATCCATAACCTTCTCGAACTCCTCCTTAATCTGCTCAGCGCGGCAGAACAAGTGAGCGTCATCCTGAGTAAATCCACGTACACGTGTCAAACCGTGAAGCTCACCGCTCATTTCGTAGCGATATACAGTACCGAACTCAGCGAAACGCAAAGGAAGCTCCTTATACGAACGTGGCTTAGAACGGAATATCTCGCAGTGGTGAGGACAGTTCATTGGCTTAAGCATGTACTCCTCGCCCTCTTGTGGGGTGTGGATTGCTTGGAAGCTATCCTTACCATATTTTGCGTAGTGACCTGATGTCTTATAGAGGTCGATATTACCAATATGAGGAGTAATAACTGGCTCGTAGCCGTATGACTCCTGTACTGCACGAAGGAACTGCTCGAGTCTAGCACGAAGTCTAGCACCCTTTGGCAACCACATTGGAAGACCTTGACCTACTCGTTGAGAGAATGTGAAGAGCTCCAACTCGCGACCTAGGATACGGTGATCGCGCTTCTTAGCCTCTTCGATAAGTGCCAAGTGCTCCTCGAGCATCTTTTGCTTAGGGAATGAGACACCATAAATACGAGTAAGCTGCTGACGCTTCTCATCACCTCTCCAGTAAGCACCAGCAAGGCTCATAATCTTAACAGCCTTGATATGCTCTGTATTTGTGATGTGAGGGCCGCGACAGAGATCTGTGAAAGAGCCCTGTGTATATGTTGTGATAGTACCATCCTCGAGTTCGTTGATAAGTTCAATCTTGAACTCCTCACCACGATTACCGAATAGCTTAAGGGCATCGGCCTTTGTGATATCTTGACGTACTACATCATTTTTCTGTCTTGCTAGCTCAAGCATCTTATCCTCGATAGCCTTAAAATCGGCATCTGTAAATGGACGGCCTACTGGTGGCTGAACATCGTAGTAGAAGCCATTTTCGATAGCTGGGCCGATACCAAACTTAGTACCAGGGAAAAGTGTTTGAATAGCCTCTGCCATCAAGTGAGCTGATGTATGCCAGAAGGCGTGTTTAGCCTCTGCGTCTTCCCACTTGAATAGCTTAATCTCTGCATCTTGATTGATAGGACGGCTGAGGTCGTACAACTGACCATCTACTGAGCACACGAGGACCTCCTTAGCCAAGTTACGGCTAATAGACTCAGCTATTTGCTGGCCTGTAATACCTGCCTCGTATTCTCTTTTACTTCCGTCTGGAAATGTTATCTGAATCATCTTTTTCTATTTTCTCTTACGTCAAAGTATAATTTTGACGGCGCAAAGATACTATAATTTATGACTAATTATTCACCTAGAAGATTTTTTTCTACTATTTACGTTTTCTTGACAAAATACATCTTCTTACTAGCTGACGTATCTCAACATAAATTAGGATTACAGATGTAATTGCCATCAAATATACCCAATCCATAACGGTCTCGGATTTTGCCAAGACTAAATCTCCGTTAAAATAAACTAGCACGAAGTGGCATATAGGTATTATAGATGTAGTAAGGTAGAATTTCCAGTAATGTCTAATACGGTAGAATATACTCTCTGACGAGCCAAAGACTCTAGACACGATAAGGCTCCAGAAGGTACACATAACCATCAAAGTCATTATCATGGTTCTCTCGTGCACTGTGAATTGTACACTTGGATCTGTAGGAATACCGAATTGAATCTCTTGGTGCCATAGATCGCTTACTTGAGTCAGGTCCATCTTAGCCGCCATCAGCCAGAATACGAATACGAAGCCGAACTCGAATACCGCGTATAGGATAGCCAAAGCCGTAAAGTCGGTCTTAGTTGCGAAACTATTATACATACTTATAGAAGTAGTATTTATCGACCTATCATTCTGAATAAATGCGATAGCGATAGCCGCTGTACATATAGCTACGACATCTAGCCAGAATATCTGTATGATGGACATAATAGCAGAGCCACACGTCAGCATACCTATTGTATTAAGCAGCAATAGCGCAACAGACAAACCAAGCATATATGAATAGAGACGACCCCCGCTTCTGATGAGCATCTTACCCAGTCCGATTGCATCTCTAAGAGTGCGGAGATGATCCTTATTTATCGACACCTCGTCGCCTCTATGCGTATCAGAGTTTGCTCGGCGCATTATTACAAAGACATCGGCCATATCCTGTACTTGTTCGACACGATTCTCAGATGAGACGATCATTACTATCTCGCCATTATTTTTAAGAGACTTAATCATGTCTACTCTATCAGATAGGGATACCTGAGAGATAACCTTCATCTTTTTTATCTCATCGTATGGGATACGACCCTGATTATACTGCTTTATCTCCTCGGTAGTCTTACATACGCTATCTACGCCCTCTGTATTAAGAGCCTCCTCTTCGCTTATGACATTAGACTTCGCGGCGAGGAGAGCGGCTGACTCCTTACGAAGGCTAGTAACGAGACGAACATCGATATTTGTGTTACGCATAGAAGAGACGAACTCCTTTACGCCTTCACGTATTGAGTCGTCTATATAGATCAAGCCCATCAACGTCAACTTGATAGTACCCAAAGAGGCATCATCAATCTTCTTCACATTACTTGGCACACGAGCATAAGCCACAGAGACCATATATGGAGACTCAGCCTTAGCCGCCTTATAGATGAGACGTACATATTCATCTATCTCTACCCTTCCCTCCCCGGTCATGACATAGCGGCAATAAGAGAGCACCTCTTTTGGTCGGCCATGTACGAAAACATAATTCTCCTCTTCGCCCTCGACTAATACGCCACACACACCTTTATCACGCATACTCAAAACGCGGTCGATAGCACGCTCAGACAATCTAAGATGGTGCACGTCGACATTGTTATCATATAGCCAGCTAATTATTGCAGTCTCCTCGGCTGCACCAGTAATATGCCTCTTATTAGGGTTATCATGATCCTTAATACCAGCGGTAGTTGCTAGAGAGAGAGCCTTGTGAAATAGGGAGAGCACCTCGGGAGCCTTTTCTGCAGCCAATTCGAGAGGCAGCCATGCATCCTTTTCGGCATTACAACCGAGGAAAACCTTAGTTACGGTCATCATACCATTACTAATTACGCCGAAGCGGCCAGTAATGATAGTGGAGGTCATACCTAGGGCATAAGGCGTATTAAGATCCCTTACCTTAACACCCATATTAGCGATTCGCTTATTTGCCAGGTGGTTGATTATAGCCATAGCATAAGGAACAACGATAGGCAATACAGAGACTATAAAGTTGGTAGGGATCATCAAGATGCTATAAAGCGTTTCTGTAGAGCCAATAAAATAGCATATACCCAATATTAAGATAGAGTATATCAAGATATAAGTAGCCACTACCTTTGAGGTACGATCGATAAGATATACATAAGGTATTCGACTATCGACATTACTTGTCTCGAGGTTTGTAGACTTACCATACTCCGTTTGGTTGCCCACGCGAGTAACCTTCATAAGGCCATTACCCTCGATAACTACAGAACCACATATCATCCAGTCGGATGGATATACGGTAGACTTATTAGGCTGAGCGCCCACGCGCTTAGAGACGTCGTTATTACCGCCCACATTACTCTCGTCGACGCTTATACCGGCAGACCTTACGAGTATACCATCAGCTGGCACGAAACTACCCTCTTCGAGGATTACGATATCATTTACCACTACCTCTGACAAAGGGATAGTCTTTGGTCGACCATTTCGGTGGACTTGGACGGGGATATCGTTGATATTGATTTGATCCCTAGCTTGCTTGTTGGTATGCTTCTTTATGTATGAGAAGGCGATATATGAGCATATATATGCGATGAACACACATACCAAATTGACTATTGTACGGTATCTGATTCTATCGCCCTCGTCCCATGCAGCTATTAATGTAAAGATTGAACATAACACTAATACGACTATCATCCACAACTGAACGTTTGTAATGATAGCTTTAAACTTAGCGTTCTTATCCTTAACAGCCTTGAAAACTCTTGAGACGCGGTTAACGCCGAAGGTACGTCGTGATGCCAAGACTGACAAATCATTCAATCCCGATATATTAGGGTTATTCATATATTATACTCTTACCGTTGCTAAAACCTAGTATTTCTCAGTGAATTGATTTTACGACACTTTTTGGGGAATGTTACAATTGTCAAATCTCTTCATTTCTCTTCTGTCGTCACAGAAGAGAAACCGAAGCAAAGAGAAGAAGACGCCGCTGTCGCTACGAGGCTAAAAATAGGTGTATAGGTCAATTTGCAGGATTTTTTTAGTAAGTATGTCTCAATGGGTCAAA
>JAUNDI010000052.1 GCA_030526155.1 Bacteroidia bacterium
GGATTTTCTTTGATTTGCTAAAATCAAGGTTATTTCTTTGATTTCTCAAGATAAAAGCATTAAGTTTGCATCGCAACTGCAATAATATGTCTATGATAAAAGGTGTAATTACAGGAGACTTGGTAAACTCAACACAAATTGCTGCTGAATGGCGGCAATTGGTAATGGATGCCTTAAATGCAAGCGTTTCAGATCTTTCTTCTCTGACTCCCATAAAGATAGAAACGTATAGAGGCGATAGTTTTCAGATTACGGTTGACCAACTAGAATCTGTACTAACTGTAGCCATAGCTATAAGAGCAAAACTCAGAGCAAGCACCCCAGACAAATCCGAAGGTTGGGATGCACGATTATCTATTGGGATTGGCGATGTTTCTTTTGAAAGTCAAAACATCCTGACCAGTGATGGAGAGGCTTTCCGTCTATCAGGTAGAGCTTTCGATAATATTGGCAAGAAAAGATTGTGTATTTCTACTCCATGTACAGAACTTGACAGCAGGCTAGAACTAGTCACTCGTTTTGCTGACGACGTCGTATCAGGGTGGACCCCTAAGCAAGCAGCAGTGGTCTATCGTTCATTGGTTTTTCCAAAAACGCAAAAGGAACTAGCTGAAGAGCTAAAGATGACCTACCAGAACTTTAATTATCATTGGGGAGTTGCCAAAGGGCAACTTATCCTTGACTATATAAATTATTACAAATCATTAGTTACAAAACTCATTTCAAATTAATTATGGATGCATTCATTGTACTCGTAAAACTGCTCTGCTCACATCTTTGTGCTGATTTTATTCTTCAGACTGACAACATCAATAAGGGTAAACATACATCTGGAGTCAAAGGCATAGCATATCATCTGCTACATAGTTTAATACACGCCATAACTGCATATCTGTGTGTTGCAGATTGGTCTTGCTGGTTCATCCCTACATTAATTTTAGTAAGCCACTTTACAATCGACTTGATAAAGTGCAAATTATGCAAGAACACCCTCTCCACGTTTCTTGCAGACCAATCCATACATATTGCAATTATCTGTCTATTATGGTTCATATCGTATGGAAAAGATGCCGACTACTCGTTTATGGCAAACGTTGTCACTACCAAGGTTTGGATAACTATCATGGCATACATCCTTATGCTCAGGCCATCATCAATCTTTCTAGGACTATTCCTCAAGAAATGGACCCCATCATCAACAAATACCCAAAGCTTGCCTAATGCTGGACAATGGATTGGCTATATAGAAAGGGTCCTAATACTCACATTTGTCCTTGTGGGCAGTTTCGAAGGTGTCGGATTTCTACTAACAGCAAAGTCCGTTTTCCGCTTCGGTGAGTTAAACAAGGCAAAAGAAATTCGCACAACAGAGTATGTGTTGATTGGTACATTCGCTAGTTTTACCATTGCCATTCTAACCGGAATAGCATTATCACACCTAATCTGAACAACATATAAGAACTTAGTTTTTTACAAATAGGAAGTTCTTTGGGTACTCTATGGGTGCTCCCTTGGTGCAGTATGGGTGGTCACGACCTCCTTATTTATTGTAAATACTAACTTTTATCTAAATAAATATAGTACCCCATGCACCCTTCACATGGGATACCAATAACATCACTTCTCAATAGCCCGAGCAAACTCTTGCACACTACACTTCACCGGCTCTACCATAAATTCTGGTCTATTGTAGCTCTTGAGGAATAGAATATTCATCTCTGGGTCCTCTTGTGGTAACATGAAGGCCTTCTCTGCTTTACCATCCTTGAAATATGAGAAGTATACCCTACAGAAATTGCCATCTTCTCTTCTACTAGCTACCATTATCCATTGCCCGTTGCTCGACCATGACGGATAGCTATCTGGCATGCCTTCACTATTGAGTTTGTGAATATCAATATCTGTCGCGGCATCATCTGTAAGTGGCATACAAGCAATATCAGCATCATTATGCCTAATATGGAAACATCCATACTGACCTAGCGCAAACAATAGATATTTTCCATCAGGACTAATACGTGGCAATGTAGCACTCTTATTCAATGATGCTGCATCAAAGACAAGCTCTTCATCGCCAAAATTGTGTGTAGTCACATCAAATGGTTTACGATAAAGGTTATACTGCACCTTCTCGTATGTCGTTCGTATATCCTCACCACGCATCTCCTCTGGAAGAGCTACTGTCTTACCATAATAGAGATAGTTGCCATCGGGCGACCAAGTAGGATATATCTCCAGCAGCTCAGGATCATTACTTACTATGCTCACTGAGTCTCTCTCTATATCATACAATATCAAATCGCTCTCTAGATCATACACCTCTATCTTATTATTATTAGAAGTATGGAATCCCTGTCTAGTAAGATTTGTTGAGAAAGCTACCAACTTCTCCGTTGGGTGCCACGATGGGTAAACACCAGCAGAGATAGTATAGTCGCGCTTCAAATTAACCTTCTTCGCCTTCCCATCACTCACTATCACAGTACAACCATTAGACAAACGCACATGAAATAGCATATTATCTGTCTTATAATTCTGATAACTGTGGCAATTCACGCACTGACCTATACTCTTGTCGTTGCTAGTCACCACATTATTAAATATCTCCGTCTCCTCGAAATTCGTCAAGTTACGCTGAGCTATCTCCATATAGTTCCAAGCAACATACGATGGCTCAATAAGACGATACGACAGATATTCATCTATAGGCTCCTCAGCCACCCGTATCTCAAAAGGCTTAAAGGCAAGCCACTCACTACCCTTCTGACCAAAGACCTCTACCTTGATAGACTGCCCCTTTGAACTATCTAGCATAGTGCGCCACTCATCTATTGGCACTTGCACCTTAACGCCCCTACCGTAAGTCTGCTGCTCACCATTTGGAGTAGTAAACCTAGCCACACAACTCTCATACTCCTGCATAGGAAGCATAAAATTAAGAGGGGCAATATTTGATGGGATTGTGACGTCGCAGTAGTCAGGGAATATTGCGGGGAGGGTATCAATCTCACAAGTAGCGTTAGGCACACTTGGATGTTGTGTACACGATGCAAAGCAAAATGCTAATATGGCTATGATGCCGTTTATGTAGTTTTTCATATTTCTATTTACAATGCAATAAATTAATATACCCTTCTTCCAAAAATATTAAAGTACCAATATGTATCTCCCCATTCTTGACGCATCTTCTCTGCCAACTCATTTTTACCCATTCCACTCTTAGCATAACGTTCTAATACTGCCCAAAACTGTTTATACCTTGAGTATGTAGTCTCTTGAACTGGAAGCTTCATACGTTTCTCTTCAGGAGCTTTATCCAAGAAAAGGATATAAGCCTCTTGAGCATGAACAGGGAACTCTTCTCCTTGATGCAACTTCACAAATTTCCTCAACGACTTCCAAAAACGCTTTGAGTCACTACGCATCATAGAGTAAAACAGAGCCTGCTCAGAGGCCAACTTACTATCTGTATCATACCAAAGACTAATACTGGTCACAATATATCCAACACTATTCTCTACACCTGTTAGCTCGTCTTGGTATGCACCTTGAAGCTCAAAGATAGCATCTTTTACTGGCGCAGGCTTCCAATCGTCATAAAACAGATGTTTATTTAACTGTGCATTATATTTCTCTATCAATTGCGTATCTCCTTTCGCCAAAGCACACCTTGACAACATCTTTAGATAGAATGGCGAGAACCCTGCTTGTATAGCATTTTCGTAATCCAAACGGATTGCCTCATTTATCATGCCATAATTATAATAAACTAATGGCGAAGCAATATCCAACAACGTCACATGTAGAGAGTCGGGATTATTTATAGGGTAACTTATATTTCCAATCTTAAATGCCTTATCTAGCAAACCTCCCTCATGCATCAGAGCCACATTCTTTAGCATTACCATAGTTGTGGTAGGTTCTGCAGTATCCTCAATAATATCAAGTACCTCATTCCACTTGTCATCATAAGCACAACGTACCATTCGCATTTCGTCTATATATCTATCATCATAATACATAAACGACAATGTATATACAACCCCTATCACCAAACTCAACAAAGCCACATACCACTTGGAGATAAATTTTCCACATAGAGGCAATATTATAGAAAGAACACCCAACAGCCAAAATGGAACTGTAAGCGACTCACTTTTATCCAAAGAAGTTTCAAATTGAGGTAACCCTGCTAGTATTACCTCTTCTACCAATCTGTCAGGATAAAGTATAGTACGCCAAATCCTAGCAGCAATGAAAACTAGTAAAATTCCTACCACTTCGCGCCATGAAAACTTACCCATAACAATTAGGCATAGCACAAAGAGTAGAGAGAACCACCCAAATAGCGGATATAAGCATACTGCAACTATATACCAAACAATATGCCAATTACGAGGTGTACTTATAGCCACCCACAAAAGAGTCAATATAAATAGATATCCAACAGATTGAGAGAACCAATATCCTCTAATCGTGGATATGTATATCCAATATCCTAAATCTACTACCGATGTCAATAAACAAGCTATAGGTAATATCATGAGAGCAGTACTATGCCCCTGCAACCTAAATGCCTTAACACCCACAAAAAAAATTAAAGCCCATATCAAAGCAAGCACACCTGCACCAACTAAAGGCTCACAAAACAGCTGAGTCAGCCAAGCCCCTACATACTGCATAAAGCCAAATGGCTTCAACATGAGGGAATCAAAAAAAGACGTTCCATATAAAAACTCAGAACGATCATGTGCTGTATATAGCACATCTCTATTAATATATAGTATACAACCAACAAATGCTACGAAAGTCAAAAGACTAACATAACGGGAAGAACGACCTAATTTATCTCTAGATATCATAATCATAAGAAGAAAAGGGCTGGCTCAAAATGCGAGCCAACCCGATTATTAAATTATACCGATAAGGAAAAATTACTCCTCATAGTAAATTGAGTTGATTTGGCAGCTACCAGATGTAACCATAAGGTCGAGGTCCTTACCTGAACCACCGTTACCTTGTGCACAATCCTTAGCAATAGCTTCTGTCAATGGTAGTTCCCACAATCCATTTGTGAATTGTACATCCTTATCACCATCATAACGAGCAGACCACCAACCATTCATGATACGACCGAAACAATCATCAGTTGCCTCAGATATATCAAAGATAAGTGTCTTGAAGCCCCAATAGATATCATCTGAAAGATATGGGAGTGAGCCCTCATTACCTTCAATATCTACGAATTTACCCTCGTTAGCACTAAAACGCATTGCTGCTGCATTCCATGCACCTGGCTTAAATGGCTTTTCACCACTCTCTGGAGCTCCATAGATGTAAAATCTCTCAAGTGCATTTGTGATAACATCACATCTTACACTAAAATCAGCAGTAAGCTCAGTACCATCAGCACAAAGAGCTGTAAGTGTTACTACGTGCTCACCAATCTTCATCTTCTTCCATGCATAGTTTCCTACATACTCCTTACCAGCAATAGTCCACTTTGCATTAACTGGAGCAAAAGTCTCACAAGAGACTACATTACCATTCTTGCCGTCGGAAGACTTGTCAACAGTGACAACAGTCTTCGCGATAAGCTGATCTTTTGTAATACCACCAGCATTGCTAAAATCCTCTTCTACAGGATCGCATGCAGTGAAAGCAAAAGCAGCAGCTAAGAATAAAAATATCTGTTTCATATTATTCGCTAATTAATTGATTAATAGAGAGTCACATATTGTGTCTTAGGATCAGCTACATCCCAACCTGGATTCTGCTCAAGTTTACCATTCATAAGAGTAATCTGGGCTTGTGGCTTCATCAAGAAACCATTAGTAGCTATATAACGCTCTGTCCAGGAACATGTCATGTGCTTCATTGTGCGCTTGTTAGCCTTGTCACCAAGACATACAATCAACTTACCCTCCTGTGCTTGTAGTGCCTTTGGTGCATATGAGTCAGCAGTTGGATTGTTACCAGTCCAACGACGCATATCGTTGAAACGAAGTCCCTCAAATGCGAACTCCCAACGACGCTCATCCTGTACTGCCTTCAAAGAGTACGCTGTCTCAGGCACTTTAGCACGTCTTTGAACTTGATTCATATACTGTGCGTCACCTGTGAGCTCAGTAGCCATCAAAAGTACGTCAGCATAACGCATCAAGTAGAAGTCCTCAAAGTGGTCGCCCTGCATAGGGTTATCAAGCTTACTTGCTGACCAACCTGGAGCCTTATCCCACCATGGAGAGTCGCCTGTCAAAGCATCAAGAGTTACACCATTGTATTTCTTAACACCGAAACCAGACATCTCGCAACCATCCTTAACATAATCGTAATCAATCTCCTTGTTTTCTGTGCAACCATCAATCAAAGAACCTAGCTTACGAATATCTGTATAAGAATTTACACCACCATTAGCCTCTGCAACTGTCCAATCATCCCAAATATTACATGATGGGGTACCTTGGCCCCAACCTTGGGTAAATGGATATGTGTAATCACGGTTACCATTATTACCATTTACACGGAGTGCCCAGAATACTGACAAGTAGTTACAATACATACGAGCTGTAGAGTATACAGGATCAGTATTATTGATACCCCAGCTAGAAGCATTCATAAACTGAATCTGGAAAATCTCCTCTGTATTACCATTACCCATACCTGGTTGGTCAAAACAGTTCTTACGATCCATATCTGCAATAAATGCATAAGCATGTGTACCATCAGCATTAGCACCGTTCTCACCATCATGAGCCTCATCCCAAACAAGGCTGTTTGAGTACTGCCACAAAGAACGATAGTCCTCACAAAGTACATAACCGCCATTAGCGATAACGTCCTTAAGACTAGCTACAACATCCTCCTTTGTAAGAGTTGCCTTATCACAACCCTCTTGAGCTACAAGATTTACAGCAGGAACTGAACCACTTGCCAATTCAAGAACATTCTTATAGAAGCCTGCCCAGAACATATAAGCACGAGCAAGGAACGACTCAGCTACAAACTTGTTAGCATGACCAGAGTTTTTTGCCTCGCTCATAAGATTCATACCAGAGATAAAGTCAGAGAATATCTGTGGGTAGATAAACTCTTCTGCGCTTACTTGCTGCTCCATCTCTGGAGTAATTGTAGTAGATGTAATCAAAGGCACATCACCAAACAACTGTGTGAGCCACAAAGTATAGAGACCGCGCATGAAGTAAGCCTCACCTAAAAGTTGATTACGCTGCTTCAACTCTGAATCTTTCCAAGGCACATTATCTATAGTCTCAATCTGGTTGTTTGCACGAGAGATACCACCATAAAGAAGAATGAAAGGCTGCTCGTACTGATTAACATTCATCATTACAAGGTGATGAAGTGACTTAACCTTATTATCCTGAAGACCACCAGAACCGTAGCAGTTATCAGACATAACCTCCCACCAATAGAATGGGTTTTGTGTATCAGCATCACCACCACCCATTGTATTCATGATAGCGTAGGTAGCTGCATTCAATGCCTCAACATCAGCAGGCTTACCAGGGAATGTAGCCTGTGTCATCTCGGTAACACGTGGATCCGTATCCAACATGTCATTACAAGCAGTGAACGAAACTGCTGAAAGCAAGGCCGCTGCTGTTAATATCTTGTTTTTCATATACTAAATATCAGTTTAAGATTAGAACTTAATGGTTGCACCAACAGTCCAAGTACGTGAAGGTGGATACAAACCGAGGTCAATACCAGATGCCCAGCTATCAGCACCACCAGATGAACCTACCTCAGGATCGAGGCCAGTGTAACCAGTGAATGTGTAGAGGTTAGATGCCTGTACATAGAAACGGAGCTGCTGTAGAGGACATGTTGTCCAAGCCGACTTGATATCGTAACCAAGTGTTACAGCCTTAATCTTGAAGTAATCAGCATCCTCCATATAACGTGTTGAAACATAGATTGTATTTGGGTGACCTGTACCAGAGATACGTGGATCTGTGTTAGAAGTACCCTCACCATGCCAACGATTCAAGATAGATGTATCATAGTTATGTTGGAAGTTATCACCGAATGAACGATAAGAACGCATAATCTGCATACCAAATGCGCCAGCACCATTTACTGCAAAGTCAATACCCTTCCAGCTCAAACCGAGGTTGATACCAAGTGTTACGTCTGGGTTTGGATTACCAATCTCATGACGGTCGCAATCGTCGCCCTCAGCATATGTAATCTTGCCATCACCATTCCAGTCGTCCCAGATACAATCACCAGGTTGTGCATTATCAAGAACTGCCTTACCTGCAGCGCGAGCAGCATCAATCTGAGCTTGATTTTGCCATATACCGCTGTATGACATACCATAGAAGTAACCGATAGGCTTGCCTTCCTCAGCACGATATACATACTCAGTACCTTGTGAAAGAACGCTAGCAGTACCATTAATGTAACCATTCTCATTAGCGATACGTGTTACCTTGTTCTTATTTGATGCAAAGTTTACACTAGCATTGTAGCTGAAATCTGTACCAATCTTGTCACTCCAAGAGAGAGCCAACTCAATACCTGTGTTCTCTACGTCACCACCATTGATGTAAGCAGGGTTTGTACCTTGGATAGCAACACGTGGACCAGTAATCAACCAATCCTTAGTAGTCTTCTTATACCAGTCAAAGTTAACGCTAAGTCTGCTTTCAAGTAAACGAGCATCGAAACCGAAGTCTAGCTGCTCTGATGTCTCCCATGTAAGATCAGGATTAGGAACGATGTTTGCGTAAGCACCTGTGTTAGGCGTACCAGCCGTAGAAGATGTCATACCATGAGCGAACTTATAGCCATTGTCACCTGAGTCACCTGACTGTGCGATAGTAGCAAGGTACTGATACTTAGGAATAGAACAGTTACCATTCTGACCCCAAGAACCACGAATCTTCAAGAAATCGAGAACGCTTTGTGTATTCTCCATGAACCCCTCATTTGACATTACCCAACCAGCAGATACTGAAGGGAATGCACCCCAACGATGACCATCAGCAAATACACTAGAACCATCACGACGTACTGTAACAGTAGCCATGTATGTCTCATTCAAGTCCCAATTGATACGACCGAACCAAGATGCGAGATACTCCTCATCATTTGGCTTACCTGTCAATGTAGCATTTGTGTGAAGAGAGCTCTCTGTTGTCTCCCATTTGTGACTGCAACTTGGGCACTCTACCTCTTTTGTATCAGATGTCATCCAGTCATGCTTGAAGTTCGACAAGTATGCTGAATTCCAACCCTTAAGAGTAGCAAGTTGCTCACCCTGACGAACGCTGTTTGAACCACCGATGTTATTGCTCCAAGATGTACTATTGTAGCTCTGACCAACGAGAACACTGAACTTATTACCTGCAATTACTGGAAGTTCATATGTAAGAGTATTCTCAATAGAGTACTTTGTATTCATCCATGAACTCTGACTAGCTGTATAAGACTCAACTGTACCAGAACCTGATGAAGGAGAACGTGGCTCACCATAGCTACGATATGCACCTGCACCCCAGTTATAGTTGAACTGAGAACGGAACTTCAAGCCCTTGATAGGTTGAATTGTAAGGAATGCTGTTGCATCAGCCGTAAAGTTGCGGCTCTCAGCCTTTGAGTTGAAGCCACCCTTTGTAAGACCTTCCCATGGGTTGCTGAACCAGAAGTCATTCCAACCCTCACCATAGTTAACATGGTTGTAAATATTGCCCTTGTCATCATACTGAGGCATAAGAGGAGTTGTTTGAAGCAAGCTGTGAATGTAGCTCCAGTACATACCATCCTCTGCCAAGTCATGGCTCTTTGTATAGCCGATTGACATATTCTCACCTATTGTGATTGCATCAAAATCCTTAACCTTCAAGAGAACATGGTCGCTATTTACACGAATAGTGTGACGCTTGTAGTAAGATGCCATATCGCCACCCATGATACCATTGTTATCAGTATATGTATAAGACATAGCGAACTTTGACTTATCTGAACCACCAGTCAATGTTATAGAGTGATTCTGCTGCTTAACATTGTCATTCATGAATACCTTCCACCAGTCGGTACCCTTCCAACCCTTCTCAACTTTGTCAAGAATATCCTTTGGAACATAAGCAGAGAAGTCAAGTCTTGTACCATTAGTGTTAAATGTGTACTCATCCATAACAAGCATGTACTGCTTAGCATCGAGGAGCTGTGGACGCTTGTAGCTGTTAGCCCAACCTATAGCACCATTATATGTAAGCTCTACCTTACCAACCTTACCCTGCTTTGTAGTAACGAGGATAACGCCGTTTGCAGCACGTGCACCATAAATAGCTGATGATGCAGCATCCTTCAAAACGTCAATGCTCTCGATATCGTTAGGGTTGATGTCATCAATGCTACCACCAGAAACACCATCGATTACATAGAGAGGTGCAGAGTTACCAATTGTACCGATACCACGGATGTTAACCTTGAAACCCTTACCTGGCTGTGAAGATGATTGTGTAATCTGTACACCTGGTGTAGATGATGCCATAGCACCAAGAGCATTTGTAGTGTTGAGTTTTGCAATCTCATCACCCTTTACTTGTACTGTAGCACCTGTAACGAGTTTCTTCTTCTGAACACCATAACCCATTACTACTACCTCCTCAAGGTCTGATGACTCCTCCTCGAGGACTACGTTGTAAGTTGTTTGACCAGCTACTACTGGTACGTTTTGTGTAGTAAAACCTACGAATGTGAATACGAGGGTCTGTCCCTCACCTACCGACAATTGGAATTTACCATCAAAGTCAGTAATCGTTCCCTGCGTTGTACCCTGGATAAGTACATTCACGCCCGGTAATGGCTGTCCGTCTGAGGACGCTGTAACCGTTCCCGAAATTGCCTTCTGAGCAAATGCAGTGAACGAGAAACATAGCATTGGTATCAATAAGAGTACCTTTGCAAATTTCCACTTGTTTAATAACATAGTACTTTTGATTACTTTGAGCTTCATTATATACATAAGGTATATATCGAAACCCACTGATTAGTTAATTGAACTTGCTAGTGATAAACCTGACTAGTCTACTTTTTCTAAACCCAAATATATGAGGCGCACTTAATAGTATTACTTTAAAGATTACATGCGCAAAAACTCAAGCATCAAGCCTAAATCCAGCTTATAGCCATATTTATCGGATGCAAACATAGTGAATAGTTATTAATTTATATTGCGCTTGGGTAACATTTTTTTTCTCTTTTGTGTCATAAAGCAAAAAAAGTAGTAAGAATTTAACGTTATAAAACACTTCTCACAACTTATTGTCATAGTGGATTTTAATACATATCAATGTAGCGCAGAAGAAAATAAATGATACAAAACAAATAGTTATTTTAGAGCTTCTTATGGTTAAAACACTACACCAAAACAGTTAATAGGTGTTAACAATGTTACAATTAGATTACAGATACTCCCCTATTAGCGTCAAACGGATGGCGCGACCAAAAATCTATAGCTTCATCTAGGGAAAGGGAGTCTATTTCAGGCGTAATGACGCCCATTATACTAAGTATCCTAGCAATAAACTGCATTGGCTCTAGTCTCTCCTCTTCTCTTGCATACATAATGGTATATTTCCCATTTCCGCCATTACGTTTTGCCAAGCGCATACCATCTAAACCCATCAAAAGTGGTATATGAGCATATCGTGGCACTTCATAGCCTAGAGAATTGATTATATAACGCTGCACATGAGCAGAGGGCATAAGATCTACACCACGTGTGACAAGATTTACCCCTTGAAGGGCATCATCTACTGACACAGCCAATTGGTATGCCCACATACCATCAGAACGGCGCAATATTGGGTCTGTTCCCATAGCCTCACGTAGAGAGGCCGACTGCCACCCAAAGTGAATATCTTCAAAATCATCAACAATATCGGGCAATTTGAGCCTAACCGAGCTTCTTCTACCCTCTTGTTGATTTTTAAAAATTTGCGAGCAAGAAAGGAGCTCACAAGGATTAGCCCTATACTTAGTAGTATCATTTCCATCACCTTCTTGAGGAGCTGAAGCGATGGCGGATAATTGGGCACGTGTACAAAAACAGTGGTATGTGAGTCCTTGTCGCTCTAAAGTTGCTAATGCCTCCTCATAAACCTTATGGCGTTCAGACTGAACAAAAATAGGCTCAGAGTGATCCCACTCTAAGCCCATCCAATGTATATCTCTCTTAAGCGCCTCGATATACTCGGGGCGACATCTTTCGGTATCTAGATCCTCTATACGTAGTAGCCATTTACCACCTCTAGCCCTAACGTCTAACCACGACGCTAAAGCTGCTGCAGCATTACCATAATGCATAAAGCCTGTAGGCGATGGAGCATAACGGCCTACTACCATGAGATAACCTTAGAAAGGATATTTATTGAAATTACCCTCTGTATTACCAGAGAATACCTTCATACGCTCCTCTGCTGTATAAGGAACAGCGCGTAAAGCCTTCATATTTGTGCTATATACCCATACATCGTGATCTGGGAAGTTGCTAGCCAAATAGTATGTAAGTTCCTTATAATATACGCCAATATCCTTACGAGGCGCCTCTTCGTCGTCTGTAGGTGGACATGTTATTACCATACCCTCAGCTGTCTGTCTAGTTGCCTCCTTGAGCGACTGCTTAATAGAGCGCACATCTGGTGTAAGATTCATCATAAGGGCAGCCTGCTTGAAGATGTCAAGACCCTCGCCATTAATATCCGAGCCAATGATTGTCAAACGCTGATTGGTTATCATAGCATCAGCCTCGTCCTTAACCTTCTGCCACAACTCAGCATCAAGATTCTGCCACTTCTCAAAGCCAAATGGTTCCTTTCTGTACTTATTAGCAGGTATATTTCTAGCCATCATAGCGGCCTCTATACAGATAGTACCGCAACCGCACATTGGGTCATACAAAGGCTGATCGTCTGTCCAACCACTAAGCTTAACCAAAGCGGCAGCCAAAACCTCGTTTGTAGCGTTTGGAAGCTGATTGTTACGATATCCACGACGATTAAGAGTAGTACGCGAAGCATCAAGAGATACAGTCACATCATCATCAGTAGCATGTACATTAAGGAGAACATCGAAATTCTTCTCATCAACAGAAGGACGAGCGCCACAAACTTCAGCGATTTGGTCAACTATAGCATCCTTGGTCTTCATAGCCAAGTACTTTGAGTTGTTCCACTTCTGTGAGAATGTAATATGGTCAATGAATATAAGTTGCGAAGGTGCTATATATTCATTCCAAGGAAAATCATGCACTGCATTATAGAGATCCTTGTCTGTCTCTGGCTTACATTTTACTACCTCTATGAGTACACGTAATGCAAATCGCGAACGATAGCAGATTTTATACATAGTCTCAAGGTCGGCCTGACAAGCCACCGCACGTCGCTCTGCTGCGATCTCTGTAGCACCTAACTCTTGAAGCTCATTGGCGAGCAAATCCTCCACGCCTAAATGCGTCTTAACGATGAGTTTCATAAATTCCTTTTGGTTGAATAAATCGGTACAAAGTTACTTAGCATTATGGATAAATCAAGAGTAGTTTTCTGAAAATATGCTAAATCTTTACCTTGAAAGCTATGGAGACATTATTACCCCCTGTATAGCCTTTTCATGAAAAGGCCCCGTATCAGAACACATACATCTTACAATCTTACATCTTACATAGTGTAGTATTTCTCACACACCCGTGCGCGCATTATAGTAACATTTGTGAGATATTGCAAGTGATTGACTATTTTTAGTGTAGTACATTATTTACGTTCTTGTATCAATTTATTTATTTGATTGTTGTATTGGTATTGTCATCGAACTTAACAACTAATGTTATCCCAAATCAAGATGCCATCTACCTACCAAACACACCCAATGACACCATGAAACC
>JAUNDI010000085.1 GCA_030526155.1 Bacteroidia bacterium
TACTAGGTAAGTAAAAGCTTTTTTATATTACTCTGTAGAGCCTTTTCATGAAAAGCCTCCGTACGCTATGTTAAAACGTTTCACGCAATATTGCCTCATTTGATAAGGCCACAGGTCATCAAAAGCCCCCCCCACACGTGGGCCTATATGTAATAACCCCCCTCTATTTTCTTAGTAGCGCGACCTCCAAACAGAACTTTTTGTGCGTGAGTCTTTAATTTGACCGCATTGTAGATTCTATCATCACCCCCTTGTTCTATTGTTATTGGAGAGCCATTCCATAGATTCTCAGATAGAAGGTAGTTAGCGAAAGCACTATTTCCTGAGCCTGTTGCCGGGTCCTCCAGGTAGCCATATTTTGGGGCGAAGACACGCGTGTGGGCGAAGTTATTCATATCCTCCACTTCGAAAGAGAAGATAAGAATGATATCTATGTCGTTTTTTAGGCAGAATGATTTTAGGGTATTGATATCAGGATAGACAGATATCTCGCGCTCCAATGAGGAGATAGGAACAATAAGAGTGCGCAAGCCAGCATCAATGATCCTAATTCTTTGAATAGTATCTATTGAGCCCCTTGGTAGTGAAAGTGCTTTGGATATCTCGCTGGCAGAAAGGGTTACTGGGTACTCTATAGGTGCAGGAGCCTCAATATATACCGCATCTTCACTTTCTATCTCATTATATACATTAATAACACCCTTGCGATTGGTCTCTACCTCCAGAACAGGACGAGAGAGAAGGTTGGGATTCTCTTTAATATAGGAATACATAGTAGCTATTGTACCATGACCACAGAAATCTACTTCACACTCTGACGAGTAATATGTGAGCTTG
The DNA here is from genome assembly GCA_030526155.1 of Bacteroidia bacterium. Classification (GTDB taxonomy): domain Bacteria; phylum Bacteroidota; class Bacteroidia; order Bacteroidales; family Marinilabiliaceae; genus W3P20-009. The sequence goes on from JAUNDI010000085.1 coordinate 838, forward strand.
CAGTCGGCGCAATCAGACTTAGAGCAAAAGACCGTCTCCATAACGAACCCCTTATGCTCTGATGCTACTTGTTGCATTTCTGAAGGAGATAAAACTTCATCACGAAGGAATAGAGCTGCTGCTGGATTACCTTCGCTATTTTGAGAAGTGAAGGCATTTGATTTGATGTAGTTAAACTGTTTCATAGATTTTGTTTTATATGGTTTGTGCAAATGTAGGGAATTATGTTGTTATTAGTACGGGTGGGGATAATTATTGGCACTCATTTTTTGTGGGCATTATATGTGATATATCCATGTGCTGAAATATACCATTTTGCATTATACAGATTGTTTTACTTAGTTTAATATTATAGATTGCAGTTCTATGGAGTCGCTTGAAACTAATGCGGATTATCTACGTATAATTACACATTCTCCGCGCTGAGGGCATGATTCGATGGAATTGTGTGGGTGTGGAGATATGATATACATATAAAAGGCGCTATAATTCGCCTGTCGGTTGACGCTTCTGAAATTAGGAACTTCTAGAATTACTGTCAATTGGCAAGTAGAGATAGACGTCACGGGGTGGTATATGACCTCCTAGGGTGTGCTGTAGGCTAAAGCCTGTGGTACACTTGAGGTATATATACATATCGGCGTGGAGGTCTCTCTGTATTGTCAACAGTAAGGGTCTCCTAATACCTAGAAGCGTGGGCAGTCAGAGAATGGCTCCACGCTTTTTGTGTGTATATTGGGGATGAGAAAATTAATAAACTATGGAGCAATGGGGCCTGCTCCGCACAGCATGTTTTATGAAACTGAGAATAGTTGTAGGTCCTCATGGGGCAGAGAAGAGTTCTTGCCTGAGGAAAATAGGCGGATGCCTTATTAACGTGATTAAATTAACTAACACAAAAACAGACTGGATATGATACGTAAACTACTGATGGTTTTGATTGCCATTTGCATGGGGGTGAATGCGATGGCGTATGATTTTAAACTGGGTGGTATATATTATAATATTACTAACCATAGCACTTCTGAGGTGAGTGTGACGTATTATACTTCATATCGTCTGGATAATTGGATTGCATATTCTGGTAATGTTGTGATTCCCTCCACTGTAACGTATAATGGGCAGAGTTATAGTGTTACTAGTATTGGTTCTAGTGCTTTTCAGTACTGTAGCAGTCTTACTTCTGTAACTATTCCTAATAGTGTCACTAGTATTGGTTCTGAAGCTTTTTACGGC
>JAUNDI010000053.1 GCA_030526155.1 Bacteroidia bacterium
TTAAGAAGGGCTTCCTGTCTGAGCGAAGCGAGTTTGAAGCCCTTTAGCTGAAAAGAAATATTTTTAGCCTCGTAGCGACAGCGGGTCTTCTTCTCTTTGCTTCGTTTCTCTTCTGTGACGACAGAAGAGAAATGAAGAGAAAAGTCGCATTGAGCGAAGAGGCGTAAAGAAAATATTTCTTTTCAGCGTCAAAAAGGGCTTCATATCTGTGCGATCGTAGAGACGGGGCATGCCCCGTCTCCCAACCGTCTATAAATCAACACATTTCACCTAGCGGCATTGAAGACGAAGCATGCTCCGTCTCTACAACGGTTGGGCTTCACCTTCTGTGACGACAGAAGAGAAATGAAGAGAAAAGTCGCATTAAGCGAAGAGGCGTAAAGAAAATATTCCTTTTAAGCGGCAAAAAGGGCTTCATATCTATGCAGCCGTAGAGACGGGGCATGCCCCGTCTCCCAACCGTCTAGAAATCAACACATTTCACCTAGCGGCATTGAAGACGGAGCATGCTCCGTCTCTACAACGGTTGGGCTTCACCTTCTGTGACGACAGAAGAGAAATGAAGAAAAAAAAGAGCATATCCCCAGATACGCTCTTTTATCTAAATTCACCCTATCGGGCAAAAAATCTTACTTTTGAAGCACAGCCATTACCTCAAGTACATGCTTGCGTGATGTCTGCAAAAGCTCCATCTCCTCAGCAGAAAGCTTGAGCTCAAGAACCTTCTCAACACCATTCTTGCCCAATACTACTGGTACACCGAGGTAGCAGTCATCAATGCCATACTCACCCTCAAGCTTAACACATACTGGGAATACTCTCTTCTGATCCTTAACGATAGCCTCAACCATCTGTGCTGCAGCAGCACCTGGAGCATACCATGCAGATGTACCCATGAGCTTAACAAGCTCACCACCACCTACCTTTGTGCGCTCTACAATAGCATTGAGCTTATCCATGTCGATCAACTCAGTTACAGGTATACCACCTACAGTTGTATAACGTGGTAGTGGAACCATTGTGTCACCATGACCACCAAGAAGAACTGCCTGAATATCCTTTACAGAAACATTAAGAGCCTCAGCCAAGAATGCCTTGTAACGTGCTGTATCAAGTACACCAGCCATACCAATTACTCGGTTACGTGGGAACTGTGATGTCAAGTGTGCCTGGTATGTCATTACATCAAGTGGGTTAGACACAATAACAATAACAGCATTAGGGCTATACTTTACAACCTGCTCTGTTACACTCTTAACAATACCAGAGTTAACTCCGATAAGGTCATCACGGCTCATACCTGGCTTACGTGGAAGACCTGATGTGATAACTACAACGTCAGAATCTGCTGTACGTGCATAGTCATTTGTTACACCTATTGTACGAGAATCGTACATTGTAATAGGCGATTTTTGGAAAATATCAAGAGCCTTACCTTCTGCAACGCCCTCCTTGATGTCAAGAAGTACAATCTCATTGGCAACCTCTCTGTATGCCAACACGTCAGCTACTGTAGCACCAACGTTACCTGCACCAACTACTGTGACTTTCATAGTCTAGATGTTTTATTTTGTTTTTTGTCTTTGTTTATGCGAGTTTCTCGTACGTATTTCTCGTAACTCGATGCAAATATACACTCTTTTTACCAAAAATGTACTATTTCTTCAATTGTTTTGCGACTTTTGGCCTTAGCATCCACATCAGGTACACCAAGTGGCAACAAAACAGCTGGCTCTAACCCTTCACCAAGACCCAAAGCCTTCACCACAGCCTCTCTGTCAAAGTTACAAACCCAACACGTACCAAGCCCCATCTCTACCGCCTTAAGCGTTATATGGTCTGCCAATATCGCAATATCAACATCAGCATGGTCCTTGCCATCTTGTCTCTTCCAACTAGCCTCATGGTCTGATACCAATACCAACACACAAGGCGCTGTCTTAAACCAATCTCTCGAATACGACTCCCCTATCTTCTCAAGCATATCCTTGCTTCTCACTACATGTATCTGCCAAGGCTGCTTATTACAAGCCGATGGGGCAAGGTGAGCTATCTCTAATAACTCACCTATCTGCTCATCACTTACCGCATCTGCCTTATAGGCTCTAACGGAATATCTCGACTTTACTATCTCGTCAATTGTCATCTCTAAAATAATTATCTTCTAATCTTTCTAAACTCTACAGCACTGCCCGAAGCTACCTCCACTACATAGATTCCCTTCACCGATGGCAACTGTATCTTACCACTATTCTCCACAATCTTCTTCTGTGCTACCACTACACCCTTGATATCAATAATCTTAATAGTAGCCTCACCATCAAAGATCTCTTCAGAGATAGTCACTAACACCTCGTCCTCTACCTTGAAGATAGCTATCGAACCGCAATCATCACTATCCACATCCTCAATACCTGTAGCAGTACCTCCCTGATCATCGTCTTTGTCATCTTCCACTACATCGTTACCCAATGCATTGGTAATCCTAATCTCAAAACGATCCTCATAAGCCTTGCCAGGCTCACAGTCAAAGGTATACTTGAAGTTACTACGCAAATCCTGCTCCACCCCAAGCTCCTTATCTACAAGTACCATCTCTACAAACTCCGAACGGAATACCGAATATGGCATCTTAATAGTAGCTCTATTTGTCTCATCATTTACCTTAACATATAGTGGGAAGATATACTCTCTCATCTCACTAACATTAGGGTACGATGGCACAGCCATAATCTCACCATTCTTATATACGCCTATCTCCTGACTGTTGCCACCATATAGGTGTACATCATCTTCTGTTACATCAAATGATCCCTTACCAAATCTCCACAACATCTCTCTCTCATTCTCCTCACCATCTATCTCGGATGTCAATACAAATGTTGCAACTACCTCGTCTGATATGCCTCCAAGTGTAGCCGACTTCAATGTAGATGTCTTAACTATCGATGGCTTCCTTATCTGGAAGTTCTTTATATCTCCATTACCAGTAACTTTCACAAAGAATGCCTGATGTGGTGCTATCTCGTTGCTTCCACCATTTATAGCTCCAGCCACTGTCGAGGTCGCCCATACATACTCACCACCCTGGAAGGTACGTACATGTACAGCCTTCTCTATGCCTTCGCCAAAGTTAATGTCTTGCAAGGTAATAGGCGCAGGGTATGGATTAGTCATCAAATACCAACCGTTATATCCCTTTCTCTTGTCATCATCACCTTCACCATAAATAGTCGCCTCATAGGTAGGCTTCATATATAGCTTTCCTATCTGCTCCCACTTATCCCAAGCACTAAATGCTACAGTACCCGTAAAGGCATCTATCTCATACTTGCCAATAGTATTCTTATTCTCTGGATATACCTCATACAAATCACCAGGTGCCGCATCATCCTTATTTGGCTTATAAATATGAGCAAAATCCCAAGATGGTGTTGGTGTAAGTAGCAATGGCGACTCATACACTGCCGATCCTACATAGTACAATCTTCCTCCCTCCAAATATCTATGTATCCAAGCTGTATTATACTCATCACCATTAGCATCAAGAATATTATTAGCTATGATACTTGACATTCTACTTGGAGCATGCTTTATGCGTAGACCACCAGCTGTTGTTACCTTAATATCATTTGTAACCATCAATGATCCCTTGTCTATAGTCAAGGTAGCACCACTCTCCATCACAATAGACTTCACCTGTGCTGCCGTTACTCCTGATATCACAGGGTAATTCTTCAAGCCCGATGGTATTACCACATCATCATTATTGCCTGGTACCTCCTTAAAGCTCCAGTTGTTCTTGTTAAACCAATCCTTAGATTGTGTTCCTCTCCATCCTGGCGCTTTGTTCTCTGTCTTAACCTGACCAAATGTTACCAATCTTGCACTTACTCCATCTTGCTGCTTACCATTGTGAGCATCTACCGACTCCAAATTCCAACTAGCGTCCGAATTTGATGGCATCTCCGACCACTTACCTGCAGCTCCCTTCATATCTTTGGTAACTATAGTATAGGTCTTCGAATTAAGGGCTTGCTCAGATTGTATTACCTTCTTAGAGTAATGCAACTTCACCCTAGCAAGTTTACCTTCATTATTATCTATCTTCCAATAGCTATTATTTGGCAATACCGATACATTATTTACATCGCTCTCGCCCTTGGAAATCATATCTGTACAATATGTAGCCTTCCACATACTTGTACTTACCGATGCCTGCAATGATATAGGAGCATACAATCCCTCATTACCAATAGGGAATATCGAGAGCGCACCAGTACCTACATTTCTAGATAGAGCACCTACAACATACCTATCAGAAGAATAACCTGTAATTGTCTTATCCTGATTATCATATACCGTTACAGCACCACCATCTCCTACAGTAAGCTTACCATCCACAAAGTTCAATGTAGCACCTACGTTGTCCTTTTCGTCTCCTACCTTGATATGTGTCTTGGTCTCAACTCCTGCACCATTCTGAATAGTCAACTTAAATACTCTAAATGGTGTACTAGATCCTGCAGTATTCTTCACTGTCTGCTTCTCAGAACCGTTGAATACATACTCACCATTCTCTACCATAGTACCATTACCTAGCTGTACATCACCGCCAAAGCGTACTACGGATTGTCTGCTCAACTCAAGCGTGATATTATCTCCCGCCTCAGGACCCATCACAAACTCTCCTTGTACAGCAAGCTGGTTTGGCCATCTCCATACTCTCTTTCCTACACCAGTAACAATAAGGTTGTTTACCGATGCATCAGATGTAAGTATCGTATAGTCTTTAGGAGCTGCTGCAGTACCACCCATATAAACAAGGGTACCACCTCCCTTAGAGATAAAGCTTGTGTAACTTGCAGCTGGCATCTCTGGTCTCGAAATACCTAGCCATCCTCTACCATCCAAAGTAGAGAAGTTGTGCTGTTTCGACTCACCAAGTACCAAGAAGCCATTATTTGCCTTGTCTACCGTACCATCTCCATCAATATTCATAGAGATAGTATGCCAGTAATCTTTATCTACATCAATCTCAGTGCCCTTAGAGATATTTATTCTACAGCCCTGAAGATCTCCCTTTGTATACTGCTTGCCATACTCATAGAGTAGGTTTCCATCTATATCCAAATAGATACAATCCCATGTAGCTACTCCTGGATACATATCGTAAGTACCACTACCCGACTCAAGAACTTTATCTTGCTGATCTTTCTTCTCCCAAGTATATGTTACTTGCATAGGTGTCACTCCATCAGTATGTCCATCTGTCCAAGCATAACCTGATGTCTTAGATGTATACTCAAAGACATACAACTCTTGCTTTGTCAAGGCTGCCATATAGTAACCCGACAAGTTGGTCAACTCTGATAGCTTTGGATACTTCAATACCAATGTCTTATTCTCATCTTTCAAGCTAAGAACACCTGGCTTATCTACATTACTCTTACGTATCCACTTTCTATCATCTTTCATCAAAACGGCAATACCATATGTACCATCGTTTTGATCATTAATCATATCGACAGTTACCTCGTCATCTCCACTATTTGGTCTTACATCCGAGAATAGTGTCTCAAACTGCATATAACCACCGTTATTATTGTTTATCGACAAACCATTGCCCTGGAATACTGTCCAGAAGTGTTGTAGCACCTTATCTTTCTGGTCATCCAAAGCACCTGGGAATACAAAGGCATTTGGCGCTATACGTAGTGTCCTCTCTTCTGAAGATGCACCTACATTTACCGTCATCTTCATATTCTCAAGTACAGCAGGGGTATACTTCGTTGTCGCTCCTAATGGCAATACCAACGACAAGGCTTGGTCGGAGCTCACAAACTCTACCTCTACACCATGGTCGGTATTAGACAAGTTCGAAGCAATCATATTATCCTTGCTGAAGTTGTCTACTGTGCTGTCTCCCATACCGTTGACTATCTTGGCGCCGTTCATAATACGGAGTCTGTTAGATCCAATATTATATATAGCACCAGCCAACTGCAACTCTTTATTCACACAGATAGGATAGCCTTGTGTCTTGTTCGACTGTATAAATCTCTCACTAGACAACCTCAATACTGGTAAAGTACCCTCGCAGTATAATGATGTATACTCTTCTGTAGAATACGCAAATATACCTGCTGGCGAATCCACTGCCGCATCAGCAGCACTCTTCACCTCTGTACCATACTTTATCTCTATATCTCCAGTGCAGACCAAAAGGTTACTTGACCTCTCTTCTCCTACCGTAGATCCTAGAGCACCATTTGCCCTCACATTCTCAACTACCACTCCTACAAAGTCATGTATCAAGCTTCCGCTCTTCAACTTCATAGTCACATCTCCTGTGTTGAGGACAAACTTATCGCCTACCCAAACTACTACCCCACTCTGATCTCTATCAGAAATCTTCACATTTCCATCAGTAGTAAGGTTGTTGAACTTCGTATTCACACTTGATACAAAGTCAACATTGTTGAAATGTGTATTCGGGCCAGCTATAAACTCTCCATCATGTGCCCAACCACCATTCAAATCAAGATTATAACCGTTCAAATCCAAAGTAGACCCTACCTTAGTAGCCAAATCTCCATCTATCTGCAATGGCCAAGACGCCATATTCATAGCCTTTACCGTAGTATTCTCCTTTATATTCACATTCTGCAATGGCAATGAATACAAACCTACCACCTCTCCTGGTACATCTATATTCATAGTCATACCTTCACGCAAGGTTGTCTTCTCTGCAGTAATCCTAATGGCTGGTATCACATTACTACTCATCGATGTAGCAGTAATATCAAATACCGAATTAGCAGCAGCTGTCAACGAAGACGATGCTCCCCTTATATCAAGGATACCTTTATCAGTAGTCCTTGTTATAACATCTCCATTTGCACCGCCCAACTTAACATAACAAACTTCTCCTACGTTGAATATAATTTTACCTTCATCACTATAGGGCGAAATAAAGGCAGCAGAGAGCGTAGCATTATTATCTGCCATATCTATCTGTGCATTAGATAGATAGCCTATACCACCCATCTTTCCTGTGCACTTCGACTTAGTGGTCAACTCTCCCTTCACCTGATCGCCTATCTCTAAAATACCATCAAGCAAAATAGAATACGCATCCAAACCGTCTGATACAGACACATCTGTACACACAGTAGCATTATTTACCGCAAGACCAGCTCCGGTAGGTATTCTCAAAACTCCACCCTTGTCACCGGCTATCTGTATGCCAACTTGCTTAACATCAGGACAGAAGTCAAACTTACCCTTCTCAATATTAAGTCGTAATGTCGAACAAATATCATCTGTAGTGTTTATTGTAACATTTCCCTTGTTGCCAACTGTAATTGTAACCCTCTTCTGGTCCATAGCTCCCTTCATGAAGACTGTATTCTTCTCAGGTACATTCACATTAAATTGTGTAGCATTATCAATGGTGAACGGACCATTAATACTTTGGTCTAACGTACCCTCAAAATATACCTGATCTTTCAATACTATCTTATCCGAGCTTCCCTTATCATTTGTAATATTACCATACAAATGCAAATTACCACTGCGCTTCACAAATTGTGCCTCACCCTCAAACTTCACATCGCCACGCAAATGCATGTCAAATGCAGGGTCATCCGATGCCGTAAATACCGACCCCTCCGAGAAGGTAGTCGTACCCATTACCTTGAACGACTTAAAGTTTGCACTAGTACCAATGGTAAAGTTCACCATCGTTACCTCAAAATTACCATTGACAACTATCTCTTTAGTTGTTACACCCGACATATCAGCGCTATGCCTATCCTGGCGACCTTTCCCCTCATACTCAATACGCAAGTTAGGATAGTCACCAAGCCACGTAGGCAATGAGAATACCTTATCCCCGTTTGCTTGCGCACCATTAGCCTTAGTAACTGTCAACAAGAACACCATCGTTGCTTTTGGATTCTTCTGGAAAAGTGTATAGTCATATCCATCATTAGGATTATTAGGTACCAAGAAGTTAGCCTCCTTATTTGCAACATCCCAACTATCTTTCCAATTTTGTGCAGTATTTATGTCATCTTTATTTGAAACATCCACATAGTAAACGATAGTACCATCACCACTAATCTGATGTACATCACAATTTCTAACCTTCTCTCCAAGTGTCAACTTACCATCAACAACCAACTGGTTACACTTCAAACCTTGTGCAGTCTCATAATTAACCTCATGACCAGTCTGAATATGTACCACATCAGTAGCCCCAGGAGCATGTCCCTTTTTCTTTGCTCCCGTATTATCAATATAGTACCAATCATTACCATTTGTCCAAGAAGCTACATTACCACCATCAGCAGGCTCAGAGTACAACTCATAAGACTTCCATCCCTCCAAACCATTACCAGATGTCCAATCTCCATCAATCAAAGCAGCACCAAAGGCTATATTGAATGAGTTAGAACAATTGTCAATAGGAAGTGGGAACATCTTCCCATACCAAGAATCATTAGTTCTTCTTGAATTTCTAGAATAATTCGATGTATGTAATATTGGCCATGGTTTTTCTCTATCATCTTCAAGATAACCCTCCAATAAAGTTGCTCCCCAATCTCTATATGGAGCAGCTTCACTAGGATTGCAGTCTAACCACCATGCTCTTCTTGTTAAATCATGCCATATATTATTTTGGTAAATATACGCCTTTCTAACAGACATATTAGTGCTTTGGTTCCACCATTCGGCCAAGCTATTAATATCTTGCTTCTGCTTGTCAGTCGCACATTGTAAATCATCTTTTGACAAAGGAGCAGTAGCTACAGTCTCTGTAGTTGGCTTAAACTTAGCTACAACTGTTTTATTATCTTTTGATGGCAAACGGAAAAGTAAACGACATCTATAACCATCATTATCAGCATTCTGGTTAATAGACTCAATAGGAGTAGAACCTAGATTCTCTACCTTGGTTCTCCAATAAACATCTATAGCATCTCCACCTTGTGGTACAGCTGGGTGCTTTGTCTTTACAGGAATAATAGTAAAAAAGCAATCAGCCAATACCAATTCATTTAAATAAGCTTTATCACCTCCCTCTGGGAAAGTAAAATTAGTATTAATCTTAGCAGGCGCATATCCCTCATCATATCCTATAGGATACAACACATTATAATAGTTACCGCCATCAACATTCGCTTGTGACGAAGGTCTCTTTACCAATCGCAACGACAAGCCTCCTGCCGAAACCGTACCGTCAGTCCAGAACGATCTATTATATGAGAATACGTCCTCCTCTGTATAGCCTTGTGTCTTCTCATTCCTTCGTGGTATGATATTCTTACCATCAATATAATCACCCACAAAGTTCAATTTTAAATTATACTCACCTAAATAGACTATACACTTCCTGTCCCTACTATTCAAGAATTGTGCAGCTCTAGCATGAACATCTGACATTAAATATATAGTTCCCTTATCTGCATCGCCAAGAGCACCTCCAGCAAAGTTCAAATAAGTGCCAGTCAAATCTGCATTCGTACCCTGATAAATCTCCTGTCCATCATCTACAGCTGTAAAGAATACAGGGCCAACCAACTTTCCTTGTATAGCCTGTAATCCCTTACCAGGGTGACCATTATTTGACTTAGGCATACCAAGTGACACATATGAATTTTTATCAATCGTCACTTTAGCATCCTTAACATCCTTCTTTAATGTAAGACTACTAAGAATAATTGGATTCTGTGTCTGTATCTTTGTGTTCTTATTTCCTGTACATATCAAATTTGTGTAGAGGGTATACTGTTCAGAAGACGTTTTATCATACCAATCTACAGTCATCCAAGAACCATGAGCATTATTACCATTACCATTACATACATAATATGTCACATACTTGTAACCATTACCATCTTTCACATAACCACTTTTCTCAGTATGTTGGTGCATAAACCACGTTCCTGTATTTGTCAAAGAACCTCTAAATGTCTCTCGACCAATAAAAGTGTAATTCTCATTATTTACAAAATGGCCTACAAATGAAGATGTCCCCATAGCAATCAAATCACCCTGAAGCTCCAACTCAACTGGCGTACGCATCACTACAGCATCATCCAACTTCAAATCACCAGCTATCTTGATAACATTACTTCCCTCCGGCTGCTGAAAGTCTACACTCTTATCACCTTCCAAAGTAACATTACCCAATATAGTATTCCTCAAACTTACAGTATGCTCTCCCTTAGTAGAAAACGTCATAGTAGATTTCGAAAAGTCCGCCGTAGCAAAGTCACTCTTCAAATCTATAAACATCGTATTTATAGCATCTTTATCTGGAGCCTCCTCAAAAAGAATCTCACCACCTGTAACATGTACCTCACCTCCCTCTGCAATAGCAAACGAAGTTCTATGGAATGTTGCACCAGCATCAGCTCCAGATTTTACATCAAAACAAAGCTTACCAGCATCCTGCTTATAAACAATCTTACAATTAGGCTCAGATGTCAAACGAGTAGTATGAACCTCACCACCCTTTATAACTACCCTAGATGCAGTACTACTATTCGTTGCTACAATACCCTTTGACTCACCATCCAAAATAATGCTTCCCGAGGTAATAGACAAAGAACCCTGCAAATCAATATATGGATTATAATTGGCAGTGTTAACAAGAGACATACTACCACCATTTACAGCCAACTCAGCTCCACTAGGAATAAACAACTTCGGACCTACCTGATTAAGAGCAACGCCAGAACCTAACTTCAAAGTACCCGACTTAATATAAATAGGTAACTTATCTACAGGCTGATTCTCATCAATTGTCTTTACATTCGCCCAAATCTGTAACAATGATTGTCTTCGAGTAATAGCATTGGTACTATAAATAGGGTCAATATTATCAATAGTTGAATAACCATTACTATTAGAGCCTGTAATCCTAATACCAGTTAACAACGAACAATCATCTAATGACGAATTAACATCAGATTTTGACTCTATCTCTACACTATACCCCTCCGCCTTATCACAAATCAACTGATATATATCAGTATTTCCAGTCATAGCTAAACGAGAATCACCCTCTCCTGAGAAGATAAGTTTCATCTTACAGTTTTGTCTATGCAAATCATAACAATAAGACTCTCCCTTTGTATAAAAATCTTCCGCATTATGAACAGTTCCATCTTCAGGGTATTTACCCAAGACAATCTCACCATCGCCAACATTAAAAGTCACATCAACTTTTGGCGCAACCTGCGAAAATACTACATTGCCAAGATTATCAAAGTTTCGCTTCACTGTAATAGTACCTACAGTATTCTCCCAATACTCTTTATATCCTGCAGCATTAGGATCTTTCATCGAAGCATACTTCTTAATCTGTGGAGTACCCATCAAAACAGCTCCCTGCTCTACTAGCACATCTCGCTCTACAGTCACATGGGCCGACTCGGTCAATGAGCCTATAGTAAAGAACGAACCGCTCTTAATAACCAAGTCTCGCTTTACAGTAAAATCAGACAAAGAGAAGAATCTATCTCCCTTAATAGTAATCGAACCAAACTTATCTGTACATGGTATATCTCGATAGTGATTACCTACCAAAACAATATTACCAATATTATACAACTTATTGTGTGATCTAATATATGCCAACGATGACGCATCGGTCTTAGGCTCATTATTCTCATAGTACTTCGTACCATCCTCACCCTCAAACCAAATGAAAGATAGGCTTCGCATCTCCAAAATACCCTCATCAGTACCCTTCAACTCTCCACCTTTAACAATCAAAGCTGATGGATTAGCCTTTACAACATCATCGTCCAATACCCACTCTCCTTTATCGTTCAGCTTCTTCTTATCACTATCCACCGACAAAGTACCACGGATATCAATATTCTTAATCCTAATAGTCTTATCAAGGTTAATCTTCTTACCTGTACCAATAACTACCTCGTCCTGATCACTACCAACACGATCAGGATCTCCAGGATAAGCATTCGTAGGGTTATCAGGAATATTACCAGACGAGTTCAATGTCCAGTTTGTAGGATCTGTCCACTGACCCTCATAGTAGGCATAAAACCTCTTCCCCTGAGCAAAAACCTCAGGCCCCACCAAAACACTAATAATAACAAGAACAACAAATACAAAATAGTTTCTCATCGCTGTCATATATTGTTTACAATAAAATGTCAAACATAATATTACACAGAGCACACTTCACCCTGCAGTATTAGAAAGTCATACGGAAAAGACATACCAAAGTTACCCCACAAAGCCCCTAAACCAAAGCCACACAACAATCTCACCCATTTACTCCACAAATCCCAATATTCCCTAAGCGAAGACAACACAAATCCTTACCTCAACACCAACAACAAAGCCACACCCACCTATAACCACAAAAACCCAACAGCATTTTACTACTGTTGGGCATTATATCAAATATAACAAATACTACTGGAAAGGATTGTAATCGTTAATACCAGTCGACTGACTAGTAGCATCCGACTTAGTAGGCCTCTGTGGACGAGTATTCGATTGGTGACCGTTACCCTCAGTCTCCACATAGCCATAATTCGGATTCACATACGTAGACGTAGTATAAACCGACAAATCTTTCTCAAAGAATACCAACTCTGGCTTCTCGTATCTGCTAATTTTCTTCATAGAGTTATTTAAAATACTTTACCAATTAAAATCTTCTTAGTACCCTGCTTGTCTATCGATACAGCGTGAATACCAGTCGACTGTGCCTCCAATACATTCTCCTTCTCAGCAACAGTTGTAGCCTCAAGCTGACCTCTCAAGTTATAAAGCTTAATAGGCTCACCTATCATGCTCTCAGGTACATCAGAAACAATTACATTAGATCCTTCAGTTCTTATCTTAATATTACTAAAGTCATCAGTCTCAACATCCTCAATAAATGTAGGATTAGATGAAGGGATATTTGGTTCTGGAGTCTGACCCACCTTAGTAAGCACAAGATAGAATCTGTCATCTGTTATCTGATCAGGATCAGGCACATTATACTCACTAGGATATGTCACACGAATATCCTTAAGCTCCTCTGTATATCTATCAAGCAAATATACTCGATATGCAGAACTCAAATACTTCAAATTCTGGAAGCAAAGTGTCAACTTGCTAATACCACCCTCTTTTGGAGTAATAATAAGTGGAATACACTCATTTACCAACGAAGTAATATCTTTTGGCAACACCGCAATAGACAAATCATCATCAGACAAAGGCTTACGTATCTTAATCTGTGTTG
>JAUNDI010000054.1 GCA_030526155.1 Bacteroidia bacterium
CTTCGATGATGACCTCGCTATTGTCTGCGAAATAGTCTTCGTCTATTGCGTTACAGTAGATGCAGAGGTGGGTTTTGGGGTTGAAGACGTGGTCGTATACGTACTGCTTATTTTCGTCTAAGATAAAACCACCAGTTTCTTCATTTTTTCGTCTGCGGTCGGTGTTAGAATATATAGGCTCTTTAGAGCAGGTGTTGAAGACGGGGTATATATCCTCATTAGTGCCAAGTTCAAATACTAGGCGAGGGCAAGATTCGAACTCTTCTGGGATTATTTCGCCTAGGTTCTGAGAGAACATATCACGAGAATCCTCGCCAGCGCCACCATTATTTATGATGACACCCAATACTTCACCGCGGTTGAAATAGTTTAGTACGACATTCTTTTGGTATTTATCTATTGAAGGGAAGTAATGGAAGATACCATTGTCGTAATTATATGTAACGATATTTTCTGCCTCTCTTTCGGATTGAGGGCGTGTAACTTTTTCGCTGTTAAGTATATATGGTGCCTCGGTTTCTTTTATATAACCTATAGGGTTTACAGCGAGATAACTATAATTTGTTGGCTCTAGCTCCTCATTGACATAGTACGCGTAGCAGAATTCTAGAGTTGTTTGGTCGTTCTCATCGTATTTGTCTCTAGTTCCAATATATGTACCCATGTATACATCATCACGCTCGTAATTGTACATAGGAGCAGAGGTATAGCAATAGTTGATATTGATATTGCCCGAGGCGTAACCTATGAGTCCGCCCATACTATACTCACCTTGCCAACCTTCGAATATTAGATCTGAGCTATAATTCATTGTGCCTTTATAAGTAGAGTATGAGATATTGACATTTTGGCCTGAGCCTAGTAGTCCGCCCATGCGCATAGAGCCATTGATATTAACCTCAGAGACGATATTGGACAAGTATACTGTACATTGAGAGCCACACGCTTCGCCGATAAGAGAACCTTGAGCAGGTATGGATGTAGATATGCCTGAGGGCGCATCTATTGACTCATCTATGTAGTTGTATAGTTTAATATTTTCAATGCGTGTATTGATATTACACCTAGCGGCATTGGCGAGTAGGCCAATATAGTTACCCACTGGATCTCCTAATTGATTATTAGAATATATGGTACCATAGATGTTTAGATCGTTTATTGTTAACTCGCTGTATTGTTCAGATTGTTCGTATTCGCCACCAATCATATTGAATAGTCCAGTAACAGGAGTTTTGGGGTCGTAGCTACAACTTACAAAGTTGATGGTAGAGCCGTGGCCGTATACATTTGCGTAGACATTTATATTAGAGATCCAATTGTTGTTATTTGGGTCTCCATTTGTAAGGTCGATAGTAACAGGTATTAGGTTAGGTCCTTGGTTTGATGTACTTCGAGGCGCAATAAATACGGCACCGAAGTGAATGTTGGAGTAACGATAATTAGACATTTCTTCTGAATAGAAGTTTTCGTTTAACCAACGGAGTTGTCCTGCGTTTGAGATGATTATGCCATCGTTTGTAAAGTTTGGATGTTCGTAGCAGCCCTCGCCACCTTGGCAGTAGCCCTCTTCGTTGTAGGCATGAGGCATAGTGTTGTAGGTATTGCCGTGCTTATAGACGAGGTCTCCGCCACCCTCGATAGCGAGGATAGGGTAGCCGTCAGGGGATTGGCGCCATGAACTCTTCTCTTCTTCTAGTTCGTTATTAAGAAAATAGGTTATTTGACAGTTTTGGAAGTCTTCCAAAGGGTTACACCCACTGACAATGTTGCCATTCTCATCAGTATAGTATGAGTAGTTCTTTCCTTCATAAATTATACCAGGTTCACTCTCTCCCCATCCTACCCAAGGGCAACCATATTCGAAGTGTACTCGCTTCTCGAAGCTATACAATCCGGCTTCTATTATCTCTCCATTACCGTTATCAATCTGTCCATAAAAAATTGCACAAATATTCTTGAATGTGATACCTCTTCCTGTATTGCCGACAAATATACAAACACTATTATCCATTGAAGTAATGTCTACATCCTTTGTAGATGTGACTATTATTGAACCACGGCTTGAGATGTCTGTCAGCATTACAGGTGATGATTCTTCATTTATATATTGTTCTATAAATCCTATTATGCCGCCTATAGCAGGGTATATATTTGGTATATTAAATAAAGGGTCAGTCATTTTAAGTAGACCAATATTTGCTACAGAGTTTAATTCTACAGATTGAGCGTATTTATTTACTTGGCCTAATATACCACCTACATAGCATGAGGCCTCAATAGAGGCTTTATTGATGATGTTTTGCATATATACACTAGCTGTAGTAGAGCCGGCAATACCACCAGCATTCATGCCTCTAGTCTTGATTGAGCCATCTGTAGTGATGTTGCGAAGAGTAACAGGGCTAGTATTTTCATCATCAATTATTAGGCAGTTGCATAATATGCCTAGATCGTCTCCATCTGAAGAAGGATTATAAATCTCACCGACAATATTTAGGTTTGATACAGTAGCACCCTCTATTATTTTCTCAAACAAGCCGGTAGGAGTGACTGTGACATAATCATCAGACGTGCCGGTACTATTAAACTTGATGGTTGCCCCGTTTCCATCGAATTCTGTAGTAAGTGCAATATTGGAGAACCAACTATCGAGGTTTATGGTTCTATTATCGATGATTTTGAATTTTTTATCGGCTATAGTTTTCCAGTTTTCATTTATCCAGTGCATGTTCTCTGCAGACTCGATGATATAAGTATCGCCATCTGTGTTGAGGCTAGGTTCTATAGGTGTAATGGCATTATCACCATTTTGAGCCATTGTGCTAAGTGAGATGATGGATGCACTAAATAGCACTGATAATAGTTTCTTGACACTCATATTAGTAGGTATTTATATTTGACAAAAATAGAGACTATGCGAGATATACAACTACGAGAATTTACGTATTTTAACATGGAGTGGTTTCTTAATATGCTAAAAACAAACGAGGTAGAGAGCGAAGGGGCTCTCTACCTCGAGTAGATTTGTATGGGAAAGTTTTTTTTTTAGAAAACTATTTTGGTGGTGTGGTTGCCCACTTTTACGAAGTAGATGCCACGGCTTATGACAGGGAGGTCGACCCTATTTGAGGTTACCACTGTGCTATAGACAATGTTGCCATTGGTGTTGAAGATAGTAATATTTTGACCTTCAGCGCCAAATACCATTAGACGGCCATCTGCTACTACTACATTAGCTTTTGCGTCGGGGGTAATGGTATCTATGGCTGTAGCGCCTGCGAAAGTTACATTTACTGTGACATCGGCCTCAGTAGTCACTGGGACATTTATGGTAGCTCGCGTATTATCGGCTGTTAGTACGGCCTCGGTATCACCAATCTTGACTGAGAGAGCAGGTTCAGAGAGGGTGATGATGAGGGTAGAGCCACTATTCTCGTATGCCTTACCAGTAACGGTAGCGGTAGACTTGTTGCTTTGGTAGATGATCTTATGTACAGCATCCTCGCCATTGTTAGAGAGCTCAGGAGTGAGGACGCCTTGACGATACTTACATGTGTATGTACCCTGGTAACCCTCGTCTTCGAAGTTCATCCAGTAAGCCACTACGCCGCTAGCGAACTCCTCGTTAGAGAAGGTACGCTCGCCCTTAGTGAGCTCTGAGTCGGATGGTGTATAGTAAGGATCGTCTGTTATAGCCGAGTTGCTAGCCGAGTTAGAGGCAACCTTCTTGGTTTGACCAGCTGTACCGCGACCCACGCCATAGTTACCCTTGATGATGATAGCCGCCTTGTTGAGCTTATCCTTCACCTCGTCGAGATTTGTGAAGTATGCGAAAGAGTAGGATACTGAGCCCTTGTTTTCGCCCACGAGGCAGAAGTTGACCTTCTCCTGGTCGATATCATCAGGGATAGCCATAGCGCCCACGAATGAGCTGTATTCGATATTACCCTCGTTGACATTTGCCAATGCTGCTGCGTAGATGGTACCATCGTCCTCCTTTACTACGTCCTCGCCAGAGAGGTCGTTTAGGACTACGCCATTTACGATGCTAAGACCTGATACGGTGCCCTCTTCGCCCACGTAGTTGAAGAGGCCATTTTGCTTAAATGCGAAGTTGACAAAGTCGCCACTCTCGCCATTGAAAGTACCCTTGAAAGGAGCCTCTGATGTACCGATAGACTGCTTATCGGGGAGGATGGTCTCTAGGGCATCGGTGGAGAGGTCGGAGTATTCCACGTCGGTATAGACGATATTGTTTGTTACGGTGATATCTGCAGCAATGCCCGCTTGAGTTAGGGTTGATACGATATCGGTCATAGATGTGAGGTCGTCTGTGTCTTCGATGATGACCTCGCTATTGTCTGCGAAATAGTCTTCGTCTATTGCGTTACAATAGATGCAGAGGTGGGTTTTATCGCTGAAGACGTGTTCGTATACGAACTTACCATCTACTATTTCAAACTCATTGTCATCATTTTTCTTTCTGCGGTCGATGTTTGAGAAATGGTTTTCTGAGCATGTAGGGTAGACGGTGTATTGGGTTTCGTTCGCTACTAATTCGTATGAGAAGCGAGGGAAGTATTCGAATGGCGTATTGTCATTTGCGTATAATTGTTGTGAGAATAAGTTTCTTACATCTTCGTTCTCGCCAATGATATAGCCAATGACGTTGCCCTTGCTGAAGTAGTCCCTAAGTTGATATTGCATAATAGAATCTAATCGGGTAGAATAGTAGTAGATATTAGATTCTCTATCTATCATTAATCGCAATAATTCTTCTTTTGGGTCTTGTTTGGTGTCTTGTTCGTTTTCAGAATTTGAATTTTCATCAGACGAAGACGTAGTTTGTTGAGCGTTTCCTACTGGATACATGTAATAATTTATTTTTGTAGAGGCATCTACATTAGGCGTTCCAAAGTATGTAAAGCAATTCTTTACGGATGCGCCATTGTAAGGGGATTGGTGCCCAATGAAAGAACCACGATAGAAATAGTCTGTATTCTCATAATTGCTTGTAGTGTAGCAATATTCAATAGACGCTGTGGATGCGCTTGTACCAATCATGCTACCGACAGTGTGAGTTATGTTTGCATTATGGGGAATGTAATGATAATAATATAGTGTTCCTTTGTGTGCGCAAAAGGTTATATTAACGTAGTTGCATGTAGAGGAGCCAATGAGTCCGCCCATTGTGGAGCCTGAATTTATGTCGGCATAGGATATTACGTTATTGATATTTGCAGTAACTTCATTGTCACCCTGACTGAAAATGCCGCCAAATAGTGTACCTATATAATCGGATGAGTTACTAATACCTCCAGATAATTTTATATTTCTAACTTCTAATTGGGCAGTAGTAAGTTTTACTTCATCGGCAAGTAGACCTGTATAACCACCTTTGTAGGTGTCCGAGTAGTCATAGATACTACCCACTATTGTAAGGTCGGTAATCTCTATTTTTTCATTGACATTGTCTTCGATGCTACGAAATAGTCCGGTACAACGATAATCTGCTGAACCATTGTCGTTGCTTTTAAACTTGATAGTAGAGCCGTGACCGTATACATTGCTAGCAATGTTGATTTTTGAGGACCAGTTGTTGACTACTTCGTCATTTGTGAGGTCTATGGTAACTGGGGAGAAGGTGATGTCATCAATGCTGCTGTCGGAGCCTTCAGGGTTCCAGTTATCAGGATAGTTGATTTTACCGAAATGGATGTCGAAGTTTCTGTATTCTAGGACTTCGTCTGTATCCCAGTTTTCGTTTAGCCAGCGGAGGTGGCCAGGGTTGGAGATGATGAAGCCGAAGTTGCCGTCGAAGAGAGGCTTTTCGTAGCAACCGACGTAGCAGATGCCATTAATGTAATTGTGATCCAAGAAATTATATTCATCTCCGTGCTTATAGACGTTTTGTCCGCCTTCAAATGCAAGGACAGGATATGAATTGAGTATTTGGTGCCATTGGGTGTCTATATCTTCACCATTTTCGGTGACCTTTTCTTGGCCATTGTTTAGGCGGTAGGCTATTTCGCCACTTTGGATACTTTCTTTTGAGACATAATGAGATTTCTCTGCGTCTCCAGCGTACTCGTTGTAATAGAAGACGTTGGTTCCGGAGAAAAAGGTCGTGGTAATAGGTGTGTTTTCGTTAATGGTTTCGTCATTAATTATAATATTGCACTCGCGGACGTTGTTAATTCTTTCTCCTAGGTAGTAGATACCGGCTGGATAAGCTTCGTTGTCGAAAGAGAATTCTCCATCGAAGTAACAATATGTATTTGTTAACGATACGTCTATTTGGGAATAGCCGACAAGCATACCCATAGAATACTTAAGGGAGTTGTTGTCAGCGGCAGAAGGATCTTCAGCTTTTGAATATATGGAACCGCGATTGTAGCAATTCTCTATTGATAATGTGTAGGTTTGATTTCCTTCGCCAATATTTACTAGACCAACTAGTCCGCCTATTGCAACATTGTCTACCCTATTTGGACATCTTAAGGCGATAGTACCTACATTTGCGCAGTTCATTATGCTAGTTGTACTACTACCAATATTACCGATCAAACCGCCAGCAGCATGTGTAGCCTCTATGTGAGCCTTGTTTATGACGTTCTCTAGGTTGATGGTGTTTTGCATGGCCATTGCAGCGATGCCACCAGAATAGGTTATGTTATTACCTTTTATGTAGCCATCTGTGGTGACGTTTTTTATCTTAACTTCAGGTTCTTGTTCATCAATTAAATATATAACGTTACATAAAATACCGCATTGGACAGCATTATCACTATTGCCAGAACTTTGTATTTCGCCCACAATGTTCAAATCGTGGACATATGCTTTGTCGTATAGACACTGAAATAGGCCGGTTGCGGTGTCATCTGTTATATTTGTAAATTTTATAGTAGCGCCATTGCCATCGAACTCTGTTTTTAGTTGGATGTTTGAGTGCCAAGCGCTTAGGTCGATTTCTTCAATGCCATCTGCGATTTTGAAGTTGTAATTCTCATATGGGAAACTACCACCATCTTCCCAGTGTTCGCTTAGATAGTGTAGATCGATAGCTTCGTAAATCGTACAGATGTTTGTGGTTGGGTCGTATTCGAGTTGGCGTACAGCTCCACCGGTGACTGGACCACTCTCCTGTGCTATAGCTGGATAGTGTATAGCAAGTGTTGTTATTAGTACTAGTAATAGTTTTTTGATACTCATAAGTATTAGATATGATAATGTATTGTGTTTTGATCAATGTACTGATATTTAGATTGGTACATTAGTGGTTGTTACGTTGATTGGTGGGTTTTGGTTGCTTTTGGGGGGGGGAGGAGTCGAAATAGTATAGAGCACTCGGGGAGTGCCTCGAGTGCTCTATGGGGTGAGAAGAGTAGTGTATTGTTATAGATTTTTGTATCTAAATATTACGTCATATAATCTAGGTATACGGTATCGTATGTTTCTTATTAATGCACGAAGACCATATGTTTTAAGTTCTCTAAGAATTCTTTCTCTTCTATTCTTTCTGAGTTTCTTTTTATAGGTCTTAGAAGCGAGTAATAATTCTTCGGCGGTATCAGGCCTTCCGTCGGTCTTTAAGTAGTCTTCTAACTTGCTAGGGTCAAAATTCTTAAAGCCCTCTCTAGAAAGATAAAACATATTTCCCAAAGGCTCTAATTGAGTCATATATTTTTGACATCCGTAATGAATGTACATCATCTCTTCTTTTTGTATTTTACCAGTTTGGTCGTAGAAGTATCTGTATGTATGTCCATTTTCCCATGTTAGTAGTTCGTGTTTGTTGTGATTCCAAGTATGAATGTTGAATGTTTTTTCAGCCGTGTTGAATCCTAAAGCATTTTGATAAAAAGGAATATTTAGGTAGTCGCATATTAAGTTCATACCTTCTTCGTCGAAATGACAAGGATATGTTGTTTTGCTGATGTATGAAAATTTATGATATGGATCATTGTCTCCAGGGATCTCGGTTTGGTAGATTGACTTGATAATACCGTTATTTCTATATATAGTGAAGTGACCTAGAGGTCCTATGCGATCATATTTCTTGTATTCTATTTTGTTTAGTATCCCTTCAACATCACCAAAGACAGTGTCTACATCGCAGTATCCACAATATTCATATTCATCTGAAAGGTATTCTGAAAAAATAATAGGGCGTAATGGCTTGTAATCGCAAAGTTTGTATGGATGAGTGATGTTATTATTTTCTCCTAGAGTGTTTTTTACTCTATTCTGAAAATCTTTGAAAGTTTCTTTGTAGACTTTAAGATTTGCTGGTAATTTATATTCGTCGGTATTGGCATCAGTTGTTAGTATGAAATCTACTACGCCATTAAGATGTTCTATAGATTTAAGAAAGGTGCTAAAATAGTTTGGTAGTGGACCGAACCAAGGGATAAATAGAATAATTTTCATTGTTTTATGAATATTACATTTGGTTGTTCTTTGACTTGCTGATGAGATGTTTTATCTCACGTCCCAATTTGCAAAGTTATAATAATTGTGGAGTTGGCAAATAGTTTATTGTGACGTTTACTAGCTTTTTTTAGGGGGAGGAGCACTCGGGGAAGACTCGGGGAGCACCCATAGAGCACCCAAAGAGGGGTAATATTGCATATCTATCAATTAAAATTACTATCTTTACGACTTAGTATTGCCTAAAAATGATGGGTAATATAGGGGATATAGTAATTGATATTACTGATTAAGGAGTGTAATGACCTGTGGGATAGTGTTTTGGCTGTTCTGTGGGGAGTTTGGGTATTGGGTTGATAGAGGTGATACCAGCAGAATTTTACGAGAGTATATACTTGCTTTTAGTTACAATCATGACATTGTCAATGGTTGGCACTAGAAAACCTTTGAAAATACGTGAGGATATCATTGGGAGTCTGATATTGTGTGTTTTTTTGGTATTTTTTATAGGATTTAGGCCTCACTCTAACGCATTTGGTGATACTGCAAATTTTGCAAGAGAGTGGGGAAGAACGTCATGGGAGGGCTGGACATGGGACACAGAGAATGTGATATTTGACAACCTATTTGTATATTGGGGAACTATTTTTGATGATGTTACACCGATATTCTTGTTGTGTTCCGCTATTTATTTTTCATGTATATTGATTGCCTGTAGAAAGTTGTTCCCTGCAAATACGCTGATGATATTTCTTATATATCTTGCGGCGTTCTCGTCTTTTTCTTATGGCACAAATGGTATAAAAGCCGGTGCAGCTGGTGCTATTTTTCTTGTGGCGTTGGCATATAGGACAAATCTTGTAGTATCTATTCCTCTGGTATTGCTATCGTTGGGCTTTCACCATTCCATGCAGATGCCTATTGCTGCATATATAATCACCTTAGTACTCAAGAATAAGGATTGGTTTTTTTATGGATGGCTATTCTGTTTGGCCATGGCGGTATTGCATGTGACGTTTTTCCAAGAGTTGTTTGCCGGTTTATCAGATTCTTCGGGAGCGGGGTATCTTTCAAATGATACCACTGCTGAGGTGCAAAGAGCAAAGAGTGGTTTTAGAATAGATTTTATTGTTTATTCGGCTATGCCAGTGGTGATGGGGTATTTTGTGAAGTATAAGTATCAACTTAAAGATACCTTATATGATATACTTTTAAATATGTATTTGACAACCAATGGAGTATGGATGCTATGTATGTATGCAGAGTTTACTAACCGTATAGCATACTTGTCGTGGTTTATGTACCCATTAGTATTGGTTTATCCTTGTTATGCGATAGCAAATGAGAGACATCCGTTGGTACAGAATAGGAAGGCGATTGTTTTGGGGCATTTAGGTTTTACACTATTTATGACGTTGATATACTATTAGATGAAGCCACGTATATTTATCAATATACACTATCTAGAGATTGGAGGGGCTGAGAGGGCTTTGTTGGGGCTTCTCTGCGCTTTGGACCCTGAGAAGGTAGATATAGATTTGTTTGTCAACCAGCATACGGGTGAGTTTATGCCTCTTATACCTAAGTATGTGAATTTGCTTCCTGAGATAGCTGAGTATAGTTGTATCGAGAGGCCGATAAAAGATATAGTGCTTGAGGGGCATATAGGGATGGCTATTAGGCGTGTTGTGGCGAAGATGAGGCATAGTAGATATTTGCGCTCACTTAAGATTAAGGCTCATGATGCTAGTATTTTTCAATATGTAGCTAATGCTGTCTCTGGAGGATTACCCTCTCTTGAGAGGTATGGTGAGTATGATTTGGCCATTAGTTTTCTTCAACCACATAATATAGTACTTGAGAAGGTAAAGGCTAAGAGAAAGATTTGTTGGATACATACAGATTATTCTACTATTAGTATCAATCATGATCTTGAACTCCTCGTTTGGGATGGGTATGATTATGTAGCCTCTATTAGTGATGAGTGTACAAAGGCTTTCGTTAGTACATTCCCTGAGCTTGGTCGTAAAATTTTATTAGTTGAGAATATACTCTCCTCGACATTTGTACGTCAGCAGTCGGATATTGAAGGAGATTATTCAGATATGCCAAGAGAAGAGGGTGTGACCAATATTTTAAGTATTGGTAGGTTTTGCACACCTAAGCATTTTGAGGCTATACCACAGATATGTGCTGAGATGGAGCGTTTGGGTCTTGAGTTTAGGTGGTATATAATAGGTTATGGTGATGACACGCTGATACAGCAGGCTCTTGATAAGTATCAGATGCGCCATAGAATGATTCTTTTAGGCAAGAAGACAAACCCGTACCCATATATCAAGGCTTGTGATATATATGCACAACCAAGTATTTATGAGGGTAAAAGTGTGACTGTTCGTGAAGCTCAGATATTGCATAAGCCTGTGGTAATAACCAATTACCCCACAGCTAAGAGTCAGATTTCTGATGGTGTAGATGGTATAATAGTACCATTAGATGAAGTAGAGACAGCAAAAGGTATAGTGGCATTGGCTAATGACAAACAGAAACAAGATACTATTGTGGAGTATTTGAAGAGTCACGATTATAGCAACGAAGCAGAAGTAGAAAAGATATATGCGCTGATATGATTCCAAAGATTATCCATTACTGTTGGTTTGGAGGTAATCCGCTCCCTAAGGATGCTCAAAAATGTATAGCTTCTTGGAAGAGATATTTGCCAGACTATGAGATAAAGAGGTGGGATGAGTCGAACTTTGATGTTAGATGCTGCCCATACGTATCTGAGGCTTATGACGCAAAGAAATATGCCTTTGTGAGTGACTATGCGAGGTTTTGGGTGTTGTATAATGAGGGTGGAGTCTATTTTGATACAGATGTGGAGGTTATTAGAGATATGAGTGGGATTATCACTGAAGGCTGTTTTATGGGCTTTGAAAAGGGGCTAGCGACAAGTGATATGGGAGTTAATCCTGGATTAGGATTAGCTATGACGCCAAATCATCCTATTCTCAAAGAGTTGTTAGACCTTTATGATAATAAGCCATCATTTACCTTTGGAGAGGGTACTATAGTACATTATACTACAGAGGTACTTAAGAGATATGGGTTGAAGAATGAGGATGTGATACAAGATATTGGAGGAATTACCATTTACCCTACAGATTATTTCTGCCCGATGGACTCTACGACAGGTATAATAAGATTGACAGATAATACACTTTCTATACACCACTATTCATGTTCTTGGATGGACCATAATACTATTAGTTGGCGTTTGCATGAGTTTAAGAATTGGCTGATTAAGGTGTTTGGGGAGAAGTGGGTGATGTGGGTTTGTGGACGAATAAAATAGTATAGTATGAAAACCCTTACAATATTTACTTCAGCATATAATAGAGCTCACACTCTTGGACGCACATACGAAAGTTTGTGTAGGCAGACATGTGATGATTTTGAGTGGCTTGTTATTGATGATGGGTCTACGGATAATACGGAAGAGTTAGTTAAATCTTGGCTTGAAGAGAATAAGATTCCTATTAGGTATATCCAGAAGGAAAATGGAGGATTACATACTGGGTATGCGACAGCTATAGCCAATATGAACACTGAATTAAACGTGTGTATTGACTCAGACGACTATATGCCTGATGATGCTGTAGAGATTATAGTAAAAACGTGGGATGACGAGTGTAGAGAGAAGGGGTTAGCTGGTATTATAGGGTTAGATTATTATATGAATGGAGGCCCAATAGGTGGACTATTCAAGTACGAAGGTGATTTTCACTTTTATGAGATTAGAGATTGGCATGTAGGAGATGATAAAAAAGTTTGCAGAACTGATTTATTGAAAGCTCTTGAGCCAATGAAGAGTCTTTATGGAGAAAAGAATTTTAATCCGATATACTATTATACGCAAGTAGATGAGAAGTACAAATTTAAGGTAATCAATGAAAACCTATGTTTTGTAGATTATCAACCTGACGGGATGGCAGCTACAATATTTAAACAGTATAGGAATTCGCCTCATAGTTTTGCTCAGTTGCGTAGGTTATATATGTCTATGTCATACGAGACTTGGCCTCGACATTTCAGAAATGCCATTCACTATGTGTCTAGTTGTATTTTTGCTAAGGAGAGAGATTTTATAAAGACGTCTCCACGTCCATTTACAACAATTCTTGCTATTCCTTTTGGAATATTGTTGAATCTATACATTCGCTACAAAACTAGTAAATAGCATGAATATACTTGTGTCATATATGGGGCGACGTGGTGGTGGGGCAGAATATGCTTATGAAATGACCAAGGGCTTGATTGAAAACAATCAGAGTGTTTACGCTGTCATATCTGCACAAGTTGATAATTTGGAGTTGTGGAAGCAATTACCTCTAAAGAAACTGATTATGATTTCCACGTCAGACCAGTACAAAGGATTCTTCTCAGGTACAGTTAGGTTTTGTTTTCATGATATCTTTTCCATAAAGAAAATACTTCAAGGAGTGAAGATAGATATTCTTTATGTTCCTATGTCACATCCTTGGTCTACATTAACAAGATATTTCCTTTCATATAAGCATAGCGTAGGTACGCTCCATGACCCAGTAATTCATCCTGGTTCTCCCTTCATAATCAAATTGTTTTTGTGGATAGAATCTTTGAAACCATATGATTCGTTAGTTATTCTTTCAAAAACGTTCCTAGAGTATACAAAGAAAAAGTATAACAAAAG
>JAUNDI010000055.1 GCA_030526155.1 Bacteroidia bacterium
ATATACACGACGATACGAGCACAAGCAAACTTAGTATCCAATAGATTTTCTTCATAATTGAACCAACTTTATGCAAGATAATAGTTCACACCAACTGCAAATATAGCTAAAAAGAGTTTTATCATATAATATAATGTATAAAGTCTATTTATACTTTTTTAACATGTTCGTATTTAGCTGATTTTCTGCAAAAGCGAGAAAAAGGTTACTAAGGAACTAAAAGTTAACTTCTTGTGAGATAGTATGTTTTACTTCACCTTTGTATCAGCGAAAGGGAAGCGATGCTAGTCGTAATCCCAAATAATACTAATACTAACTTTAAATAAACAAACATGGTAAGAACATCAAACAGCGGAATCTATTCTGCAAAGAGAAGCGCACAGAGCTACTTCTGCGCAAACAGCGAAACAGTTACTCCAAACGGAGCATGCGGTTCTGCCTGCGGTGCGGGCGACGCAAAGCCAGAGCCAAAGCCAGCAGCATGTGGCTCGGCATGTGGTACAGGTGATAAATAACCTTGTTTTCCTTGAGAAGGATACTGTGCCTATAATGGTGCAGCATCCTTTTCATTCTTTTTATTCTTTGATGTTCATATATTTATTGTTTCAATACTAATCTATGGAATATTTCGCTTTCCAATGGCATATTACAGATAGCTGCGACCAACGTTGTGAGCATTGTTATATCTTTTCAGAGGGGCATCCTAAACTTGTGGAAATGTCTTTCCCAAAAGCAGAGCAAGTTATAGCAGAATGCTTGGAGATGTGTAGTCGTATGAATCGCCTGCCATATTTCTATATTACTGGTGGCGACCCAATCCTTCATAGCCGTTTCTGGGATATCCTCGGAATGTTGCACCAGCACCAAATCCCATTCACAATACTAGGAAATCCTTTCCATTTGAACGACGAGGTGTGCGTACGTCTCAAGTCTTTTGGTTGCGATAAGTACCAACTCTCAATAGATGGGCTCCGCGATACTCACGATGCCATACGTAAGCCAGGCTCGTTCGATACTACTATCGAGAAAATTGCCGTTATTCGCAAGGCCGGCATTAGATGTGCTATCATGACTACCGTATCGGGTACTAATATAAGTGAGATACCAGAGATTATCGACCTAGTTGTTGAGCATAATGTAGATATCTTCGCTTTCGGTCGTTATTGTCCTACCTCTCAAGAGAAAAGTACACATATCGAACCTCTAGAATATCGCGATTTTCTTGAGCATATTTGGCAGAAGTTTGAACAATATAAGGATTGTAATACAACTTTCAATCTCAAGGACCACCTATGGACTCTATTCCTTTACGAAAAGGGCCTATTCCAAATTCCAGAGGCTGCCGATGCTGATACCATATATGATGGTTGCCATTGTGGCGACTGCCACATGACTATTTTGCCTACTGGCGAAGTGATGGCTTGCCGACGTTTTGAAAGTCCTGTAGGTAACATCTTCAAGGAGCATATTCTCGATATCTATAATGGAGACAAAATGAATGTGTACCGACAATTCGAAAAATTCCAAAAATGCTCTCGCTGCGAATTATTGCGTTTTTGTCGCGGATGTCCTGCCGTATCATATGGTTATACACACAATTTTTACGCTCCAGATCCTCAATGCTGGAAAGAGATAAACTAATCAATACACTATTATGGATTTACTAGAACTTATGAAGCATAGACGGAGTATCCGTCGTTATACTGATAAACAAGTGCCAGAAGAGGATTTATTGAAAATTCTCGAGGCCGGCGCTTATGCTCCTAATGCAGGGGGCGGACAGCGAAGTCGTTTTGTGGCATGCCAAAATATTATGCTCAATGAAACTATTGGACGTTTGAATCTAAATGGGTTCGACCGTTCCCGACTCGCTGGTGGCTTCGTGTCGAAAGAACAACCTTCTATCATTGACGACCCCTCTCTTCGCTCAGGTTTCTATGGAGCGCCTACCGTAGTAGTCATATTCGGACCTAAAAATTTTCTCTACTCTATCCCAGATGCCTATTGCGCCGCCGAAAATATGGTGCTCGAAGCTGCTAACCTCGGTATAGCATCGTGTATCCTAGCTCGCGGAGAGGAGACTTTCGCTACCCCCGAAGGTCAACATATATTGAACTCATGGGGTATCCCCGATAATATGATAGCCCGCTGTTTCGTTATTCTTGGTTATATAGATGGCCCATACCCAACCCCAAAACCACGTAAGGAGAACCGATATACCATCATCAGATAATACCAGAAATACAGAAATAGCCTCAACCAGTATCCAGCACCCCCAATCTTCGTCCCCCCACCGCCATATAGAATAACTAGTCCAACTATCCAACCCAATGTCCACTTTAATATAAAAACAAAATGACCCCGCCCAAATAGACGAGGTCACCATATCCCTATTTCTCAATCCCTTAAAGAGAAAGATCTTTGCCTGGCTTGAACTTAACAACCTTCTTTGCTGGAATCTCTATCGTCTCCTTTGTGCGAGGGTTGTGTCCAGTACGAGCTGCACGCTCTGATACTCCAAATGTGCCAAAGCCTGTAATTACTATCGACTCACTCTTTGCTACTGTCTCACCAACTACCGAGAAAAGTGCATCAAGTACAGCTTTAGCATCTTTTTGTGTCGAACCTGCTTTGCTAGCTACTGCTTCTACGAGCTGTGTTTTATTCATATCTTTTCCTTTTGCGCCTATCTATATAAGGCAAGTTTGTTCTGCTATGTGAAAAATATACGTCAATGCCTAGTATGTTACCTGTTCTCTGCGGAGCCACTCCTGACGGCTGAAGAAGAATGAGCTCTCCAACTCTGCATTCTCGTCAGAATCCGAACCATGAATGGCATTCGCTGTCTTTGATGTTGCAAAGAGCTTACGGATAGATCCCTCCTCAGCTTTGTCTGGGTCTGTCGAACCAATAAGCTGACGGAAATCTGCTACAGCATTATCCTTCAAAAGTACCATAGCAATGATTGGTCCAGATGACATGAATGATATCAACTCCTGATAAAATGGCTTGTCTTTATGTACTGCATAGAATTCAGCTGCTACTGCCAATGACATCTGTGTTGTCTTAATAGCCGCAATTGTGAATCCTGCCTCTTCAATCTTAGAAAGAATGTGTCCAATGTGCTTGTTTCTTACAGCACCTGGCTTAATCATCGAAAAAGTTTTGTTTGTGCTCATATTATATCGACGTTTAAACTCCACGTTGACGTGCGAGTGTTAATACTTCTTTATTTTGACGTCGCAAATTTACATTTGTAAACAATAAATACAAACATTTAATGCATTTTTTTTCTACCTTTGACTTAAATTTAATACGTACGTAATACTCCTATGATGGCGAATATATTATCCAAATACAATGTCGCTGGTCTCGAAAAGGCTATAAATGAGCATAATACAATCATCCTTACTTGCCACGTAAATGCCGATGGCGATGCCCTAGGTTCTACGCTAGGTCTACAGCAGGTCCTCGTAAATATGGGCAAAAAGTGCTCTGTAATCGTGCCTGACCTCCCTCCAACTAACCTTTCTTGGATTCAAGGCTTCAAAACAGCTCACGCATACGAGCGCGAAATAGAGGCTTGTGACTCCCTCATAGAGGAGGCCGATTGTATCTTTATCATGGATTATAACGCTTTCTCACGTGCCAAACTCCTTGGTGAGAAGCTAGCCTCTATAGATAAGGCCTCAAAATGCTGGGTAATGGTAGATCATCACCTCGACCCAGTGGAGGATTGCGATGTTAAGATCTCAGATCCTACTGCTTCGGCTACTTGCGAGGTGATATTCAATTGTCTCTTCAATAGTGCTCTCAAGGAGTATATAGATGTTAAGGCCGCAAGCTGCTTCTATACTGGTATAATAACTGATACTGGCGGCTTGTCTTATAACTCGTCTAATCCCGATCTATATCTCCTCGTGGCCGAACTCCTCCGTTTCGGTATCGATAAGGAGTCTATCCACGATAAGATTTTCAATAATAAGTCTGTCCGCCGTCTTAAACTCCTAGCGGCTTCTCTCAAAAGAATGATCGTAATAGGTGATACCAATGTGGCATATATCGGCCTCCCTAAAAACTTGCTGGATAAATACCACTATATGACGGGTGATACAGAGGGCTTCGTAAATGTACCTCTCCAGGCTAAGAATGTCCAATGTAGCATCTTGCTCATGGATCGCCCCGATGGCGTTAAGGCATCTCTTCGCTCAAAGGGCAACTTCTCAGTCTCTGATTTCGCCCAAAAGTATTACGGCGGCGGTGGCCATTTTAACGCCTCTGGTGCTACACTAAATATGCCTTTCGAAGAGGCAGAGGCTAGAATAATTGCCGACATGCAGGAGTATTTTAACACTGTTTGTCCTAAAACCAATAGCTGATATAGTATACTATGAAGAGCATACTTCTATTATTCTTATTTATATTAATGCTGACATCTTGCTCTTGTGGCGGACGTGGTGATAATCCCCCACCTACAAGAAGGGTCCCTAAGGAGGTTAAAGCTGATCTTAACCATTGGTGGGTCCGTAACGATTCTGCTCTAATTGTCCATTATTCCGATTCCCTCGGATTGGATACCGTGCCCGACGAACGTGGCTTATGGCTCACAATTCATAAGGTAGGCGAGGGTGATAGGGTAGTATCCGAATCTTCTGTCGTTACTATATCATATGTTATTAGCGATTTCGTTACGGGTAAGAAATTCTACACCTCAAAGAAGCTTGGCCCTAAGGTCATAAGTATAGCTCATACCGACGAGCCTCAAGGTTTGCTCGAGGCTCTCGTGGGGCTAAAGGATAAGACTAAGGCTACAGCAGTACTGCTCCCTGATAAGGCTTACGGACTCGTGGGCGATGGCGAGAAAATTGAGGGTCGTCGTATCATAAGATACGATTTCGAGATACTAAAAGTCGAGAACTGAGGATTAATAGTCTGTTCCTTTTAAAAAAATCTACGTTTATGGAAGAGATCTACTTTAAGCAAAGTGTATGGTCAGAGACCGAGTGCTCTCTCACCCAACGTTCATATCGTCGTATGCTTGAGTGCGTGGACGACCAGCTGTCTAAGGATGACGTGAAGCTTATCCACTCTCTTTATGAGCATGCCGCAAAATCTACGGATATCCATTCTATCTGTGCCCCTGGCTTTACCAATCTTCAGCATGTATTCGAGACCGTTACTATCCTAGTCGACGAAGTGGGCTTGGGTAGGGTAGTCATAGTGGCTGCTCTTATTACAGATCTCGTGCGTTCTAAGGCTATAAGCCGCGAAATGGTGGCCGAGCGTTTCGGCGAGCAGGTGGCGGTGATTTGTGACGGCATGGTAAAGGTGGATGAGCTATATGGTAGAAATATCTCCTTGGAGAATGAGAATTTCCGTAAGCTCCTATTTACCTTCGCTCAGGATGTACGCGTTATCCTCATCATGCTCAGCGCTCGTCTTAATACCATGCGCCACCTTAAGGCTTACTCTCCCGACGATCAGATGCGAATAGGTCAAGAGGTCTCTCTCCTTTATGCTCCTATGGCTCACCGTATGGGCCTATATGGTATGAAGAGTGAATTGGAGGATCTCTCCATGAAGTTCACTAACCGTAGCGTATATCTCGAAATAGCTGCTATGCTCGATGAGACTAAGCGCGATCGCGATGAGTATATCCACCGCTTCCTCGCTCCTCTGCGTATGCGCCTCGATGAGTCGGGTATGAACTACGAGATGAAGGGGCGTACCAAGACTATCAGCTCTATATATAATAAGCTCAAGAAGAAAAAAATGATGAGCCTAGAGGGTATATACGACCTCTTCGCTATCCGTATCATTATAGATTGTCCTCCTAAAATGGAGAAGGCTGAGTGCTGGCGTGCATATAGTATCGTTACCGACCTCTACCAGCCTAACCCTGTTCGTCTTAAGGATTGGATCTCTGTCCCAAAGGGTAATGGCTACGAGAGTCTCCATATTACCGTACTCGGCCCTAATAAGCGTTGGGTAGAGGTGCAAATCCGTACACGTCGTATGGACGAGGTGGCAGAGAAGGGTTTCTGCGCCCACTGGAAGTATAAGGGTATCAAAAGCGAGGAGAATATGGAGAAGTGGCTCGCTAATATCCGCGAGGTGCTCGAGAATCCAGAACTTAGTGGCGTAGATTTTATAGACGATTTTAAACTTAATCTCTATGATAAGGAGGTATTCGCGTTTACCCCTAAGGGCGAACTAAGACGTCTCCCTAAGGGTGCTACAGTCCTCGACTTCGCTTTCGATATCCACTCTAATGTGGGGCGCCGTTGCGTGGGGGCTATAGTGAACGATCGTAATGTGCCTCTCCGTTATGAAATCCAAAATGGTGATCAGGTGGAAATCCTTACCTCAAATCACCAGGAGCCTAAGCAGGATTGGATTAATATCGTCGTTACCTCTAAGGCTAAAACAAAACTCCGTCAGGCTCTCAAGGAGCAGACTTTCCGCCGCTCGCAGATCGGTCGTGAGATGCTCGACCGTAAGTTCAAAAACTGGAAGGTGGAGTTCACTGATGCTCTCCTACACGAACTTATGAAGGAGTTCGGATATAAGGATATTAATGTCTTCCTCTCTGATGTGGGCGAGGAGATTATTACGTCCGAAAAAATTAAGGAGGTAGTAGATAAGGATCGTACCGAGCAGGATCACTTCATGATTTCTGCTAAGGGTTACCAATTGGTAGATAATAGCCAGGATGAGGAGTCACGTGGATCTAGCGTTATTATGCTCGACCGCGGACTTACAGATATCGAGTTCTCTCTCGCTAAGTGCTGTAGCCCTATCTTTGGCGACCCAGTTTTCGCTTTCGTCTCTGCAACGGGTGGCGTCAAGATTCACCGTACGGGTTGCCCTAACGAAAATGATATGCGCCGTAAATTCGGTTACCGTATCCTCGAGGCTCGATGGAGGGGTAGCGAGGGTAATATGATGGCTGTCCGCCTACGTGTTACCGGTACAGATGATATTGGTATCGTGACTAACATTACTCAGCTCTTCCAAAAGGAGGCTCAGGTTAAAATGCGTTCTATTACTATCAACTCTACAGAGGGTGGCTTCGAGGGCGATGTTACAGTCCTCGTGGCTAGTACGGATATGTTGCAGACGATGATTAAGAGAATCAAGACTATCAAGGGTGTATACTCGGTAACTCGTATCGGTAAGTAATATATAAGGTATGGGTTCAAATTCGGTCTATCACGTCTTCTTATTCATTACCTGTTTCTTGCAGGTCTTCGCAGCGGTTATCGCTGTGAGGCTTACTCGTATTACTAAGTCCAACCTCTCGTGGATCCTCATCTGCGCTGGTCTCGTTACTTGGTCCGTGCGAACGGTCATAGATATCGTCCGTATCTTTATCCCTCAGTTTGGCTTCGAGTCGCAGGAGCCTTACTCTTGGGGCGGTATATTCATTTCGTTCTGTTTCGCTATTGGTGTGTACCTCATAAAGAATATCTTTGTCTACAATCGTGAGGCGGAACAAAAACAACGTGCTTATGAGAAAAAGCTCCTCAACTCTGTCATCGAGGCTGAGGAGAAGGAGCGTAAACGTTTCTCTACCGAATTGCACGATGGTCTGGGGCCTATCCTCTCTTCTATCAAGATGGGTTTCTCCGCCGTCTCGCACGAGGTCTCTGATCCTGAAATCCGTTCTAACCTCAATCAGGCTATCGCTGAGGCTATTACTACCGTGCGCGAGGTGTCTAATAATCTCTCACCTCATGTCCTTACCAATTTCGGTATCGAGAAGGCTATCTCTAATTTTATTGGTAGACTTAACCTCCCGCCTAACCTGAATATCGAGTATAATATCTCTTTCGGGGCTAAGCGTTTCCAACCTACTATCGAGATTGTGGCTTATCGTGTAATATGCGAATTGATTAATAATACCATTAAGCACGCAAGGGCTACTATCATAAATATCCATCTCCAAGAGGATGAGGATAGATTGCTCCTCGAATATGCTGATAATGGTATCGGTTTTACCCCAACGGCTTACCCCGAATCTTCTTCTGGTAGCGGTATGGGTTACTATAATATCGTATCCCGAGTATCTTCTCTTAAGGGTACTGTCTCTTATGGTACCTATAATCAGTTGTCTACCTCGCGCCCAGGCGTCTTAGTGCGTATCGAGATTCCTCTTAAGGGTGTGTTATAAAAAAAGCCGTCTCAAAAGGGACGGCTCTCTTATTTGTATCTATCTGTTCTTATTGTCT
This sequence comes from Bacteroidia bacterium, assembly GCA_030526155.1. GTDB lineage: Bacteria > Bacteroidota > Bacteroidia > Bacteroidales > Marinilabiliaceae > W3P20-009. Next base: position 8,232 of record JAUNDI010000055.1, read on the forward strand.
CCTAAAAAATACTGTCTGTGTCTCTACATTCATGGAGTCTATAATGGCTATCGACTCTACATGGTAGCCTTTATCTCGTAGCATCTTGCCTCCTTGTTGTTGGCCTTTCTCTATCGCTACGCCTATGCCTACTACGTTGGCTTTGGCTTGCCCTACTATGTCTATCAATGCCGAGGCTGCTTGCCCATCAGCAAGGAAGTCATCTATTATCAGTATATTCTCGCCTTCGTTCAAATATGGCTTGGATACAAATACGTTGTTCATCCTCTTGTGGGTGAATGAGTATGCTTCGCTCATGTATTTGTCGTCTGTACTGTTTACCGTAGCGTTCTTCTTGGCAAATACTACTGGTATGTCATACATATTGGCTAGCATCACAGCTACCGCAATGCCCGATGCCTCAATGGTCAATATCTTGTCTACACGCTCTCCTTTAAATCGGCGCTTAAACTCACAGGCTATCTGTCGCATGATATCCATGTCTATCTGATGGTTCAAAAAACCGTCAACTTTTAGCACATTTTCATCAAATATCTTGCCGTCTGTTATTATCTTCTCTTCTAGAAAGTTCATATCCTATTCTATTTCTTTTGTTCCTATTTTATTTAATGTTAACTCCACCAAACATACATGTAGCGTCTATTATAAGTCTCTTCCCCGCACTGGCTGATACGTTGCGCCTCTCGTCGTTTACTCCTCCTAATATGCAGTGTGAGCGTATCTCTACCGTTACATCTTTGTCTACTCTTATCTCTGCTCCTCCTAATAGGGCGTTGATATATATGGTGGCATTCTCTGCTATCTCCGCACCTCTTAGGTCTATCTCCGCACCGCCTAAGAGAGTTTTGCAACTCAAGCTCTCAAAGCGCTGACCGCTATAGTTCATGGTTCTGCCGCATAGCAATACGTCACACTCGCTCTTTGGCTGCTCTTTCTCGCCTGTCTCGTCTCCACTCTTCTCTGTTCTGCTCATGGCGTTCCTTAATACGCCAAAGCCTACTACTATAAATAGTGCAGGGAAGAATATCTTCTTAATATTTATCTGATGTATCCAGGTTAAATCAACCAAACCATAGTTGCTTAACAACCAAAGCACTCCTACTCCTATAAATAGAAGTGCTATGAGTACGTTTCCTATTTTCATGTCTCTTCATCTTTTTCGTTATACAAATATACACTCTTCAAGGCTCTTACGCAATAGTTTTTTAACATATTCTCTTTTAAATATATCGTATCATGATGAAGCCTTTCACAAAATATCCTACTCTCGCTGTTTTTATACTGTTAAGTAATTTCTATTTGCTTTGGCTATTCGAGAAAAACTGTTACAAAATGTTGCACGTAAAGAAATCTTCCATAACTTTGCACTCGCAAAAAGGGAGGGCAACCTTCATTCATGCGGTAATAGCTCAGTTGGTAGAGCATTAGCTTCCCAAGCTGAGGGTCGCGGGTTCGAGTCCCGTTTACCGCTCTCTCTTTCGCTTAGCGCAGCTCTTATCGAGTTGCGCTTTTTTTATCTCACTATCCCTACTCCTCCCTCTCGTATCGTATGCTATTATTTATATGTATATTAATGGTAATTCTATATACTTAACGGCTCACTGCTCTCTCTATGCTCGCGCTAACCTCGCTCTATACAGGCTCTATACTCGCTCTTCTCAATATTTCTTATCATTTGTCCTAGTACTATTCCTACCTCTTCTTTGCTCTTTTTTGCTCTTTTTCGTCAAAAATCTTTTCTTCTCTGCATCATTTTTTTTCTCATAGGTAACATGTAGAAAAATCTCTCTTCTGTATATCCATTGATTATCAGTATTTAACGAGTATTTCTTTGTTGCTGCAAACTTTTTCTTTATACCTAGTTGATATAAATGTCCTCCTTAGTCTCAATATTTAATAGTAACTTTGAAGTCGCTAATTGACAAACAACAACGTAAAATACACAAATGCAGAAGGAAGTTCTAGGTATGGCTTCAGACCATGCCGGTTTTGAGATGAAGGAGGCTATTAAGGCTCGTCTTATCGAGGCTGGCTTCGATATTCAAGATTTCGGTACTCACTCAGCAGATTCTTGCGACTATGCCGACTATGCTCACCCTCTAGCTTCGGCTATCAGTAAGGGCGATCTTAAGCGCGCTATCGCTTTCTGCGGTTCGGGTAATGGTATAAATATGACTCTCAATAAGCATACCGAGGTACGCTCGGCTTATTGCTGGAATAAGGAGATTACTGAGCTCGCTCGTCAACATAATGACGCTAATATCTGTGTTATGCCTGCTCGCTTCCTCTCCGAGGAACAGTGCTGGGAATTCGCTCAGGCTTTCCTTAATACTCCTTTCGAGGGCGGTCGCCATCAACGCCGCGTAGAGAAAATATCTCGCTTCTAATGGAGTTCTCTAATTTTGAAAAACAAAAACAATACAAGATACACAAATTATGACAAACGTTACACAAAGAGCAGCCGATAATATCCGTATTTTGGCTGCATCTATGGTAGAGAAGGCAAAGAGTGGTCACCCAGGTGGTGCTATGGGTGGTGCCGACTTCGTAAATGTACTATATTCTGAGTTCCTCCAGTATGACCCTAAGAACCCTAAGTGGGTTGGTCGCGACCGTTTCTTCCTCGACCCAGGTCACATGGCTCCTATGCTATACGCTCAGCTTGCTCTCATCGGTAAGTATAGCCTCGAGGAGCTCGCTCAACTCCGTCAGTGGGGTTCTCCTACAACAGGTCACCCTGAGTTCGAAATCGAGCGTGGCGTAGAAAATACTTCTGGTCCTCTCGGTCAGGGTCACGTATTCGCAGTAGGTGCAGCTATCGCTGCTAAGTTCCTCGCTGCTCACACTGGTAACCCTACTTTCGCTAAGGAGACTATCTACGCTTATATCTCTGATGGCGGTATCCAGGAGGAGATCTCTCAAGGTGCTGCTCGTATCGCTGGTAACCTCGGCCTCGATAACCTTATCATGTTCTACGATTGCAACGATATCCAGCTCTCTACAGAGACTAAGGAGGTAATGAACGAGGATACTGCTGCTAAGTATCGCGCTCAGGGTTGGGAAGTACTCGAAATCAATGGTAACGATGCCGACCAAATCCGCGCTGCTATCGTAAAGGCTAAGGCTGTTACAGGTAAGCCTACCCTTATCATCGGTAAGTGTATCATGGGTAAGGGCGCCCTCAAGGAGGATGGCTCTTCTTATGAGCGTAACTGCAAAACTCACGGCGCTCCTCTCGGCGGCGACGCATACAAGAATACTGTTAAGAACCTCGGTGGCGACCCAGAGAACCCATTCGTAATCTTCCCAGAGGTTAAGGAACTCTACGCTAAGCGTGAGGCTGAACTCGCTAAGATCGTTGCTGATCGCTACGCTGAGGAGAAGGCTTGGGCTGCCGCTAATGCTGATAAGGCTGCTCAACAGGATGAGTGGTTCAGCGGTAAGGCTCCTAAGATCGACTGGAGCAAGTGTTCTCAGAAGGATAACGATGCTACTCGTAACGCTTCTGCTGCTTGCTTGAGCGTTCTCGCTGAGCAAGTGCCTAACATGATTTGTGCTTCTGCCGACCTTTCTAACTCTGATAAGACAGATGGCTTCCTCAAGAAGACTAAGTCTCTTACAGCAAACGACTTCTCTGGCGCATTCTTCCAGGCTGGTGTTGCTGAGCTTACTATGGCTTGCTGCTGTATCGGTATGGCACTCCACGGCGGTGTTATCCCTGCTTGTGGTACTTTCTTCGTATTCTCTGACTACATGAAGCCTGCTGTTCGTATGGCAGCTCTCATGCAGCTCCCTGTTAAGTTCATCTGGACTCACGACGCATTCCGCGTAGGCGAGGATGGTCCTACTCACGAGCCAGTTGAGCAAGAGGCTCAAATCCGTCTCATGGAGAAACTCAAGCGCCACGATGGTAAGAACTCTTGCCTCGTACTCCGCCCTGCTGATGCTAAGGAGACTACAACTGCTTGGGCTATGGCTATGGAGAACATGGAGAGCCCTACAGCTCTTATCTTCTCTCGTCAGAATATCAACAACCTCCCAGAGGGTAACGATTACGAGCAGGCTCGTAAGGGTGGCTACATCGTAGCTGGCTCTGATGAGAACCCTGACGTAGTTTGCGTTGCTACAGGTTCTGAGGTGTCTACTCTCGTAGCAGGCGCTGAACTCCTCCGTAAGGATGGCGTTAAGGTTCGTATCGTATCTGTACCATCTGAGGGCCTCTTCCGCACTCAGAGCGCAGAGTACCAGCAGAGCGTAGTTCCTGCAGGTGCTAAGGTATTCGGTATGACTGCCGGCCTCCCTGTTAACCTCCAAGGTTTCCTCATCGGTGCCGATCCTAAGTCAAAGGTATGGGGCCTCGAGACATTCGGCTTCTCAGCTCCTTATAAGGTACTCGACGAGAAACTCGGCTACACAGCAGAGAACGTATACAACCAAGTTAAGTCAATGCTCTAATCCTAGAGTATACATACTAACCCAAGAGAGAATAGCATCAGCTGTTCTCTCTTTTTATACCCCCCCCCTCACACCACTCCACAAGAAAACCTCCAGCACCCACTAGCCATCTATCCCCACTAGTCTATTTAGCCATCTAGCTCCTC
>JAUNDI010000056.1 GCA_030526155.1 Bacteroidia bacterium
CATATAGAGAGTATATAGCCTGCTGCAATTATTATTTTCGCAAGAATACATTTTACTTGAAATAGCCTCAAAAAAGAGGTAAAAACACCCCTGAAGAGCCCCAAAGAAAAGAATTTCCACCTATTGTAGTTAATATTCCACCTCAGAGTAGCGATATATATAGACTTTTGCAATAGTTAAAATGTATAAAATCTATGAGGTATACAATAGCTATTTTGTTGAGTTGGCTTACGATAAACACATTCGGTCAAAAAAGAGAGAAGACAATGCCTACAGAGTTGACCTACGAGCAGATGGTAGCTCATGACCCTGTAATGGCATATGAAGATTCGGTATATTACCTATATACGACAGGTTATGGAGTCAGCTGTTATTCCTCCAAAGATCTAAAACAATGGCATGTAGAGAAGCCCTGCATGACAGCATTACCACAATGGCTACAAGAGACCCAACCATTTGCGAAGATGCACCTTTGGGCGCCAGACGTCATATATTATGGCGGAGAGTGGCACATATTTTACTCATCCTCAGCCTTTGGGAAGAATACCTCACTAATAGGACACCTTACCACGAAGACATTAGACCCAAGAAAAGCAGAATTTGGGTGGCAAGACAAAGGCAAGATAATACAATCCATACCCAATAGAGACAACTGGAATGCCATAGACCCCAATATATATCTTGATGAAAACGGGAAGCCATGGATGGTATTCGGCTCATTTTGGGGAGGAATAAAAACAGTAAAGCTATCAGACGACCTATCAGCCATAGCTCAACCAGAAGAGTGGCATACGCTAAGTTCACGCCCAAGAAGCTTTGAAATACCATCCGAAGAGGCAGGAGATGGGGCAGTAGAGGCACCATTCGTAACAAAATATGGAGAGTATTACTACCTCTTTGTATCTATAGACTACTGCTGTAGAGGATCAGAGAGCACATATAAAGTGGTAGTAGGGCGCAGCAAAAACGCTGTAGGCCCATACGTAGACCAAGAGGGAAAAGAGATGCAATATGACGGCGGAACGCTAGTAATAGAAGGCGACAAGAAGAGATACTCAGCAGTAGGGCACTGCTCGGTCTATAACGACATGCCATGCGGACCAATCTTTGTGACACACGCCTATGAGATGGAGAGCGGCACCCCAAAATTGCTGATAAAGAAGATAGACTGGTCGGCAGGCTGGCCAAAACTTATGGATATGTAAAAATATAGTAGGATTGTAAAACTTATCAATAGAAAAAATCACACCAAATATCTCGCCATTCAGGTTAGTGATTGTAAAAAGAATGGCTGAACTTGCTTAGAAACTAATAGTCCCAAGTGCTATCCAGAATAGATAACACTTGGGACTGTTGCTTTGTGTTATACATTCTTATCTATATAAGATGTAATAGCCCATATTGTAAGAGATACATGTGTAGTGCCTAATAAATCAAATATCTGATTTTACATTATTTAACAACACTTACTATTGCATCTAATTAAATAGTATCTATATTTGCAGTGTAATAGTCAAGTAGAACACCGATATAAATACAATATATGATACACTTAACTAATGTACATAAGACATACAACAATGGAGCACCATTGCACGTGTTGAAAGGAATAGACCTTGACATAGAGAAAGGCGAGTTTGTTTCAATAATGGGTGCTAGCGGTAGTGGTAAGTCGACCCTGCTCAATATTCTAGGTATATTGGACAACTATGACAAAGGCAAATACTATCTAGCTGGCAATTTGGTAAAGAATCTCACTGAGAGCCAGAGTGCCGAGTATAGAAATAAGCTCATAGGCTTTATATTTCAGAGCTTCAACCTTATAAGCTTCAAGAATGCAGTAGAGAACGTAGCATTACCACTCTTTTATCAAGGTGTATCGAGAAAGCAGAGAAACATTATGGCCATGGAGTATCTCGACAAATTAGGACTCAAAGACTGGGCTAACCACATGCCAAGTGAGATGTCGGGAGGACAAAAGCAGCGTGTAGCAATAGCCAGAGCACTCATTACGAAACCACAGATAATATTAGCAGACGAACCAACAGGCGCTCTAGACTCAAAGACATCTGTAGAGGTAATGGATATACTCAAGACTCTACACTCAGACGAAAAGTTGACCATAGCAGTAGTTACCCACGAGAGTGGAGTAGCGAATGAGACTGATAAGATTATCCATATCAAGGATGGTATGATCGGTCAGATTACAGAGAACTATAACCATGATTTCTGGAAGGCATCTTCCTCTAAGTAGTTAATTAATCGCTTTTACTTTAATATTTATGTTTGATACGATATTAGAGATATTAGGAACCCTTAAGCGCAATAAGATGCGTACTGCACTGACAGGTTTTGCTGTGTCGTGGGGCATATTCATCTTGATTGTGCTTTTGGGGGCAGGTAATGGTCTGATGAATGGATTTACCAAAAGTAGTGAGGGGTCGTCATTCAACATGGTACGCGTCAGTTCAGGATGGACATCTATGGAGTATGACGGACTAAAAGAGGGAAGACTGATCCTATTCTATGAGAGAGATATTCAGTACATCAAAGAGCATTATTCTAATTTCGTTGAAGAAATTGGTGGAGAGGTTAGTGGAGGTAGTGGTACTACATCACACGGACAATATTACACCAATACCTATCTACAGGGAGTCTCACCTATAGCACAACAGCTATACGGCGTTAAGATTACCAAAGGACGTTTCCTAAACACTACAGATATCAAGGAACATCGTAAAGTAGCAGTCATCAGTTCTGATATGGTAGATGTTCTATTTCCAAACGGAGAGGAACCACTAGGATCCTTTATACAGTTTGACAAATTAATGTGGCAGGTAGTAGGAATATACAAGAGTGAGCGCTCTAACGGCTCAGAAGCCACCTATGTACCATTTGAGACATATCTAGCGATATATCCTAATGCTCTACAAAATAGACGTTTACGTATTACTATGTCTATTAAGAATCTAGATACCGAAGAGGCAAACGATGAGTTTGAGGCAAATATACGTCGCGATATGGGACGTATCCACAGGTTCGACAAAACAGATATGAACGCCATGTGGTTCTACAATCGCTTCAAGCAGTATCTATCAATGCTCAACGGTAGCGATATTCTAAGTAATGCAATATGGGTTATTGGTATCCTTACCCTTTTGGGAGGAATAGTAGGTGTGTCTAATATCATGCTCATTACAGTTAAAGAACGCACCAAAGAGTTTGGCATCCGTAAAGCCCTAGGGGCAAAGCCACATCAGATATTATCTTTAATAATATTTGAGAGTATTACCATTACAACTCTTTTCGGTTATATAGGTATGTTTTGCGGAATTGGTCTGACAGAGATAGCGGCAGCCGTACTAGAGCAGCAGAATGCAGGAGCCGACCATGTCTCTTTTGCAGATCCGACAGTTGAGATATCTACAGCTATTGCAGCTACTATAACGTTAATTGTGGCTGGTACACTTGCTGGATTTATTCCAGCACATAAGGCCACTAAAGTTAAACCTATTGAGGCAATGAGAGGGTAGTGTTATGAGAATAGATAGAGATACAATAGAAGAGATAGTAAAAACTATTACTCAAAATAAGTCCCGAAGCCTATTGACAGCATTCGGTGTGTTTTGGGGAATACTAATACTAGTGATACTACTCAGTGGTAGTAATGGCGTTAGAAACTCCTTGCTATCGCAATTTCAAGGGTTTGCCACCAATTCTGGGTTCACATATTCTGGCTCAACATCGATACCATATAAAGGCTTCAAAAAAGGTAGGTATTGGAATATTACCACAGATGATTTGAAGAATATCCGTGCAAATGTACCAGAGTTAGACCATGTTTCGGCAGCCTCATCTCATTGGGGTACGCCACCGATATATGAAGATAAGAAACATAGTGATGGATGGCTTCAAGGAGTAGATCCTGATTATCAGTATATAGAAGATCCTAATTTGATATATGGAAGGTCTATTAATGAGATAGATAATAGGGAGTGCCGTAAAGTATGCGTCTTGGGCAAGGCAGTGTATGAGTCGTTGTTTGAAAAGGGTTCAGACCCTTGTGGAAAGCGTGTACAAGTAGATGGGGTATATTATACTGTTGTTGGCGTAAGCGATAAGCAAGAGAATATAAATATCCTTGGCATGAACAGAGATGCGGTCTCGATACCTCTTTCAACCCTACAAAAGACCTATAACGAAGGCAAAGTAGTATATTATCTAGCATATACAGCCAAACCTGGGTGTACTATTAGTGAAATAGAGCCAAAGATTCGTAAGATAGTAGGCGAGTATCATTATGTATCGCCAGATGATAAAGAGGGTATATGCCAGGTAAATGCCGAAGAGATATTTGAGATGACAGATGCTCTTTTTACTGGACTAGAGGTGCTAATTTGGTTGGTAGGTATGGGTACGTTATTGGCAGGTATTATTGGAGTATCAAATATTATGATGGTTACCGTTAAGGAGCGTACAGTAGAGATAGGCATTAGAAGAGCCATTGGAGCTCAACCTAAGGATATACTACAACAGATAATGGCCGAGAGTATACTATTAACGTCAGTAGCCGGTATGACAGGCATAACATTTGGAGTATTTGTTATGAATATTATTGACAGCCAGATAGTTGATGATATGGGTAATACATTTGGGTATATGGCCACCTTCGGGTCAGTAGTAGGACTTACGCTAGTAGTCATATTATTAGGAGCAGTAGCAGGCTTAGCCCCAGCCATGAGAGCTATGGCTATTAGGCCAGTAGAGGCAATGCATGAAGATTAAATTTACAATATTCAAACAGAAAATTAACTTGATAATAAAATAAGTAGTATGAAACACTTTCTTAAAATAATCCTCGTACTTGCAGTAGCTGCAGTATTTGTATGGACATTCATCTTTCTTTATCGTAAATCTCAACCAAAGAGTATAGAGTATCAGATTGAGAATGTGACAACTTCCACTCTAGAAAGATCGACCGTAGTTACAGGTAAGATTGAGCCTAGAAATGAGATTTATATCAAGCCTCAGATATCAGGTATCATCTCTGAGCTATATAAAGAGGCTGGTCAGAGTGTTGTTGAGGGAGAGGTTATTGCTAAGGTTAAGGTTATTCCAGAGCTAGGACAGCTCAACTCTTCTGAGAGTCGTGTACGTGTAGCAGAGATGAATCTTAAGCAGTATCAGATAGATGCAGATCGTACTAAAAATCTCTATGAGCAGAAGTTTGAGAGTCAGGAGGCTTATGAGAATGCGCTTCTAAAGGTAAGACAGGCTCAAGAGGAGCTCCAGTTGGCTAAGGATCAGCTCGAGATTGTACGTGATGGTATTACTAAGAATTCTGCTTCTATGAGTTCCACTCTTATTCGTTCTACTATTACAGGCCTTATCTTGGATGTGCCGGTGAAGGTAGGTAACTCTGTTATTCAAGCTAATACTATGAATGACGGTACAACTATCGCTACGGTTGCAAATATGAACGACCTTATTTTCCGTGGTAATATCGACGAAACAGAGGTGGGTCGTGTACATGAGGGTATGCCAGTTATCATTACTTTGGGTGCCCTTCAGGATATGGAGTTTGATGCTAAGCTAGAGTATATCTCCCCTAAGGGTGTAGAGATGAATGGAGCTAATCAGTTTGAGATAAAGGCTACTGTGGTAGTTCCTGATAGTGTGACTGTTCGTGCTGGTTATTCGGCTAATGCTGAGATAGTACTACAACGGGCTGCTGACGTACTTTGTGTGCCTGAGGGTACAATAGAGTTCTCGGGCGATACGGCATACGTATATGTATTGAAGGATACCGTAAATTACGATTTTGAGCGTCGCCCTATTAAGATAGGTATGAGCGATGGTATCAAGATGGAGGTTAAGTAATATAGTATAAACCACATCAAGAATTATAATATATGAGACAATCAGCCATAATAGCTATTGCTCTTGCAACCTCAACAGCTGTGCCATCTTTGGCACAGCAAGAGGCTGGCAAGAAGGTATGGTCGCTCAAAGATTGTGTGTCATACGCTATTGAGAATAATCTTGATATTAAGCGTATGGAGCAGTCATGCCAAAGTAGTGATGTGCAGGTAGATAATGCAAAGAGTCAGTATTTACCTTCGGTATCAGCCTTTGCTAGTCAGGGTTTTGACTTCGGTCGTGGTTTGACAGCTAACAACACCTATGCCAATCGTAATACAAAGAATACGAGTATGGGCGTAAGTGTACAAATGACACTTTTTGAATACGGACGTGCAGCGCAAAAGCGTGCAGCTCAATTAGATTTAAATGCTGCCTTGGCAGATCTTGAGAATGCAAAGGACGATATTGGTATAGCTGTTGCTAGGGCATATCTCCAGGTATTGTATTCAAAAGATATGGTGGAGGTTAATAAAAAGCAACTTGAGTTGTCAGAGTTGCAATTACAGCAGAGAGAGCTCCAAGTAAATCAAGGTCGTGCTGCAGAGTCAGATGTGTATCAAGCAAAGAGTAGAGTCGCTTCTGATAAGATGTCGTTAGTGAAGGCACAGAACGACTATGAGATGGCTATACTAGACCTCACACAGCAGTTGGAGCTCCCTTCGCCTGAGGATTTTGAGGTTGAGGAGCCATCGGTGGATGTAGTAAAACTCAATCCTACCTCTCCTGAGCAGATATATGCTGAGGCTCTTTTAACAAGAGATGATATAAAGGCGGCCCAGTATCGCGAGCAGTCGGCCCAAGAGTCTATAGAGGCTGCAAAGGGTGGTCATATACCTACCCTCTCTCTCAGTGGAGGAGTGAATACTAGTGCAGTTTCGGTAAGTGGTATGGAGAACTCTAGTTATGGCGATCAGTTTAAGGATCATCTTGATAAGCAGGTTTCTGTTAGTTTGTCTATTCCTATCTTTTCTAGATTTTCTACTTCTAATAGAGTAAAATCTGCAAAGATTAGTCGTGCTACTTATGCTATAGCTATAGACCAGGCTAAGAAGACTTTGTATAAGGAGATTCAGCAGGCTTATTACAATGCTACATATGCGCAGTCGCAGTTTGAGGCTAGTGTATCTGCTCAAGAGGCTGCTAAGGAGTCGCTCGATATGCAAACAAAGAAGTTCTCTGCTGGTCGTATTACTCAGACAGAGTATAATGAGGCGCTAAATTCGTGGACAAAAGCTGAGGCGGATATGGTACAGGCTAAGTACTCTTTTGCTTTTGCTGTGAAAATTCTAGACTTTTATAGAGGGGCAGAAATGCAATAGTGAAATATACTTAATTTTACTATCAGTTAAGGTTGTGGGTGGGCAGAAATGCCTGCCCTTTTGTATTTTTGTACTCGTTATGATAAAGGCTGCATTTTTCGATTTAGATGGAACTCTTGTGAGTTTTAAGACTCACTCTATTCCTGAGTCTACTTTGCGAGCTCTTGATTTATTGAGGCGCAATGGTGTGAAGCTTTTCATGGCTTCTGGTAGACATAGGTCTATGATGTACCAATTGGGCGACCTACAGTTTGATGGTTATGTTACTATCAATGGTTGTATTACGTATGTCGATGGTAAGATTATTGATAAGCACCCTATACCTCATGATGTAGTTCTCAAGAAGTTAGATTATATGGATAAGTATCCTATGCCTAGTTGTTTTGTATGTGAGGATGGTTTGGTTATGAATTATCTTAATGAGGATACCGATGCTATTTTCGACCTCTTAGCTTTCCCTACTCCTCCTTTGCAGGATCTTCGTGAGGCAGTGAAGACTCGTGATGTATACCAGTTTATCTCTTTCTGTCCGAAGTCTCAGGATGATGATATGATGGAGCAACTTGGTGGCTGTGATTCTCAGCGTTGGCATGAGCTTTTCACTGATGTGGTACCTAAGGGTATTAGTAAGGTTATGGGTATTCAAGCCATTGAGAAGCTTATGGGGATAACTCGTGATGAAATAGCTGCTTTTGGCGATGGCGGTAATGATATTGATATGTTGGAGTATGTTGGGTTGGGCATTGCGATGGGTAATGCTTCGCCAGATGTGCAGAAGAGGGCAAATGTTGTTACTACGTCGGTGGATGATGATGGAATATTGAATGCGGTGAATAAGTGGATTCTGAAGTAGTATAAATAAATAGCTGCCATCCAATTAATTATGGATGGCAGTTTTTTGTTTTTATGCGTTATGGGTCTAGTATCACTCTAGCCTATGTCTAGATTGCATCAGTAGCGCTCTTTAGCCAAGCCTTTACCTCTTCGCTGACGAGTGGGCTGATGGTCTCCCATACTCTCTTGTGGTAGTCGTTTAGCCAATCTTTTTCTTCTGTCGTGAGCATGTCAACTACGATTGGGCGTTTGTCTATAGGGCACATTGTGATAGGGTAGAAGTTAAGGAAGGTGCCGAATTCTGTCTCTCCTCTCTTCTCGCATACCATTATGTTCTCTATTCTTACTCCCCATTTGCCTTCTCTGTATATGCCTGGCTCGTCGGTGGTTACGTAGCCCGCTTTTATCTCGCTGTTGTTGTCGCGTTTGCCTATTCTCTGCGGACCTTCATGTACGTTTAGGTAGAAGCCTACACCGTGCCCTGTGCCGTGTCCGTAGTCTATCTGGTGTCTCCACATGGCCATACGGGCTAGGGTGTCTAGTTGAGCACCGCGTGTGCCTTCTGGGAATATAGCTCTTGCTAGGGCTATGTGTCCCTTTAGTACTAGGGTGTAGTCTATGCAGGCTTGTTTGTCGGCTATGTGTCCCATGGCTACAGTACGTGTAATGTCTGTAGTGCCATCGGCGTATTGTCCGCCTGTGTCGAGGAGCAAGAAGCCGTCTTCTATTCTGGCGTTTGTCTCTATTGTAGGCTCGTAGTGACACATGGCGCTATTAGGGCCAAAAGCTGATATAGCTCCGAATGATTCACTTACAAAGCCGTGTTGTTGTTGTCTGAATTCTAGTAGCTTTGCGGCTACTGAAAGTTCGGTGAGCTCTTCTGTCAAATAGGCGTTTTGTAGCCAGTGGAGGAAGTTGACCATGGCTACGCCGTCTTTTATGTGGGCCGATTTGATGTTGTATATCTCGTTGTCGGTCTTTATGGCTTTGAGTTGTTCTACTATGTTTGGTGCCTCAACTTTTATTACGCCGTCTTGTAGTGCATTTACTACTCGTGCGTTCATCCTGTTGGGGTCAAAGACTACTCTTGAGCCTGCGGGTATGTTGGCTACGTTTTTCTCAAAATGGTCGTAGAGCGACACTTTTATTCCCTCTTCGTCTAGGCGTTTGCTTATGACGCTTGTCAATTTGTGTGGGTCTATATATAGGTGCTCCTCTTCTGGGGTAATGATGACGTGTGAGTAGAATACTGGGTTGTACTCTACGTCTGTCCCTCGTAGGTTCATGAGCCAAGCTATATCGTCAAGTGTACTGAGTAGGTAGTGTGATGCGTTTAGCTTTAGCATCTCTGCTCGTACTTTTTCTACCTTTTCTTGTCTTGTAAGCTGACCAAGCGAGTAGTCCATCTCTATGATCTCGTCTAAAGGTAAGTCAGTACGTGGCACGTATAGCTCGTTTATTATGTTAAGTTTATAGTCGACCTTTATGCCAAACTCTTTTAGTTTGCTATATATGTTTTTATACTCTGAGTATGATACTGTGAAGCCGTCTATGCCGCATACGCTATCAGATGGTAGGGTATAGGTGAGCCAATCTATATAGCTTGGTACTCCTGGCATGCCGTCTTTGAAAACTTCAAGAGATACATCTCTTGTCTGTTTCTCGGCTTGTATGTAGTATCGCGAGTCTACCCATAGACCGATATGTTGATGTGTAATGACGAGCACTCCGGCCGAACCATTAAAGCCGGATAGGTATTCACGGAATTTCCAATGTTCTGCTGGGTATTCGCTACAGTGAGGATCTTCTGTGCGTACAATAAGTGCATCAAGTCGTAGCTCTTGCATTGCAGAGCGAACTTTCAATAGTCTATCGTTTTGAATCGTATTCATATCTTTATCCTCCTAAATTTTATCAAATCAATGTTCCTATTACAAATAGTAATACTGTGAAGAATGTGCCCATTGCTACTAGAGGTAGCTGTTTGTCTAGGTCGCGCCCTGTATGGTGTAGTGTATACATTATATTCTTTATGAATAATGGTATACTTAATAGTGATATCATTTGAGTATACTTACCATATATAAGGATATACGTTATCAGTGTTGCAAAGGATACAAGCATAAGTATGGTGTGGTATATGCGTGCGTTGTTTACTCCCATCATTACTACGAGTGTTTTCTTGCCTGTTTGTTTATCGCTTTCGTAGTCGCGCATGTTGTTCATATTTAATACTCCAACGGATAATAGACCGATGCTACACGCTGGTAGTAGGGCGGGAAGCCATAGTGTGCCTTCATATAGGGCTTCTGAACCAGCTACGCCTACTAATCCGAAGAATATGAATACAGATATATCACCTAACCCGATGTATCCATATGGCTTCTTTCCCATGGTGTATGTTATGGCAGCGCCTATGCATAATAGGCCAATGATAAATAGGGTAGTCATGCCTTGCCAACCTAGTCTTGGGAAGGCTGAGATAAGTAATGTTATGCCTGATATTAATGAGAATATGGCCCATAATATTATGGCTGTTTTCATCTCTTTGGGTGTTATCGCTCCACTTTGCATGGATCTAGTCGGACCAACCCTCTGCTCGTTGTCAGCACCGTTTACTGTGTCGCCGTAGTCGTTACATAGGTTGGAAAGTATTTGTAAACCTAATGTGGTAAGTAGGGCAAATGTGCATATATCCCACGCGAATATACCCCTTTGATACGCCACAATACTTCCCATCGCTATTAGAGAGAGGGATAATGGTAGTGTTCTTAGTCTAAAGGCTGATATCCATCTTTTCATCTCTTATGGCTATTTTGTCTTTATTTTTATTGTCTCTTCTTTGCCGCAGTTGTATTTTACGGTTATTAGTATGAGTTTATTTGTCCAGTTTGTAGTGTTTACTGTTATTTCGTTTTGGCCTTGGGTGTCTACTTTTGTATGGTCTAGGAGTCTCCCGTCTAGGCTGTATATTTTAATGTCTGATATGTTGTTGGCTAGTATGGTGGCGCTACCGTTTTCTCTGACTATTGTTACCTCTTGGTCTTCGCATTCTGTCTCTGTTGTGGCGCTCTCTTTGCTGTATAGGTCTCTTCCTGTTAGTTTGTCTAGTCCGATGTTGTCAGGGTCTAGTACCTCTTGGAGCGACATATATTCGCCTTTTTTCTTGTCCCAGGCTTTGGCTAGGGCGGCGTAGTAGTCGTCACCTAGGTAGCTGCATGATCCGTAGCCTCCAGATAGGGTACCAATGAGTTTGTTGTCTGTATTCCATAGGCCTGATCCCGATGAGCCGCCTTGGGTGGTGCCTATTGTCCATGTTTGGATGTTGTAGTGTATGTTTCTTGCGAACGAACCTCCTTCTGGGGGTGTAGCGCCTGTTATGGAGTAGTCGTCTAGTTTTATGTTGGTGCCTATGGATACTTTTCTTACGTCGCCGTATGGTTGGTGTATACAGGTGTATTCGGCTTGGTCGTCTATTTCGCCTGTTATGTCCCAGCCCGACCAGTATGGGTTTACTGTCTCAGATGGGGTCTCTGTTAGCTCAAATAGTGCTATGTCGTATTCTGGGTAGTAACATAGTATTTTTAGTCCGTTTATGGTATGAGTGTTGGCTTCATCTGGCTCTGTTGGGTACATGCAGCTCTCTACTTCAAAGCCAAATAGGGCTTGTATTGTGGCGTCTGGCCTTCTATTGAAAACGTGTGCTGCTGTTAGTACGTATGGACGTTTGTCTTCGTTGGCGTTGTTTATTAGGGTGCCTGTGCCTAGTTCTGTGCCTCCAACTATTAGTCGGCATACGCTACGTCTGATGATCTCTGTCCGTTCGTCGCATACTGCATTTACCATACATCTCCATGATTTGCCGTATTGACTGTCTTTGTTTTGGGCGATGCGCTGACCTGGTATTGGCATTATGCCTGTACAGATGTATTCTATCTCTACTGGGTCTTGTCCGTAGTGGGTTATAGATAGGGTAGCACCGTCAAAGAGGCCTGTTATTATCTTGCCGTTGACTATCGCTTTGGGGCGGTAGGTTGCTTTTTTGTTGTATGATGCGACTACTATACTGTCAAATTTGTTAACATTAGCGACGTTTATTAGGGCGCTCATGCTATATGCCCCCTCTGAGGTGTAGGTCTGCGTTTCTCCATTGCTAAGGGGTGTGTTTATGTCGTATTTTTCAGCGAAATGTAATGTCGTGTGAAGATATGTGCTATCGGCTGCAGGGCTAACTGCTTGATTGTTAGCTCTCGACGCTACTGGGGGTAATACTATGTTGTCTGCCCATACTCTCGAACAAAGGAGAATTAATAGCAATATTCCAAGGGTTCTGTACAATCTCATTATTAACATTTGTATTATTTCATACAAAGATAATGAAGAAAACGACATAAATTGTCACAAAAAATGTCAATTTGCTTGCATATTTAATAAAAATGTGAGATAATTGCAGTCGAAAAAGTTCACAATTCTACTAATAACAAAGAAATGAAAAAAGTTATTCTTAACCTTGCTGCAGCTCTCGTAGTATTGTTTGTAGCATCATGTGCATGTGACTGCAAGAAGTCTTGCAATGCATCAGAGGAGAAGAC
>JAUNDI010000057.1 GCA_030526155.1 Bacteroidia bacterium
TACTAGGTAAGTAAAAGCTTTTTTATATTACTCTGTAGAGCCTTTTCATGAAAAGGCTCCGTATGGTTTATTAATATCTATCACCTCTTTCTTCTTGATTTATATCGTGTTTCTATTTTTGTTACGAAATATAAAATACATATAAATATACCTAAATTATTGTGTTATAATATTTTAAAGGGGTATTTTTACACCGTCTAGCAAATGTCGAATATATATTTTAATTTAAATAGACACTTTTTGTCATGAGATTATTTCTTTATTTCTTTTTCTTGTTGCTTTGAGTTACAACTCTTTTGCACAACAATTGTCGAGAACTATTAATGGTTTGGTGACAAACGAATTGGGCGCAGCTGTAAAGGAAGTTGTAGTCAATATTAAAGGTACCGATGTCCAGGTTATAACCGATGATAATGGTAATTATACTATTGATGCACACCCTGACGACATTTTGGTATTTTCTGTTCAAGGCTATGAGTCCGCTGAGGTCAGTATTGATGGCAACAGAGAGGTTAATGTTACTTTGGTTCTTGAGGATATCTTTGCTATTTCCCTCGATGATTTGATGAATATTCCTGTAGCGTCGTCTTCGTTCTTTACATTAAAGAGTAGCGAGACTCCTGGTTATATTTATTCATACAACATGCGTGACAATTATACCAACCATACACTTATGGATATGGCTCGTATGGTTATACCAGGTGTTACAGATGGTGCACACCCTGACACTGAGGTATTGGGTGTGAGAGGAATGAAGTCGGTTGACAACTCCAAAACTATGGTTATGTACGATGGTCAGAATTTGAATCAACGTGCTAATCTTGGTTATAGCTTAGGATATAGTAGTAAGTTACTTGGCGATGTTAAAACTGTTGAGGTTTGTCTTGGACCTAATGCCATTGTCCATGGTGCAGGTGCAATCAGTGGCTACATAAATATGGTTCCTAAGAATGGTTACGACGACGCAGGCTTTTCCGCCAACATTGAGAAAGAATTTGAAGCTAATGCTGAAAACCAGAAGAGCGCCGTTTCATTAGCAGACATAAGCTATGGTGGCGGTAGCAAGGAGTGTAATTATTTCTTGTATGCTGGTTGGTATAAGAATAATGGTTGGAAGGCCGATTCTACATTTTTTATTGGTGGTAAGAAACCAATGTCTATTGAGAAACTAGAAGCTTATAATGTTAATGAGACATATAAGGCTAACATACGTTTGAGTGCTAATGTTAATATTAAGAATACGCATGTTATTACTGGGTATATGCAGAATTATCGCACTAGCTTCAATTCTTCATCAGATTTACAACATGGATTCCAACGCATGTTTAATGGTAAGATAAAGCAGAATATCAACTTAGGTGAAACAGATATTATTGATGTTCAGTTTGCTACAGAACTTACCGATTTGGGAAGATTAACACAGACTGCTAATTTCCCAGATTACTATACCGCAGGTGGTAGAGAGTCACATTACGAAGGTAAGGTAGTATACAAGACCCAGCGTTTCAAAAAGAATCAGTTGGCAGTTGGTGCTCTCTATGGATATAGAAAAATGGAGGCTGCTAAATTCTTCTTTGGTCAAGATGTTGATACACTTTCTGATAAGACAGGTACCGCATACCTATTTGATATAGAAAAGGGTGATTGCAAGAACAAAGCTGAATATATCTGGGCTAGTGGTATGATGCCTAATGGCGAGAGCAAGGAGTTCGCTATCTTTGCTGAGGACATATTTAAGTTGAACGACAACTTTGTGTTTGCTGCAGGTTTGCGATTCGACTTATTTAGGAATCCTGCTTTTGACGATACACAAAAACACTTATCACCTCGTGTTGCTGCTTCTTGGTTAATCAACGATAATCAAGTACTTAAGGCTTCGTATCAAGCGGGTTTCCGTACGGCAAACTACTACGATTATGGTCAGACGAAATTCCAAAAGGAGGGACAGATTAACTATAGATTGCGCGACCATAATGCAAAGTTTGCTGACGACCAACATCAGTATGTCAACTTGACTTTGAAGCCTGAGATTTTGAACTCTATAGAAATTAATTATCATGGCGATCTATTTAACAAGTTCTTACAGATTGATGCAAATGTATTTGCCAACTTCTATAGAAAAACAATAGACTTCTTGAAGTTTGCTGAGGGCGTTGGTAGCAGCTATGAAAAAGTGGTAGAAGTACAAGTCGAAGTGCCAATTAAAGACGAAAATGGTAATGTTATTGGTACAGAGATAAAGACTCAGACCAAAAAAGAAAAGAATTATCTCGGTTATGAGTATATAGCTACCACGACTGGCGCGAAAATTATCGATAGCGAGACCATGAGAGCATTTATGTATGAGTTCTCGGGCAAGAAGAATAGTACGTTTAGTTCATATGCCAATAATGGTGAGGATATAAAGATTTTTGGTGGCGAATTAATTGCAACAGTTAATCCGACTATTAACACAAAGTTGAAGGCCATCTATAGTTTGGCTAAGAGTAGTAGTGACTCTTATTCAAAGACGTCACAGTGTCCTACTCATCAGTTTAAGGCTGGGTTAACACAATATCTCTTTAATAAAGCTTTGGTGTTGAATGCCAACTTTGCGTTTGAGCCAGCATTTGAAGATAATGAAGAGAATCATACGATATACCATGATGTTTATTTTGATGCACGTACATTGTTAGACGTAGCTCTAGCATATCAGTTTAAGCAAGTTACCTTCAAGGTAGTTGCAAATAATGTTCTTGGTGAAGTTCGTCCAGGTATAACATATAAGCCTGATATGAACGAAAACTACACTGCTAAGACCTCAATAGGTAAAGATGAACGTCAGTATTGGTTCTCTGTAGGAATAAAGTTCTAAAGTTTCAGTACTGAATCTCTCTTAAATATAGTTATAATATATATATTCAAAGCAGCACGTGTCCCTAGTCTGAGGCACGTGCTTTTCTTTTATTTATAATAATTATCCATTCTTCACCTATATTTAATACCTTTGCCTATCGAAATATATGGATATCCTTCAAACCGACATAAAATACATTACAGGTCTAGGCCCCAAATGGCGTACTCTATTCATGGAAGATATGAATATCAGCACATTTGATGACCTTCTACAATTATATCCATATAAGTACGTAGATCGTAGTCGTATTTTCCAAATCAGAGACATATCTACTGATATGTCTTATATCCAACTATGTGGACGTTTCGTTACTCTGCAGACAGTAGGGGCAGGACCACAACAGCGTCTATCTGCTATTTTCACCGATGGTACAGGTCAAATCGAAGTAGTCTGGTTCAAAGGTTTAGCATACGTTCAAAACCAAATCAATTATACCGACGAGTTTATGCTCTTCGGTAAGCCTTCTTCTTTCGGAGGCCGCCTCAATATAGTTCACCCAGAACTCGAAAGAGCAGATAGGGTATCTATCTCAGCTGGTACCATCCAGCCAATGTATAATACTAGTGAACGTATGAAAAAGGCTGGCCTTAACTCTAAGGCTATCCAAAAGTTGATGAACCAAATGTTCAACGTTCAAATGCAAGCGACCGTCAACGAGACTCTACCATATCGTCTTCTGTCGGAATATCATCTAGTCAACCGCTCTACAGCTCTCCGCTCTATCCATTTCCCTAAAGATCAAAAGGAATTGGAAAAGGCCTCTTTCCGTATGAAGTTTGAGGAACTTTTCTTCGTACAACTTGGTATTCTTCGTAATCGTAATGTAAATCGTCATAAGCAAGTAGGTATCAAATTCTCTGAATCTGGTCAATTACTTGCTGATTTCTACAAGAAATACATCCCTTTTGAGCCTACAAATGCTCAAAAAAGGGTAGTTCACGAAATATGGCGCGACCTCCAAAGTGGCCACCAAATGAATCGCCTAGTTCAAGGTGATGTCGGCTCTGGTAAAACTCTTGTCGCTCTTATGGCTATGCTCATCGCCGTCGGTAATAACCTACAGGCGTGTATGATGGCACCTACCGAAATATTGGCTACCCAGCATTACGAGGGTCTTAGCGCTTTCGTAAAGGATATGCCTATTCGCGTAGAATTGCTTACCGGTTCTACCAAGAAAAAGGAGCGCCTCCTAAATGATCTTCGTGAAGGTAAAATAGACATTCTCGTAGGTACTCACGCACTAATAGAGGATAGTGTAGTATTCGCTCGCTTAGGTCTTGCTATCATTGACGAGCAACATCGATTCGGCGTTCAACAACGTGCCAAGCTATGGAAGAAGGGTATAGTACCTCCTCATATTTTAGTCATGACGGCAACTCCTATACCTCGTACTTTGGCTATGACGGTTTATGGCGACCTAGATGTTTCTGTTATAGACGAACTTCCTCCTGGTCGTAAGCCAGTCCGTACTGAGCATTATTTCCACTACAAGCGTAATGCCCTAAATGCGTTCCTTCGCCAACAGCTTCTCCTCGGACGTCAGATATATGTCGTATATCCTCTTATTGATGAGTCTGAATCTCTCGACTATAAAAACCTCTCCGAGGGATATGAATATATGAAGGAAGCCTTCAAGGAATATAATGTCTGCATGGTTCATGGTAAAATGAAGCCCGACGAAAAAGAGGCTGCCATGCAGAGTTTCATCAAGGGCGAATCACATATCATGGTGGCTACTACGGTTATCGAGGTGGGTGTCAATGTCCCTAATGCTAGCGTTATGATTATCGAGAGTGCCGAACGTTTCGGATTATCCCAACTTCACCAGCTACGAGGTCGCGTGGGTCGTGGCGCCGATCAGAGTTTTTGTATCCTCATGACATCAGAAAAACTCGCACGTGAGACTCGCCAACGTATGCAAATAATGGTGGATACTACTGATGGCTTTCGAATTGCAGAGGCAGATTTACAGTTGCGCGGACCTGGTAATATCGATGGTACCCAGCAGAGCGGCCTGCCGTTTACTCTTCATATTGCCGATTTGGCAAGGGATGCTCGTTTAGTTCAATATACTCGCGAAATAGCCGAGAAGGTTCTATCCGAGGATCCACTACTACAACACCCCGATAACCAATGTATGGCTATGCGCCTTAATACCCTTAAGGCCTCATCCATAAATTGGAGCACAATAAGTTAATACCAAATTACACCTTTTCTCACACACCACAATGAAGGCATTAGTATTAGAAGGTGGCGGAATGCGTGGCACATACACCGCCGGAGTCTTAGATTGTTTCTTGGACTATAATGTCAAATTCGACTACGTCATAGGTACTTCAGCTGGCGCTACGTCCGGTTTGTCTTTCTTAAGCGGACAAAAGGGACGTACACGTTTCTCTAATATAGATCTGCTGAAAATACATAATTACGTCGGACTCAAATCTCTTCTCTTTGGTGGCGGACTCATAGATCTCCACTTCCTATTTGATATATACCCCAACAAATATTACCCATTCGATTTTACGGCTTACTCTAAGTCTCCTGCTCGTTTTATCGCAGTTTCTACCAACGCACTGACGGGTAAACCAGTATATCTTGAGGAGAAGAATGATTTCCCTCGCTTTCTAGAGGTATGCCGAGCCTCATGCTCTCTCCCTATGGTAACTCCTATTACTTGGGTGGATAATATGCCTCTAGTCGATGGCGGAGTGTCTGATTCTATCCCTTTTCTTAAGGCAATGCAGGATGGAGCCGACGAAATAGTTGTGGTCCTCACTAAACCTCGAGGTTATCGTAAACCTAATAAGTTATCCCGACTTCCCTGGTTTCTCCTCAGAAAATATCCCGAATTACGTAATGCGCTTATCCATCGTAATATCGACTACAATAAACAAATAGAATTACTAGAAAAACTGGAGGACGAGGGTAAGATAAAGGTAATACGTCCTAGCTCCGATTGTGGAGTGACGCGCACCAGCGATAATACCTCTAACCTACAAAGTCTATACGACCTAGGCTACAAAGAGGGAACAAGTTTTATAAAATTCTCCTCTATCCATTAAAACAAAAGGATGTTGCACAGCAACATCCTTTTTATTTACTTATTCTCTTTAATAAATTTCTCCAAAGCAGCAGTCATTGATGGCGTCTCTGGTGTTGGAGCTTGTATGTCAAGTCTCAATCCCGCATCTTTTACTGCCTGTGCAGTAGATGGACCAAATGTGCCTATATTCAAATCTCCCTGCACAAAGTCTGGGAAGTTACTCTTCAATGACAAAATACCTTGTGGCGAGAAGAACAAAACAACATCATAATCGTTTATCTTTACATCAGTCATATCCGAACTTACTGTATTATATACTACAGCTTTCGAAAACTGAAGCTTCATCTTCTCCATCATCTCAGCCATATCTCCCTTGGAAATATCACTTAGCAAAAGCAAATACTTCTCATCTTTGTGCTTCTTCAAAACAGTCTCCACTAAATCCTTGAAGTTGCCTTTCGAAGAATCAAATATCTTTCTCTTACGGAATACTATATACTTCTGTAAGTAATTTGATACCTGCTCAGATACACAGAAGTACTTCATGGTCTCTGGCATGGTAATTCTCAATTCTTCACAAAGGTGGAAGTAGTGATCAATAGCTGTCTTGCTGGTGAAAATAATAGCTGTGTGCGATAAAATATCAACCTTCTGCTTGCGGAAGTCCTTAGCAGATACACCCTCTACATGAATAAACGGACGAAAGTCAATCTCGACATCATACTTGCTCGCAATGTCAAAGTATGGGGATTTGCTATCGGGCGCTGGGGCAGGCTGCGACACCAAAATCTTCTTAATCTTCAATGCCTTGTCTTATTAAATTTACCTTCTATATCACGCCTAACGCCTTTATTACACATGCAAAGGGCGCTAGTTCGACGGCGCAAAGGTATAAAATAATGTTTACAAATGAAAGCAAATCGATAGAAACATCTTCAAATAATCGGATAAGGCGCCACATCAACAACAATCCAATTACTATAAACGCTACAAATAATATCATTTTCGCATTGTACAACCCAAGAAATGGTACCACTATACAAATGGGTAATAATACTAGTCCCTCTACATGCGACGCCAATAACTTGTATCTTACTATATTATCTTTGGCTTGTGTCAACCCAAATCCCGATAATATCGCAATGTGTAACAATATCTTTATCAAGGTATAAGCCAATACTCCACCTAGGGCATATAGCCATACCTCGCCTCCAATCTCATGTACTACACCAAAAACAACAAGCGACTCCATGACTAATACTGACATGGCTAAGAGGTATACCACACTCACTACCGCCGATGCTCCTCTATAGTGTAAAAACAAATCCGAATATACTCCGCCTCTTCCTCTTGTAGATACAACAATAAATGAAAACAATTTCGATATATAGGAAGATGACATAAGCCTAGAAATGTCTACTAATATGCTGGCTACAATGCATACCACAAATATCAGTCCAGTATGCTCTCCTAATGCCGAGACTCCGCGCATACATAGCTCCATATCTCCTACTGGTTGGATATGCATCAATGCACTGTCTACGTCGGAGTGAAAGGTTACTATATCAGTAATCTTTACAGCCTCTTCTTCTATATGTAATGTATCTACAGACATTATTATCCTAATATTGAATCTATCTTTTCTATCGCCTCTCGTGGAGTATCCGCAAAGTACAAATGGTCATTATCTCTCAAAAAGCCTTCTGCATTCAGCCTCTCCATCATATCTCTTATAGGTGTATAGAGTCCCGCTGTATTCAAAACTACCATGGCTTTGTCGTTTAAGTCTAATTTCCTATCTGATATAGCCTCAAACATCTCATCCAATGTCCCTACACCTCCTGCTAATACCAAAACTATATCTCCTGCCTCTATCAGTCTCTGCTTTCTCTCACTCATGGTATCCGTAAGCTCCATATCTGCTACCCCTTTGTGCTGCCACTCTACCTCAACCATAAATCTTGGTATCACACCTTTCACAGGGGCTCCTGCCTTCAACATCTCATCTGCTACTATGCCCATTGTCCCTAATGCGCCTCCTCCATATACTAGCCCATAGCCCGCCTCAGCAAGTAACTTGCCCATCTCATGGGCATCTTGCTTATATACATCTGGAATCCTATCGCTCGAGGCACAAAATACCGTTACTCTCTTCATCGTTTCTGTTTTCTATTTGTTGGTAACTGATACTCTATCGTATATGTAAAGCCCATGGCTACTCTTTTGTCACTCTTTCCAAAGCCTGCTATGGCGTATGGCTTCAACTCGTCTGAATAGGTCGAGGTTAATAGTACCTTGGCTCTGAACGACCACGACATATATATATACGGTAGCATCTCACATCTCAAGCCAAAGACGCCTTCCAACCAATGCGAATTTACAGGTGTTCTATCTACACTGCCTTTGTATGCCCCCCAATAGCTATCTGCTATCTCAAAGCCACTGCACTCATGCTCCTGAAAGGCATATCCATACCTAAAGCCTACTAATATATTGTTATTCGTTGGGTACTCGTCCGACATATATATGTCGTAGTCCGCACCAAATCGCATAAATCCACCGTCACTCTTATAGTTGAATATCTGTCGCTCGTTCTCCATCTCTTTCCCATTCTCATCTTGCCTACAGACGTTCTTATTGTACTTCACATGCTCAAAGCCTGCCTCTGCTGCTGCCCACCATCTCTTGCCAAAGCCGTATCTGCCCACAAAGGCTATGCCTGTTCGCTCGTTGTCCAATAATCTCGTGATAATAGGTGCAATATCTACACCCACAGATATTCCTTGGTCTTTTATTACTATTAATACAGGTTCTGGCTTTACATCTTCATCGTCTCTATTTGTATTTTGCGAATTCTGATTTCCCCTATTCTGCCCCTGCATGGTACTGCCTAACTGGCGCTGAGCATTGGCTATACTTATGCTCGTACATAATACCAATAATAATAATATTCTCCTCATGAGGTTCTGATTAATATATAAATAGTTGCACATTCTCTCTATCCTCATTGTATCTTATCGGTTTATGTACCATCTTGGCGGAGTTTATACTCTGCATCGTATGAAACATCGTATCTAGTTTCATCTCCATAGTAATGCCGCCTGCTCCGCTGACCGACTCAAGCGATTTCGAATAGTAAAATGAAACTCTATCTACAAGTGTTCTATTTTTTATATAAAACACCGTAGAATCTGCATTCATATTCAAATTCAAAAACAATGAGCCTACCTGTGGTTCGTCATATAGCAAGGAGTCTACTCTCACATTATCTGTCGTAGGCCTATTCTCTCCCCATACTTTCACATTCACTAGGGTAGTGTCATTATGGGTATGTGCACTATATAGCCCCACTTGTACCGTATGCTGGTAGGAGAGTAGTCTGTCGTCTTCTGGGTTGCAGGCTACGCATATCATCATTAATAGCGTAATAAAATATCCTATTATGTTGTTTATCTTCATATCAATGTCAATATTATGCACTTTTTCGCTTGCTATACTCTCTGCGCCTATATATGTATATGGCCGAGCCTATGATAATCACAAAGAGTATCGGACCGCCTATGGCTATTACCTTTAAATGTGTTGTGCCTTCTGAAATAGTGGCTTTGTCTAATAATCTCAACGTAAAGGTCCTATTCCTCAAGTCCATAAGTCCGTCTTCATCGGCTAAATACAATACAGAGTTTACCACAAAGTCTTTATTGCCAAATGTCTGTCTAGACATCTCATCATATCCTAATGGTGTTATCTGTGGCTCACCAGAATTCCTAAATCTTACGTCGTTCCTTATTATATCTCCATCGCCTACCACTAGCATAGCGGTCTTCTCACTATACTCTAGTCGCTCGTGTTTCTGGGCGTTGCGTACCGCTGATGGTATGGGCCTGCGGAAGAATGCCGACTTAAACACTCCTTCTGCTAGCATGGCTACTGGTAGATGTTGTTTGTTAAAGTCTGTTTGTACCGGCTTGTCATGTATGGTCATCAAGGTGGCCATTACTGGTGTCCTATGTTCTCTTGTATAGGCCGAACTCCTTAATAGTGGCATGCGTCGTATATCCATACCTTCTGATAGCCCTACTGTGTCTATAGAGGAACTGAAATCGCCTTTTACCAAACTGATATTCTTGGTTATCGCACTGCGCATATTGGCTGAGAATAGCGGTGCAAAGCGCCATGGCATAGGTACTATCTGCGATTTTTGTCCCTCAGGACTCACACTTACTGGTATCCTAGCGCACGACATATCTTCTATTACTATCGGATTAATCCTAAAGCCGTACTTAAATAACTGGTCTTCTATATTGTAGTCGCCATAAAGACCTATAGTCTGAGATTGGGTCCTTAAGGTGTCTAGTGTCATGCTCACAGCGTCTAATAGCCACATTATCTTTCCTCCTCTCATCATATACTGGTCCAAGACATATTTGTCTGCCTCACTGAATTTCTCTGTTGGCTTGGCTACTATCAATACTTTATATGGGTCAAGTATAGTGGCATCCCCATTTATGGCTCCTCTATCTACCGCAAAATGTTCCGATAGAGCATCTACTACATCTACCACATCTATCTCTTCTAGCTCGCCTTGTCCCTCCAAAAAGGCTACTCTGGGCTTTACCTCCATAGTCAACCTATGTATGGCGTCTATTATCTTATACTCTAGGTTCTCTATAGATCTGTTCAAATTGTCTTCTCCACTCAACCCTGGTATATTCTCCAATAGGTTCACATAGGTATACCTACTGCCTACTTGTATCATGGCGTATGGGTAGACTACAGTTCTCGTCTTTTGTCCGTCTTCTTTTGTCTCAAATACAGGTACTCCAGCAAAATTGTAATCAGATAGGGTCTCGCTAAACTCCTCAAAGTCGCTCTTCGTCATCTCATGTGGGTCCACCGTAGTCCTCATAAATCGAGCCCTAGAGCTAGCGCGCATCTCGTCTAGTAGCTCGTTGGTCGATCTCTTCAATCTCGTAAAGCCGGGATTTAACTCGCCGTCTAGGTATATGCGTACAAAAACCTGACTGTCTAGCTTTTCTAAATAGTTCTGTGTTACCTCAGCTAGCGTAAATCTCTTCTCTTGGGTTAAATCTATTCGGAAATAGTATGTGGATGCCAATAGATTGACAACTATTAAGCCTACTATTATATATATATACTTCATATGATGCTTATTAATATCTTTTCAAACGTAAGGATGTAAAGAGTATAAATGATACCGCAATACTCAAAAAGTATACCACATCTCTAGTGTCTACTACTCCTCTGCTTATCGAGGCATAGTGCTCTTCTATGCCGCAAAGGCTTACTATCGATGCACATCCTTGTAACGATGGTAATGTGGATAGCGCCCCAAAGCCAGAATATACTAAGTAACAAAGTGTCATAGCTACTATAAAGGCTACTATCTGATTGCTAGTCAATGAGGATGCAAATATGCCTATGGCCATATATACACCTGCTAACATTATTAGTCCTAAGTACGAACCACAGACGCTTCCCATATCTATATTGCCTTGTGGCTGACCTAGATGCCATATAATAGCTATATATACTACCGTAGGTATTAAGGTTATCAATACCAATGTTAAGCCCGCAAGGTATTTCGCTGTTACTATCTTTAGTCTGCTTATAGGCCTAATGAGCAATAACTCCATCGTCCCTTTATTCTTCTCTTCTGATATCAACCTCATAGATATGGCTGGTACTAAAAAAAGATAGAGCCAAGGCGCTAAGTCAAATAGTGGTCGCAATGATGCATAGCCCGAATATATTATATTGTCTCCACTGGGTAATATCCATAAAAATAACCCCACCGTGATAAAAAAGACTATACTCACTAGGTAGCCTACTGCCGACGAGAAGTACTGATATATCTCTTTCTTATATAATGCAAACACAATAAATCAATTTTATATTACTCTGCAAAAATACACAAAAATTGCCCATTCCAATCTCACTTCGTATCTTTGCCTCACAAAAACTATCAAAAAATGCTTAAACGTTTATTTCTAGCAGCAGCGGCTGCTCTATGCTTATTTACCCAAACCTCTTGCTCTGATGATGACGCTAATGACCCATATGAGCAAAATTTTAAGGATGGTATCGAGTTCCTTAAGGCTAATATGCAACGCGAGGGCGTAGGTGTTACTCCTTCTGGTCTCCAATTTGAAATTCTCCAAGAGGGTACAGGTGCCTCTCCTTCTAAAAACGATATAGTGCGTTGCCGATACAAGGGTACTCTTATCGATGGTACCGTTTTCGATGAAACAAAGGATGGTAAGTCGGCTACTTTCAAACTCTCTGAGGTTATCCCTGGTTGGACAGAGGGTCTACAACTTATGAAGGAGGGGGCTAAGTATCGTCTATTTCTCCCTTATACTCTCGGTTATGGGGCTATGAATCTAGGCGTCATAAAGCCTTACTCTACTCTCATTTTCGAGGTGGAACTTCTCGAGGTGATTAAATAATCTTTCTATAATGCTTACCTCTGCCTACCTCGGCAGAGGTATTTTTTTATAACCCTATTCATCTCTTCATCTTAATTATTGGTGTATAGGTCAATTTGCAGGATTTTTTTAGTAAGTATGTCTCAA
>JAUNDI010000058.1 GCA_030526155.1 Bacteroidia bacterium
TAGTTAATTATCATTATTACCATGCTACGGTTAATACGAATAGAAAATCTGCTATTTATAGCGTTGTTCCAATACCTTCTTAGGTATTGCATCATACTGCCAGTACTAAATAGCTATAATATCGCTCCAGTCATGACCGATTGGCAGTTCTCCATCCTCGTACTCACCACCATATGCATGGCAGCTAGCGGTAATGTAATAAACGACTATTTCGATATATACATAGATAGAACAAACCGCCCCAACTTGGTAGTACTCGATAGAATAATGCCAAGAAAGAATGCTATACTCATCCATGTAATACTTACCCTCACAGGTATCTTCATGGGCCTATACATAGCTTTCGCTACCCGAAGGGCTACATACGTATGGCTTTTCCTCGGTATCCCTACTCTTCTCTGGTTCTACTCTACCCGCTTCAAAAGACAACTGCTTATCGGCAACATCATCGTAGCTCTCCTCACTGCAGCTATGGTATATGTAGTCATATCTGTAGAGTTGTCTTTCATAAGACAAACAGGGATGGATACCACAAAATCTGTAGGATGTATCGCAGCATGGACATATACCGTAGGATACACTTTCTTCGCTTTCTTATGCAACCTATCAAGGGAAATAATTAAGGATATCGAGGATATCGAGGGCGACAAGGAGTATGGTTGTCATACCATACCTGTAATATTGGGCGTAGAATACACTAAGGTTATCGTATCTGCCCTCCACGCAATGAGCATAATAATGCTATGGGGAGTATACTACACCTCGCCTTCTATCCAATCTCACCCTTTCGTAGAGTTATACCTATCTGTCGGACTAACCATCCCAATCATATTAAACACCTTATTACTATATAAAGCTAGAGAAAAGAAAGATTTCCACCAATGTAGCATAAATAGTAAATACATTATGCTAATCGGTGTATTATCTATGCTATATTTCTGGCTTACTTAAAAAGAAAAAATGCTTTACCCAGACAATATCGAAGAGAAACTTCACTTCGGCTCAATACGTGATAGTATAAAAGTAAGATGCAAGAGCGGCATGGGTCGCGAATTAGTCAATAGCATGGAAATGCTTACTGACTATGATGCTATAATGCAAAAATTACGAGAAACAAATGAGATGCTCGCTCTCATCGACTCTTCCGACTCTGATAACCTCCCTTCCGACGAGTTTAACGACCCAAGGGAGATGCTCAGTCGTATACGTATCATTGGCCTCCATCTAGAGGAGGACGAACTTGCCGACCTTCATACCATTCTTACCCTCATCCGCCAAACAGTCAATTTCTTTAATAAGAATCAAGCTGATACCGTAGGTGAGGATAACTACCCATACCCTACCCTTCGCGCCCTAACAGATGATATCCAAACATTCCCCCTCCTTATCCAAACTATCGATAAGGTGGTGGATAAGTATGGTCGTATCAAGGATAGCGCCTCTCCCGAACTAGCACAAACACGCCGAGAGATAAAGGATAAGGAGAGCCAAATAACTCGCCGTCTTAACCAAATCCTTAAACAGGCTCAATCTGATGGCATAGTCGATAGCGACGCTTCTGTTAGCATCCGCGATGGTCGTGCAGTTATACCTGTCGCTGCAGCTAATAAGCGTAAACTACAGGGTATCGTAATGGATGAATCGGCTTCTGGTCGTACCTCATATATCGAACCTACCGAAATAGTGGCAATGAATAACGACCTCCGCGAACTACAATACGCAGAGCGTCGCGAAATAATCCGAATACTTACATCTCTCACCGATAATATCCGCCCATACTCCGAGGATATCATCGACGGCGTAGAGATGCTTGCTAAAATAGATTTCATCCGCGGTAAGGCTATATATGCCCGAGATATCGATGCCGTAATGCCCGAGGTCGATAAAAAGGCAGGTACATATATATATGGCGGTCGCCACCCTCTCCTCCATGTCCAACTTAAGGCGCAGGGTAAATCTGTCGTTCCTCTAGATATAGAGCTCAAATGGCCTAACACGCGTATCGCTATTATATCTGGTCCTAACGCCGGCGGTAAATCAGTATGCCTCCAAACAGTGGGCATTCTACATTATATGCTACAATGCGGACTCCTCGTTCCTGTCAAAGAGGGCTCCAAAATGGGTATCTTCAAGGATATCCTTATAGATATGGGCGACGAGCAGAGTATCGAGAACGACCTCTCAACATACTCTTCTCACCTTACCAATATGAAGATGTTCATAAAGGTATGCTCAAAATCATCTCTAATACTAATAGATGAGTTCGGTACAGGTACCGAACCCGCCATCGGTGGCGCTATAGCAGAGAGCGTCCTAGACGAACTCAATAAAATGAAGGCTTGGGGCGTAATAACAACTCACTATACCAACCTCAAGCACTTCGCTTCTCAAACTGATGGCTTGGTAAATGCTGCTATGCTTTTCGATACCCATAAGATAGAGCCTCTATTCAAACTCCGTATGGGTCAGCCTGGTAGCTCTTTCGCTTTCGAAATAGCTCGCAAAATAGGTCTCCCAGAAAGTATATTAGCCGCAGCTAAGGATAAAATCGGACAGGAGCATCTCGACTTCGATAAGCATCTCCGCGAAATCATTCGCGATAAGCACTACTACGAGCAGCGCCGCGAACAGATAAGATTGCGCGAAAAACGCGTGGAGGAGCTGGAACAGCAGTACGACCAGGGTCTCCAAAATATCAAAAAGGAGCGTAGAGAGATCCTCGATAAGGCTAAGGCCGAGGCTCAGCAACTCCTCTCAGAAACAAATCGCCGAATAGAGAATACTATCCGCGAAATAAAGGAGAGTCAAGCCGAAAAACAACGTACCAAGGAGGCTCGCGAAGCGCTCAACTCTTTCGAACAGTCCGTAGAGGAGTCTGATATCGACAAGGAACGCGAGGCTAGCATCAATAAGAAAATCGAGAAGATTAAACGCCAACAGGAACAAAGAGAGAAGCGTAGAGCTCAACAGGGTCTTACCACCGAGGAGAAGAAGGAGAATAAGACTCCAGAACTCTCTATAGAGGTGGGCGTAATGGTGCAAATAGATGGAAAGCCCGATAGAATAGGCGAAGTCCTTAAAATAAATAAGAACGAGGCTCTCGTAGCTATAGGTAGCATGCAGAGCAACATAAAGCTAAATCGTCTTAAGGCGGTTAGTAAGTCTGTTGCAAAAAAGGGCATGAGCGCTGCGGCTAATATGGCTCTAGCTCGTACATACTCTAATGTCATGGAGGCTGTCCGCGAAAAGAAACTCAACTTCAAGCCCGAAATAGATATCCGCGGTATGCGCACCGATGAGGCTATCGAACAGGTTGCGGCGTTCATCGAT
Source organism: Bacteroidia bacterium (assembly GCA_030526155.1). Classification (GTDB taxonomy): domain Bacteria; phylum Bacteroidota; class Bacteroidia; order Bacteroidales; family Marinilabiliaceae; genus W3P20-009. The sequence goes on from JAUNDI010000058.1 coordinate 3,331, forward strand.
GAGGCTATAATATGCGAACAATCTCAAGTTCGTATCCTACATGGTAAGGGTAATGGCATACTACGCCAACAAATTCGTATCTTCCTCCGCTCAATAGATGGCGTGGGACATGTGGCCGACGAGGATATACGTATGGGTGGCGCAGGTATATCTGTCGTTACTTTAAATTCATAGAATAATAAGTCAATAAGTAATATGAAAGTTTTATCTTTTATCACATTGTTACTCTGTAGCTCGTCAGCTATGGCTCAGCTAACAATAGAGAATACTACCGCTGGTACTAAGGAGTATAGAGAAATATACCCTAAAAGCGTCTATACCTCTTTCTGTAACAAAACTGGTGACGTCCTAGCGTACGACCGCGACGCAAAGGATTACTACGTGGCAGCTTCTACTAATAAGAAAAGAGTCGGACAACGTCTCTCTTTCGACGAGGTTTCCCAAAATGCCGAATTGCCTTATAAGGCATACCATAATGGCGACTCTCTCTTAGTTGTCGCCCCAGGCACAAATGGTAACCCTATATTGATTAATGATACCATCGCCGATGGTCTTGTCTTCGGAAAGTCAGTCCATCGTAACGAATTCGGTATTATGGATGGAATATTCTGGAACCACAATGGCTCCCTCCTCGCCTTCTATCGTATGGATGAACGAATGGTGACTCAATACCCTCTCGTCGACATCCCTTATAACAACGAGAGTATCGCTAAGGTGAATCTCGACCGCTACCCTATGGCTGGCGGCATTAGCCACAAGGTGAAGGTGGGTATCTTTAACCCTAATACCCAAAATACTCTTTACCTCGAAACTGAAGGGTACGACCAAAATAGATACCTCACAAATATCAGCTGGTCTACTGATAATAAAACAGTATGCATTGCTGAAATAAATCGCGAGCAGAACCACATGTGGTTTAATATGTACGATGCTACAACAGGTAAAAAAATAAAGACTCTATTCGAAGAAGAGAGCTCTTCATGGGTCGAGCCTTGCACTCCTGCTAAGTTCATCGACAATAATACCATGCTTTGGCTTTCTGAACGCGACGGATATTTACATATATATAGGTATGACATCGCCCAAAACACTTGCACCCAACTAACAAAGGGCAACTGGGTAGTAACCGACCTATTGGGCTACGATGCAAAATCTAAAAACGTAATATTCCAAGCTAACAAGGAGAGTTACCTATGCCGAGATATCTACGCCGTAAATATTAATGGCAAAAAGGAACCAGTAAGATTAACTGCTGGCGAGGGTATGCATAATGCTATCTATTCTGATAACAGCCGTTTCATCGTCGACCGCTTCTCTGCTCTCCAACCTGCCCTTACTACTAATATCATAGATATCACAACTGGTAAAGTAGTAAAGGAACTTAACAAGGTAGAAAAGCCTTGGGGCGATACTGTCCTTCCTGAAATTAAGTTCGTCGACCTCAAAACAGCCGATGGTAAACACAATATTACAGGTAGATTAATCCTCCCTACCAATTTCGACCCTTCTAAAAAATACCCTGTCCTAGTATACCTATATGGCGGCTCTCACGCTCACATCGTGGATAAGGGATGGATAGGCGGAGCTTCCGCTTGGATGCTATATTATGCTCAAGAGGGGTACATCGTATGGAGCCTAGATAACCGCGGTAGCGAAAATCGTGGCGTGGAGTTCGAACATGCTACTCATCGCCAACTTGGCACTTGCGAGAGCGAAGACCAAATGGTGGGCGTTAAATACCTCCAATCTCTCCCGTATGTGGATAAGGATAGAATGGCAATACATGGTTGGAGCTTCGGAGGATTCATGACTCTTACCATGCTTACTAAATACCCCGAGGTGTTCAAAGTGGGTATAGCAGGCGGACCAGTATGCGACTGGAAACTATACGAGGTAATGTATGGCGAGCGCTATATGGATACCCCTCAAGAAAACCCTGAAGGATACGAGAATAACAAAATATCTAATAACATAGATAAACTAAACGCTAAACTCCTCCTCATCCACGGATACCAAGACGCTACAGTAGTACCTCAAAATGTACTAGAACTTATCAAAACTGCCGTGGATAAGGATAAAATGATAGATATGGCTTTCTATACAGGTCACGCTCATAACGTAACAGGCCCAGATAGAGCTCATCTTATCAAGAGAATTAAGCTATATCTCGATCAAAACCTATAAAGAACGTTAAAGTTCAATATTTCGCGATATTTTTCAATAAGGTCTCTTGCATAAGAGAAAAATAATTACGAATTTCGCGCTGTGTTTTGAAAAGTATCCGTAAAGGAAAAGAAAATGTCTAAGATTTGTCAAATAACAGGCATCTCGTATCAGTCGGGAAACAATGTTTCTCACTCAAAGCGTCGTGTCAGAAGAAGATTTGAACCAAATCTCTTCGTTAAGAAGTTTTACATCCCTGAGCAGGATGCATGGGTGACTCTTAAGGTCTCTTGCGCTGGTCTTCGTCTTATCAACAAGATCGGTATCCATGCAGCACTTAAGCGTGCCGCTGCTAATGGTATTATCGCTAACTATTAATCCAGAGGAGGCTTAAAAGATGGCAAAGAAAGCAAAAGGCAATCGTGTTCAGGTAGTGCTAGAGTGCACTGAGCAGAAAGAGAGCGGTGTTCCAGGAATGTCTCGTTACATTACTGTTAAGAACCGTAAGAACAGCCCAGATCGTTTGGAGCGTCGTAAGTATAACCCTTTCTTGAAGCGTGTTACACTTCACAGAGAGATTAAATAATTTGACCTATGGCTAAGAAAGCAGTTGCTACATTGCAAAAAGGTGACGGCAAAGGTCACGTTAAGTGCATCAAGATGGTAAAGTCTCCTAAGACCGGTGCTTATGTATTCGAGGAGGAGATGGTAACTACAGAAGAGGTTAAGGATTTCTTCGCTAAGAAGTAATTTCCCCTTCAGCACATTTAAGTTACAACACTCGCTAGATTTACCTCTAGCGAGTGTTTCTTTTTATACCCCCTCCAAACTCTTGTAAACCCAAAATTTACAACCAACAAGCATCCTCCATATATCCTCCCATATACTTTTTCTTACTATCTTTGGCACATAACTTAAGGTTCACATATATGCACAAACTAGTTACTACAGCATTGGCTATTACCGCGACTCTGCTCGCTCACGCACAAAGCCAAGAACTCCTTCTCCTAGAAGATTGGAAGTTCAATAAGGGTGCCGCCGTTGGCGCTCATAACACCAATTTCAATGACTCCCAATGGCAAAACGTTACTATCCCTCACGACTGGGCTATCGCTGGTCCTTTCGATAAGGAGATAGATAAACAAGTAGTAGCCATTGTACAAAACGGCGAACAAGAGGCTACCGAAAAAACTGGTCGCTCGGGTAGTCTCCCTTGGATAGGCGAGGGTTGGTACCGCACCTCAATAACAATCCCCGAGGGTTACAAATACGCAGAACTTATATTCGATGGCGCAATGGCCGAGCCTCACGTGTGGGTCAATGGTCAAGATGTAGGCTACTGGGCTTATGGCTATAATGTCTTCAAACTCGACATTACTGAGGCTACCAACAACTGCCTCCCTGGCTTATACTCTCTTGCCGTTCACCTCCAAAATGTCGAGGAGTCTAGCCGTTGGTACCCTGGCGCTGGCCTCATTCGCCCCGTACGCCTTATCCTCCATAAGGAAAAACACCTTACCACATGGGGCTCTTTCGCTCGCACCTCTATGCTTTCTGGCATAAATGATAACGCTACAGTGGCTTCCGAGGCTCGCATACGTATTACCTCCGAGGTATCTACACCTAGCCATAATGGTCTCAAAGTATACAACTATCTCAAGGATAATAATGGCAATATCGTCGCTCAACAAGAGGCATGGGTAAACGATTCAAAACAAACAGATATCGTCCTCTCTCTCAATAACGCTCTCCTATGGAGTCCAGAGCATCCCGTCTTATATACTCTAGTTACCGAACTTAAGGAGAATGATACATTGTGGGATCGTCAGATATCTCAATTTGGCATCCGTAGCATCTCTTACTCTGCTGAGGGCTTCAAACTAAATGGCCAAGTGCGCAAATTCAAGGGGGTATGCCTACATCACGACCTTGGTCCTCTTGGCGCGGCTTTCAACAAGGCAGCTTTCCGTCGCCAAATCCGACTCCTTAAAGATATCGGTTGCGATGCTATCCGTACCGCTCATAACACTCCTGCCCCTTGGCAAATGGAGATATGCGACGAAATGGGTATGATGGTCATGGCTGAGTCTTTCGATATGTGGAAATACCCTAAATGCAAAAATGGCTATGCTCGCTTCTTCGACCAAATAGATTCCATTAGCACTAATAGCGATGGCAAGGCATGGTGGGAACGCGATATTACTAATCTCGTCCTCCTCAATCGCAATTACGCTTGCAATATCATGTACTCTATCGGTAACGAAATACCTGAACAAAATGATATGGTGGGCCTAGAATATACCCGCCTTATGCAGGAGCTAATACATCGTCTCGATGGCACTCGTCCTTGTACTCAGGGTATGGACCGCGGCGAGGGTCCTATATTTAGCGGTGTATGGCAAGAAATGGATATACCTGGCTTCAACTATCGCCTACATCTCTATCAAAAGGGATACGAGAACGCTCCTAAGGGCTTCGTCCTCGGCTCCGAAACAGCCTCTACCGTATCTTCTCGTGGCGTATACAAATTCCCTATATCCGAGGAGCGTGGTACTGCTTATGAGGATGGTCAGATATCAAGTTACGACCTCGAGGCGTGTAGCTGGAGTAATCTCCCTGATGACGACTGGATGTGGCAGGATAAAATGCCTTGGGTAATAGGCGAATTCGTATGGACTGGATTCGACTACCTAGGCGAACCAACGCCGTACGACGAGTACTGGCCTTCTCGTAGCTCTTATTTCGGTATATTCGATCTCGCTGGCCTCCCTAAGGATCGCGCATACCTATATCGTACTCACTGGAATACATCATCGCCTACTCTCCACATCCTCCCTCACTGGACATGGAAGGGTCGCGAGGGCGAAACAACACCTATATTCGTATACACCTCATACCCTGAGGCTGAATTATTCATCAATGGTAAAAGCCAAGGTAAATTATCTAAATACGACCTCTCTATGGAGGAGTATCTCAATAGTCGCGTAGATGTTACTATGCCTTGGGGCGACGTATACCGCGTCCCCGACCCATCTAAGGTCCTCGAGCGTAATCGCCTCGACCGTTACCGCCTCCGTTGGAATAATGTAACATACGAGCCTGGCGAAATCAAAGTGGTGGCATACGATGCTAATGGTAATATCGCCGAAACAAAATCAATCAACACTGCAGGAAAGCCTCATCACATCGAACTCCACGTCGATAGACAATCTCTATCTACTACGCCTACCGATGCTAATGGCAAGGCTATAGATTGCCCAGATATGGCTTTCATTACCGCTCGTATAGTGGATAAGAATGGCAACCTCTGCCCTGATGCAGATAATACCCTAAAGTTTAATGTCAAGGGTGCAGCTAAATTCAACTCTTGTTGTAATGGCGATGCCACATCTACCGAGGTCTTCGTCAACCCTCAAATGAAGGCTTTCCACGGCGAATTGGTATTTGTCATAGAGGCAGGAAAACAAATTGGCAACGCCTCAATATCGGTTACTAGCCCAGGTCTTAAACCTGCAAAAACAATAATAGAGGTCTCTAAATGACCTCTATCTCTTAGAATGAATTCCTAACATCACCACTATTTTGACTAGCAATAGTACAAAATAGTGGTTTATTTTATGCGCACCTCTCAAATGCAAAAATATCCACCTCTGTACCTTCCAATACAATGAGTCTTCTCTTACCTCTACCCTCTTCCAAAGCACATAGCTCACCACTTTACATAGATAATTCGAGGCATCCACAACCTCATCAAGATACAAACATGAGTCTCCTCTACTTCTCAAATACTCCTCTCCTACCTTCACTACCCTATGGGCAACAAGCCTATCACCTCTCTGAAATATTACTATATCTCCCTCTTTAATATCTCTCAATGGCACATACTCTGCCTTCAAATCACTCTTGGGCCATATAGTAGGAAACATACTGAAGCCCGACGATATAGTCTCATAATATCTGACTTTACCATCTGCAAATAGCTTCCTCACTAAATCAGGATAGTTCATTACATCCCAGCTTTACGTATATCATCAACTATACGCTCATCTGGCAAAAAGCCACAATCTGCAAAGCGTATCGTTTTCGATATATCCGTCACCAACTTCAAATAAAGCTTCAAATACTCGGGCTGAAAGGTCTGATGCGCCGTATGCGACATCAATTTCATAGCATTCAACGCACCTCTCAACTCTCCTACCTCATTCTGCTTACATTGCCTAATGAAAAATACAGTATCAAGACACACGGCTTTCTGAACATCTACATAGTACGGCATAGGTATATTAAACACCCAAGTCTTATTACTAGCCCTATGTAGTCGCATTATCAACATGTCATCATTGATTATCGTAGCGCCACAGCGCTCCCATATACCGGCCATAGTACTCTTTCCCGTGCCAGAAACTGCCGTAAATAGCCTTCCTCTGCCTCCATCAGAAATGGCCGAGGAGTGTATCAATATCGCATCAAATCTCCATAAGATTCTCGACAAAAATAGCATAAAGAGTGGCATTATCATCAAATCATGACTCTTCCCCTCTGACAATAATACTAATGCTATATCCACATCCATAGTCCGCGGATCAATCCACATCCTGACTGCCTTCAAAAATGGATGCTTAGAAAGATATTTTATATCTATTAGCTCTTTCCCTTCTCTCTCTATATTTACCGTCCACGAATAGTCATATGGTACCTCAGGCAACGACTCACTACTCCCTTTACACGTCCATACATAATCTTTTGCGTCTATCTCTGGTAACGTCTCTTCAAATCTATAGCGCACTCGCACATCCTCACGCTCCGCCACACCTTCATGCATAAAACCATGAAAGTCCCTACGAAACGCATTCCAACGCTCGTCTTCTGTCAATAAAACGCTAATATTAATCCCCGCAATGCCTAAATACATACTACCCTACTATCGTCACATACCCACATTGCGACAACTTGCCTAGAAACTCATCTACATCCTTAGTCGCCATCGCCTCTTCCACCTCAAACTCTTCCATAATACTCGATACAACATCTTCCGTACTATGCTCTTTCCCATCTGCTAAACACTCTAGCATCTTCCTCCCCGTCTCATTCGTAGCTACCATACTCTTCATCTTCGCTATATCTTGCTCTATGGCTATGATAGCTGTATCTCCCATCACATCCTCTAAGATGTAGTTATTGTTAGATCTGTATATCATCTCTTTTATATCCTATTTCAGAGCGTAAATATAGCAAGTTTATTCGGCTTTCTAGCTACCTAGGCAACCAAAGCCAAAAATCACACCCTTTCCCCTTGTCCGAAATACAGCCTACCTTTCCCCCTAATCCATGCGCCAACTCTCTACATATATATAGTCCTAAGCCTGTTCCCGATATCTCCGAATCCAACATCTCATACTTCTCAAATACCTTCTCACAATCTTTCTTCGATATACCTACACCCGTATCTATTACATGAAAATACACTCCGTCCTCTTCTATCTTACAACACAATGTTATCGTGCCGTTATATGTGTACTTTATGGCGTTAGATATAAAGTTATTCAAAATCTCTGTGAGCCTCATCCTATCTGTCTCTATCTCTACATCGCCTCCCTCTATCTCTTTTTCCAACTTTACCGTATTCTCTCTAAAGAGTGGTATGTGCGACATATAAACGTCATTTACCACCTCTGATATTGGAAATGTCGAATATGTATACTTTATCGTTCCCGCATCCAAACGTGTCGACTCCAATATGTCGTTTACCATGGCAAACATCTGGTTCACGCTCTTCTTGATATACCCAAATATCTCTTCCCTCTCTGCATGACTATCCACATTAACCATCAACTCTCCAAAGCCCATAATAGCACTAAGTGGCGAACGCAAATCATGTCCCATAACAGATAGCATATGGTCCATATTCGACTTCGACTGCTCTACTACTATCTTCTCTTTCTCAAGTTTGCTTACCTTCAAATTCAACTTCTCATCATGCTTCTTCATCTCTTGCAACTTATCCGTAACGTCAATGCAAAAGCCCGAGAACTTCACAAAGGTACCATCCGGCCTACGTATCGGATTCAATACAAAAGAAAAATACCTATAGTCTTTGAGCATATGCGAATATACTCTCACCATAGTACTATGCTTCTTCGACCTGTCTTTTGCAGCTCGCAAGAAAAAGGCATTCGACTTTCTTAAATCATCTGGGTGTAGTAAAGATTTTATAGGACTATCCAATGAAATACCAACCTCATTGTAATTATTCCTTCCTCCTACAACATCTACCGTCATAGTATTAGGCTTAAAGTCAATATGAGCCACTCCTAAGGCTACCATCAACTCCCTAAACTTCTGACCGTTAATATATGTATCCATGTCACTGCTGAGCACATCTGTCACATCTTTCATCATGAAATAATGACATACATTACCCGTATCCTTAATAACTACAGGCTCATACTCAGCAAAAAACAAATAGTACTGATCCGCATCATTCAACTGCAAGTCATGCGCCACAAAACTATCATAATTCACATAAAATGTATCACTACATGGCGTACACGACTTCACCGCATTAAGCATCTTCTCGCTCAATGCATACTGAAATGGCAACTCTTCTATCTTGTATTTCGAACGCGACTCTACATACTCTTTCGCATACTTATTGTACTTGACAATATTACAATTATCGTCAACTATCAATTGCGCAATGCGTATCTCATCAAAATTGTTCGCCAATATGTCTTCTACTACTCTCATAGTCCCATATCATATAGTTACCTCAATACTACGACACCACCCTAAATAAGGTTTATAGAAATAACAAAATACAACACTTCCCCACCCAATTTTATAAATCCTTTCCTACAACCCAAGAGCCACCACCCATCCCTTTCTCTAGCCCCCTCTAGCCACCTAGCCC
>JAUNDI010000001.1 GCA_030526155.1 Bacteroidia bacterium
AAGTCAGGTATATGGACAGATGATGATGTCGACCTCCATTTGGCATTATCTAGAGCATACCAATTAAAGTATGATTTTGATAATGCTATCAAGGAGATAGAGTTAGTTCGTAAAAAGAGTAATTCAGAATATGCTGCTGAGCGTCTTAAGTTGGAATCTAATATTTGTCAGCATGCAATTACTTTGATGTCTAATCCAGTTAGATTAGAGGTTGAGAATATGGGTAATTTGGTTAATTCTACCCAAAACGACTATCGCCCTGTTATCTCCGCTTCTGAAAAGGAGTTATATTTTACCTCCCGCCGTCGTCGTGACGAGAGTAAGTCGCGCTTTAATGACGGTCAGTACGAGGAGGCTATCTATTGCATGAAAGCTAATGATAATGGCAAATGGGGTACTCCTGTCAGAGTAAAGAACCTTTTTGATACTCGTGCTAAACATCAAGAGTCTGCTACATGTTTAGCTAATAATGATACAGAGTTGTATATATATAGGGATGGTGATGTTTATGTCTCTAAGCGTGCTGACTCAAATTCAGATTGGGGATATGCAGAGAAACTTCCTGAGCCTATCAATGGTTATGGGCATATTAAGTATGCATGGGTAAGTGCAGATGGCCAGCAGTTATTTTTCTCGTCTGATTGCGAAGGCGGTTATGGCGGACTAGATCTTTATCACGCTTATCGTTTGCCAAATGGTAATTGGGGTACACCTCGTAATATGGGCCCTAGTATAAATACTGAATTTGATGAAGATGCTCCAGTATTACACCCAACTAAGAATATCCTTTATTTTAGTTCGCAAGGTCATAATTCTATGGGTGGTTATGATATCTTTTATACAATTCAAAATGAAGATAGCACTTTCGAGGCCGTTCAGAATATTGGATACCCTATTAATACCCCTGATGACGACATATTCTTTATGCCTTCAGCAACTAAGGACGTTGCATATTACGCCTCTATGTTATGGAATAAGGAGTCAGATGAGACATCTACGGGCTATGACCTCTATCGTGTGAAGTATGACGAGCCAGAGGTCAATAAGTTAGCGTTGTGTAAGGGTAGTATATTGTCTGATAATGTTAAGGATATACGTGTAACAGCTAAATTTGATGGTGAAGAGGTAGGTTTATATAGGCCTAATATTAATGGTAAGTATATAGTTATATTAGAAACAGACAAAGATTACGAAATAACCATATCTAATGGAGCTAGAGATACTACTTTCATAGCTCATTTGAGTGAAGATAATAGTTTCTTCCATTCAGGTGGTCAGTTTGTAGAGTTTGCTTCTCTCGATTGGCGTACGCCTCATCAGTATTTCTATGGCGGATATGAATATTCTACGCCTGGCGATATGATTCTCGACACTTATTATCAGTCTTTATATGGTGTAAATGATGGTAATAAGCAAGAGGGTTCATCTATTGCTACAAATCTGCTTGTTCCAAATAAGCAAGAGCCTACCACATATCAAGTGGTAACAGATTCTGCTGGTTTTACTGTGCAGGTTTTTGCTCTTCGTACACCTCTTAAGCCTAGCCGTTTGAAAGGTCTTGATCCTAACCATATTCTTGAACACAAGTATCGTGATGGTTGGTACGTATACTCTTATCGTAGATATGATAAGTTTAGCGAGGCTAAATCGTCAAGAGATCATATTCGTAAAACAACTCCTTACAGGGATGCTTTTGTGCGCCGACTCTCTGCTTATAAGAAATTCTTATATAAGGAAGTGGATAAAAAATAATAGGTCATGACCGATGCCATAATTCGAGCTATGGAGCCGTCGGATGTCGACGTGCTATTCCAATGGGAGAATAATCCGTCTAATTGGATGGATGGTAGCGGTAATTGTAGACCTATGTCAAGGTCGGATATACAACGGTTCGTAGATAATTCTACCTTGGATATATATCAAGAGCGTCAAATGAGGCTCGTGATAGCAGATGCTCAGTCGGGTTCTGCAGTCGGTTGTATAGATATCTTCGATTTCGACCCCTTTTCTCTTCACGCCTATATTGGTATTCTAGTAGACGAAAAGCATAGGAATAAGGGGTATGCATATTATGCTGTAAAGTGGTTAATCAGATACTCTTTTGATGTCTTAGGTATAAAATCTCTTTGTGCTACGATGCTATCTACCAATACTCACTCCATAAGGCTGTTCGAAAAATGTGGCTTTGAGTATATCGGCAAAAGACGTCAATGGTACCGTATAGGAGATACAATGTATGATGAACTAATATACCAACTAGTAAATACTCCTACCATATAATCTTTTTATGCTCCCACTATTAAATCTACCAGAAGCCAACCTAAAACTAAAAGCCCCAACTACGCCTAAGGGCAAGCCTCAAGTGTGGGATGTATGTAGAAAACAATACGTGACACTTACCCCAGAGGAGTATGTAAGGCAATCTTTCCTATCTTATCTATTAAATGTTCTAGGCTACCCACGCGAGCGTACAGCCGTTGAGGCTGCTTTAAATATCAATGGCCAGTCTCATAGGGCGGATATTGTGATATATGATATCAATATGTCGCCTCTGCTAATAGTGGAGTGTAAGGCTCCTACCGTCCAGATATCTCAAAAAACACTAGATCAAGCTTTGCGCTATAATACACAGTTGGGCGTAAAGTATATTGTGCTTACAAATGGCTTAAGGCATTACTGTATAGGGGTGGATAGCCAAAAATACTCTATTTTATCTCATATACCCCCATATTTGAAGGGGTAATATCGTTAAAAAGTAGTTAAAGTTGTACTATTAGGGTGCTTTTTGCTTGTAGTATCAAAAGTGTCCACTATCTTTGTGTTGTCAATAATAATATTTGTGCGTATGGCAACATTGCGTTTTAAGGCGTTGACCGACTTGATGTCTAAGAAGGTGCCTGATATGAAATTCCCAGAAAAGAGGGTTTCTGAATTTTATGGTGAATTGGTGTTTAATGACGAGGCTATGAAGAGATATCTTCAGCCAAGTGTCTACAAGCAGGTAAAGGAGTGTATCTCTAAGGGCGAACTTATCGACCGCTCTATTGCTGATGGCGTAGCTGCTGGTATGAAGGCTTGGGCTCTCGATCATGGTGTAGTACACTATACACACTGGTTCCAGCCTTTGACAGAGGGTACTGCTGAGAAGCATGATGGTTTTATCAATTATGGTCCTGATGGTAAGATTATTGAGGAGTTTTCTGGTAAGCACCTCGCACAGCAGGAGCCAGACGCCTCTTCTTTCCCTAATGGTGGTATCCGTCAGACTTTCGAGGCTCGTGGTTATACCGCTTGGGATGTTACATCGCCTGCCTTTATTGTCGGCTCTACTCTTTGTATCCCTACTATATTTATATCTTATACAGGTGATGCTCTAGATTACAAGACACCTCTCCTTAAGGCTCTCCATGCCGTAGATAAGGCTGCTGTAGATGTTTGCCAATATTTCGATAAGAATGTTACTAAGGTAATAGCTAACCTCGGTTGGGAGCAGGAGTATTTCCTCGTAGACCAAGGCTTATATATGGCTCGTCCTGATTTGATGCTTACTGGTCGTACCCTTATGGGTCACCTCTCAGCTAAGAATCAGCAGTTAGATGATCACTACTTCGGCTCTATTCCTGAGCGTGTGGCTTATTTTATGCGCGACCTAGAGGTGCAGTGTCAGCGCCTTGGTATCCCTGTTAAGACTCGTCATAATGAGGTAGCTCCAAATCAGTTCGAGCTAGCTCCTATATACGAGGAGTGTAACTTGGCCAACGACCATAATCAGCTTGTTATGGATACCATGAAGCGCCTTGCTAAGCATCACGGCTTCGAGGTCCTTCTCCATGAAAAGCCTTTTGCAGGTGTCAATGGTTCGGGTAAGCATAATAACTGGTCGCTATGTACAGATACTGGCGTCAACCTATTCGCTCCTGGTAAGAATCCTAAGGGCAATATGCTCTTCCTTACTTTCCTTACCAATGTGATGGCTGCCGTATATAAGGGTCAGGATCTCCTACGTTCGTATATCCTCAACTCTACAAATATGCACCGCCTAGGCGCTAATGAGGCTCCTCCTGCTATCATGTCGATCTTCCTCGGTACACAAATATCGTCTATGCTCGATAGTATCGTAGAGAAGGTATCCGACGCGAAGATGACCCCAGAGGAGAAGACTGAGCTAAAGCTTGGCGTTGGTCGCCTCCCTGAGATATTAATAGATAATACTGACCGTAACCGTACTTCGCCTTTTGCTTTCACGGGCGACCGCTTCGAGTTCCGCGCCGTAGGTTCTTCGGCCAACTGTGCCGCTGCTATGACGGTTCTTAACTCTATGATGGCTGCCCAGCTAGTAGAGTTTAAGAAGAATGTAGATGCATTGATAGAGAGGGGCGTTAAGAAGGATGAGGCAATATTCCAAGAGATAAGAAACCTCATTATAGAGTCTTCGCCTATTCATTTCGATGGTAATGGTTACTCTGATGAGTGGAAAGCAGAGGCGGCTAGACGTAATCTTACTAATATTACCTCTGTTCCAGAGTCTATTAGCAAGATGACAACTGAGCATGCTAAGGATGTCCTTGTAAAAACAGGTATCCTCACAGAGCGTGAGTTGGAGGCTCGTGCAGAGGTGGAGTATGAGAAGTTTACTAAGAAGATACAAATCGAGGGTCGCGTAATGAGCGATTTGGTAGTAAATCATATTATCCCTACTGCTATACAATACCAGAATATCCTTATTACTAATGTTAAGGGTATGAAGGATGTTATGGGTGATGAGGCTGATACTCTCACCTCGGCAGAAAAGGATCTTATCCGCCAAATATCTAAGCACGTGAGCGAAATACGTACTAAATCAAACGCTCTCGAGGAGGCTCGCCGTGTAGCTAATAAGATATCTTGTGAGAAGACTAAGGCTGAGGCTTACGAGCAGACAGTCTGCCCACTTCTCGAGGAGATTCGTTACCATGTAGATAAACTAGAACTTATAGTGGATAACGAGATGTGGCCTCTACCAAAATACAGAGAGCTACTTTTCGCTCGTTAAGTATTCGAGAGTTTCTAATATAAAAAACATCGTCTTACTTCAAGTGAGACGATGTTTTTTTATATTTGCACGTAATATTACTGAATATCAATAATCTAATATCTATAGGCATGAAGAATCTTTTGCTACTATTGATTTGTGTGCTATTGCCTTTAGCGGCGGCAGCACGACAATTAAGTACAGATGAGGCTATCGCTAGAATAGGCGGGCTCAATAAGTCTACAGCTCAATTAAGAGTAGTAAGTACTATTTCTGATGGGGATGTAAATCTTGTATATATGTTTCACTCGCTTGAGCAGGGGCTATTGGTGAGTGCTGATGATTGTGCTCCTGCTTTGTTGGGTGTGTTTGATATTGTTGAGGGTGTAGATAGCCTACCTTCTAATGTTCAGGCGTGGGTTAACCACTACGCATCTCTTATCTCTACAGCTATTGAGCAGGGTGTCTCTCTCAACTCAGTTAAGGCTGGCTCTGCCGCAGATGTCTCGCCTCTATTGTCCACAACATGGAATCAGTCGGCCCCATATAATAATGATTGTGTACAGTTCGACTCTACACCTTCCGTTACAGGTTGTGTAGCTACAGCTATGGCTCAGATAATGAACTACCATAAGCACCCTCAAAGGGGTACTGGTTCGCATTCTTATTCCTATAAGATTAATACTTCGGGTGGTCAGTTGACTATTGCCCCTTCTGCTGATTTTGGTGCTACTACATATAATTGGGATAATATGTTGGATAGCTACTCTTCGTCTTATACCGCAGCTCAGGCTCAGGCTGTCTCTACTCTTATGTATCATTGTGGAGTAAGTGTAGATATGATATACAAGGGTGGTGAGTCGTCTGCTTCTTCGTCTGCCGTTGGTAATGCTCTTATCTCTTATTTTGGATATGATAAGGGTATGACTATCAAGTCGCGCGATTTCTATTCAGATGATGAGTGGGTGGCTATTTTGTACTCTGAGTTGGCTGCCGATCGTCCCGTATACTACTCAGGCTCCACAGCTAGCAATTCGGGTCATGCCTTCGTATGTGATGGCTACAGAGCATCAGATGGCTTCTTCCACATAAACTGGGGTTGGGGTGGCTATTGCGATGGCTATTTCACAGTTCTTGGTACTAATGCTCTCGATCCTAATGGTAGCGGTATTGGTGGAGGTAATGTAGGCGAAGGCTTTAATGTAGGGCAAACCGCTATCGTAGGTATTAGGCCTGATACTCACTCTTCAGAAATAGAGGTATGTATGGTATCCAATAGTGTCTATAGTATTAATGCTACTTCTGTTGATAGAAAAACAAATGTCACTATTAGTGGTCAGTTCATGAATTATTCTATCACATCTGTCGATGTGGATCTTGGCGTTAAATTCGTATCAGCTACTGATGATACTAAGGTGTTCTACCAGTCAATGATAAGTAGCTCGCTTACTCCATTTAGCTATTATCCTCAGTTGACTTTTACCGCTAGTAGTGTCCTTGAGAATGGTACATACTACGTTTACCCTATATTCCGCGCTACTGGTAGCTCAGAATGGCAAGATATGAGGCTTAACTCTTCTCAGACTAACGTGACTCTCACAGTTACAGGCGAAGAGCCTCGCTTTACCCTTACTAAGCTAATGTCTTTCCCTAAGGGTAATATTACTACACAAAGTGATAAGACTATTTCATTTACTATTAAGGCTCTTCAAGATGTAACTAATGCGCAATTGGTAGCATTTATTTTCCCTGCTGTTGGTGGCTCTAGCATTACGTATATGTCTCAATATGTTACCATGACAGCTGGTCAGGAGAAGGATGTAACTATGACTTTCTCATACACTCTTACTGTAGGTAATAGTTATGAGATTATTCTGTATGATTATTCTAAGGGCGTAACAATAGGTCCTGAGTCTAGTTTGCTCTTCTCTGTGGTAGACTCATACCCAACGGCTAGTCCTGTTATCACCATCTCTCCAGATGATATAGTAGATGTATATACCATTGGTGGCGTAAAGGTGAAGAGTGATGTACGTCGTGCAGATGCTCTCTCTAATCTCGTTAGAGGTGTGTATGTAGTTGGTGGTGTAAAGTGTATTGTGAAGTAAATATCTTGTAGCAAATCACTAATAATATCCCTATGGGGCGAGGCTCTTTTCGGAAGTGAGCCTCGCCTCTTTTTGTTTGTCCAGTAGTTATTTTTGAAGATGCCTCGAATGATAATAAAATATTCCTTTTGACTTATTAATACTAATTCCCCGCTAACCTCGCTCTACCCTCGCACTACACAGACAATAAAAAAAGAGCACCAAGGGAGCACCCAAGGAGCACCCAAAGAATATATTATTACTTCTGATTATATTTGTATGGTTGCGAGATATTGGGGTGTTATTATATCTATATTATAGAAAACTTAAAATGTCGCATTTTGTCACATATACTAATATTTATTATGGCAAAATGGCTGAGTTTTTGGCGGCGTTTGTCCACAAAAACGAATTCCACTCTGTATCTCGTTACGGCAAAATTATTATCTTTGTGTTTCGGTAATGCTTCAACAAATAATCCAATGATTAAAAACAAAAGTCTCGTATCCATCACGGATTTCACTAAGGACGAGATTCTTCGCATTCTCGAGTTGGCAGCGGATTTCGAAAAGAATCCACATCAGCCTCTTCTTCAAGGTCACATCATCGCAAGCCTTTTCTTCGAACCATCTACACGTACTCGCCTCAGCTTCGAGACGGCTATGAATCGTTTGGGCGCTCGTGTTATAGGCTTCTCGGATGTCAATGCTACATCTACAACAAAGGGTGAGACACTAAAGGATACTATCAAGATGGTATCTAATTATGCCGACCTCATTGTTATGCGCCACCCTCTCGAGGGCGCTGCGCGTTACGCTAGTGAGCAGTCGCGCGTACCTGTGGTAAATGCTGGCGATGGTGCAAACCAACACCCATCACAGACTTTGCTCGATATGTACTCTATGATGAAGACTCAGGGGCACCTCGACCACCTCAAAATCGCTATGGTAGGCGATATGAAATATGGTCGTACTGTTCACTCCCTCATCCAGGCAATGGCAGATTTCGAGCCTACATTCTATTTCGTATCTCCAGACGAACTAAAGATGCCAGACGAGTACAAGGAGTTCCTCAATCAGCGTGGCATCAAATACGAGGAGCATAAGGATATGAATGATGTCCTCAACGAGGCAGATATCCTTTATATGACCCGCGTACAGAAGGAGCGTTTCGCAGACCTTATGGAGTATGAGCGCGTAAAGAATACATACGTACTACATAATGATATGCTTGCTAATACTAAGGATAACCTCAAGATTCTACATCCACTACCTCGCGTAAACGAGATATCGGAGGATGTAGATGCTAATCCTAAAGCATATTATTTCCAACAGGCCGAAAATGGTATGTACACCCGTATGGCTATCATAGCCGCTATAATGGGCGTTAAGTAATAACTCTCAATACGAAATCATTATCATGCAGAAGGAACTCAAAGTATCCGCCATCAAAGACGGTACAGTAATAGATAGAATACCAGCAGAGAACCTCTTTAAGGTTATCTCTATCCTAGGTCTCGAGCATATACCTAATCAGATAACTTTCGGTACTAACCTCGAAAGCCGTAAACTTGGTCGTAAGAGTATCATAAAGGTATCAGATAAATTTTTCGAGGGTGACGAGATTAACAAAATTGCTCTCGTAGCTCCTCAGGCTAAACTTAACATCATTCGTAACTACGAGGTGGTAGAGAAGCATAATGTAGATGTGCCTGACGAGGTAATAGGGTACGTAAAGTGTATGAACCCTAAGTGCGTCACAAACCATCAGCCAATTACTACACGTTTCCGAGTGATAAGTAAGTCGCCTCTCGCTTTTCGTTGCCACTTCTGCGAGAAGACTACCAACGAAAATCAGATGGTCATTATTTAATGCATAAACACTCATAGACTGTGCAAATCAAGGTAATATCAACACTATTATTAATATCATGCTGTGCCATTAGCTTAATGGCACAGCAGATTAACATTAAGAAGGTAGCTTCCCTTTTCGACGAGGGTAAGTACTCTGCCGTAATATCTACCCTCGAGCCTGCAATGGCAAAGAATGATCGTGATGCTAAGCAGAATTACTATCTCGGTGCATCATATATCATGTCGGGTGTCAATACAACAGAGGGTATCAGACGCCTAAAATATTCACAGGTTAAGGGCTTCTTCGCAGAGAGTCACTATTTCCTTGGCCTTGCATACCAATCTATATATGAGTATGAGCTAGCTCAGCAGTCGTACGAGAAGTATCTCAAGACATCTAAGTCTCATAAGTACGACTCCGAGTGCCAAAAGTATATAGAGCAATGTACAGTCGCTATTCCTCTATCAAGCAAACTTTTTAAACTTAGGGTCATAGATAAGTACCATGTAGCTAAGGACTCCTCTCTTATGGTATATACCCCCTCTCGTGAGGTGGGCACTGTGGCGAGAAATAGTGCTTTCTTCGAGGATAATATCGACCCTAATGGTATCTTATATCGTACAGAGCGCGGCGATGCCGTATTCTTCTCTATGACTCCCGAGGGTGAGCAGTATGAGCACCTTTACAAGATGGAGCAGCTACTCGATGGCTGGGGCGAGGCATCTTTGTTAAATGGTTTGGCTACTAATGCTAATGACAAGATGCCTGTCATGATGACCGATGGTACTACTCTCTATTTCTCTTCGGATAGACCAGGCGGACTAGGTGGTTGGGATATCTATCGTACCACATATGATGCTGAGAATCGTACCTTCACTGAGCCTATAAATCTTGGTGTTCCTTTTAACTCTCCAGCGGACGATTATCTCTTCGTAGCTGATGAGTTCCGCAATAGGGCTTGGTTCACCTCAAACCGTGAGACCTCTACTGATAGTGTCATGGTATATGAGGTCCTTTGGGATAATAGTGTGATACGTAGCTTCGCTCAGTCGACCGACGAGATTCGAGAGTCTGCTGCACTGAAGATTGATGAGTCGCTCTCTCAGATGCGCAGAGATGCATATAATGCCTCGGCAACTACCCTAAATGGTATGCGTGCCTCGGCCGCTAAGCAGTATAGCGTTACCGAACAAGAGGATAAGTTCAGATTCGCTATATGTGATACTTTGGTATATACTCAGTGGGAGCACTTCCGTTCTGTAAATGCTATGCAGGAGTATCAGAAATTATTTGATATCCAGCATAGGCATGATAGTCTACAAAACCTTATGGCTAGTAAGCGTAAGGAGTTTATGGAGTTAAAGACAAATGAGCAGCGTAATGCCCAAATTGCCGAGGTACTAAAGATAGAGCGCGAGGTATATAGCCTTGAGGACCAAATAACGGAGCAAAGCGAGCGTGTGCGTAACATCGAGTTGGCTACCATCCAAAGTTTACTAGAGACGGGCGATTATATCCCTTTGTCATCCATAAAGCGTGCACCTCAGAAGGTATCTTTCGATTGGGACGACCTTCTAGTGGCATCAGATTATATAATGTATGATGAGGCCTACTTTGTAGATATGAAGACAGAGCGTGCCCCATTCTACGCCACTGTATTTAATACTGCCGAGATAGAGGAGCTACAGAAGGCAGACGACCTATTGGCATGGGCGGGTATCATGCAGATAGAGATAGTGAAACTTCAAGAGAAGGTAATAAATGGCGAGTCGATGCCATTTAGAAAAGACGAACTATCTACCTCCGAGATACAAGAGCGTATCAATCTTCTTAATAGAGCATCCTTGATGCTTCATAGTAATGCTTTGGAGCAGAAGTTTGATATATATGATGATAAATGTGAGCACCTCACTACTGGTCCGGATGCAATATCGGTAGATTATTCTGAGGTTAATGAGTTGCGAGCTAGTGCTGAGCGCGACTTTAGCCTTGTAGAGAATATCACGCTTGCCGATTCTGAAGATCAGTTTGCCAAGGCAGGTTTGCTAAAGAAGAGAGGTATAAAGACCCTCGAGGTTGCTATACATAGGTTGAGTAGTCATGTTGATGGCTCATTCCCACTGCCAAAGAGGGAGAAGATGGGCGACCCTCTTGCTAATACTATCAATTCTGTAGTAGGTGAGGCTCCAGCAAAGAAGGAACTTACTCCTATTGCCCCTGTAGAGGAGAAGTCGCCAGAAGAGGCTACAGAGAAAGAGCAGTCTACCCCTGAGCAAGTAGAGACATCAAACAAGGCGAATGTAGCACCTATGGAGGAACCAAAAGAGGAGGCAAAAGAGGAGCCAAAGTCAGAGGTTAAGAAACCAGCAGTAGAGACCAAACCAGCAGCCGTTGCTAGTGGTAGGGTATTCCGCATTCAGCTAGGTGTATTCCGCAATAATCCTGATGCTAAGAAATTGGCTAAGGTGGGAGAGATATTTACTGAGCCTATACCAGCAAAGGGATTAGTAAAATACTTTGCAGGAAGTTACCCTACAAGAGAAGCAGCTACTGCCGATCTAGATAAAGTGCATAAGGCAGGCTTTGCCGGAGCCTTTGTAGTAGAGTTTAAGAAATAATCTAACTATAAAAAACATAACGTTATGACATTTATTGAGCAGATTACAGAAGATATCAAAACAGCTATGAAGGCTCGCGATAGCAAAGCGCTAGAGGCACTTCGTGGTATTAAGAAGGAACTTATAGAGGCTCAGACCAAGGGCGCATCACACGAGCTCGCTGAGGCTGATATTATGAAGATTCTTCAAAAGATGGTAAAGCAACGTCAGGATTCAGCTCAACTCTATACAGAGCAGAACCGTGCTGACCTTGCCGAGGAGGAGCTCTCACAAGCCGAGGTTATCAGCCGTTACTTGCCAAAGGCACTCTCACAAGAGGAGGTAGAAGAGGCCCTTAGAAAGATTATTGCCGAGGTAGGCGCCACATCCCCAAAAGACATGGGCAAAGTAATGGGCGTAGCTACAAAGCAATTCGCAGGCCGTGCCGACGGCAAAATGGTATCTGACCTCGTAAAGAGCCTTCTTGCACAGGGGTAAAAATTATATACTATAACGTAGATAAGATAGGGTTGCTTCCGCATGGGGGCGACCTTTTTTATTAATTTATAGAGGGTGTATTATGTGGTTTATATATATATTGTTAGGTACAATTATTGCACCTAAGTCGTTTCTTTTATCCTATGTTGAATTCTTAATAAGTTTTAGATACTAGCCATGTGTTTTTAAACATTCTCTTTTTTTGTAAAAATTTAACCTAAACGCAACTAAACTTTTTTCTGTGCGTAAGAGTTAGTGTTTATATGAATTAATAACATTTCTATGGATATGAAAATTATAGATATAATTTTAATGGGGGGGGGTAAATAACTTTCCTAAAATAAAATAAAATTACGCTCAACGCGGTCTCCTCAGGGAGTACGCGTTGAGCGTTTCGTTTTGTATATGTAAATAAAAACTATAAATACGTTCAGCAATGGCAATTAATTTACAAAAGGGCCAACGAATAGAGATTGGCTTGCAGAAGGTTGGCGTTGGGTTGGGATGGGATCCTAACCAAGGTACTGGGTATGACTTTGACCTTGATGCATCTGCATTTATGCTCGGCGAGAACAAGAAACTTCCTGCAGACGAGTTTTTCGTATTCTACAATAATCAGAAATCACCAGATGGTGCGGTCGAGTCTTCAGGTGATGATTTGACTGGCGGCAATAGCGATGGTGATGACGAGACATTGACTGTAGAACTTTCGAAAGTTGACCCAAAGATTCAAGAGATTGTCTTTACAGTCACTATCCATGAAGCAGAGCAACGTAAGCAGAATTTTGGACAGGTTCACAACTCTTTCATTCGTATATACAATGCGCTCACTAACGAAGAGATTGCTAAATACGAACTTGAAGAGGATTTCTCAATTGAAACTGCAGTTGAATTCGGACGTTTGTATCGCCGTGGTGGAGAATGGAAGTTTGAAGCTATGGGCATTGGGTACAAAGGCGGTTTACAGTATTTTGTGGATAAATACATAGGATAATCTATGGACATTAACTTAGTAAAGGGGTAACGAGTAGAGATAGGGCCTTCTAAACTAATTGTAGAATTAGGATGGATGGTTGATCCAAGGGCACCCCCACCTTACAATCTTGATGCTTCGACTTTCCTTTTGCAAGAGGATGGGGAAATTGGAGAAGAAGATTTTGTGTTTACGGATCTTGTAAATTGGTTGAATCCCCAGATGGGAAACGCCCTATATCTGCAGATGGTAGCGTATTTGGGGCTGTCGACGATCTTGGCAATGATGACGATGATGAAGTAGAGGGAAATGAGGCTATAGAAGTCAATCTATCCAAAACAAGTCCCAATGTTCGTCAGATTCTGTTTGCCGCTAGTATTTATTGGGAATCAGGCGTGGCTAGTGCCAAATATAATTTTGGGCAAGTACATAATGCATACATCCTTATAAAGAACGCTATTACAGAGGAAGAAATATTGCGATATGACTTGGGTGAAGTTTTTTCAGAAAAAGGTGTTGAATTTGGAAGGTTGTATAGGCATAATGGGACTTGGAAAATTGAGGCTATCGGCATATACAGATGGCCTTGAACCTATATGTAGAAAGTACGCTTCAAATTTATGTAAGATATGGCAATAAGACTAGAAAAAGGTCAGCGAATCAACCTTGAAAAAAATAATGGTTCGAAACTAACAAACTTCTGTGTTGGTTGTAATTGGGGTGCGGTTGTAAAACCTGCATTTTTCGGGCTGACATCAAAGACTGTCGACGTAGATCTTGATCTGAGTTGTTTGATGTTTGACGACGAAGGCAAGGTGTGCGATCACATTTATTCGCCTCTGTATCGCTTTGGCGACAAAAACATCGGTCTCCCTAATGGAAAGGTAGACTCGATGGACTATGCTCTTCATCACACAGGAGATGACACTACTGGAGACACTGACGGCGACGATGGTCTGGACAATGAAATCATAACTGTTGATCTCGCGCGAGTTAATTCAAAGATTAACTCAATCGTCTTCTTCTTGAACATATACAACAATGAAGACTTCCAGGGTGACTTCTCAGAAATTCCTTACGCATCTATTCGAATGTACGAGGGAACGCCTTCAAAAGTAAATGAAGTCTTTGCTTCGTATGACGTTGCTACAAAGGAAAACTGTCGTGGCATGAGAGCTTTAATAATGGGCAAACTTTATAGGCGCAATGGAGAATGGAAGTTTGCTGCAATCGGCGATGCATTTGAAGACAAGAACATCGTAATGACAATTGGACGTGTAATCAAAGACTATTCAAAATAATCAGTTATGAGAAGACTCCCAGTTTATTTATTGCTGGACTGTTCGGGCTCAATGTATGGCGAGCCAATTGAAGCAGTCAAAAACGGAGTGCAGGTGCTAGTTTCTACGCTCCGACAGGATCCGTATGCTCTAGAAACTGCGTACTTGAGCATCATTACCTTTGATAGTAATGCGCAACAGGTCGCACCTCTCACAGAACTATCGGCATTCCAGCAGCCAAACATTCAGGCAAATGGTTGTACATCTCTTGGCGCGGCTCTCACGTTGCTCGCTCAGCGAGTTGATCAAGAGGTAACAAAAACAACTCCGAACCAAAAGGGTGATTGGAAGCCATTGGTTTTCATCATGACTGATGGTGAGCCTACTGACGACTTAAATAAAGGTCTTGTAGAGTTCAAGAAACGGAAGTTCGGCATGGTTGTAGCTTGTGCTGCAGGTGTAGGTGCTAACACAGACACTCTGAAAAAGATCACAGAGTGCGTTGTGTCATTAGATACTGCTGACAGTGCAACAATCAAGTCCTTCTTCAAGTGGGTTTCAGCATCTGTTAGTGCTGGTAGCATGAAAGTCGAAGATACGGGAACAGACGTCGGTTCTCTTAACGAGTTGCCACCACCTCCTCCAGAAGTGAATATTGTTGTTTAATTCAAATCTAACTTTCATGAAAACACTAGATCAATTAAAGAAAGAACTGTTGGATGATGGCGTCATAGACGCTGCAGAAGTTAAAGAGCTTGAAGACGTTCTTTATGCTGATGGCTCTATTGATACTGAAGAAGCAGAGTTCTTATTTGAACTCAATGACGCTGTAAGTGGCAAGGCTAATGATGCAAGTTGGAATGCACTCTTCGTAAGAGCCATTTGCGACTATCTTCTTTGCGATGAGAAGACTATTGGTGTGATTGATGACGACGAGGCTGCATGGCTTGTAACAAAGATAGGTGCAGACGGACAAGTTGATGGAGTAGAGAAAGAATTATTATCTGCTATTAAATCAAAAGCAAAATCATTCCCAGCAAGCTTAGACGCGTTACTTAAGTAAACGGAAACGAAAAACAACTGTAGTGAGGACTCTTGTAGTTCTCACTATCTTAAAAGAAAAAGATGGCACGTAGATTACCAGTATATCTTTTGATAGATACATCAGGCTCAATGAAAGGAGAACCTATAGAGTCTGTAAAGGTTGGCATAGATACAATGTTAAGTACATTGCGAAATGATCCTTATGCTTTGGAAACGGTTAATATCAGTATCATTACTTATGATAAAGATGTCAACCAGCTACTGCCACTAACACCAATAGACGAGTTGCAAATGCCAGATATTACCACTCCAGATAGTGGCCCAACGCACATGGGTGCAGCTCTTGAAATGCTACTTGAAAAAGTAGACAAAGAGGTTAACAAGGGGACTCCAACGCAAAAAGGAGATTGGATGCCGTTGCTATTCTTAATGACTGATGGAAAGCCATCAGACACTCTGGCTTTTAATGCAGTAGTTCCGAAAGTGAAGAATAGTCCTTTTGCGACAGTTGTCTGTTGTGCTGCGGGACCCAAAGCTAAAACAGAAGAGCTAAAACAGCTGACGGACAAGGTGTATCAGATAGACACTCTTGACAATGCTACTCTTATGAAATTCTTTAAGTGGGTTAGTGGTATCATTGGCGAAGGAAACAAGTCGATGGGAGCCACTGATGAGATGGTTTTGCCGCCTCCACCAGAAGAAGTGAATGTGATAATTTAGATTCCAATTAAGCCAAAAATATAAGAACTATGAGAAGATTACCGATATACTTTCTAGTGGACGTATCAGAGTCTATGGTAGGCGAACCTATCGAACAGGTGCAGAAGGGAATGCGTACAATCATTCAAGAGTTACGTGTCGATCCATATGCCTTAGAAACTGCATTTGTATCAGTAATTGCATTTGCAGGTAAAGCTAAGAGTCTTTCGCTATTGACAGAACTATATAAGTTCTATCCTCCTGTATTCCCAATTGGAGGCGGAACTTCATTGGGGGCTGCGTTGGAATATCTCATGGATGACATGGATCGCTCCCTTCAGAAGACTACTGTTGACATGAAAGGAGATTGGAAACCAATAGTATTTTTATTTACAGATGGAACTCCAACGGATGATACTGCCAAGGCTTTTGCTAGATGGAATGCCAAATATCGCAAGAGTTGCAATTTGGTGGCTATCTCTATTGGTGATAATGTTGACACTCACATCCTTGGTCAAATATCTGACAATGTCCTTCTGTTGAAGGAAACAGATGCGGAGTCATTTACAAAATTCTTCAAATGGGTAACAGCTTCCATCAAAGCTACTAGCGTTTCCGTTTCCGATTATTCTAATGATGACGTTCAGTTAGCACCAACTAATGGTATTAATCTCGAAAAGGTTGATACGACTATACATTGTAAGGT
This sequence comes from Bacteroidia bacterium, assembly GCA_030526155.1. GTDB lineage: Bacteria > Bacteroidota > Bacteroidia > Bacteroidales > Marinilabiliaceae > W3P20-009. Next base: position 16,750 of record JAUNDI010000001.1, read on the forward strand.
TGATGAGAATTTTGCTGTGCTACTCGGTAAATGCCAGACTACTAATAAGAGCTATCTCATTAAGTATCGCCGCAGATTTGTAAATTTTGAAGACATCTCTAATTTATTAAATGGTGGGTTCGGTCTTATAGGTGCATATCCGATAGACGAAAAGGATTATGGTGAACTTTCTTTGTCTGGTGCTTCTGCTCCATACATAAATACTAGTATTCTTCGTGGCGTACCTACATGCCCATGTTGTGGAAATCAATTAGGGTTGGTTATCTGCGAGTGTGGCAATTTATTCTGTGCAGGAGACAATTCGAACACCCATTGTCCTTGGTGTGGCACGGAAGGAGTGTTATCTGCCATCGAAGGTGACGGAATGAATGTAACACGAACAAGAGGATAATAATATGAGTTTGTTTAGTAGCCTTCTCGACAAGGTCGGGATTACAAATACAACACTTGCACAGGTAGATGATTTTGAGAAGTGGCTTTTGACTGACATGTGGAACAAATATTCTGATGAACGTATGAGCAGACGCATAGTTGTTGAAAATCAGATAAGAGACTTGAAAATTCGTTTAACGAATGGAACTGTCAATAAGGAATATATCCAAGAGATATCTATTCCTTCCGATTTGGTGAAAGAAATGTGGATGGAGGGTTTTGAAGAACTCGGTTTGTCAGTAGAAAGTTCTGACGAAGGCAAATTCATCATCAAAGGCAAACCTTGTAAGGCAGGAGACTTCGATGTAAAACTATGCTTCAAAACCAAAGAATGGATCGAAGGAGAATCTACATCTAGCATTTCTATTCCTGTGGCATTCAATCCTGACCCTCGTTCTCTTTGGAAGGGCATTCCTACGGATAGGGACACTCCATTTTTCAAGGAAGATTCTGACAAATGCTACGTCAAGGTAGAAGCTCGTGAGCATGGAGACCCAAGAAAAGACATTGTCGTTGCAAGCCAGCGCGGACGTTCTCACGCACAAGAGGGAAGACCACGTGATGACCATTTTAGTGTTTGCCATTGCGACGAGTCAGATTGGTACATTTTGTCTGTAGCGGACGGCGCAGGTTCTGCAAAGTATTCTCGAAAGGGATCTCAGATTGCCTGTGAGACTGTTGTTTCATTCTGCAAAGATCAGTTAAAGTCGAACGAAGAGTTTGAAGCAAAGATTAAGGCTTATCAAGAAGCAGATGACAAGAACGCTGCTCAGAAGGTTGTAGGTGATTTAATCTACAAAATCTTAGGAACAGCAGCGCATAAAGCATATAAAGCCATAAATGATTTTGCAGCCGACAAAGCTACAAAAACAGATTTTGCAGGCATAAAGACTAAGGACTTTGCCACGACATTGATGTTGGCAATATGCAAGAAGTTTGAATTTGGTTGGTTTGTCGCTTCTTTCTGGGTAGGTGACGGTGCTATGTGTATCTATAATGTAGATAAGAACACATTCAAGTTACTTGGTGAACCTGACGAAGGCGAATTCTCTGGCCAAACACGTTTCTTGACAATGCCTGAGATATTCACTGATGCAACTTCATTCTACAAAAGGCTTCGCTTCTCCATTGAAGATGACTTCACTGCGCTGTTCTTGATGACAGATGGTGTTTCAGATCCTATGTTTGAAACAGATGTCAATCTGAAGAGTATTGACAAGTGGCATCAATTTTACAATACCTTGAGAGCCGGCTTTCCAAATGATCAAATAGGGGGTGTCGTTCTTGAGGATGACAACGAGGAGACCAAGGATCAGCTTCTTAATTGGCTTGACTTTTGGTCTCCAGGTAACCACGATGACAGAACAATAGCAATACTTTACTAAAATGGCACAGACGATTCGATTAACAGCTACCGATGGCTCGTCTGTGGAATTCATAGACGAAGTTATTGGTTCAGGCGCAATGAAGGACGTTTACTTCAGTCCTGATAAGTCATACGTAGTAGGTTTCTTTAGAACTCCTCAAGATGCGAACTCCAAGGAACGCTTACAGAATATTGTAGGTGTTTATCGTGACCGTATCTTTAACCAAGTTGGTGGAGATTATTGGGAGAAACTATTCTGTTGGCCAACAAAAATGGTCGAATGGAATGGCAAGCTTGGTATTGTATGTCCTACGTATGCAGCACACTTTTTCTTTGAGAGTGGAAAATTTAAAGGAAAAGAAAAGGAAGGCAAGTGGTTCGCCTCAGCAAAGTTGAGAAATAAGTTTGTTGAAGACGAACACAAGGGAACTTGGCTTACTCATTACCACATGTGTATTCAAATTGCAAGAGCTGTTAAGCGACTACATGCAGCAGGTCTTGCGCATTCTGACTTGTCATACAAGAATGTCCTTGTAGATCCTAAAACAGGCAAAGCTAACATTATCGATTGTGATGGTTTGGTTGTGCCTGGTAAATTCCCACCAGATGTTGTAGGCACTCCTGATTTCATAGCACCAGAAGTCCTTGAAACAAGAAGCCTAAAGATCGGAGATCCGAATAAGAAACTTCCTAGTATTCAAACAGATCGTCACGCATTGGCTGTTCTCGTTTACATGTATTTGTTATACAGACATCCACTGCGTGGTGGTAAGGTGAATGATCTTGATGCAGCAAAGGACGAAGAGTTGTCTATGGGTTCCAAAGCTTTGTTTATAGAGCATCCTACCGACAAGAGTAACCGTCCTAATTTGAAGAATTTGGCACCAAGTGAGTTGCCTCAAGGTGATGTCACAAAACTTCCATATACTATATGTGGACCATACCTTAAGGCATTGTTTGACAAGGCATTCATTGACGGCCTTCACAATCCCATGAATAGACCTTCTGCTGCAGAATGGGAACAGGCATTGGTTAAAACGACAGATTTGATGCAACCATGCCAAAATCCAAATTGCAAGGCACATTGGTTTGTGTTTGATAATTCGACAAAACCCAAATGTCCTTTCTGCGGGACAGAATACCATGGTCAGTTGCCAGTCCTCAACTTGTATTATTCTCCCAAAGCAGGAACGTTCCGTCCAGAGAACTATCGTTTAATGGTCTATGACAAGCAAACGCTATACATGTGGCATGTCAACAGATTCATAGAACCGAACGAAAGGCTTTCTGCAGATGACAAGCGCCCTGTAGGTGATTTTCATTTCCATAACGGGAAGTGGATTCTCATAAATAGAAGACTGCCAGATTTGTGGGATAAAGATGTTGACAAGAAAATCGAGATAGGCCAATTTGTCGAACTTACAGAAGGCAAGAAAATCCTTATGGGTAAGAATGATGGCGACAGACTTATTATTGTGCAACTAGTAAACAATTAAGTAGGTTATGATAAAGGATCTGTGCGATAAATGCAAAACTATGGAACTTCAAATTGTAGCCAGATTATTACATACAATAGTCTGTCATGTGAGTTTTATGTAAAGAAATTGTATTTATCAAAACCAAGTGATGGGATGGAACATTCTAGCTCCTCAACACTTCCCTTGTCCCACCCTAGTAAACCTCAACCGTCCAATAGTGCTCTAAATAGTACTAATGCGGCCGCATTGGATAATTCAATTTTAAGTTTATTATTTCTCTCAGAGGAAGAAGAAGAAGGTCTCATTATTTTGCTACAGCATTCTGTACGATTTACTCTTTGTACCAGCTAACATGTTTGGGAACAACAATGTCTTATGGTGTCGCTGCGTATACCCTGTTGGTAGCAATCCCTGCTCTTTGGATTCTGTTAGCTAATGCTGCTAAACATTGTCATGATTTAGGAAAGAGCGGCTGGTTGGTTATTCTGTTGCTCCTGCCAATAGTAAATTTTATACTAGGTATCTACTTGATTTTTTTAAAGGCGACTTACAAGACAACCGATATGGGTATTTACCTTATTAGTATTGGAGATAAATGGTATATATAATTAGAAATAATCAACAGTTCGGCCCTTATGACGAACAAACACTATTATCGTACGTTAATAGTGGCCAGATATTGCTTTGCGATGCGGCTATGGATTGTAATACTGGTGAAGAAAGCAATGTTAGATACTTCATTAAAAAAGCTGGACTAAAAACAAATATACCACATGGAGGTAATCTTATAGAGCAACTGAAAAAGATAGGCAAGGAGTTGATAATACCATCTGACACATTCAACAAAACAAAGATCTTATCTGATGCGAGACTAGTCATGTTGGCACTAATAGGATTGTGTCCTTCTGTTTTGATGTTTCTGCCTATAGGAGGCTTCCTGGTGTTTTATTGTTTATCACTATATTTCGCTGCCATTTGGGGACTGTTTTTTTATTATTTCTTCAAAACACCTCAGGTTAAGGCTAAAAGTGCCATAGTAGTATTCTTTATAACTCAAGGAGCAGTTTTTCTCTTATGGGATATTTTCGGATTGCCTCAATTTAATCCGTTTTATCAACTACTAGAAACCTCATTTCCGTTCTCACTAGTTGGCTTTGTACTTGGGGTTGGACTGACAGAAGAATTAGGCAAAGCTATTCCATTGTTCATAATCTTCCGAAAGGCAAAAGAACCTTTGATCCCGCAAACGATGGTATTCTATGGGTTGATGTCTGGTATAGCGTTTGGTGTTTTTGAAGGTGTGCAGTATCAAATGACTGTTAATGCAGAGCAAGAATATACAACTGCATATTTCTTGAACATTCTGAGATTAACTAGCCTCCCATTCATTCATGCTGTTTGGTGTGGTATAGCAGGTTATTTCATATCGTTTGCCAATTTATATCCAAAGTATCGCATATCGCTTTATTGTTTGGCCATCGCAATTCCTGCTTTATTGCATGGGTTCTACGATACCTTCTGTGGATCTTCTTTGGGCGCATTGATTGCTTTGCCAATTATGTTCCTAGCAGTGATACTTCTATCAAATTATTTGAAGAAAGGGGTGAATTATCAATCTAAATTAAGAAATTAAGATAGACGATGAGACGACTAAATGGTTATAGAGGAAGTATTGGGGTGCTTTTCGCTAGTGAAATAGTCACCGTCTGTATGATTGCCTTTTTGTATTACGCACCAAAGTTTAATAATATACTGCAACCGCTATCAGAGTTTGCAATCGCAGCATCTGTAGTTGTCGTAGTAGCAACAATCATTTGCAACATAAAGAACTACTGTAGAAAACAAATTATTAATCGAAATGAATAAACATCACTATTCTGGTTTGACCGATGCCCAAGTGCTCGAAAGCCGTAAAAAAAATGGTGCCAACATTCTTACTCCTCCTGCAGAAGAGACAATGTGGGAGAAGATTAAGAATTGTATGCACTTCTGGTTGCTTAAAGTAGATTTAGCAATCTTTGTAATATCAGCTTTGGCAGCAACGATATTGCCAATTACTAGTATATATGACCATGCAGGATTATGGATCGCTCCTGTTTTGTCATTCATCCTGTTCTTCTTGACATATCTTGTCGCATACCTTGGCGGCGAATGGAAAGAAGAAGAAGGTGAGTTTGATATAGATTCTCTGTTCACGATCCTTTTGTTCGCATTGCTTCTTTCTGGAGCTATTGCATTCTACAATGGCGTTTACGGAGGTGTTGAAGGATGGGCTCCATATCTTGAACTTATCGGTATTGCTGCTGCGGTTCTCTTGGCAACAGCCGTAGCCCATATCCTTGAAGCTCAGAACGAGAAAACGTTCCAGAGCCTCAACGAGGTAAATGATGATACCTTGGTTAAGGTTATTCGCAAAAACAATGTTTGTCAAGTCCCAAGAAAAGACATTGTTGTGGGAGATATCATTCTCCTTGAGGCTGGAGAAGAAGTCCCTGCAGACGCAGAACTTTTGAATTGTATGAACCTCATGATGAACGAGTCTTCGTTGACAGGTGAACCTCAGTGCGCAAAAACAACAAATCTTGACGAGTTCGACAAAGATGCCACCTATCCTTCTAATCATATAATGAAGGGCTGCACAGTTATGGAAGGCGATTGCGTCGCTAAAGTATTTGCAGTTGGTGATGCGACGGCATGTGGTAAGGTGTTTGAAGCTGCGCAAGTACAAGATGGTGAGGCAACTCCTCTCAGTGAGAAGCTTGACGAGCTTGCTGGTCTTATCACAAAGACGAGTTATGGTTTGGCAATTCTTATAGTTCTTGGACGTCTTGTCCGTCATGCTCTATTGTTGCCAGATCCAAACTACGGATCATTAACAGGCTATCTTGTCGGATCTCTTGCTCTTGCACTTCTCGTGTTCTTCGGCCTTAATAAGAAAAAGAATGAGGATAATGAGGAAAGTCTTGAGCTATGGCAAGTCCTCGCATTTATGATTCTGCCTATTATCGGCATTATACTCTATTTTGCAGTAGGTACAGCAGGCGCTACCAATTGGCCACAATTCATACAGTATGCTTTGGACTCTGTCATGATTGCGGTAACACTCATTGTTGTTGCTGTTCCTGAGGGACTCCCAATGGCAGTTACCTTGAGCCTTGCGTTCAGCATGAAGCGTTTGATGAAGCAGAACACACTCCCACGCACAATGCACGCTTGCGAAACAATGGGTGCTGTATCAGTTATTTGTTCCGACAAAACTGGTACTCTTACCCAGAATCAGATGAAAGTCGTTGGTACTGCTTTCTCTGGTTTGGAAGAGCAGAAATTGGGCACAGACAAGGTGTCATCTCTTCTAAAGGAGTGCATTGCTATCAATACGACTGCAAACCTGGACATGGCCGATACAAAGAAGATTAAAGCCATAGGCAATCCTACTGAGGGTGCTCTTCTTTTGTGGTTGCATACAAATGGAGTAAACTATTTAGATATTCGTGAGTCATTGATTGTTGTTGACCGTATTCAATTCACTACAGAATTGAAATACATGGCAACATTAGTAAAATCAGAAGTTGTCGGTAAGCGTGTGGTATATGTCAAGGGCGCACCAGACATTCTTATGAACATGTGCAAGATGACTTCTGAGGATGAGGAGTTCTTTAATAATAAACTTGCAGATTACCAAAGCCATGCAAACCGCACTCTTGCTTTCGCATACAAGGAATTAAACGATTCTGACGATGTATTCACCGATGGTAAGTTGAATATTAACGACCTCTGCATGATGGGTATAGTTGGCATTGAAGACCCTGTTCGTACAGATGTACCTGCGGCCATCGAAGACTGCCTCAATGCTGGCATCCAAGTGAAGATTGTCACTGGCGATGCTCCTGGCACCGCAAAGGAAATAGGACGTCAGCTAGGCCTATGGGAAGTGGGCGATACTGACGATAATATTCTCATCGGAACTGACCTTGCAGCCATGCCTGATGAAGAACTTAAGAATCGTCTGCCTAAGGTCAAGATCATATCTCGTGCACGTCCAAATGATAAGGAACGCATAGTTCGTCTGCTGAAGGATCTTGACTACATTGTTGCAGTGACTGGCGACGGAACAAATGACGCTCCAGCTCTTAATGCGGCAAATGTCGGACTCTCGATGGGCGATGGCACGGCAGTTGCAAAAGAAGCTAGTGATATGACAATCATTGATAACTCATTTAGCACGATTGCAAATGCAGTAATGTGGGGACGTTCACTATACAAGAATATTAAGAGATTTATTCTCTTCCAGATGACTGTGAATGTCGCTGCTTGTCTTATTGTGCTCATTGGAGCCTTTATTGGCGAGGAATCACCACTGACAGTTACCCAAATGCTTTGGGTTAATCTCATAATGGATACTTTTGCAGCGTTGGCATTGGCGTCTTTGCCACCAACAAAAACAGTTATGAAAGAAAAACCTCGTTCTGTAAATGAGCATATTCTCAATGGAATGGGTCTAGGAGTACTTGGAGTAGGAGGTTTGTTTACAATAATTCTACTTGGAATCTGTATATTTTTCCAACATACTGATGTTACATCATTAATGGATGTATTTAGTGGTAGTGTAATATGGGGAGAGAACCATGGTCTTTCTGCCTACGAGCTTGGTTTGTTCTTTACTATTTTCGTGATGCTTCAATTTTGGAATCTATTTAATGCGAAAGCATTTTTGACTTCTAGTTCAGCATTCAATGGTATTTCTTGGAAAAATACAAAATGGTTCATCTTAATAGCATTAGTTATTTTGATTGGTCAAATTATTATGACTGAGATTCCTGGGCTCCAAGAGATGTTCAATGTTGCAGAAGGTGGTATCAAGCCGATAGATTGGGTTATAATTATAGGTATGACATCATTAGTCCTTTGGATTGGAGAATTAGTTAGGCTCGTGAGTAAATACATTAGAACATCTTATGGCAAATATTAAATCATCCATATTAGACCAATATATTATTTCGGTACGATTATACCATTTTTGATTGTACATACGTTCTTGTTTGGATACTAATGTAATTTTTATTAAATAAAGATATGGAATTAACATTGATAGCGATGTTCATGACATCAATTATTATCATGATTGTAGTGTTTTTGCTTTACTTTTCAATCAGAGCATCACTAACCTATCATAATCTGTTTAAGAGTTTTGGAAGGATTATAGGTGGGAGTATAATTGCTGGCGGCGGTTCTGGTATTATACTTGGATTTCTTCTGTGGGCTGTTCTGCCTACTCACTATTACATTACACTGAGTTCCAATGATGGATACTATACCCGTTATGTAATAGATGAAAATCTATTTAAAGAGTATGGTCGTACATTTATTGTTAATCTTACAGATGTCGATTATTTCCTTGCTGCAATGGCATATGGTGACGTAGAACTCAAAGAAGATCAAACTCCAATAATTCCGATTCAATCGGGATATATTATTGAAACAGTGCATAACGTAGATGGTTGGTTTAAGCCATTCCCCGAGCAAGTAACGTCAGAAAGTAATGGAAAGATAATATGGCACGTATTGCCAAAATACATGCTTATCAGCGAATACAAGACAATAGGAATTGACTTAACAGAAGAATAAAATGCTTACTATACGCAAACAAAATTTTGAGTCACAACTGTGTTATTGCTGTACAGGCATTAAGGCGAACATTTGTGATCCAGGCTCGTCTCTAGTCTATAAACTTTATCATAAGCTACCGGATGAATCAAGACATATTCAAGCTCAGGTTGTTGTACCTCGTTGCAAAAAATGTGCGGAAAAGATGACCCCCATTATCCCGATAGCAATCATTGGTGGAATATTTGGTTGTTTAGGAGGATTCTTTTACACTTTTAGTTCACACGGATTCATCATTTCTTTGATTTGTGGCCTCTGTTGGGGTGCAGTTGTACTAGTCGGAATGTTAAATGTATTAAACTTTGCATTTAGTATAGTATACAATCAAATGGAATCAGACTATGAGATTGTTAGTGTTTTACGTGACAAATATGGTTGGCAAACATACAAGCCCCAAGAAGGTGATTCAGATTCAAGTGTTACAGTTAATAAATTCAATGCAATGCTTGAAGACATAGTGGTTAACTACGATTGTGAGTATGGAGAGATGTAGTATATGGACAAACTAAATATACTCAAGAAAAAATTATTTGCTGAGTTTGATGCGTTATATCAAACTTGAGACTTTTAATAAACTATTGTTGGGTATTATCGTCGTAATCTCATTCTTCTACTAAAACAATATGAATCGAAGTGTGGCTGCTATAGTTAGGTTAAGTGATTGTGCATACATTTTCACGAACCATATATGACGCAAAAAAAGTGGAAATATACAAATATGAAATAATTTTGATCTTTATTTTATTTCGTAGATGTATTTATGACGAGATTTTTTGATTAAACAAGGGCCCCTATCCATTAGATAGCGGCCCTTATTACTATGTTTGAAAATATTCGTAAGGATTCTATTTCTTGCGTCGTCGACTTACGGCTGATTCGTTTTCAATGATAGAGAGTACCTCCTCTTTTACCGATTCATCGTGAAATACCCACTAAACGCTTGATATTAAATAATAAACACTATATTTGCATGTAATATAAACCGTCATTTATATAAATAGCCGTTTACATTATGAAGTTCTACGATAGAGTCGAAGAGTTACAGATATTGCAACGCAATGAGAAGCAGTCCTACGATACTGCTGTTTTCACTGTGATGATGGGGCGCCGACGCATTGGCAAAACTGCTCTTGTTTCCCATTCATTACAGGGAAGAGAGTTCGCATATCTTTTTGTCTCTAAAGATTCCGAAGCCATTTTATGTCAGAATTTCCAAAGAGAGTTACAAGAGCAGGTTGGTATTACCGTTTATGGTACAGTCAGTCGTTTTATCGACCTCTTTGAAATAGTAATGAAAGAGGCTCAAAATAGGCATCTTACCATTGTTATTGACGAGTTTCAAACTCTTTACAAAATAAATCCTACAATTTTTAGTGATATCCAGAATATTTGGGACAGATATAAGGATAATGCTAGGATTAACCTCATTGTCATGGGTAGTATACAGTCACTCATGAAGAAAATATTTGAGGAACAATCCGAACCACTCTATGGTCGTCCAACGTCTAAGTTTGTTCTTCGCCCTTTTTCAATCAGTGTCATAAAGCAAATACTTGCCGATGTCAATCCTGACTATACAGCCGATGATTTGCTCTGTCTCTATATGATTACAGGTGGAGTGGCAAAATATATTGAGCTACTTGTTGATGCAAAGTGTTTTACCAAGGATACCATGCTCGACTATGTTTGTCGCCCTGACTCATATTTCATTACTGAAGGCAGAGATTTACTCAATCAAGAGTTCTCTAACGATATGGGCACATATTTTTCCATATTGCAAACCATAGCCTCTGGCAAGACAAAGCGAAGTGAGATTGACAGTACTCTTCAAAAAGATATGGGTACCTATCTTCAAAACCTTGAAAGTAAGTATCAGTTTATCTCTCGTCTCAAACCTCTTTTGGCAAAAGAGAATACTAAGGTTTCTGCCTATGAGATCCGTGATAACTTTCTTCGTTTTTGGTTCCGCTTTATCCATCCCTACCAATCACTGATAGAGCGTAATCTCCTTTTTATGCTTCGCAAGAATATTGATATGCATTACGACTCTTTTAGTGGCAGAACTCTTGAAAAATATTTTCAAGAAAAGATAATGGAGAGTGGTAATTACACGCAAATAGGTTATTGGTGGGACAGAAAGGGGCAAAATGAGATAGACCTTATTGCCATTAACGAGTTTGAACATACAGCTCTCATTGCCGAGATAAAGCGCAATGATAAAAAAATCAATCTCTCAAAACTCGAGGAGAAAGCCGCACAACTTCCCCGCGATTTCTCCCACTTCCATTTTGACTTCAAAGCCCTATCCATGGGAGATATGTAAACTTTAAATTTTGGGGCATGTGGTCCTGGGCGATATTCCACACCGGTATAGCCTTTTCATTATTAATCGATTATTGTCATCTATCCATTCTCCATTGTTCATTATATAATAGAACAAGGGCCCCTATCCATCGGATAGGAGCCCTTATTACTATGTTTGAAAATATTCGTAAGGATTCTACTTTTTGCGTCGGCGACTTACGGAAGACTCGTTTTCGATAACAGAAAGAACCTCCTCTTTTAGTAATTCTGACAAAGGCAAACATGATACGTCCTTAAGGGAGCTGAGGTCGAATTTTACATCCTCCTCTACAGCTGATGGTGTTTGCTTGTACATCTTTGTTAGAATCTCTTTTTGAGTAGATGATAGTTCAATCTCTGCTGGTTGCTCGTCTTCGTACTCTGTTATTACCTCTTGTAGTCCACCATCGACATCTAGAGCGTATGTCTTTTGCTTGTCTGACTTAACATTATTAGGCTCTAAAACATTCTCTTGGAATCCAGTGGCAACGATAGTAACCTTTAGTGCCTTATCTAGCTCAGGTTCGTGTACAGAGCCAAATTTAAGTTTACCCTGACCAGCCTCTGGGGAATCATCTATGAGAGAGTTGATATAGTAGGCAACCTTTGTCAATTCGCCTTGGGTAACCTCATAATCGCCCTCCTCATCAGATTGGAAGAATATGATAACGTGTTTTGAGCCCCTAATATCTCTATTATTAATAATAGGCGAACTCAATGCCTGTTTTACAGCCTCTATAGCTCTATCTTTTCCCTCGGCAATACCTGTACCAATGAATGCTACGCCACTATCCTCCATAAAGGTACGGATATCTGCAAAGTCGACATTCTTAGCACCTGTCTTTGCAATAATTTCAGAGACACCACGTACAGCGTCAGAGAGAACTTGATCGGCCTTGGCGAAAGATTTCGATAGTCCGAGCTCCCCATACATATCTTTAAGACACTCTGAGTTTAATACTATCAGTGAGTCTACCGAGTCTATCATTTTTTTGATACCCTCGTAAGCTATTTTGAGTTTCTCTTCTCTCTCGAAGATAAAAGGTATAGATACTACTGCTACTGTAAGGATGCCCTTATCTTTGGCTGTTTTAGCTATTACGGGTGCAGCGCCAGTACCAGTACCACCTCCCATACCTGCGGTAACGAATACCATATCTGCACCTTCGAGCATCTCCTCTATCTCCTTCATAGACTCCTTGGCGCAAAGCTCACCCTTCTCAGGGTTACTACCAGCGCCTAGACCGTTGGTAAGTCTAGGGCCTAATTGGATTTTATTCTCGATAGGAATATTCTCTATATGCTGATAATCGGTATTGCAAATCCAATAATCTACGCCTACAAGACTAGCTGGAGTCTCGTAGTTCTCGATTTTACGACCATTGATGCGACGGCCAAACTTCATATACTCAACAGCGTTACAGCCCGCACCTCCTACGCCAATGACTCTTATCTTGGCGGAACTTTTTACTAGCACCTCTGGTGCTATGCTCTCTTCTAGATTCATGTTGACCTTCTTTTCTAATGGGTTGTTATTTAATTAAGAGTATCATCAGGCTCCTCGCCGCCGGTAACGAATGTCTCTAACTTTTTGGTAAAGTCGAATATCTTAGTCTTAAAGTTAGGCTTCTTCTCTTCCTGCTTATTTGTAGTAGGCTCTGGAGAGGTGAGTTTGAACTCCTCTTTGTTTTGTTCTGGGGTAGTTGATGGCTCCTCTGCAAATGGCAACTCTTTAGCCTCTTGTGATGGGTTGTTTTTTGCATACAACATTGCCATACCTATTGAGGCTGCAAATTTGCTATCGTACCCGTCGAATGATGAGGAGCAAAGAGAAATATTATTCTTCTCAAGTCTCTTTTTTAGGGTATCTATGATACCATAGCTCAATGCACCTCCGCCAGTGAGATATATCGCCTCTATGCATGGTAGCATATTAGATTTATTTAAGCTGCTCTCGATATAGGCTGACAACTCCTCTACACGAGCCAAGGCAATAAATCTAAGTTCCTTAGGATTTATGGTAACGATATTCTCCTCGCTAAACTTAATAGACAAATCTGAGCTTTGCTGAGCAAGGATACTCTGCATATTTTGCTTGATAATCTCTGCCTCCTTGATACCTATATTTAGCTCATTAGAGATGTCGGATGTAATGAGATTGGCTCCTAAAGGTATAGAGACCTCAAATCTTGTAGTATTTGATTGCAATACTGCGATATTGATAACGCCAGCGCCTATATCTATCAACGCCACGCATTTGTTACGGCAAGATGATGGTAACAATACACGCGCTTTTGCAGAGGCTGTGGTGTATACTTGATTTAGGCTTATAGTAGGAAGGCAATTATTAAGCAGTGATATATTCTTTTGAGATGTAGTAATGATGTAGCTAGTACATCTGAGCGTGTCACCGTTTACGCCAATAACACTAGATGAGTCGGGCATACCATCTATCGAATAGGCAACAGGCTCAATGCTTATGATATAGTTGTCTTTCTTGTTGCTTTGCTCACTCTTCTGCAGGTCGATAATCTGACGTATATCACGTTCGTCTATTCTTTGCTTGCTAGAGACATCTATGTCGGTAGACATGTAGCCGCCCTTGAACTGAAGGCCGTTGATGTTCATGCAATATACTCTCTTTGAAGAGCCTATCTTTTTGGACAATTTCTTATCCGCATTTGCGAACAAAGACCTAATGGTACGGATAACCTCGTCTGGATTATAAACCTGACCACGTTTAACACCATATGACTGCACCTCCTCTAGGTGTACAATTTTTACTCCAATAGGTTGTGCGTTATCTTGCTCAGCCACCACCAATCTACAGTGTGCTGTACCTAAGTCTATAGAATATATAAATGTGCTCATTGCCTATGATTTTTTGTGTTATATTATCCTCTTTTCTTAGTGCATACTACCTGTCCTTTATACTTTAGACATACTTTACTATATAGATTCCACTCTTTTGGGTGCCACCCTTTGGTGTATAGACGATATAGATTCTCAAATTTCTCCTCTAGTCTGTCTATACCGCCAAACTCTATTACATGGTCGCCCACTCTAGGTACCAATATATATTCCAATTTATCTGTTATATATATCTGTTCTATTTGTGCCTTCCAGAAGGAGTCGTTTACTATGAAGTCGCAAAGCTTTATCAACTCCTCACCATCCAATAACGAACCTACCTCTCCGTTGACTACTAAAGCGTGAACCCTAGAGTCTGTTCTTACAGGTATTCTATCGCCCTCGCTATCCATATAATAAGAAGTCCCGTTGTTATTGAACACATGCATGATAGGCTTTCGTTGAGATACCCTCACATGTATTATGCCTCCAGGGGTACTATAACATTCGGCTTTTTTTACAGCAGGAGTTTGTTCTATATGCTGCTCTATTTCGTTGATATTGATATCCTGAAGTTTGCTCCCCTTTAGGTCGGGAAATGATTTGTTGACTATCTTGCTAAGTTCGTTACTAGAGATCAAGACCTCCTCGTCATTTCCAATAATGTCTGATTCTATCTCGGAACATACTACAGAAGAGTACTCGTCTGCCACGAAACCCATAACGATAGGGTAGTAGCAGATTGTAATAAGGATAGCAATAAGCTGTAGCAACCTACGAAATATCTTCTTTGTACTATGTTCGTTTGTAGACATATATCTAGACGTTATTATTTTCTTTCAAGCATAGCTAACATCTCCTCCTTCAATGGAGCCACTAGGCGATCGATATCTCCTGCGCCCATTATTACCACAATATCCATTGGCTGAGATGTAATATCCTTAATGAGGTTCTCTTTTGTGGTGAGAGTAACATCTGTAGTAATCTTACTTGCTAACATCTCACTATTTACCCCCTCAATAGGTTTTTCTCTTGCTGGGTAAATGTCAAGGAGTACCACTCTGTCAGCCAACGATAACGCTGAGGCAAACTCATCGGCAAAATCGCGAGTACGAGTATAAAGATGAGGTTGGAATGCAACGGTAACCTTTCTTTGAGGGTACATTGACTTTACAGAGGTGAGCATTGTACGTATCTCCTCTGGGTGGTGAGCATAGTCGTCAATAAGGGCTAGCTCCTTGGTTCTGATATGGAAGTCGAAGCGACGTCTATTGCCCTTGAAGCTAATCAAGGCATCTCTTATTTCGTCGTCCTCAGCGCCAGCAAGATTAGCCAAGGCTACAGCTGCTACGGCATTCTCTACGTTATGTAGGCCAGGGAGGCCAAGAGTCAAGTCCCTTATCTGCCCCATAGGGGTAGATACCGTGAAGGTATAAAGACCGTCACTGTTTATTGCAATGTTGCTCGCAAAAAAATCAGCTTTGCTATTAGACAAAGAGTAGGTAAATATCTCTACATCCTCGTCAATAACGCTATCGTCAAAATCCAGACCATACTTATATATAACAGATCCGCCACAAGTAGTCTGTGAAGCGAACTGGTGGAAAGCCTTTCTCATCTCCTCTTTTGTACCATATATATCAAGATGGTCAGCATCCATAGCGGTAATAAGAGTTAGGAAAGGGTGTAGCTGAAGGAAAGAGCGATCGTACTCGTCGGCCTCAGTTACTACAAAGTCGGATTTTGTATTACTCCAATAGTTAGTATCATAATTTGACGATATTCCACCTAGGAAAGCAGAGCAGCCCAAGGAAGAATTTTTCATTATGTGAGCTACAAGAGTAGAAGTTGTGGTCTTTCCATGGGAGCCAGATATACATATAGCATCATGCTCCTTGGTAAGGTCACCAAGCATTACAGCTCTCTTGACAACATCGAAGCCATTGTTTCTGAAGTACGACAATATTTTATTGTCGTTAGGTATGGCAGGAGTGTAGACAACGGTGGTGTTTTCGCTATTCTTAAATTCAGCCGGTATCTCATCTACATTATCTATAAAAGTAGTTGCAATACCCTCTGATGCCATCTCCTCTATTAGTCGTGAGTTGGTCTTATCATAACCGCATACATTTTTCCCTAGCAATTTGTAATGACGTGCTATAGCACTCATTCCAATGCCTCCAATACCTACAAAATATATATTGTCTCTTTTTGCCATTACTATTACTTTGTTAGACGTTTTTGATTGGCTAATGCTATCACCTCATTTGCTATATCTTTTGAGGCGTTAGGTCTCGCAAATTCCACTATGTTATTTTTAAGTTCTGCAATCTTATCGGCCGACAAAAGAGCCTTCTTTGCCTCCTTTAGCAAAGTATTACACTCGGCGTCTTTTACTAGGATTGCAGCACCCTTATCGGATAACGCTCTTGCATTTTTAGTTTGGTGGTCCTCACTAACGTTTGGTGAAGGTACTAATATAGAGGCCTTACCCAATAGAGATAATTCGGATATACTGCTAGCTCCGGCACGAGATATTACTATATCGGCGATAGCAAAAGCTAGGTCCATCCTTTGTATGAATGCCATAGCCTTGACATTCTCTCTTGGCTTAGCATCAAGTTCTGCCTTAATATCGTCGTAGTATATTTTACCTGTCTGCCAAATAAGCTGACAATCTGTACCAAGGTCGTCAAGAGTCTCTTTAATGCCATTATTTATTGAGCGAGCACCTAGGCTACCACCTATTACGAGTACCACAGGCTTATTGCTATCCACACCAAAGAATTCATAACCTTCAGCCTTATTGGTATTTTGTAGCAACTGCTGTCTTACTGGGTTGCCCGTCAAGATTATCTTACTAGGCTCAAAGAAACGTTCCATATTTGGGTACGCTACGCATATTTTCTGAGCCTTTTGAGATAAGATTCTATTTGTTACTCCTGGAAATGAGTTCTGCTCTTGAAGAAGACAAGGTACACCTGCATTTGACGCACATCTTAATACTGGTCCACTAGCATAACCACCTACACCCACTGCAACATCGGGCTTGAAATCCTTAACTATCTTACGAGCTTGATACATGCTAGCAATAAGTTTAAATGGGAATGCGATGTTACGCACTACATTCTTGAGGTTAAGTTGTCTATGGAAACCTGCTACAGGCAGACCTTTAATAGTATAACCCTCAGCTGGGACTCTCTCCATCTCCATCTTACCCTTTGCTCCCACAAAGAGAATTTCTGTAGAAGGATCTATCTCACGCAATGCGTTAGCTATTGATATGGCTGGGAAAATATGTCCGCCAGTACCTCCACCGCTGATTATTACTTTCATTGTCTTTTATTTATTATGTTAGTTATACTGTGTCCTATTAATTATCTCTTGATTCGGAGAACTCAATATTCTCCTCCTCGTCGTCATCATTTGTTATATCGTCGCTGACGAATTCAGAATGTATAGTCTCTTGTTTTGCTTTAGGGGTCTCCTTAACCTTCTCTTTTGGCATGTTATGAGCGCTGATAGATAACATCACACCCATTACGCCGCCAACAATTACATTTGAAGTTCCACCCATACTGATGAGGGGTAACGTCTGTCCGGTCACCGGTATAAGTCCTACGCCTACCGCCATATTTATGAATGCCTGTAGACATATGATTATTGCCAATCCCAATATAAGGTATATCTCAAAGGCACTATCACATCTTTGGGCGACTTGGATAGCGCGAACGAGAAGCCATAGGAAAACCAATATCACTATCACGCCACCCCAAGCTCCACACTCCTCTAATATTGTTGAGAATATAAAATCGGAGTATGCCATAGGTAAGAAGTTCTTCACATAGCTCATACCAAACCCTGTGCCCAATAATCCTGAATGAGCTACAGCAAGGCGTGCCTGTTCTGCTTGGAAATTTTTACCTGTATCTTCTACTGGGTCATCTTCCAACCCTATGAAACGCTCTACACGTCCTTTCCAAGTACTTGTACGTCCCATCTGATACTCCTGAGGGAGTAGGTATAAGTATGCAATGCCCGCACATAATAGAACTAGTCCCAATGCGGTTATTTTCTTCGCAGGTATGCTACCTATTATCATAAGTCCTAGAACTGTAGACATTATCAGTAGGGCTGTAGATAGGTTTGCTATTATAATAGGAACAACCGTAAAAGCTGTAGCTATTACTATTGGCCAAAAAGCCTTGCTAGGTTCTTTTTTATGGATAGAGAGAACCTTGGCAACGAAGAATATCAATGCTATCTTAGCTATCTCTGAAGGTTGAAATGCTATACCACCAATTTCAAGCCATCTTGTTGCTCCGTTGAGTTCGACTCCACAGAATGGGGTTATCCAAGCAAGCCCTATACCTATAAGGCATATAAACAGTGCAAATCTGTTGAATAACTTTGTGGATAGTTTAGATATAAAGGCGGCAGCAAGCCATGATAGACCAAGGAATATCATGTGCCTTAATGGGTAGAACGTTAAGTTGCCTCCTTGTTTCTGGTAAGCAAAGACGGTAGTGGATGTAAAGACAAATACTACGGATATGCACATAAGAGCACCTAGGATATAACGTAACTGTTTATCCCCTTTAATCTTAACCAATGAAAGTATTGCTTTTAGTACAAAATCCATAATATTATTCCTGTTATAGCTTCTCTACCTCTTGTCTAAATAGGTTGCCTCTATTGATGTAGCTTGTAAAAAGGTCGAAACTAGCGCAGCATGGTGAAAGTAGGACAACGTCGCCCGCTTCAGCCAACTTATTACATTGTGCCACACAATCCTCGATAGAGCGTGTCTCAACGATAGTAGGGATGTGACCTGTGTATGCCGCCAAAAGTTTGCTATTGTCTACACCCATACAAACAAGTGCCTTAACCTTCTTCTCCACCAATGGCATAAGGGTAGAGTAGTCATTGCCTTTATCTGTGCCACCAGCAATCCATACTATAGGCTTGGTTTGTGCGTCTAGGGCATACCATGCAGAGTCTACATTAGTAGCCTTTGAGTCGTTTATCCACTCCACGCCATTCAGGGTACGTACAAGTTCAAGTCTGTGCGCTGCATTTTTGAATGTAGCTAACCCTTTTTTTATCTCGGCTATTGACAACCCTTCGTTTAGTACAGCTGCGCATGCTTGCATAGCGTTGTACATATTGTGCTTGCCATGGATGGTCATCTCATCTTGAGATACCTCTAGACGCTCTTTACCTGGCATCTCTACAACTAAGTGCCCCTCTTCTGATTCGTAAGATATTGCCCCTTTAGCTTTATCTCTACTTACCTTAACCTCTGTAGCGGTCACATTCATCTGTGGTCTCCACTCGCAACAAGTAGGGTCGTCGGCGTTACCTATGAATAGGTCCGACTTAGTTTGGTTTTGTAAAATGCGATATTTTGAGCGTATATAGTTCTCAAACTTATACTCATATCTATCAAGGTGATCTGGAGTAATATTTGTCAATATTGCAGTATCAGCCTTAAAGTCGTACATACCATCTAGCTGGAAGCTACTGAGCTCTATCACATAGTAATCAGGTTGCACCTCTTGAGCTACCTGACGGGCTAATGAGAATCCCACATTACCAGCCAATTCTGCTTTTTTGCCTGCAGAGGTGAGTAGGTGGTGCACTAGAAGTGTTGTTGTAGTCTTACCATTAGAACCTGTAATGCAGATATGCTTTCCCTTTGAGTATGGGTATGCGAACTCAATTTCAGATATTATCTTTTTATCAAGGGCTCTAAGCTTTTTGATGAGAGGGGCCTTCTCTGGGATGCCAGGACTCTTAACTACTATATCTGCGTCGAGAATCTTCTCCTCTGTATGTCCGCCTTGCTCAAAATCTATGTCCGCCTCTTGAAGCTCCTTAATATATTGCTCCTTGAGGTTGCCGCTATCTGAGAGGAATGTATCAAAGCCCTTGCTTTTTGCAAGTACAGCTGCTCCAACACCGCTTTCGCCACCGCCTAATACTACTACCTTTGTCATGTATGCTCCCTCCTTCATCGTATTTTTAATGTTACAAGTGTAAGAATTGCCAATATGATACATACAAGCCAGAAGCGTGTAACAATCTTAGGCTCCACAATTCCTGCCTTCTGGTAGTGGTGGTGTAGAGGTGCCATGCGGAATATGCGACGTCCCTCGCCATATTTCTTCTTTGTATACTTGAAGTATCCCACTTGAATCATCACAGATAGGTTCTCCACTAAGAAAATACCACAAAGTATAGGTAGGAGAAGCTCTGTACGAATCATGATAGCAAATACAGCTATGATACCACCTAATGTTAAGCTACCAGTATCACCCATGAATACTTGTGCTGGATAAGCGTTATACCACAAGAATCCGATTGTAGCACCAATAAATGCCGCTCCGTAGATAACAAGTTCTGCCGAGTTGGGTATGTACATAATATTAAGATAATTAGCATACTCTACGTGCGAAGAGACATATGCTAGGATACCTAATACTGAGCCTATGATAGCAGAACAGCCTGTAGCAAGACCATCTAGACCGTCTGTCATATTAGCACCATTACTTGTAGCTGTAATGATAAATATGACGACAAGTGCAAATAGTAGCCAACCTAGACCCTCTTGTAGCTGACCATCTGCTGGAATAAGCGAGCGATAGTCCAACTGGTGCCCCTTTACAAAAGGTATAGATGTGATAGGCGCCTTGACATTTTTAGCGCTGCTATATTCAATATTCATATCGATATCGCTATTAGCAACCTCATTTTGTACTATTGTGGTTACTTCTTTGCTAGTTGTAGAGTTGTCTCTAACTACGATATCAGGGCTGAGGTACAATGTGAGAGCCACTATAGCACCAAGACCAACCTGACCAACAATCTTAAATCTGCCTGCTAGTCCCTCCTTATTCTTCTTGAATACCTTAATATAGTCATCGAGGAAGCCTATGGCACCCATCCAAACAGTAGTTACTATCATCAGTAATACGTATGTATTGTCGAGCTGATTGAGAAGTAACACAGGTATCAATATAGATGCTATGATGATGATACCACCCATAGTAGGTGTGCCCTTCTTTTGGAGTTGCCCCTCAAGACCTAGGTCGCGTACCAACTCTCCAATTTGCTGTTTCTGCAACCGTGCAATGATATACTTTCCAATGATGGTGGCTGTGAGTAGAGATATAATAACAGCCATTCCAGCACGGAATGATATGTACTGAAATACATTTGCGCCAGGAACTCCTAGTTCGCTTAAGTATTGAAATACGTAGTACAACATTTTCTGACTCTATATTTTTCTGTTAGTTATTCCAATCCAAATATCTTGCGTACCTCTTCGCGATCATCAAAGTGGTGTTTCACCCCTTGAATGTCTTGGTAGTCTTCATGTCCTTTACCTGCAATAAGGATAATATCTCCTGCGTTAGCAATTTTCATTGCTGTGCGTATTGCTTCACGACGGTCAACGATGGTCAATACTTGTTCTAGCTCTGCCTCATTAAGACCGGCCTTCATGTCCTCTAGGATAGCTATAGGGTCCTCGGTACGAGGGTTATCGCTAGTGAGTATTACCTGTTGTGCCCCCTTAACCGCCTCTTTGGCCATCTCCGGGCGTTTGGTTTTATCTCTATCTCCACCACAACCGCATACACATATTAGGCGTTGATTGTCCTTTCTGATGGCATTGATGGTAGATATTACATTTGTCAACGCATCAGGTGTATGAGCGTAGTCTACTATAGCAGTCTTGCCATCTTTAGATCTTATAGTCTCAAATCTACCATCTACTGGGTGTAGTGTGCTCAATACTCTAAGTACATCGTGAGGGTCCTCTCCCATAGAGCAAGCTGCTCCATATATTGCAGTTAGGTTATATGCATTAAATGTACCTACGAATAGCATAAATGCCTCGATATTGCCCATCTTGAGTTCTGTGCCCTCAAAGCCTTGCTCTACTATGCTACATTTGTAGTCGGCCATTGTGCGTAGGGAGTAGGTATATTTTTTCGCTGCAGTATTTTGTAGCATTATATTACCATTCTTATCATCAATATTGGTAAGTGCAAAGGCCTCCTTTTTTAGGCTATCAAAGAATCCCTTCTTTGCTTGTATATAATTGCTGAATGTCTTATGGTAATCTAGGTGGTCGTGTGTGATATTGGTAAATATACCGCCATCGAAATCCAAACCTGCTATACGATGTTGTACTACAGAGTGTGAACTCACCTCCATAAAGCAGTGGGTGCATCCTGCATCTACCATCTTTCTCATTTGGCGGTTGAGCTCTATCGCGTCTGGGGTAGTGTGTGTAGCTGGCATCCTCTCGCCCTTTATGTAGTTGGCTACGGTAGAGAATAGACCGCAATTCTTGCCCATTGCGGTGAATAGCCTATATAAAAGTGTGGCAATAGTGGTCTTTCCGTTGGTTCCCGTTACGCCTACTAGTTTCATCTGGCGAGATGGGTATCCAAAGAAGGCCGAAGCCATAAGACCAAGTGCCAAGTGTGTATCTTCTGTTACTACGTATGTTACGCCATCTACTATATTTTCAGGCTTTACTTGGCATACGATAGCTTTGCAACCAAGCTCTATAGCTTTGTTGATATAGGCATGACCATCAGTTTTCTCGCCCTTCTGGGCTACGAAGAGAACGCCTTCAATAGCTTTGCGGCTATCGAATGTCATGTCATTGATCTCAATGTTTGCGTTGCCTATAACCTCTAAGGTGTTAGGTAACTCTTGTATTAGTTTGTTAAGTATCATGACTATATCTGTTGTTTATATTGTGTTCTAATTCTTTAATGTAAGTTTTATTTGCGATCCTTTGGGCGCAATGCTATTAGGGGATAGCGACTGCATAGATACATGTCCGTATCCCGATAGTTGCACCTTCAGTCCGGCTCTCTCTAATACACATACAGCATCTGCAGCTCCCATACCTCTGACATCTGGGACCTGACTATTTACAAAGTATCTCTCTTTTAGCTTTATGTCATTATCTTGTGCCGTAGCTGAAAGCCACTCGGAGTTGCTTTTTAGGCTAGAATGTGGAATGTCCAACTCATTCAATACTTTTTTTAGTTCGCGTGCCTTACCGCCTTTAGAGTACGGCATGTTATTGGTGAGTTTTATCTCGTTTGTCTGCAATACATTGCCTTTTTTGAACTCTGCGGCGTATAGCCTATCTGCAATATCCTTAACTACTGCTCCGGCAACAACATTACCATACAAACCTGTCTTGGCACCATATACCATTACTAGGCAAGAGTATAGAGGTGCATCTGCTGGGAAGAAGCCTGCAAATGATGCTAGATATGTCTTTTGGTATACTCCATTTTTCACAGTCTGTGCTGTACCTGTTTTGCCTGCTATCTTATATGGAGTATTGTTGATATTCATGGCTGTACCTTTTTCTACTACGCCTTTAAGCATCTCATGAACAGTCTTGATGGTCTTTCTAGATGCTATGGAGCTACGTAGTACCTCAGGATGATAACTTTTGTATACCTCACCATCTTTGTCAAGGCTTTGTACAAGCATTGGGCGCATCATCTTACCGCCATTGGCTACTGCATTGTAGAATGCTAATAGCTGAATAGGGGTAATCTGTAACTCGTAGCCTATCGACATCCATGGTAGGGTGGTGCCATACCAATTCTTAGCCCCGACGCTCTTCAAGAATGTTTTTTTCTCTCCAACTATGTCAAGCCCTAGGGAGTCGCAAAGACCAAAGTCGTTAAGCCTATCTATATATCTTTGTGGGTTTGTGCCGTAGTTCTTGACTGCTAATCTTGCAAATGCTACGTTGCTAGACTCCTCAAAGGCTCTTGATAATGTGATATATGTCTCTTCGCCTTGGTGTGAGTCTTTTAGTACTCGGTCGTAAAACTTATACTGACCTCCAAATATATTTATGGTGTCGGTTGGTCTAGAGTACCCATCCTCCAAACAGGCCATCATAGTGGCTAGTTTGAATGTAGAGCCTGGGTCAACTGCTGTGCCTATAGCGAAGTTGTAGTAGTTCTCGTCGTAACTACCATCTTCTCTTCTCTTGAGGTTTACAATAGCTTTGATAGCACCTGTCTTGACCTCCATTACTAGGGCTATGCCATACTCTGCCTCACGGCGTTGGAGCTGTGTCATTAGTGAGTGCTCTGCAACGTCTTGGATGTCAATGTCTATTGTAGTATGTACGTCTAAGCCATCTTCTGGGGCTACATCTGTACGGTTAAGCCATCTGCCGCCAATACATATCTTTTGGCCTACGCCATTTATGCCTCTAAGTTGTTTGTCGAAAGATTGTTCTAGGCCATACATACCGCCTTTGTCTTTGTCGTCATATAGGCGTCCTACTGTTCTGGCTGCTAATAGGCCGAATGGTCTCTCTCTTGCACCGCTCTCCTCTACAAGGCATCCTCCTCTATTTCTGCCTAGGCGGAGTATTGGGAAGGATGTTACAATTTTCTTCTCAGTAAGTGTTAGTCGCCTTCCTGTAGGGGTGAGTCTTATGTATCTGCGACCTTTAGCTCTGCTGTCGCAAATATATTTCTTGTATTGGGCTGGGGTTCTATCTTTGAAGAACCGTGATAGGTAGATTGCTAATGAGTCAATCTCTTTGTCGAATATCTTCTTTAGTCCATCTGCACAAGGGTCCATGTAGACCGTATATTCGTTGATGGAGCATGCCAACTTTCTTCCATCTGTGGCAAGTATGTCACCTCGCTTGGCTGCAAGTACCACTTGCTCTTTCTTGTCGACTTTCAAACTGGCCTCTTCGCCGTTGACAATCTTCTCCTTGAAGAATTTCACAGCTACTAATAGCATAAGTAGGAGTATTACGACCCCCACCAATAAAGATCTTCTCTTTATGCTATTACGTGTTACAGCCATGATAATGCCAAGTTAATCTTTGATTCTCTCTCTCTTTTATTCTAATATTCTTGGAGGGTCAGTGAGCTCCTCTAGCCCTAGCCCCTCTTGTCGCATCTTCTTAAGTACCTCACTCTGTTTGCTCATCTCCATCAGCTTCGCTGATGAGGTGATGCGTTCATATTTGAGGTCTTCTATCTCTTTTTTTAGTGCGGCCTCTTTGCGCATTAAACTCTCCACTTGGTTGTGGTTATTTATGTGCAATAGAATGAGTAATACCGCAAAAATGGCAAATTTCGTCGAGAACCATGAAGGGCGACGAAATTGCTCTTTTATATTATTGTACGACTTTTCACTCATCGTCCTCCTCCTTTCTAATGGCTACTCTTAGTTTAGCACTTCTAGAACGAGGGTTCCTCGTTATCTCGTCGTTATCGGGTACTATGGCTTTGCGTGTTATGGCCTCAAGGGGCACATCTACAGCACCATATATATCTTGTTCGGCTTGCGCCGTCAGTGGGTCGCCACTCTTGATGAGGTTCTTTACCATCCTGTCTTCCAACGAGTGGTAGGCTATGACGGATAGTCGCCCACTTCCTGGCTTCAATACCCTTACGCTCTGTAGAAGCATCTGTCTTAGGGCTCTCATCTCCTGGTTGACCTCTATTCTCAAGGCTTGGAAGAGCTGAGCTAGTACCTTGCTTTGCATCTTTGCAGGGGTGGTCTGCTCTATTAGCTCTCGTAGCTGGCCAGTTGTCTTTATCGCCCCCTTGCTACGGGCTTTTATGAGGGCTTGGGCCATCTTTCTTGGGTTTTGCACCTCGCCGTATGTAGCAAGAATATTGGTAAGGGCCGCTTCGTCATATGTGGCTATTATATCTGCTGCCGTGTGTTTCATGCCTTTTGACATACGCATGTCTAGTGGGGCATCAAAGCGGAATGAGAAGCCTCGCTCAGCATCGTCAAAGTGGTGGGATGATACTCCTAAGTCGGCTAATATTCCATCCACATACTCTATCCCTAGGTAGTGCAAGAAGTGCTCCATGAAGCGGAAGTTGTGGCGTACAAGTGTTAGCCTATCGTCGTCGGGTTTATTCTCCCAGGCCTCTTGGTCTTGGTCAAAGGCTATAAGTCGGCCATTCGGACCAAGCCTACGTAGTATCTCTCTACTGTGCCCACCGCCTCCAAATGTCACATCTACATACACCCCATCAGGTTTTATGTCTAGACCATCAACAGTAGGATGTAGTAACACCGGAACATGGTATACCTGCTCCATATTCTCGTCGTGTGCGAGTACTATGTCGTCTTTCTGCTTTTTCATCCTAAAAACTCTTGCGCTAATTCTGCCAATGATTCTGTGCTGATTGGTTGCTGATTTAGAGTCTCAGTCGACCAAATCTCTATATATCGGTCTAGCCCAAGGAAATTTACCTCCTTGTCTATATGTGCTAAGTCTGTCAACTTCTTGGGAATCAATATACGCCCATTGGTATCAAGTTGCAGCTCACAGGTGTTCATCTGAAATTCACGCATCAGTTGCCTATGTTTCCTGTCAAACATATTCAACTTATTGCGCATCATCTCCATATCTTCCTCCCATGTCTTATATGGGACAAGTCTTATGCAATCTTCATAAATATCTTTCTGAGCCACCAAACGTAGGTCTCCCATCTCCTCAAGCGTATGCTTAAAGGCAGCAGGTAAAATAACCCTCTGTTTTATATCCATTTTGGCGTTAAAATCACCTATAAAAGTGCTCATACAGATATTATGACCGAATCGAGTTCAAAGGTAAATAAAATACTCCACTTTAAACCACTTTCTCCCACTTTTAACACAATATATTTGTAACTATTTGATATTTAGTACGATAGTGGTATTCTTCATCTCTTCATATTTCTTATTGTATAATTGAAGTATATTCCCTAACTTTGCCTTCGCAAACTTTTGAAACATATGACGTGTAATATATAGAGTTTTGAGTGGTTATGAGTAAAGGCTGGCCGTGATGGTCAGCCAACTCTTTTTTATGACACCCCTATTCCTTGTTTTCCACTCCTCAAAATCATAACAATTATTCCTAATCTAAATTTCCGCTAACCTCGCTCTAACCTCCCTATATGCTCCCTATATGCACTCTATGAGCAAAAAGGGGCAAAATATATCTATTCCTTATAGTTTTTTCTGTCGGCTTTTATTCGTCCATAATTCCCTTTTTTCTCTTGCCGTTTATCCCCAAATCTCTCATTTCGTCCCTAAATGGGGTGATTTTAACATTGCATTTCGTCCCCAAAATGTGCATTTCGTCACATATTCTTGCATTGTATCCCACAAATTATGCACTTCCTAATTGCTCATATACCTTTGCATTCATCAATCAGACTACAAACAGTAATAGAATGAAACAAATTGTTACATTGATTCTTTCCGTATTATGTGCGATGACTGCACTTTTCGGACAAGAGAGTTCAACTCCTAAACAAAATATCAGAGGTACTATTATAGATGCTGCTTCTGGTCTACCTATTCCTTATGCGACTATTCAACTACTGGAGATTCCTAACTATGGTACACTTTCGGATATGGATGGATGCTTCGTAATGCCTAATATCCCTATCGGTCGCTATACCATACAAGCTCAAATGGTGGGGTACACTCCTTCTGTCCTAAAGGAGCAACTTCTTATCGCTGGTAAGGAGCTCGTAGTTAATATTTCTATGTCTGAGGATCAGCAGACATTGGATGAGGTGGTCGTAAAGGTTAAGGTAAACAAACTACAACCTCTTAATAATACTGCTACCGTGGGCGCACGTATGTTCTCTGTAGAGGAGATTACTCGTACTCCTGGTGGAGCCGAGGACCCAGCCCGTCTGGCTAGCTCTTTTGCAGGCGTCAGTGCCGATGGCGCTACAAATGGTATCTCTATTCATGGTAATGCACCTCATCTATTGGCTTGGCGTATAGAGGGTGTCGAGATACCTAATCCTAACCACTTTGCCGATGTATCTGTAGCGGGCGCAGGTATCTTCTCGTCTCTTAGTACTAAGGTGATTGGTAACTCAGATTTCTTTACATCTGCATTCCCATCAGAATATAATAATGCCATATCTGGTATTTTCGATATGAAATTACGTAATGGTAATTCACAAAAGTATGAGCATACTTTCCAAGCTGGCGTTCTCGGACTTGAGGCTGCTAGTGAGGGCCCAATAGGGAAGGATAAGCGTGCCTCGTACCTTGTCAACTATCGTTACTCTTTCCTTGGTTTGGCCACCGATTTGGGGTTGGCCGACCTCAATGGCCAGGAGCTAAAGTATCAAGACCTCAATTTCAAGGTCAATATCCCTACTCATAATGCCGGCGGTTTTTCTGTTTGGGGTACAAGCCTCATAGATAATTTCAAGAACCCAATGAAGGATAAGGAGGATTGGGAGACTATGGACGATAGCCGTACTAGCAAGGCAGATCAGTATATGATGGCTCTCGGACTTACTCATAAATTCTTCTTCCCTTCGGGCTCGCTCCTTCAAACAAGTGTCGTCTATACCGGTAATACTGAGAAGACTACAGTAGACCAACTTGTTACGCCAGAGTTCTTCCCTAATAAGTTCAATGGCGAGAAGGACGAAAAGCCATACGAGAATAGATTCTTAGAGACAGATAAGAAGATATCTAATTTCATTATGTCTATGTCGTTTAATAAGAAGTATAGTGCTCATTATACCAATAAGAGCGGCGTTACATTTACCCGTATCTTCTCTGATATGCAAATAGACAACTCAGAGGATGCCGCCTCGCCTATGCTCCGTTTGGTAAAAACAGACGATAAGACTACCCATATTATCGCATACACACATAATATGCTCCATTTTGGAGCGCTCACATGCAATCTTGGCCTTGCATATCAGTACCTATCTCTCAATGATGCATACTCTATAGAGCCTCGTATCGGTCTACAGTATGACGTGAATGATAAGTTTACCGTCTCTGCTGGTTATGGTATCCACAGCCGTAAGGAGAGAACTGATATCTATTTCGTACAGCTAAATGGTCAGAATGTTAACGAGGATCTTGAATTTACTAGAGCTCGCCACTTAACAGCTGGTTTTACATATAAGATTAACGATAATACCTCACTACGTGTTGAGCCATACTATCAGTACCTATATGATATACCAGTTGAGCAGGGTACTGGCTTCTCAATCCTCAATAGTCTTGATTTTATCGTTGATAAGGATCTAGCCCCTAAGGGTAAGGGCCGTAATTATGGCGTAGATATTACCTTGGAGCGTTATCTCCATAAGGGGTGGTTCGGTATGATTACTAGCTCTATTTTCTCATCTAAGTTTAGGGCTTCTAATGGTAAGTGGTATCACTCTCGTTACGACCGTAATTATATAGTCAACTTCGTCGCTGGAAAGGAGTGGATGGTTGGTCGTACCAAGAGTAATATTATCAACGTAGGTGCAAAATATACCCTACAAGGCGCAGATAGAACAACCCCTATCGATTATGCAGCTACAGAGGCCGACCCAGATAGGGTAGTCCAATATCAAGAAGATAAGATATTTACCGTAAAGCGTGATATCGACCCAGTATATGCAATATCATTTAGCTATAAAATCAATAAAGATAAGATTTCTCATAGCTTCGTATTGGATTTCATCCGTTCTACTGCCTTTTATGGTCATAACTATAACTTCAAGAAGGATAAGTATGATGAGGTGGATGTTAAACTCACTTTCCCTCAAGTAGCATATAGAATAGAGTTCTAGAGTTAGAAATAATAGTCAAAGTTTACCTAAGTTTAAGTATTAAAGGACTATTACATAGGTGTAATTAGTTACTTTGTAAATGTGTATTTCAGAAAGCATGTAAACTCGTTGAAGAGCTAGCATGCTTTATTTTTTTTGCTGTATATGTGCGAAATCGCACATATTGGGTGTGCGATTTCGCACATTTGTGCATTTTCGCACGCTTATGCAATATGGACTTTGATGTTGTAATGCGCACGTTATCAGTGTATTGTGAAAATGGCACGCTTTTTGACATACTGCCTTGTGTAATCATCACGGTATTATGTCAAAAGTAATAAAGGAATATATACTAACGGCTCTCATGACGTGTTTGTCGTGTTTAGCAGCTTTTGCTTCGGAGGGGCAGGATACAGTACGACTATCGCTCCAAGAGGCTATACGTATGGCTCAGGAGAATTCGCCATCTGCTCAAGGGGCTAGACATCAGTTCCTAGCGGCTTATTGGAATTATAGATATTTCAAGGCCAACTATCTTCCTGCTGTTAGTGTCTCTACTTCGCCTCGTCTCAATCGTACTATTAATAGCGTGACTCAAGGTGATGGTACTAGTGTTTTTGTTAAGCAGAACCAACTCTCTACAGATGTCTCTCTTGAGATAAATCAGAATATTCCTCTCACAGGTGGTACGGTTTCCCTTTCGACATCTCTTACTCGTATGGATGAGCTAGAGCGAAATACCAAGGCTTTTAATGCTATGCCTATTCAGATAGGTTATCAGCAGAACTTATTTGGCTATAATAGCCTCAAATGGGATAAGAGAATCGAACCTGTAAAATATCAACTCGCCAAGAAAAACTATGCCGAGGCTCTCGAACTTGTCTCTGCTCAGGCTTGCGAGGTATTCTTTGATTGGATAGCTGCTCAGAGTAATCTTGAGATGGCACGCCTCAACTACTCCTCTGCTGATACCCTATACCGCATGGCTCAAGGTCGTTACAAGATAGGTAGCATAAACGAGAGCGATATGCTGCAGCTTGAGATTAATAAGCTAAATGAGGAGACAAAATGTATGGATGCAGAGATAGCTCTTAAGGGGTGCACCCAGTCTCTCTGCTATTATCTCGGTATCCCTGAGGATACAAATATCGAACTAGTTCTTCCTGAAAGTGTTCCTGACTTCCAAGTATCTTTGGATAGGGCTATGATTCTTGCTATGGAGAATGCTCCTGACCCAGATTCATATACCTTGTCCAAAATACAAGGGGAGAGTAATCTAGCTTATGCTAAATCTAATGCGGGGTTACGTGCCGACCTCTATGCCCGTTTCGGTCTCTCTCAGACTGCTGATAATATGAAGTCGAGTTATAAGGATTTAGACCAGCAAGAGTATATCGCTCTTACAATATCAATACCTATCCTAGATTGGGGTAGAGGTAAGGGCTCTGTTAGGGTAGCTCGTTCGCAAAGAGATAATACCGAGATTTTGGTTAAGCGTGGTATGCAGATTTTTCGTCAGAATGTACAACGTCTAGTATTGCAGTTCAATATGCAGGCTCGTAAGGTCTCTATAGCATATCGTACAGCTACACAGGCTAACCAGCGATATAACGTGGCACGTCATCTATATATACTCGGGCGTAGTACTATTCTCGACCTCAATTCGGCAGTCGCAGAGAAGGATGCTGCTCGCAGAAACTATATAGGGTCTATGCAGACTTATTGGAGCCTCTACTACACGCTCCGTAGTCTTACCGGATATGACTTTCAATATAATATGCCTCTAGCTGAGGCCTTACCAATAGAATAATAGTGTAATTATGGATATAAAACTTGAAAAGAAGCCTTGGTATTATCGTCATAGATATAATATCCTTCTTGGGGTATTTGTCTTGGCTATGGGTGTATATTGTATCGTTATCTCTATAGGGCCTCGTGCTATAAAGGTTAATCCTATACAGGCGGGTTTAGCTGTGGTAGAGGATACATTTTTCCTAGAGTATGTGGATGCAGAGGGTGTGGTAAATCCAATATCAACCATACGTATCAACTCTCTTGAGAGTGGTACCCTCAGTAGAATAGTAGCTAATGATGGCGCAATGCTTCATAAGGGTGATACAATAGCTGTATTGGCAAACGAAGAGCTAATCCGCTCTATTGAGGATGAGCATGACGATTGGCAGAAGCAGTACAGCCTCTTGCAAGAGAATAGACTAGCGGTGGAGCAGAAGGTAATATCGCTCCGCCAGCAGACACTAGACGCCCAATTCGAATTGTCTAGGTTGGATAAAGACCTCGCCATTAGTAGGGAGGAGTATAGGATGGGTATTACCACCAAGGCTCAGCTAGAGATGAAGGAGGCTGAGTTTTCTTATCGCCATCAGAAGACCCAACTACAACTCGAGAGTCTAAGGCACGATTCGGTAGCTACAGCTATACGCCAACAGCTTCAAGAGAGTGATTTTTTGCGAGCAAGCAAGAGGTACGCTCGTAGCAAAGAGCGCATAGACAACCTTGTAGTAAGAGCTACAACCGATGGTCAGTTTAGCTTCGCAGGCGCTACACTGGGTCAGCGTATCTCTACCGGTGAGTGCGTGGGTGAGGTAAAGGTTATGTCGTCTTATAAGATGAGCATCCAACTCAATGAATATTTTATCGATAGAGTATCAGTAGGCCTTCCTGCTAGTATTACTTACCAGGATGTAAAGTACGAGCTTATGGTAAGTAGGGTAGTGCCAGAGATTAAAAACCATACTTTTGAGGTAGAGCTAGTATTTGTAGATGATATGCCTTCAAATGCGCGTCTAGGTAAGAGCTATAGGGTATTGGTGGAGTTAGGACAGAGAGAGAAGTGTCTAGTAATACCTAAGGGCGACTTCTACACTACTACCAATGGTAAATGGCTCTTTAAGCTAACAGATGATGGAGAGAGAGCAGTAAGGGTGCCTGTAACCATAGGCCGACAAAACCCAAAGCAATACGAGGTACTTAGTGGGCTAGAGAAAGGCGATAGGGTGGTACTAAGTGGATATTCCAATTATGCTGATATTGAAGAATTAATAGTAATAAATAAGTAATAATATAGAGTGTTCGCTAGCCTCTGCACCCATAGTGCACCCAAAGAGCACCCAATGCATCTCCATAATAAGTAAAGATATGATACAACATTACATCAAAATAGCCATACGCAATCTTAAGAAGTATAAGATGCAGACTACCATTAGTGTGGTCTCCATGGCGGTAGGTATTACTGTATTAGCTATTGTCCACTCGCTAATGCAGGCTATAGATTATAGAGGATCAATAGAGGATAATCCAGAGTACTACAAGGTACACTATGCCAATGGTCAGATCTGCATGAACCCTATATTCCTCCAAAAACTACAGAATAGGGAGTTTAAGTCGATAGACCGTTTTTATCCTATACCTGCAGCATACTATAGTTCGCCTGTATACTTGGGGGTCGATTCTATTTCAGATAAAAATGAATTTGTCACGTCAAGGATAGCTCCTATCTACCAAGAGCTGGTCGATTTCCTCCACTTGAAATCGGCCGTTACAAATGGTCCACTAACCCCACTAAATGATAACTCGGTATACGTTACCGAAGGGTTCGCTCTCACCAACTTTGGTACTGTGAATGTTATAGGGAAAAGGTTAGAGACCTTTCTGTATGATTATACATGGAATGATGGCAATACAAACTATGATCTAATACAACAAGAAAAAAGTGAGTTTGTCATAGCAGATGTTATTCACGTCAATTATCGTACTGATATGGATGGCGAGATATACAATAAATATGACAAACCATACTTCCCAACACATAAGATATACATCATACCATCTGAGGGGTGTGAATATCAGCAGTTATGCGACGATTTAGTGCCTTTTGCTGATGCTATGCCTGGCCTATATCAAGGTATTATCATAGGTTATGAGCCATGGCGATTGCACGACCCAGATATAGACGAGTCAACAGTGGTCAAGAGTTTCTCCTATTCTATTGCACTTCTCATACTCATTGCTGCCCTTCTAGGGTATATAAGGATGCAGATCCAACTATTCTGGATGAGACAACGCGAGATAGCGCTCAGAACAGTTGTAGGTGGAGGTCGCAACTCTCTTCTTAAGCTATTTTTTACCGAGGTGGGTATCGTCCTTTCCCTTACTATTATTGTATCGCTATTCTTTTGCCATATTTTGAGAAAGGAGCTATATGAGGTATTGTTTACCCATTTGGTGAAAAACGATATCGTCTGGGAGATGAATGATTTTATAATCAATGCCGTAGCTATTACTTGCTTTACCGCAGTAATATGTATGGTAATGGTAATTGGCACTGTATATCAGATTCGCCGCAATCAGACTGGATTAGCACTACAAATGAAGCCAAATACTAGCCACCTAATGCGCAAAGTGGCTATAGGCTTCCAAATGGTACTCTCTACTATCTTTATTGCCCTATCATTGATGATATATGAGAGTGCTCTCGTGGCAAATGATGAGAATATATCTACACAGACACTATCAAATAGCTTTCATCTAATTCTTTTAGATGATACTACAGAAAAGGTAGACGAGAAGGTGAATCAAATAAAGCAACTTGATATAGTTGAAGAGGTCACGCCATGGAAAATGAACTACAAGATATATAATGAGGATGAGAAACCTGAGTTTTTTGAAAGAGATTTTTTCTGCTATGTCTACCAGGAGAATAATGAGTTGGTAAACTACTTAAAGATAGATATTACCCCAGTAGAGTGTTCTGTCGACAAAGACCATACGATATATGTTTCTGAAAAATTGTATGATAAGATGACTAAAGGTGGTACTCAGCCTGCAGCATCAATAGATATTGAAGGCGAGCCAAGGTATGTAGCTGGAACGTTCCCCAACAATATATTCCTCAATAGGGGTTTTGAATGCCTCATTTTGAATGGCAAAACTCCATATTTCTATAACAGCTACCTAGTGTTGCCCAAAGAGGGTTGCAGTGGCGAGTTGAGAAAGAAACTTACCGATATACGTAATGAGGGACTAGAGTCTGTGCCTAAAGGGTATGAATCTACATACGGCGAAGAGCAGGGACAGGGCAAAGAGGTACAAAACTCTATGATCCGTATAGTATACATTCTCACATTAGTAAATATCATCAGTACCTGCTCCTCTCTCTACTCTGCAGTATCGCTAGATGTGCGTCGCCGCAGAAAGGAGGTATCTCTACGCAAGATTAATGGTGCCGTTGCTAGTGATATATTCAAGCTCTTTGCTAAGGATTATATCGTATTACTAATAGTATGCTTCGTTATGGCATTGCCATTGTGCTATCTAGCAAGTATGCTTACAAATGGAGGCTTAGGCTATGACGATGTTTATACCTTCGCTACAACATTGCTAGTGAGATATCTCCAAGTAATAGCCATCATTACAATTGTAACGGCTATTGCCGTAGGCGGTAAGATTTGGAGCATTATGCATCTTAAGCCTGTAGAGGGAGTCAGCGCGTTGTAACAATGGAAAAAGGAAAATAACAAATAACAATATATATATGATACAGTTATCGCATATACATAAGATTTTTCACCTCGAGGAGGTTGATACTTGGGCAGTAAATGATGTAAACCTCGAGATTAAAGAGGGTGAGTTTGTAGCTATCATGGGCCCTTCGGGCTGTGGTAAGTCTACCTTGCTAAATATCCTTGGCTTGCTTGATACCCCTACAAAGGGCGAGTATAAGCTACAAGGTGTAGATGTAAGTAATATGAATGAGACCGACCGTACCATACTCCGTCGTGGTGTCATTGGTTTTGTCTTCCAGTCGTTCAACCTTATCGACGAGCTTACAGTCTATGAGAATATAGAGCTTCCTCTCCTCTATATGGGCAAGAGTGCCAAGGAGCGTAAGCAACTAGTAGAGGAGGCTATGCGCCGTATGAGCATAGACCATAGAGTGAACCACTTCCCAGCTCAGCTATCTGGCGGTCAGCAGCAGAGAGTTGCTATAGCTCGTGCCGTGGTATGCAAGCCAAAGGTAATACTAGCCGATGAGCCTACAGGTAACCTCGACTCAAAGAATGGCCTAGAGGTAATGAATCTATTGACCGAACTCAATAAGGAGGGAACAACCATAGTAATGGTGACCCACTCACAGAGAGATGCTGGTTATGCCTCTAGAGTAGTAAGGCTCTTCGATGGCCAGATAACATCTAGTGTAGAGATGTAGTTTTCTCCCCTTTTCTTCGCAAAAAGTAATTATGATACTACATTACATCAAGATCGCTATACGCAATCTCAAGAAATATAAGATGCAGACCACCATCAGTGTGGTCTCTATGGCTGTGGGTATAACAGTACTGGCGGTTGTTCACTCGTTGCTGCAAGTAGTCAACTACAATAGCTCAATAGAGGATAACCCAGAGTTTCATAAAATCCACTTTGTCAGTGGCGGTATATGCGACCATCCTATATTCCTTCAAAATCTAGAGAATAGATCTTTTAAGTCTATAGAGCGGTACTATCCAGTGCCTAGTGAGAGGACCAATGTTAATATCTACTTCGAGAAAGATACTCTAGAAGAGCAGGCGGAGTATTCCTCAGCTTCTGTAGTCCCTATTCGTCAAGAGATACTAGATTTCCTCTGTTGTAAGTCGGCTATTACAGGTGATGCTGTAAAGCCTCTTGAGGATAATACCGTAATAGTATCGGAGGCATTTGCTATTAAGCATTTTGGCACTATAGATGTAGTGGGTAAGCGTCTTAGTTTTGTCAATTTCGACAATGAGTGGAACGAGACCAATAATACCTATTGGGCAACGTTTAAGGCTTTTGAAGACTTCGTAATAGCAGATGTAATGCACATTACCCTAAGGAGCGACCTCAATGGCGAGATATTCAAAAAGACTGAGCAGGTATACGGACCTACATACAAAATATTCCTTATCCCCTCAGAGGGGTGCGAGTATCAGCAGCTATGTGAAGATTTGATGCCCTTCGCGGAGACTCTCACTAAGAATGACGGAATAACTATAGGCTATGAGCCATGGCGACTTCAAGACCCAGATTATCCCGATGAGGGTATGACCATCAAGGGTATATGCTACTCTATAGCCTTTATTATCCTATTGGCTGCCTTCTTAGGCTATATACGTATGCAGATACAGCTCTTTTGGATGAGGCAGAGAGAGATAGCCCTACGCACAGTAGTAGGTGGTGAGCGTAAGTCGCTCCTCTCGCTATTCTTCACCGAGGTCATTATAGTACTTTTGCTCACATTGGCCGTATCGCTATTCCTTTGTCATGTACTACGCGAACAGCTATACTCTGTCCTCTTCTCAGTTTTACTGAGGGAGAATACCGTTTGGACAATGAGTGATTTTATGCTCAATGCGATAGTAATAACTGCCATCATTGCCGTAGTGTGTGTATTCTTTATCATTGGTACGGTATATCAGATACGTCGTAATCAAACCGGATTAGCCCTACAGATGAAGCCTAATACTAGCCACCGTATGCGAATGGTTGCCTTAGGATTCCAGATGGTCATGTCTACAGTATTTATAGCGCTCTCATTGATGTTCTACGAGTCAAGCCTCAGAAATGAGTCATCTCGAGTTTCAGAGGCAATGATGAGGAGCTATATACTTAGTCTTTCAGGTGACGAAGAGCAAGATCAAGAGAAAGTGGAACGCATAAAAAAACTTGATGGTGTAGAAAAGGTATTAGCGTTGAGTACAAAATACGAGACCTATCCAGAAGATGACATACCATACTATCTTAAACATAGGTGGATGCAAATACTTTACCAAGAGAACGATGAGGTGGTGGACTATTATGACGTAAAGATTACACCCATCCCTTGTTCTGCCGATAAAGAGCATACCATATATGTGTCAGAAGAGATGTATGATGCTATGACTAAGGGCGGCACAGAGCCGGCTCCAGTAGTAATGATAGGGGGAGAACTGATGTATGTTGCTGGTACTTATAGCGGTGCAATCATACGTTATGAAGAAAATACTGTCATTTTAAATAGAAAAGCAACGAATTCTTTCCCTCAATATACTATTCTTCCCAAAGAGGGTATAGATGAAGCCCTTCTAGTAAAACAGCTCACCGAGATACGCGATGAGGGGTTGAAATATATACCTAAAAACCCAGTGAGAAAACATGGACAAGTCATTGAGGAGAGTGATAAATTAACAAATACAGTTATCACAATAATATATATCCTAACGATAGTAAATATCGTCAGCACCTGTTCCTCTCTCTATTCAGCCGTCTCCCTAGATGTGCGCCGCCGAAAGAAAGAGGTATCTCTTCGCAAGATTAATGGAGCAGTAGCAAAAGATATTTTCAAGCTCTTTGCCAAGGATTATATCATATTACTCATTATATGCTTTGTAATGGCACTCCCTCTAAGTTTCCTCGCCAGCCAAATAACGAGAACCTCAGAGAGTACAGAGTTCGCCATGGTCCTACTTACTAAATACCTCCAAGTAATAGTCGTCATTACCATAGTCACAGCTATCACAGTAGGCGGCAAAATATGGGGTATAATGCATTTGAAACCAGTAGAAGGTGTGAGAGAGTGAGGTTTGGTTGTTGACTTTTGATAGAGGATAATTGAAAATAATCGTAGAGACACTGCTATGTCTCTACGATTGTTTTGATATATACTTATCCTTAATGAATTCTAAATTAAACTACAAATCAGCCGCCTTATACCTCTCTATAACCTCGCGCTATCCTCGCTCTATACAGCCGCTATAAATTCCTTCTATATATTTCTTTGTATTATAACATTTGTCGCCCGTCTGCTCTGTATAGCCTTTTCTTCAAATGGTTATACAACGTAAGGTGTTTATTGTAAATATTACAATAATTGTCTATCTTTGGAAGTACAACTTAATATTTACTACATATTCACATTACAGCAAATTATGATTCGCTTATTTTTTACACTATGCGGTTTTGCACTATTGGTTGGTTGCACAACGAAGAAGCAGGTAGAGTATCCTTTTCAAGACTCTTCTCTTACTATAGAGGAGCGTGTGGAGGATCTGATGGGAAGGTTGACTTTAGAGGAGAAGGTGGCTCTGATGCAGAACTCTTCCGAGGCTATAGATAGATTGGGTATCAAAGAGTATGACTGGTGGAATGAGGTGCTACATGGTGTGGCTAGGGCAGGAAATGCTACGGTATTCCCTCAGACTATAGGTATGGCGGCCTCTTTTGATGTGCCTTTGGTGCATGATGTCTTTACGGCTATTAGTGATGAGGCGCGTGTAAAGCATCGCCAATTTGTAGCGCAGGGTAATAGGGGAAGGTATACTGGTCTTACCGTTTGGACCCCAAATATCAATATCTTTAGAGACCCACGATGGGGTCGCGGTCAGGAGACTTATGGTGAGGATCCATACCTTACGGGTGAGATGGGTAAGGCTGTGGTTACTGGCCTACAGGATACAGATGAGAATGGTATAGATAAGTTGCACGCTTGTGCTAAGCATTTTGCTGTACATTCGGGTCCGGAATGGAATAGACATACATATAATGCCGAGAATATACCTACGAGAGATCTTCACGAGACTTACCTTTGGGCTTTTAAGGAGCTGGTGACAAAGGCTGATGTGCGTGAGGTGATGTGCGCATATAATAGATATGAGGGTGAGCCTTGTTGTGGTAGCTCAAGATTGCTAACTCGTATATTGCGCGAAGATTGGGGTTATAAGGGTATAGTGGTATCTGATTGCTGGGCTCTTAATGATTTCTACAACCCAATACCAAAGGGGCATGGTACTGAGCCAGATGCTGAGCACACAGCGGCTAAGGCTGTTTTGAGTGGTACCGACTTGGAGTGTGGCTCTACATTTGATAATCTAGATGAGGCGGTGGCTGCTGGCCTTATTACAGAGGAGAGAGTTAATACCTCTGTGAGACGTCTGCTAAAGGCAAGATTTCAGCTTGGTGAGTTTGACGACCCTGAGACGGTATCTTGGAATAAGCTAAGGGATGAGATATTATGCTCTGCAGAACATCACGCCTTAGCTCGTAAGATAGCTACAGAGAGTATAGTATTGCTACAGAATAGGGATAATGTATTGCCATTATCAACAGAGGGGAAGATAGCTGTAGTGGGACCAAATGCTACAGACTCTGTGTCCCTTTGGGCTAATTATAATGGATTCCCATTGCATACCGTAACTATACTCGATGGCATAGAGTCTATGGTGGGTAAGGAGAATGTGAAGTATATAAAGGGGTGCGACTATGTGACTCGTATGACCATGGAGAGCCAGATATACAATTGTAGGCAAGAGAATGGTGAGCAAGGTATAAAGGGAGAATACTGGAACAACAAAAAGATGGAGGGGGAAAAGGCTGCTGAGGTGGTGTATAATAACCCTCTAATATTCTCTACGGCGGGTGCTACGGTATTTGCTCCTGGGGTAAATCTTGAGGATTTCTCGGCTAAGTATACTACAGATTTCGTAGGGTCGGAGGATTGCGAGTTAGCAGTAGAGGTGCAGTCGCAAGGAGTATACATCCTTAGGGTTGATGGCGATAGCATAACATTTGGTTATAATTTGCCTGAGCCAACAATAATACACACTTTCAAGACTAAGAAGGGAGAGAGCCATAAGGTAGAGCTCGACTTCGTAAGCTTCAGAGAGCGTAGTGCATTGAGATTCAATATCGGTAAGGCAATTGAGACTATGCCTGCAGAGGTCATCAAGGAGCTAGATGGCTATGAGACAGTGGTAATGGTAGGCGGTATATCTCCAAAGCTAGAGGGAGAGGAGATGCCTGTGACAGTACCTGGATTTAAGGGCGGCGATAGAGAGAATATACAGTTGCCTGATGTACAACGAGAGCTCTTGCAAGAGTTGAAGAGAGTGGGCAAGAGAGTGGTATTTGTCAACCTCTCTGGATCTGCTATCGGTCTAGAGCCAGAGACAAAGAGCTGTGATGCTATACTCCAAGCATGGTATGGTGGTGAGGCTTCGGGTGAGGCTGTGGCTGATGTGCTCTTTGGTAAGGTGTCGCCTAGTGGTAAGTTGCCTATTACGTTCTATAAGAGTGTAGACCAGATACCAGGTTTTGAGGATTATACCATGAAGGGTAGGACATACCGATATATGACGACACAAAAGCCACTATTCCCATTCGGCTATGGCCTATCATATACTACATTTGAGTTTGGTACCCCCCAGATGCCAAAGAGCATTAAGAGAGGTGAGGCTCTAAATATTAGCATTCCAGTAAAGAATAGCGGTAATATGGATGGTGCTGAGGTGGTGCAGGTGTATCTCTCTAAGCCATCGGATAAGGAGGGACCAGTAAAGACCCTCAGAGGTGTAGCTAGGGTAGATGTTCCTGCCGGGGAGACACGAATGGCAGAGCTAACACTAGGCGAGCTAGAGCTATCATGGTACAATGAGGTAGATGAGAAGATGGAGGTGATGCCCGGAGAGTACGTGATAGAATATGGCTCTAGTTCGGCTGATACCAATAAGATAAAGTTGACCATTACGGAATAACTTAAGAAAATAGATTAACTTTGCCATCAATGAGTATAACAAGTAGAAATAAGCGCATTGGTAAGTGGCCATTGATAATAATGGCTTGCATTGCCATAGTAGTATTGATTATAGGCATTGGTGGCTATAAGTTTATCAGTAAGCCTGTTATAGAGATAGGTGAGAAGAAGTCGGCATCGCTATACATCCCAATGGGTGCTACGCTTGAAGATATCTGTCAGCTTCTAGAGCTAGATGGTTATCTTACAGATAGAGATAATCTGATGATGATGGGCAAGCTCATGGGGGCAAATAGCAGCATAAAGAGGGGGCACTATAAGGTGTATAATGGTATGACCTCTAGAGCACTTCTTAACCTCCTTAGGAGTGGTAACCAATCGGCGGTGAGGGTAACCTTCAATAACTGTAGAACTCTCGAGCAGATAGCTGGAAAGGTGGCGCATCACCTAGAGGCCGACTCGGTGGAGCTACTTGAGGCAATGACTGATACTGCTTTGATGGCCGAGATGGGTTTTACACCTCAGACTATCCCAGCGATGTATTTGCCAAACACGTACGACCTATTTTGGACCTCTACAGGAAGAGATTGGGTAAATCGGATGCACCATGAGTATAAGAAGTTCTGGAACGAAAAGAGGATGCACAAGGCAGATAGCCTAGGCCTTAAACCCTATGAGGTAGCAACAATAGCCTCGATAATAGAGGAGGAGACAAATAAGGTGGCCGATTATCCTATTATTGCAGGCTTGTACCTCAATAGACTAAGAAAGGGTATGCTACTACAGGCTTGTCCTACTTTGAAGTATTGCAAGGGCGACTTCACTATACGTAGGGTGTTGAATGCCGATAAGGAGATTGACCATCCATACAATACATATAAGTATAAAGGATTGCCTCCTGGACCGATACGAATAGCATCGGGTGTTACTATTGATGCAGTGCTTAATGCTGAAGATAATGACTACCTCTTCATGTGCGCAAGACCAGACTATAGCGGATTGCATAATTTTGCTCGTACGGCAGCTCAACATGCTAAGAATGCTAGAGAGTATCAAGCATGGCTTAATAAACAGAGAATATATAGATAATTGATGGAACAGAATAATAATATTATATCCCTTCAAGGAGCAACTATCATGCAAGAGGATAATATAGTCCTCAGAGATGTTAGCCTCTCTGTAGCTAAAGGGGAGATGGTATATATAATAGGGCGAGTAGGAAGCGGCAAGTCGTCGCTCTTGAAGACGCTCTATGGTGAGTTGCCTTTTAATGGCATAAAGGGCGAGGTGCTAGGCGTAGATATGGCTACACTAAAGACCAAAGACCTTCCTATGCTAAGACGTAAGATGGGTATAGTATTCCAAGACTTCCAATTGCTCAGTGATAGAACCGTATATGACAATCTGCTTTTCGTTCTTAAAGCCACAGGGTGGAAGGTGAAGGCTGATATGGATAAAAGGATACGTGAGGTCTTGACACAGGTGGATATGGTCCATAAGGGCTATAAGATGCCATATCAGTTATCAGGTGGTGAACAGCAGAGAGTAGCTATAGCTAGAGCTCTACTAAATGAACCAGAGCTTATCTTGGCTGATGAGCCAACAGGTAATTTGGACCCTGATACAACAGACCAATTGATGCAACTCTTGACGAAGATAAATAAGGAGAGTGGCAAGAGCATAGTGATGGCTACACACAACTATAATGTGATACGTAGATTTGAGGCTCGTACACTCAAGTGTGAGAACTCTATGCTAACAGATAATGAACCAGAAACAGTGGAACTAGATTTCTTCTAAGCAAATAATGAATATTCTAGTAGGCATAACAGGTGGTATTGCTGCATATAAGACAGCAAGTATTATTAGGTTATTAGTAAAAGAGGGGCATGATGTGAGAGCTGTTATGACTCCTATGGCAAAGCAGTTTATCACACCTCTTACTATTGCCACACTATGCAAGCACCCTATATTGGTAGATTTCTTCTCTCCTGAGAATGGTGAGTGGAATAGCCATGTAAGTCTTGGCTTATGGTCGGATATCATGCTTATAGCCCCTGCTACAGCTAATACTATGGCAAAAATGGCTAATGGTATAGCTGATAATCTACTCCTCACTACATATCTCTCTGCTCGCTGTCCAGTGGCTATAGCTCCATCTATGGACC
Organism: Bacteroidia bacterium; assembly: GCA_030526155.1. Lineage (GTDB taxonomy): Bacteria > Bacteroidota > Bacteroidia > Bacteroidales > Marinilabiliaceae > W3P20-009. The sequence continues at coordinate 60,210 of JAUNDI010000001.1, forward strand.
TCGATATGTATAAGCATCCAGCTACGCAAGAGAATATGGAAAAATTGCGAGCAAGAGGGGTGCAGATAATAGAACCAGAGGATGGCGAATTGGCAAGCGGACTAGTAGGTAAGGGTCGTATGGCAGAGCCTGAGCAGATAGTGGCCGCTGTAGATGCAATACTCGCAAAGGGATCGTCTAGTCCGCTTAATGGAAAGAGAATAATGCTAACGGCGGGTCCGACATACGAGAAGATGGATTCAGTGCGCTTTATAGGTAACTACTCTTCGGGCAAGATGGGTTTTGCCATAGCCGAGGAGTTGGCTAATAGAGGAGCGCAAGTAGAACTTGTAGCAGGTCCTGTTCAGATAAAGACTCTAAACCCAAATATACATAGGCATGATGTGGAGTCGGCCGCTCAGATGTATGAGAAGTGCTGTGAGATATTCCCACATACCGATGGTGCTATAATGACAGCGGCAGTAGCTGATTTTACCCCAGCCGAGTGTGCTGACCATAAGATAAAGAGAAAGGGACCGATGACTCTTGAGCTAAATCCTACTCAAGATATAGCAGGAGCTATGGGACAGATGAAGCGAGATGGACAGATGCTTATTGGCTTCGCATTGGAGACAAATGATGAGGCTACAAATGCACAGCATAAGTTGGAGTCTAAAAACCTTGATTTTATTGTTCTCAACTCCCTAAATGATAAGGGTGCTGGATTTATGCATGATACCAATAAGATAACGATTATTGATAGATTGGGCAAGTCTACAAGCTATGAGCTCAAGAGTAAAAAAGAGGTAGCTAAGGATATTGTCAACTATATGGAGACATTTGGACGATGAGGCTCTGCGTACTACTTATATCTTTCATATTGGCATTTGTGCTACCTAATGGCGCATATTGTCAGGAGTTGATGTGCTCTATAAATGTGCAGTCGGCATCAATACAAGGCACCAATAAGCAGGTGTATGAGAATATGAGTAATGCCTTGAACGACTTTATGCGAGAGCAGAGGTGGACGACAGATAAATATGAGACGGCAGAGCGTATAGAGTGCTCGCTAAACTTTAATATAACAGAGCAGGTGTCTAGTAATGAGTTTAAGGGTACTCTTACTGTACAGTTGCGCAGACCAGTATGGGGAACTGCATATACCACCACAATGTTTAATGTGATGGATAAGGATATCCATTTCAGATACAATGAGGGTCAGCCAATGGTATATAATGAGTCGTCTTTTGACCAAGACAACCTCATACCTATTATTGCCTATTATGTATACGTTATGCTCGGTATAGATTATGATAGCTTTTCTCTAAACGGCGGTACGGAGTACTGGAGAAAGGCAGAGCAGATATGTAACCAAGCACAGAAATCTACATTCGCAGGATGGAAATCATTTGAGAGTACACAGAATAGATATTGGCTTATCAATAATGCATTGGATGACAACCACAAGATATTTCGTGAGCAATTGTACAACTACCATAGATTGGGGTTGGATAAGATGTCGGAGAGTGTAGAGAGTGGTAGAGGAAAGATATTGGAATGCATTGAGCAATTAAAGAGGGTAAAGCAAAATGTCTCTAGAAATGCATACCTACTCGGACTATTCTTTACTGCTAAGAGTGATGAGATAGTAAGCATATTCAGCGAAGCACCAGATATCGAGAAGGGTAGGGCCATAGAGTATCTATCGGCAGCCGACCCTGGTAATATTAATAAGTATCAGAATATCAAGAAGAATAAATAATGCTCCAAAACCTCAATATATCTAACTACGCGCTTATAGAGCGCAGCAACATAGAGTTTGATGAAGGCATGTCTGTCATTACTGGTGAAACAGGTGCTGGTAAGTCTATTATGCTTGGGGCATTAGGACTTCTGCTTGGTGGGCGTGCTGATGTACAAGTATTGCAGAATAAAGAGCAGAAGTGTATAGTAGAGGCGACATTTGATATTGAGAAGTATGGGCTAGAGTCGATATTTGCCGATGAGGATGTAGATTATGACAATCAGACCATAATAAGACGAGAGATATTACCAAATGGCAAGTCTAGAGCGTTTGTGAACGACCAGCCGGTGAATGTCTCTTTCTTGAAGCAATTAGGCGTAAAGCTTATTGATATACATTCCCAACATCAGAATTTGCTGTTGTCTGATGACTCCTTCCATTTGAATATAGTAGATACTGTAGCAGACAGCGCCAAGGAGCTAGCAGAGTATCGTGTTATATATAAAGATTATACCTCGCTACTTGCTCAAGAGAAGAGTATGGTAGAGGATAATGAGAGGATGCAACGAGACCTTGATTATCTGCAATTCCAACTCAATGAGCTGACAGAGTTGAAGCTAGTCGCCGATGAGGATGTAGAGCTCGAGAAAGAGCAAGAGCGACTTGCTAATGCGGAGGATATAAGGGTACAGTTGTCTGAGTCTATTGGCCTATTAGAGGGTGCTGATATGGCTGTTATCCCATCATTGAAGCAGTTGTATAGTTTAATAGGTAAAATAGACAGATTCTTACCACAAGATACCAATGCGTGCCAGAGAATAGAGTCGGCACGAATAGATATAGAGGATCTATTGAGGACATTTACCTCTTCATTAGAGGCATTGGATGTAGATCCACAGAGATTGGAGTATGTAGATTCTCGACTTAACTCAATATACGCATTAGAGAAGAAGCATAGGGTAGAGAGTGTAAATGAGTTGATAGCCTTGAGAGATGACTTAGCGAAGAGAGTTGGATTGATTACCAACTTTGATGAGCAGCTAGAAGAGCTAAGAGGAGCTATAGCAGAGAAGAGGGTAGAGCTACAGAAGGTAGCAGATATATTGAGCGACAAGAGGCAGTCTGTATTCACTCAGATTAGGGAGTATGTAGAGGCTCATTTGCATGATATGGGGATGAAGAATGCTGTATTTACCATTGGTCATAAGCGTTCGGATACATTCCTCAATACAGGAAATGATGAGTTGAGATTTCTATTTGCTGCTAATCTTGGCGGCACACCTACGGATATATCGAAGGTGGCTAGTGGCGGTGAGATGTCGCGTGTGATGCTCAGTATAAAGTCTCTATTGAGTAAGAGTAAGCAGTTACCAACAATAATCTTTGATGAGATAGATACAGGTGTATCTGGTGATGTTGCCGACAAGATGGGAAGGATAATGACCCAAATGTCGGAGAATATGCAAGTAATAGCCATTACTCATCTTCCACAGGTTGCTGCAAAGGGTAATAAGCATTACCAAGTATATAAGGAGGATACTGCAGAGGCTACAATATCACACATTCGTATGTTATCAGATGAGGATAGGGTAGTAGAGATAGCTAAGATGCTAAGTGGTTCGCATATCTCGGATGCAGCTATTCAAAATGCTAAGGAGCTGATGGGGGCATGAATAAATCTGTAGTAATACTTGGGGCAGGTAATGTAGCTACGCACCTAGCGAAGATGTTTCAGCAGGGCGGTTTCGCTATAGAGTGTATATGGAGTAGGCATATTGATAATGCATTGTCGTTGGCTGATGAGGTAGATGCCTATGCCTATACTGATGATATAGCCTCGATACCTCCATTTGCCAAGTATTATATTATTGCTACTACAGATAGTGCTATTGAGGTAATAGTACGTAGTATACCAAGTATCAACCCAGATGCTATATTGATGCATACCTCTGGCTCTACAGATATTAAGGTATTATCAAAGGTGGAGAGGTATGGGGTATTATATCCATGTCAATCGTTCAGTAAGGGTATAGCCTTTGACTATAATACTATTGAGTGGCTTATAGAGGGTAGTGATGCGATAACTCTGACAGAGATAGAGCAGTTGGCCAATATATTGCCACATAAGAGTGTGACGAAAGCTGATACTGTGCAACGAAGGACATTGCATATGGCAGCTGTATGGGCAAGTAATTTTGCCAATAGAATGGTAGTAGAGGCTTATGGCATAATGGAGAGGGCAAATCTTGACCCACATTTGCTTGATAGCCTAGTACGCCAAACAATAGATAAAGCATTGTCGTCTGACCCTAGAGATGCGCAAACTGGTCCAGCTAGAAGAAAAGACCAAGGCATAATGAATATGCACAAAGAGTTGCTAGTAGGCGAACCAGAACTAGCAACTCTATATGATATGATATCGAAGAGGATATCAGATAGCTATTAGCGAATACCGCAAGCCTTTTTTATTTCGTTTAGTTTGTTGAGAGCCTCTATTGGTGTAAGATTATTGATATCTATACCAACTATCTCGTCGCGTACCTGCTTGAGTACAGGGTCGTCCAATTGGAATATGCTCATTTGATATCCCGAAGCAAATCTACTTAGTGGGTCAGCCTTAACGTGCACTGATGGTCCGTCTGTATTCTTTTCGGATGTAGTGCTATCTCGTTGAGCCTCTAGTTGGCGGAGAACCTCTTCGGCGCGTTCTACGACAGCCTTAGGCATACCAGCTAGTCGGGCCACATGGATACCGAAAGAGTGTGCTGAGCCACCAGGCATAAGCTTACGCATGAAGATAACCTTGCCATTGACCTCTTTTACTGCTACGTTGAAATTCTTGATGCGGTCGAATTGAGTCTCCATATCATTTAGCTCATGATAGTGAGTTGCGAAGAGAGTCTTCGCGCGAGCAGAAGGTACGTTATGGAGATACTCCACTATTGACCAGGCGAGAGAGATACCATCATATGTTGATGTACCACGACCAAGTTCGTCGAATAGTACAAGGCTTTTAGGTGTAACGTTATTAAGGATATTAGCGGCCTCACTCATCTCCACCATAAATGTAGACTCACCTGCTGAGATGTTATCACTTGCGCCTACACGAGTGAATATCTTATCAACGATACCAATCTCGGCCTTAGTAGCAGGGACGAATGAGCCTATTTGAGCCATTAAGACTATGAGTGCAGTCTGACGTAGTAGGGCACTTTTACCTGCCATATTAGGACCAGTAATGATGACTATCTGCTGTTCGCTAGTGTCTAGGTGTACGCTATTTGGAGTGTAGACACTTCCCTCTGGGAGAAGTTTTTCGATAACGGGATGTCGACCATCTGTAATATCGAGGATATCGCTATCAGACATCTCTGGCTTGCAGTAGTTGTGCTCCTTCGCTTGAATAGCGAAAGCGTGGAGAACATCAAGCTCTGATAGAATAGCTGCATTCTGTTGGATAGCAGAGATGAACTCTTGAAGATCAGAGACGAGTTTATTATATATGTCAGTCTCGATAGTAAGCATACGCTCCTCGGCTGTGAGTATCTTATCCTCGTACTCCTTAAGCTCTGGGGTAATAAAACGCTCTGCGTTTGCGAGAGTCTGCTTACGAATCCAATCTGCTGGTACTTTATCCTTATGGGTATTACGCACCTCTATATAATAGCCGAATACATTATTGAACGATATTTTGAGGCTAGAGATGTTGCTCTCCTCAGAGAGACGCTGTTGCATCTCGTTAAGATAAGCCTTGCTATGAGAAGATAGTTGGCGTAGGTCGTCTAGCTCAGCATTTATTCCATCTGCGATGACGCCACCCTTAGTTATTGAGACATTAGGTTCGGGCAGTATCTCACGTTTTATACGATCTCGCATTTGAGAGCACCCATTTAAGCGTTCTGATAGGGAGACGATATGACGAGTTAGTTCGCTATCGGTTATAGTATCTAGATGACCCTTTAATACCTTTATGGCTTCGAATGATCTCTGTAGCTGTACTAGTTCGCGAGGATTTACTCGCCCGGTTGCTATCTTAGATACCAAGCGTTCGAGATCACCTACGATATGGAGTGCTGTGGTAATCTCCTCTGATAACTCATCCTTTGAGATTAGTACCTCCACAGCATTATGTCGGTTTGTGATGCTATTCTTATCCTTTAGAGGCATAGCAACCCAACGTTTGAGCATACGTGAGCCCATCGGAGTTATGCTACGGTCTATGACATCGGTAAGGGATGTCATGCCATCTACGCCAGAAGCAAAGAGTTCAAGGTTACGGATAGAGAACTTATCCAACCACACATAGCTATCCGCCTCGATACGATTGATACGTTGGATATGGTTTACTCTGTCGTGCTGAGTAACATCGAGGTAGTGCATGATGGCACCAGCGGCTGTAATGCCCTGCGTCATATTATCCACACCAAAGCCCTTGAGAGAGTGGGTTTGGAAATGTTTTAGGAGGCGCTCTTTAGCAGCATCGGGTTGGAAAGCCCAATCGTCGAATGCATAAGTGACTAGTTTAGTGCCGAATATATCTGTGAATTGTTGTCTACGTCCCTTCTCAAAGAGTACCTCTTTAGGTTTGAAAGAGGCCATAAGGCGGTCTAGATAATCAGCAGAACCCTGAGCGACGAGGAATTCGCCGGTAGATATATCTAGGAAAGATATGCCATAAGTATTAGGTTGGCGGAGATCGACCGCAGCAAGGAAGTTATTCTCCTTATTGACCAATACGCCATCAGATATTGCTACGCCAGGGGTAACGAGTTCGGTAATGCCGCGTTTGACTAGCCCTTTGACAAGTTTTGGGTCTTCAAGTTGCTCGCATATAGCGACGCGTAGACCAGCGTGGACAAGTTTAGGGAGATAAGTATCTATAGCATGATAAGGCACACCTGCTAGCTCTGCACCAGCACGGCGGGTAAGGGTAATACCAAGAACCTCTGATGCCTTTATAGCGTCTTCGGAGAAGGTCTCATAGAAATCTCCTACGCGGAAAAGTAATATAGCATCTGGGTGTTTGGCTTTTATTGCATAATATTGACGCATCAAGGGCGTCTGAGAAGAATCTGTCTCCTTTGCCATATGTGTAATGTGGAACTATTATTCTTTTAGCAATTCATAATTCTGAATACGAGCTCACGAAGGAGTTCTCCAGAAGATAGTGCGGGGTAGTCGAGCCCCTTACTACGCATATCGTATTTTTCTAGCATCAGCAGAATATTATAACACTGCAAAGCATTGTAATAGTTTGCTGCTTGAGATACATTGTTTTTCAATGACCATTCTGACTTCTCCCCGACGGCACGTAGGATCTCTTGCATAGGGAGGTTCTTACAATAGTGATATGTAAGAATTTTGCGGAATGCGGGGTAAAGGTTAGCAATAATAGGGATGATATTATGCTGTTTTTCGTTTTGTGAGAAAACCTTGACGATGCGGTTGACCTTCTCTACATTTCGAGATAGGATAGCGTTACGGAATTCAAATATATTGTACTCCTTAGATAGACCGATATTTGCTTGAACGAGGTCGGCAGTAATATGAGTCAGATTTCCGCCTGCAGAAACCTTTAGTTTCTCTACTGAGGATACGATGGTAGAGATATCTATACCTACGAACTCTGCTAGCATTTCTGCGGCATTGGCATCGATGGAGATATGTTGAGAGGCTACATAGTTATTTATCCATGCGACTACTTGGTTTTCGTATATACGTTTTGACTCTAGAACTACGCCGCCCACCTTCTGAACAGCTGTTGCTAGTTTAGTTAGGCGAGCGGGAGCTTTATCCTCGGCCAATTTGTAACAGATGACTAGGATGGTAGTCTCTTGCATTACTTTGGGATTACAATATGGGATAAAGCCATCTATTGTATCATTGGTGGTCTTCTCCATCTCTTGAGCCTCGCGTAGCATGACTAGCTTTTTGTCGCCCATAGGGTACATACCAGCCTCGTGTATTACCCTTTCAAGAGTTGCATCTTGGCCATATATTATTGACTGGTTCCATGCCTTCATATCTTCGGGTATAGCTACCTGCTCTATTTTAGAGGCTATGGAGTCGATAAAGTATGGCTCTGTACCATATAAAAGATATATCGGACTAAACTTATTAGCCGATATATCCTTCATTATATTTTCGTATGTAGCTGCCGCCATTTAGATTACCACTTCAAATGCTTAACAGAGTGGCCCTCATTCATGATATCTGTGAGAGCCTCGATACCTATCTCGAGGTGTAACTCTGCGTAGTTGGCAGTCACCTTTTTGTCGCTCGCTGCAGTCTTAACCCCCTCAGGAATCATAGGTTGGTCTGATACTAATAATAGGGCACCTACAGGTATCTCGTTGTGGAAACCTACAGCGAAGAGAGTGGCGGTCTCCATATCGATACCCATTGCACGGATAGACTCTAGGTATCTCTTGAAATTCTCATCATGCTCCCATACGCGGCGGTTGGTAGTATATACAGTACCAGTCCAGTAGTCGAGTTGGCGTTTACGTACTGCAGAAGATACTGCACGCTGGAGAGAGAACGCAGGGAGAGCTGGTACCTCTGGTGGAAAATAGTCGTTTGATGTACCCTCGCCACGTATACCTGCTAGAGGGAGGATGAAATCGCCCAACTCATTTTTCTTCTTAAGACCTCCACATTTACCAAGGAAGAGTACCGCTTTAGGATGTGCTGCAGAGAGAAGATCCATGATGGTAGCTGCATTAGCAGAGCCCATGCCGAAATTGATAATTATGACGTTGCCATTTGAGGCGTTAGGCATATTAGCTTGAAGTACCTCTACATTATGTTTCTTAGCAAACATCTCTACATAGTTTTGGAAGTTTGTAAGAAGTACATATTTAGGGAAGGTCTCTACTGGTCTGCCGGTGTATCTAGTGAGCCAATTGTGTACAATTTCTTCTTTGGTCTTCATAAGCACTTAATAAGGTTGTATTTTGACAAAGGTACAAAAAAAAACTATTAAGTACTATTTGATATCAATACGTCTTTGTTGTGATATTTGGATGTCTATGAGACTATCGTTGAGAGATACTATGCCATTAGGATACACTAAGAGAGTCCCCTTGTTCATCGTAATTTTTATATTATTACGAAGAGGGAGAATGGTGTGATTTGAGGCGCGTAGTTCTCTTTTTAGTCTATTGCACTCTAGGGTAGAGTATTTTTCTGTGGTATCCATTAGGAAGTGTGTAAGAGAGTTATTTGAGGAGATTGTAATATTTGTGTTGTTGTATCTGCGCCATATAATAACTCTATCGTTCTGACTAGATGTTGTGGGGATATCGAGATAGATGGTAGTGCATATATAAGAGATTAGACAGAGACAGAAAAGCCAGCCACAGATATTGTAGTGGATGGTTTTTCTTGTGCCTATTATGGTAAAGAAGAGGATAATGCAAATTGTAAGTAGTACTATTTCGGGAGAAGAATAACCAGGAAGTGGAATTGTGGCTAGGTGCCAGGATTGGGCATATTGAGTGTAGTGGTCCATACAAGACAATAGCATATTTGCTACATAGGCCATATGTTGAGCTATACAGTGAGGCATTAAGATAGCTAGACAAGATAATATGAGAGTTGGCGTAAGTAAAGGGACTATTACTATGTTATTTACTGCGAAGAGGGTAGGAAATTGGTCATTGAACGAAAGTATAATTGGTGCAGTAGCAATTTGGCAGACACAAGATACCAAGCAGATACGCACAGCATACCTTACGATGCGAAAAGGTATGGTGGCAGAGATGCTACTAATGAGGTTAGATGATTGAAGTAAGGCATAAACGGATATAAAGCTAAGCCATAAGCTATATGAGTAGATTAGCGTAGGGTCATATAGAAGTAAAGAGAATAAAGATATGTATACGGCATCGCGGCTCTCTATTCTGGCATTGATGATAGGTAAGATGACAGCGGCAGATATCATCAGAGAAGCGCGGCATACAGAGGGGGCGGCACCTGTGAGAAATGCGTATCCCCATATTAAGGCGACAGACAATAGCTTTACCCAGTTTTTATTATAGAGACCTAGCAAGGCAAAGAGGTATTTGATAGCAAGAAATATGAGAGCCACGTGCATACCGCTAACAACAAGGATATGCATGGTACCAGTTTTTCTAAAGGCATCGATTTGTGAAGCGTTTAGATGGTCTCTATTTCCTAATAGTATGGCATCTAGAAGAGCCATATTTTGCTCCTCTATTCCCTCAGAGAGAAGTATTGAAGATATGGTACATTGTATACTATCTGCATTAAGGCTGTACCCTTCTTGCTCGCAATTTTTTATTATATCCGATTCATTGGATCTGATATCAGCGAAGCATATTGCGAAAGAGAGAAGTACTAAGAGAGCAAAGAATCTGCATGTGCGATAGTCTAAAAGCAAGCGCTTTTTGCGGATATATAACAATCCAATAACAGATAGGAAGAGAGCAGATATACACCCCCAATAGAAGATAGGAGATATAGGAGTATAGGATAACCCAATGTATACTCCTACGATAAAAGAGAGTAGGTATAGAATGAGTGGAGACATGATGTTTGTAGTATTGTTATATTAACCCTTCATCTATGAGTAGTATAATGTTTTCTATTTCGGCATCTTTGATTTCGGAGTCGTATTCACTTTTGAGGTTAGACCCGAATATACGAGCGACTCCCTGCCATACGAATGCGGAGAATTTACCCTTGAGGGTACGAATAAGTTCGAAACTTGTACTACCTGTTTCGCGGTCGATAAGTTTTATGAGGATACGACCTTGAGTAATGGTAAGATGGCGAAGAGGCTGTTCGAACTTTTCGAATAGCTCCTTTTCTTTTTTCTTGAGGTAGGCCTTTTTTTCTTTTTCTGTAGAGAGTTCGGCCAGTCCTTCATTGATAATACTTATTTCGGCGGCACACATACGAGCGTATGGCAGTACCTTTTTAACATTTCGTACTAGGCGTGTATATCTTATTTGGGCTCTACGGTTTTTGAATTTATGACGAGCGAAGGCACGAACTTCATCTAGTACAACGCAAGGTATGGTATCGCCATCGATGACCTTAGCACGCACAATATGCTGTTCGTCTGCTGATTGAGCATTTACAGAGCTGACGAAGATAAGGAGAAGACATAGAGTATAGAATATACGATTAAGCAAAGCTCTTTAGTGTAGCTATTTCATCGGCCCAGATAGTATCATCAGGTGTTTCGAGAATAAGAGGGATGTTATCAGTACGCTTATCCTTGATAATACGTTTGAAAGCATCCATGCCAATACAGCCTGTGCCCAAAGAGGCGTGGCGGTCGACATGAGAACCACAAGGCTTCATAGCATCATTTAGGTGCATACCACGTAGGTATTTGAGACCTATTTCGCGGTCGAACTCCTCCCAGAAAGCCTCATATCCAGCCTCGGAAGCTATATCATATCCAGCAGCGAAAGCGTGACAAGTATCTATGCATACTCCGACACGGCTTTTATTATTTATACCCTTGATGATATGCCCTATTTGCCAGAGAGCGAATCCAAGATTTGTACCTTGTCCGGCTGTGTTTTCGATGACAGCCACGACATTATTAGTTTTAGCTATTGCTTCGTTAATGCCATTCGCGATACGGTCGAGGCATGCGGATACTTCGATACCCTTGAGGTGAGAACCAGGGTGGAAGTTGAGCAAATTGAGACCTAACTGTTCGCATCGGTGCATCTCCTCTGTAAAAGAGTCGATGCTTTTACGGACAGCCTCGTCGTCGGGATTTCCAAGATTTATGAGATATGAATCGTGAGGGAGGATTTGGTCGGCGTTATACCCATTTACCTCGCACTCCTTCTTAAAAGAGAGAATCTCAGCCTCGGTAAGAGGTTTAGCCAACCATTGACGTTGGTTCTTAGTAAAGAGAGCGAATGCGGTAGCATCTATCTCCTTAGCATTGATAGGTGCATTATTTAATCCACCCGATGCGCTGACGTGAGCACCAATGTACTTCATAGAGTTGACGTATTAGAAAGAATTACTTAAAAGCGTTTTTATGAACCTCTTTATCCTTTACGGTATAGGCACCAGGGAATTTACGTTTTACGACCTCTAGTAGGGCCATAGCCTCACTACGCGAGCGGTAGTCGCCTATCTTTACTCTCCAGAAAGGTGCATCGTATCTTACTTGTACCTTTTCTCTTGGGAAGAGTTCGATGAACTTATCACGTATTTCGTGAGCCTCTTTTTTTGCAGAGACGCCCGAGCCGGAGAATATTTGGATGCGATAGCCCTCGAGAGATGTTTGGTTATAGTTAGACCTCTGGTTGATAGAGATAAGAGAGTCTAGCTTAGCCGAGCTATATGTCACCTCTACCGAGCTACGTTGAGCTTGCGCGAACATGCAGAATGTCAGCGCAAGCAGAGTCATTACAAATCTCATTAGCTTTATATCGTGTAAATATGTTTGAGTATTCATCGTGCTATTATGCTTTTATTGGAATAGCCAATACTGGGCATTTTGAATTATTGACAAGCGATATGAGGAACGACTGGAAACGAGTGAGGAAGAATGAGCCCACGCTAGTAACGTCGAGAGTCACCATATCGGCATCCATACATTGTACGGCCTCAAGGAATTGCTCATTAGCGTTGCTACCAGAAATGAGAGTAGTCTTCTCTACCTCTATTCCGTATGATGTAAGGTACTTCTCTACTTGTGATATGCTGCTTGTGATACGGGTAAGGATTGAGGCGATACCAGAACGTCTAATACCTATAAGGGTAGCTTTAGAACCGAAGAGTTTGCATATGCCACCTACAACAGGAACTTTGTATCGAGAAGCCTTTCCGATTTCGATAGGCACTGCGATACGGCTAAAGTTAGAGTCGTACACCATATCAGGGCGAATGACGAGGACAGGGCATGGGGCATTGCAGATTACGCGGTAAGCGTTACCACCGATCCAGCTCTTTGTAATGCCAGATACGCCATGAGAGCCCATAACAATCATTACGGCATCGTCATATTTAGCTTGACCAATAATTTCGTCTGCTACGATACCAGTACGAATCTTATAGTCCATCTTACCCCCCTTGACATAATATGATTGTCGATTCTCGAGCAAAAGGTTATCTAGTAGTTGTTGTACTTCGGAGGTCTCCTTATTACCTAGAATTTCGAACCCCTTAGCAAGCTTCTCCTTGTTGCCTACGTATATGATACGCAACTCAGCACTTAGCTTATTAGCTATTGAGATACCTGTCTTGAGAGCACAAAGGGATGTCTCTGAGAAGTCAAGTGGGACTATAATTTTTTTCATAGCACGGACGATATTGATTAGTTTTATATTCGTACGTATATAATTGTTGAAAGTTACTCAATAGACTCTGTCCATTGGGCTGCCTCTATGATATCACATTCATCGTAAAAAGGATGGTCGAATATACCGAATATTGTAGAGCCGCTACCAGACATGGCTGCGTATATAGCCCCTTTGTCCAATAGCCAGTTCTTGATATCCGCTAGTTGGGGGTGAGCCTTGAAGACAGATTTCTCGAAGTCGTTCACCAATAGTCCCATCCATTCAGATATTGGACGCTTAATAATCTCCTCTATGTGTATTTGAGGTTCGCTAGGAGTTACTCCAGCGTAAGCCTCGGCAGTAGATACGTGGATTTCGGGCTTTATGAGGCGGATATATTTACCCTTTAGGGTGTTAACCTCTATTGGAGTAAGGATGTCACCTATTCCGGAGGCGAGGGCAGGAGTATTTTTTACAAAGAATGGGCAATCTGCACCTACCTTTGAGAGGATTTTTTCCATCTCCTCGTTAGATAAGCCTAGGGATAGGATATTGTTAAGAGTCTTTACTAAAGCAGCAGCATCTGCGCTACCACCTCCTAGTCCGGCGCCCATAGGAACCTGTTTATGGAGGTGCATATATACGCAAGGGATATCACGTACTGCCTTCAAAGCGTATAGAGCCTTAACTAAGATATTCTTCTCAGGAGGGCAGTCTACTACTAGACCCGTTTGCTTAAGGATGTAATCGTGCCCCTTTGATAATTCCTCACCAGGGATGGTGACCTCAAGGAGGTCGGCTTGATGGAGAGGAAAGAAGAGAGTCTCTATATTATGGTATCCGTCAGGCCTCTTGTTGATGATGTTGAGGCCAAGGTTTATTTTGCAATTAGCGAATGATATCATCTTTTTTTACGAGCTTTCCAAAGTTGGTATGAATTGAAAGTATTTTGCCAAAGGACGTATGCACCAGGAGCGACAGAGGTAATAGGTTGGAGGTATGTATAAGCCATCCAAATAGCGAATACAGTATTTTTCTGACCTACTGCCTGACCTGCGCTAATTCTATCATTGTATTTAGAGCCAATTTTTTTGCCTATGGCGTATTGGACAAAACAGCAAACAAGGCTAATGATAGCTAAGAGGAATACTATATGAATTTGTTCTGAGTCGTCCACTATGTTTTTCACTGTTTTGCCCATTACCATTGCGAGAGCTACAGCCCAAATATAGAAAGCGAAACCTGCATGAGCGTTAAGGAAAGCGTGAGCAGACTTCCAGCAGTAACGAAGCAGTTGAGCTATGATAAATGGGAAGATGAGTAGTGGGAATACCTTTTTAAGGATAATCCAAAAGGCAGACCAGAAATCAAGGTCAGATGGATTAACCAAAGGGAATACGAGAGGTACGAATACTGCTGTAAGGATATTTACCAAAAATGTATATGTAATTAGAGTTACGGCATTTCCACCTAGTTTAGCTGTAATCACGGCACCAGCGGTAGCTGTTGGGCAGATGAAACAGATAAGAGCCCCTTGGAAGAGCAGAGGGTGCCAATTAAAATAGATAGCCGCAGTAGCGCATAGTAGGGATATGACGAGCTGGAACCCTAGAAGCTCAAAGTGCCACTTGCAGAAATGTAATTCGCTTGTTTTTACCTTACTGAACGCCAATAGAAGTTGTGCGAAGATAAGTCCTGGAGTAAGTATTTTATCTATCTCATGGACAAGAGGCTTTGTAGGTTGGAGGAAGTCCAAGTGAGCGAAAGCGAGGTATATGAGGACTCCCGTCAGCATAGCCAACGGGAGAGTCCAGTTTTTGATGAAAGAAATAATGCGGTTCATTACTCTTGTTTTTCTACTCTTTCTGATTCAGGAATAAGTTCTAGTTCCACTACACTCTCCACGTGGTGTGTTTGTGGGAACATATCTACTGCTCTAAGAGATACGACGCGGTAAGCGTGAGACATCATTTGGAGGTCTCTAGCCTGAGTTGCTGAATTACAGCTAACGTATACGATGCGTGCAGGCGCAGCGGCGAGTATAGTTTTTACGACATCAGGGTGCATTCCAGCGCGAGGTGGGTCGACAATCATTACATCTGGTCTACCATGCTTTGCGATGAAGTCGGCAGTAAGAACATCCTTCATATCGCCAGCGAAGAATTCGGTATTGGTAATGTTATTGATTTGGCTATTAACCTTAGCATCCTCTATAGCCTCTGGAACATACTCTATACCTACTACCTTTTTACACTGACGTGCTACGAAGTTGGCAATAGTACCTGTACCAGTGTAGAGGTCATATACTACCTCGTTGCCAGTTAGGTGAGCCTTCTCGCGTGTTATCTCGTAGAGGCGTTGTGCTTGAGCACTATTAGTTTGGTAGAAAGATTTAGGGCCAACCTTATACTTTACGTCGCCCATTTGCTCCATGATATAATCTTGACCAGAGAAGACGCATATCTCTTGGTCTGTAATTGTGTCATTATGCTTCTCGTTGATTACGTATAGGAGAGATGTAATCTCAGGGAATTTAGCCTTGAGTTCTGACAAGAGTGCTTCACGAACCTTCTTGTCCTCGCGACCGAGGGTAAGGATGACCATTATCTCACCAGTAGAAGAGGTACGGATAATGAGAGTACGAAGGAAGCCATGCTGCTCACGGAGGTCGTAAAAGTCGACATTATGCTCCAATCCCCAATCTCTAATGAAGTTACGTATCTCGTTACTTGGATAAGGTTGAAGGTGGCACTTATCGATATTTACAACCTTATCGAATAGACCAGGTACATGGAATCCAGCGCAGCGCATCTCTAGTTGAGGCTCGCCCGCTTCAGCTCTACGTCTATTCTCTCCCACCTCTTCGCCGGTGAGCCAACGACGATTAGAGAAGGTATATTCAAGTTTATTACGGTATTCGAATTGCTTGTCAGATGCGCATATAGTCTCCTCTTGAGGTAGGGTGAGGTGGCCTAGACGAGTAAGATTACTTACTACCTCACGCTGTTTGTATTTAAGTTGCTCCTCGTATGGAAGGTGTTGCCATTTGCAACCACCACATACGCCGAATTCAGGGCATCTTGGTTCGATGCGGATAGGAGATGGGGTAACTATGCGTACAACTTTTCCCTCCCAGTATGATGAACGTTTTCTATTTATCTCAACATCCGCGAAGTCACCTGGCACCGCGCCAGTAACGAACACGACTCTATCTTCATATCTGAAGAGAGCCTTGCCTTCTGCAGCAACATCTGTAATCTCTACATTTTCTATTAGCGTACGCTTTTTCATCTGTATATATTAGTATATAGTTTGTATCGAATTATTTCTTCCAGAAAGAGGGGACGAAAAGTATCACTACGGTGAATATTTCTAGTCGTCCTAGTAGCATGAGTATAATCATTATACTCTTGGTATAGGTAGATAGTTCGTATATATTACCATTAGGGCCGAAAGAGCCGACACTAATACCTATATCACCAAGAGAGTTGGCGCCTAAGCCGAATGCATCCTCAAAAGATAAGCCGTCGAAAGATATTAGGATTACTCCTATAATCATCACTATAAAGTAGAATAGGAGGAAGAGAGTAACGCTACGCAAATCGGTAGAGTTAAGACCCTTTCCGTTGTACTTTACAGGTACTATGGCGGTTGGGTGGATCATGCGACGAAATTCGCCCTTGATATATCTTACTGTTACGATTATACGCATGAACTTCAAGCCACCAGATGTCGATGAGGTACAAGTGCCTGTCACCATTAGCAATACGGTAATAGTGGTAGCTATGGCAGGCCACATAGAGTAGTTGTCTGTGGTGAAGCCAGTAGAAGTCATGACACTCACCACATGGAAAAGAGAGCGGCGGAAACAATACTCGCCACTGGTAGTGCCAGACTCAGATATATAGAGAGGTATGCATATGGACAGTGCGCAGACGATAATAGCTAGGATGTATATACGCAACTCGTCGTCACTAAATACCTTATTCCACTTATTAAACAACATAGCATAGAATAAGGTGAAGTTCATACCCCCTAGGAACATGAATAATATCACCACATACTCTATGTATGCGGAGCCATAGAAACCTATGCTAGCTGCATGAGGAGAGAAGCCTCCAGTTGATAGGGTAGAGAACGAGTGGCATACAGCCTCGAATACAGGCATGCCACCAAGTCGGAGTAGTACTATCTCGATAAGGGTTAGTAAGATATAGAAACCCCATGCGTAACGAGCTACCTCGTTTATTTTAGGGTGCACTCTATCGGTCTTATTAATTGAAGCCTCTGCTGTGAACATCTGCATACCACCGATGCCGAGAGCGGGGAAGAGGACTGCAGACAAGGTAATGATACCCATGCCACCAATCCATTGAGACATGGCACGCCATAGGATAAGAGACTTAGGAGAGGCGTCGATGCGAGGGATGACGGAGCTACCTGTGGTGGTAAAGCCAGACATAGATTCGAATAGGGAATCTATAAAAGACATGCCATTGCCCATGAAATAGGGGATCATGCCAAATAGGGTGAATACGACCCATACGGAAGATACTACAATATAAGTATCTTGTTTGCTGACGTTGTGAGAGTGTTTGGTGGTAGTGAATTTAAGGATAGCTCCGACGATAGCTGTGAAAATAGCCGAACCTAGGAATACCATAGCGATATTCTCTGAGTATAACCAACCTATGAAAGCTGGTACTAGCATAAAGCCACTTAGGATAAGTAGCAATGCGCCTAGCATGTTTAATATTAGCTTTATGTTGGTTGACATGCCGGCAAAGTTACGAATAAATCCCTAATAGTGTACCTTAGGAATTTGCTATGCGCATAGCCTCGCATATAAACTCAATGGTTCTGAGAGCCTCCTCAGGAGATATGTGAGGGCGGTCGACATTATTAATAGAATTGACCACATTCTCTATTACATAGCAATGGTTGGCTGCTGAGCCCTTGTATTCTCCGTAGTCGTTTGGGGTATTACATGGGGAGAGTTCAGGCATTTGGTAGTTGTCTATATGGCATTCGAGGACGGTATCCATATATTGTCCGCCTATTTTTACGGAGCCCTTAGAGCCGATAATAGTAACGGACGATTCGAGGTTGCGATTCCAAACAGATGTGCTGAAATTGAAGACACCAATAGTCCTGTCGCAACGGAAATTTATTACTCCACTATCTGCGAATGGGGTAATACCCTCGTGAGTGAGGTTGTCCATTGTTACGTGAGTAATTTCTACCCTTTTGTTTAGTAGCCAAAGGAGGATATCGACGTAGTGAGAGAATTGGGTGAACAATACTCCACCATCCATATCGAGAGAACCATGCCAATGGTTAGGCTTATAGTAGCGAGAGTCGCGGTTCCAGAAACAGTTGACAATTACCATATTGATATTACCAAGCCTTCCACTACTAATAATCTCCTTGAGCCAAGCAGAAGGAGGAGAGTATCTATTCTGCATTACGGGGAAGAACTGATAGCCGGTCTGTTTAGCGGTATCCAATATTCTTTGGGCATCATTTACGGTAAGCGCTATAGGCTTTTCTATTATTGGGTATCTACCAGATTGTAGGACCTCGATAGCCATATTGGCATGTAGGCCATTAGGGGTAGTAATAGATACTACCTCTACCTCTGGGTGGGCAGAAAGAAGTTTCGATATAGTAGTGTATAGTGGGATTTCTGGTTCGAGTTCGATTTCCTCTCTACTACGGATATCGCATACAGCTACAAGATTAGCGTACGGATTATCTGATATATGTTGTTTGTGCCTTTTGCCTATCATGCCTAGGCCTATTATGGCAAATTGTACTATTCTCATTCTGCGATTAGCTTTACTGTTCCGTTCAGGAGTTGGTATTTTTCGCCAGTGGCTGGGCATGTGGCGATATTATCCTCGTTGAAAGATAACTTTTGGCCATTACGACTTATCCAACCATGCTGTCTAGCTGGGACGCCCATGACTATGGCGAAAGGTTTGACGTCTTTGGTGACTGTACTACCAGCGCCCACTAAGGCATATTCGCCTATTTTTACTCCACATACTACTGTAGAGTTAGCGCCAATGGTCGCCCCTCGTCTTAATAAGGTAGGTTTGAATTCGTGTTTTCTTTCGATGAAACTCCTTGGGTTTATGACATTAGTGAAGACCACAGAAGGCCCAATAAAGACATCATCCTCTACGGTTACCCCAGAGTATACGGATACATTGTTTTGTATTTTTACTCCATTGCCTATTGATACCCCACGATCTATCATGACATTCTGGCCGATATTACACCCATTGCCGATTGAGGCACCAGTCATGATATGGCAGAAGTGCCATATTTTGGTATTGTTGCCAATGGAGCAAGGGAGGTCGATTATGGATGATTCGTGTACGAAATAATTTGACATGTTATGCCTCTATTGTAGTTAGTTCGCCCGTTGTGGAGTCCATGATATACCCCTTTACGATGATATCCTTAGGTACGAGAGGGTGATTTTTGACCAAATCTACTGTTTCAAGCACGGCATCCTCAGTTTCGTCGAAGCCATGTAGCCAAGAATCGAGGTCGATACCACAATGCTTCATGAGAGATATATGCTCCTCGTCTATACCACGCTTACGCATTAGGTCGAGCATCTCTGAGCCATCCATACCCTGAACACCGCATCCAGTATGACCGATAATCATTATTTCATTAACGCCAAGTTCGTATATAGCCACTAAGAGAGAGCGGACGGTAGAGTCGAACGGATGCGTGATTGTACCGCCCGCGTTTTTGATGATTTTGACATCGCCATTCTTTATGCCCAGTGCGGCAGGTAGGAGCTCTACTAGACGAGTATCCATACATGTGACGATAGCAATTTTGCGGTCGGGATACTTACTAGTAGCATATTTCTCGTATTGTTTTTCGGCAACGAAACGCTTGTTGTACTCTAGCATTTCCGTTAGCGGGTCAGTAGAAGGCTTCTCCTCGGAAGAGGTGGGCGTTGGGTCGTCCTCCTTTATTGAGTCTAAGAGACGTTGCGCTATAGCGTGCCCCATTGAGGCGGCTTGTCCAAGCATCTCCTTGGCACGTTGTATATCTTTATCGACACCCTCTCCGGTGAGGAAACGGCGCCCTACGGAGAAGAGGATTTCAGGATCTTCGTTGTACATATTTACCTTGTTAGTATAATGCAGTGAGGGTAGTATATCTTGAAAATGAAAGAGCCCTCGTGTAGAGAGCCCTTATTGTATCTTGTTTAGTTGGTTTTACGCGAAAAAAGAGAAGAGGTTACACTTTTGGTGTTATTTTTTTGTGAAGATAGTTGGCTCTTTAGATAAGCGTAAGATAAGATTAGAAAAGATGGGTGTGCTCAGTGTATAGCCTGCATAGAGCGAGGTATGAGCGAGGTATGAGCAAGTGTATAAGGAAATAATGTTAAGATAGATTTAGAATATGTGATATGGCAAGTAGAGTGGGGGGTATGTTTGATGATTGTGTTTGAGCAGGGAGACGAGTTATAAATACTTGTTCCATTTTTGAGTTAAAGATTTGCGTCTAAATGCGCCCTTTATTTGTAACATTGTCTTGCTTTTCAGTGTAAAACGACGTGTATTATACACACCCTCACATAGGATGAGCAAAAATATACTTGGATACTTGACTAACTACTTGCAAAGGTTCGCGGTTTTCATACTATTGAACCTCTGCATATGCTCTGTATCCATCTTTGCACAGCTTTCTACAGTTGAGTTGCCTGAGGTATCTAGTAAGTACGACCTTGATGAGGGGGCTGATGTGGTGGCCGATTGGTGCTATGCTATGCTCGACTCTGCAGCTAACGCTTATATGGAATCTGATATTAGATCTGCAGAGTATTGGTGTGCTCAGGCTCAGAAGGCTATAAAAGATTCTACATCATACTACTATCACCGCTCTTTATTGGAGTCTGTCAATATTATGAAGGGCTATTGTCCTGAATCCAACCAGCAGATACTTAATGCCGTAAACTACCTTGAAAAGGTGGGTTCATATCGGGCTTCAAAGGGGCTCATCATGGCACTTTGTGCTGCAGGTCATTTCGAGATGTACTATGCCCGCCCAAGAGCGGTGCAGATATTTAAGCGCCTTGGCGATGTAGCTCAAACTGTAAATGACAACTCAAAATATGTCTTTAGTCTTATCTTACAGAGTCAGGCCTTTTCAATGTGTGCTATGCTCCCTCATGCCGCACAGAAGGCTAGAGAGGCTTTGAGACTTTGTGAAAATGAAGCATCTCTTGACGTAGAGCGTTTCTATGCCCAGTGTTGTCTAGCAGTGATATACTCACAGCTCAAATCGAGTGAGATGGCCTCTCGTTACTTTAAGCAGATGGAGGATGAGCGCGTATATCAGCGTAATTATTATCTGAATATCATTTTTCTCCTACATAAGTGCGACCATATGCTCACCATTCGCGACTACCAGAGGGCTCTATTCTATTCGGATCAGTCTCTTCATCTTCGCGAACTAGTGGCAACAGATGTGTATGATTGGTGTACCTATCTACAGCGTTGTAAGTTGGCTACACTCTTACTTAGGGAAGAAGAGAGCGATGGCTACGCTAATAAGTGTGATAAACTTATGGGCGTGGCATCTCAATTTGATAATGACCCTCGTTACTCTAAATATTGTCTGTCCTTGGTAAGGTCTCATAATTATGTGCTTAGAGGTGAGAATAATCGTGCTTTGGCTCTATTGGATGCTATTCCTCAAGAGCATGCTTTGATGTATAGTCCGGATTTTGCA
This sequence comes from Bacteroidia bacterium, assembly GCA_030526155.1. Taxonomy (GTDB): domain Bacteria; phylum Bacteroidota; class Bacteroidia; order Bacteroidales; family Marinilabiliaceae; genus W3P20-009. The sequence continues at coordinate 81,981 of JAUNDI010000001.1, forward strand.
GATGCTTATTATGCCGCATACGAACGCGCTTATATAGGTAATAAGAACTATCGTAAGGCATCATATATCCTAAATCAGCACGCTATACTATCCTCTTTGGTAGCTAAAGCCCATGCTAAGGCGCGTGAGGAGGATATGCTATCAATGTATAAGACCGACCCTACTATTATAAAGCAGCAGTCGGAGATATCTCAACAGGTAGAGGACACTGTAAAGGCTAGGTACCAATCTACGTTTTGGATGCTATTCTCTATCATCCTCATTGTTATAGCTCTCATAGCTTTCTCATATAATAGGCGTCGTGCCCAACGTGCTGATGCTCGTAAGGCTATGGAACTTCGAACTAGACTGATGGAGGAGGTGGAGTCGCAGACACTCGAGCTACGCAGACAAAATGAGCTCATAAGTCTTCATAATGCTGATATCCTTCGTAGTCAGACATATGCCAAGCGTATCCAACAAGGTCTATTGCCTACGGAGGAGAAACTTGTTCAGCCTGGGTGGTTCTCTTCGGCTTTGATAATATTTAAGCCGTTGGAGATAACGAGTGGCGACTTTTATTGGTACTCCAAAATAGATAATCGTATCATTCTTTGTGCTGGTGATGCTGCTCGTCATGGTGTGCCTGGTGCTATGATATCTATGGTGGCTCTTACGGTAATAAATGATGTAGTTCATCGTAGGGGTAGTGAAGATACGGCAGCTAGTATGCTCAATGAGATGTACGAGCGTATGATGGATATGATGCCAAAGTTTAATGAGCATAATGATGTGGCAATCACAGTGGCTATATATGATGTCAAGTCTCAAGGGTTTAATGTCGCCTCTGCTACTCAGAGCGTGATATATACTAATGGTGATGATGTGATACCTATCTATGAAACTAGAAGGACAGACGCTCGAGGACGTACCTCTTTCCGTGATGAGTTCTGCCAGTTGGCGCAAGGGGATAGTTTCTTCTTCTATACCGATGGATTGACTTCGATGCTTAATGGCGAGACTCAAAATAGACTTCAGATGTCAGGGGTGGTGAATATTATAGAAAAATCTCTAGCCGGCTCGATCACTGATAAGTATGAATTTATTCGTCAAGAACTTAATAACTGGAAGGGTAGCTCGGTACAGTCCGACGATGTCTTGCTATTGGGAATAACGATATAATGGGTATTTAGTAGATGCATAGAGGTGTAATTACATATATTGGTGTGGCTTTTATAGCTCTCGTGGCGATGCTATCGTCTTGCAATAGGCAGGGTGATAATGTTGAACGCGATTTCTATGCTCTATTGGATAGTGCCGATAGGCACATCGAGGTGCAGTGTCTTGATAGTGCTATGCTCTTCGTGGAGAGGGCTAGCTCGCTCTCCTCTTCTCCCTATTTCATTACCATCACTAAGGTATATAGAGCGAATGTATTCTATCAAAGGGGTGATTTTGGTCGCGCTCGCCAGTTGCTTCAAGAGGTGCTCGACTTCGTCGACCGTATACAATCGCCAGGTCGTAAGGAGTTATATTTAAAAATGCGGACTCTTGGTTTGTTGGCTCTTGTTGAGAATGATTTTGGTCGCGTTAAGGATGCTCTCCGTATTCACATGCGTGCAGCTAAACTCGCTCTTGAGCTCCACGAGGTACAGCAGTATATAGCATCTCAGATGTTTATATTTGAGTGCGAGCATCGTAATGGTAACTATGTACCGGCTATCGAGGGTCTTAAGGGTCTTCTAGGTTTTTGTGAATCTGAGAACATAGATAATTTACAACGTTTGCGTATACTTAATGGTCTATTCCAGACATATTTCTCCCTAGGTGATCTTGAGGAAGCCAAGGTATATACTAAAATGATGGAGGAGTTATTGCCTAAGGATGATTATACAGCTAGTACTATATATAATGTATCTCTTTACTATCTGTCCGACTCTATCCGTAATAACTCTGTACAGCAAAAATGTGTTGCTGAGTTGCAGAGGGCTATTGACTCTTCTACGCTTTCCAATAACTATACAGCAGAGGCACTACAAGTATTATCTCTTCATAAGATAAAGCAGAATAACCTACTTGAGGCGGGTGAGTATCTAAAGAGCCTATTAGAATTAGAAAAGAAGGAGCCAAGAGAGCGTCGTACCATAAAGTCAAAGATGCTACTTATAAGGTATCTTCTCGCATCTAATCAGATTGACTCTGCCTCTCATGTTCTTGGTCGAGTAGATGCTGAACGTTGCCGTGAGGTGGATTTTGTGCAGTATACTACTTATCTAGCTTATAAGTCGTGGTTGGCATATGTTGAGAACGACTATAAGGGGGCGTATGAGTTTCTAAAAACTCGCTCTACTATGCTCGACTCGCTCCGTCGTGAGAGTATAAGTCATAACTTGGCATATAAGTATCTCCAGCATAAGCGCGATGCCACAGTGCTCTCTCAGCAGATACGTATCAAAAACCAGCAGGAGGCGCTATCTGAGATAAGATTCCAACATCAGGTGTGGCTTGCTCTTGGTATCATATCTATATTGGTTGTTACACTATTCACTATAGTATATAGAAATATTCGCGTCAAGAAGCGTAATGCACAGATAAAGCAGCATAATCAACGCCTAAAGGCTGAGGTGAACTATCAAATGGGTGTGCTCGAAAAGAGAGAGGTGGAGTTGCGCCGTAAGAATCATCAGTTGCACGACCAGATTAAGTATGCTAGCAATATACAGTCTAATATGTTGCCCGACTCAGAGTCTTTGCATAGTTCTCTTTTCTCTGAGATGTTTGTAATATACCGCCCATGCGCGATGATTAGTGGCGACTTCTATTGGACTACCCAGTCGGGCTCTAAGAAGTATATCTGTGTGGGCGATGCTACAGGACATGGTATCCCTGGCGCATTTATTGCTATGGTGAGTTCTACGGTCTTAAATGATATAGCTCACTCTATACCAGATCATACCCCTCTTACTTTGTTGGAGGAGTTTGATAATAATATTCGCGCTATACTTAAAACCAATGATAATACATACGCTAATGATAGCGTGGATGTATCTATGCTATGTATAGATGAGCAGACGCATAGGGTCACTATGGCTCTATCTCGTCATAACGCATATCTAGTACGTAGCTCTGGCGAGGTGGTGCGCCTCTCAGGTGTTAAGCGCTCAATAGGTGATGTAGACCCTGAATTCTTGAAGCGCCCATTCGTAGAGATAGAGTTGGATGTGCAACCCGAGGATTGCTTGTACATGACTACAGATGGATACGAATCCCAATTGGGCGGTCCGCATAATAAAAAACTTAAGAGAAATCGTTTGGTGGATATGTTGCATAAGTATAGACACTACTCTATGATCGAGCAACGCCACTACCTTATATCCAACCTAGATGAATGGATGGATGATAATGAACAAACTGATGATATCTTGATGATTGGTGTCAGATTTCGTTAAATTCACAGATTCGCATGGCTATGTCAACTATAGATGATTTTATTAAAGAGGTGTCTGAAATAAGACATGGTACGGAGTTGCGTGATTTCTTGTCTAAGTACGAGAATTACTACATTGAGGCATTGGATAACTATGCTTTACTGACTCCCGAATTTATAACACTAACTAATGTGGATAGGTTGTATATCGACCTCCACGCCCCTTTCGCGTCGTTTCATATGCCAATATTTGGATTCATTGTTGTACCTTCGCACCATGTTTCCGTAGATGAGCTCATGAATATGGCTCCTGAGGATGCTAAGGTGGTAGAGACACCTTATGGTGATGTGGGGGTCGCAATAACCCTTAAATAATAATCTTTTGATATAGACAATGACAATGATAGTAGCTAAATCAGATTTTGTAAAGAGTAGCGCAGAGGTGAAGCAGTGCCCTGCTGACGGTCGACTTGATTTTGCCTTTATCGGGCGTAGTAACGTGGGTAAGTCGTCCCTTATTAATATGCTCTGTAATCGTATAGCTCTTGCTAAGGTCTCAGCTACTCCAGGTAAAACACAGCTTATAAACCATTTCCTCATAAATGATAGGTTTTATATTGTAGACCTTCCTGGTTATGGATACGCCAAGGTGTCTAAGTCGCTCAAGAATGATTTCCAAAAGATTATCCGTAGCTATATCCTCGAACGTGAAAATATGGCTATCCTATTTGTCTTGGTCGACTCTCGTCACGAACCTCAGAAGATTGATCTAGAGTTTATGCGCTTCCTCGGTGAGGAGGGTGTGCCTTTCGCTATCATATTTACCAAGGCTGATAAACTCTCAGAAAAGCAGCTAAATGATAGTATCGAGAGGTATAAGTCGCGTATGCTCGAGGAGTGGGAGGAGATGCCTCAATACTTCATCTCGTCGTCTGCTCATAGTGTAGGGCGTGATGAGATACTTGATTATATAGATGGTATTTGCAAGGAGCTAGAAAATGCCAACTAATATTCGAACTCTTAATAGCATTATTTCTAACACACTATATGCCAACTTGCCTCAGACAATGAGAGTATTATTTACACTTATCATCTGCCTATTTTGTGCCGTATCTATATTTACCCAATCTCCCGCTAATATCTCCTCTATGCCTAGAGAGATGCGCGGCGTATGGGTGGCTACAGTGGGTAATATTGATTGGCCATCTTCACCCAACCTATCAGTGGCGTCCCTTAAACGAGAGGCTAACAAGATTATTGCCGATGCTAAATCATGGGGCTTAAATACTATCTTCCTCCAGGTGCGCCCTTCCTCTGATGCTATATATAATAGTAGCATCGAGCCTATTACTCCTTATATCTGTAACGATGCTTCGCTATTATCTCAATATAGCTCTTTCGATGCCCTCTCTTATTGGATTGATAAATGCCACGAGAATGGTATAGAGCTTCACGCATGGCTTAATCCTTTCCGCGTCTCTCCCTCGGCAGAGTACAAGGCTATGGGTAGGCATCTCATATCGTCGCACCCCGAATGGCTCATATCTTATGGAGGTAAACTATATCTCGACCCGGGTATACCAGAGGCTCGCAGATATGTCCTCTCCGTAGTCGAGGATATTGTATCCCGTTATAAGGTTGATGGTGTCCATTTTGACGACTATTTCTATCCATATCCGGTGGGAAGTGAGATATTTGGCGATTCGCTCTCTTATGAGAGGTACAATGTTGACGACCTCTCTGTGGCCGATTGGCGCCGTAAAAATGTGACCGCTGTAATATCTGATGTATATAATTATCTTAAGTCGCAAAACGACTGGATGAAGTTTGGCGTATCTCCTTTCGGAGTGTGGCGTAATGCATCAGATGATGTCCGAGGCTCTAAAACCCGCGCTGGTATTACCAATTATGATATACTTTATGCCGATGTGTACGACTGGATTCAACGGGGTATAGTAGATTATGTAGTGCCTCAGATATATTGGGAGGCGGGTAATAAGGCGGCAGATTTTGACGAACTTATTGCTTGGTGGGCTAATATGGCTACCGAACGAACAAAGATATATGTGGGTCATGCCGTCTTTAAAATAAACGCCCAAACCGGTAAACTATGGGGTACAAAGAATGAGATGGAGGAGCAAATCGTTAAGGTGCGTGATAATGAAGCTCTCTCTGGTAGCGTATTCTTTAGCTATCGCCAATTCCTACGCCAACTGAACGGCCTACAGGGTAATATGTCGGCTCTCCTATACAATAAATTCGCCCTCCCAGATATCGAACCTTCACCCGATACCCTCTCTGTGTCGATAGTGGACATGAAAAAACGAGGTGCTTTTATACATTGGTCTCTCAAAAATAACGCTGATTCGGCTAATGTGAGGTACTTTATAGTATATCGCCAACCAAAAGGTCAGGATTCCGAACCTATACGCCTACAAAATGTAGTAGGCATAACTTCTAACACCTATTGGGAGCTCCATCCCGCTATATCTAGAAGAGATAGAGAGAGATACGTATATAGAGTCTCCGCTATCCTAAACTCTCGTAAGGAGACAGGGCTCAGCGAACGAATAGTAGTAAAAGAGTAATTTACATTTTTTAGTAAAAAAAGTGGGGGCAACTCTTGCAAGGAATGAAAAATGTATCTACCTTTGCACTCGCAAAAGAGAAGTAAACAACCTCTGAAAGCAAAACCAAAGATGCCGAGTTAGCTCAGCTGGTTAGAGCGCATGATTCATAATCATGAGGTCCCCAGTTCAATCCTGGGACTCGGTACACGGAAGATGGCAATCTTGTAGTGTTTAGGCATTGCAAGATTGTTTTTTTTATGCCCTAACGGCAATAGGGCTTTATAACATACTCTATATTTGTTCTTTCAACACTATTACATCACCACCTCATGCACCATCTGGCATACATACTCTATCTCCTCTTCTGATAGCTCCGTATGCATTGGTAGTGAAATGACACTATCCATTAGTCTCTCGGCATTAAGGAGTGTAATATATCTATTCTCCTCTGAAAAGACGGGTAGCTTGTGTAGGGCTACAGGGAAATATACCATCGAGGATACCCCGCGCTCTTTTAATCTCTCGCAAATCGTATCTCTTTGCTCTTTGCTGGCGCTATTAAGCGTTATGGTATATTGATGGTATACGTGTTTTATCTCCTCCTCTTCGTATCGTGGGAGTGTAATCTTATCTTGAATATCTGATAATTTCTCGTTGTATAGCTTGGCAATCTCTCTGCGTTTGGCGTTGAACTCATCAAGGTATCTTAGTTTTACCCTCAATATGGCAGCTTGTATGGTATCTAATCTCGAATTTATGCCAATGGCTGTATTGTGGTACTTCTTCTCCGCTCCATGTGTAGCTAGCATTCTTAATCGTCTTGCCAACTGCTCATTGTCTGTCCATACTGCTCCACCATCTCCCATACAAGCCAGATTCTTTGTTGGAAAGAAAGATGTGCACCCAATAGTGCCTGCAGTACCTGCTTTTACCATTTTGCCGTCTATCCAATACTCTGCCCCTAAGGCTTGGGCTGTATCCTCTATGACATGTATCTTGTGCTTGCGAGCAAGTTGCAATATCTTACCCATCTCGCAAGGCTTGCCGAATAGGTGTACAGGTATGATGGCTGCTGTCTTATTGGTGATGGCTGCCTCTATCTTATCGACATCTATATTGTAGTCGTCTTTTACGTCAACAAATACGGGCTTATACCCTAAGAGTGCTGCCGCCTCTGCTGTAGCTATGAATGATTGTGCTGTAGTTATTATCTCGGCTCCTTGTGGTATATTAAGTGACATTAAGGCTAGCTGTAGTGCATCTGTGCCATTACCACAAGAGATTACATATTTTACACCTAGATATTGTGCTAGCTCCTCTTCGAACTTATGTACATCTGGACCTTTTATATAGGCGCCACTGCGCACTACATCCATTATGGCGTTGTCTAGTTCGTTGGCAAGGCGTGTGTGTAGTGCCTTGAGGTCTACCATATCTACTTTCATACCTATAGCTTTTATTCTTCACAAAAGTAATGAATATTAACGAATAGGTTATTCTGCATTATATTCTATCCAAATTAACACTACCTTTGTCTTGTTATGGATAAACACGGCAAAGTACTTATAGTAGATGATAATATGGATGTGCTCCTCTCGTTGCACATGCTTTTGAAGAATCATGTCGAGAAGGTGCAAGTCCTTACCGACCCACAGCGTATCCCTGAATTTCTCTCTAGTCTCGACCCCGATGTCATAATCCTAGATATGAACTTCAAGCGAGATGCCATAAGTGGCGAGGAGGGTTACGAATGGCTACAGAAGATACAGGAGATTAAGCCTAGTGCGGTGGTACTATTCATAACGGCTTATGTCGACACTGAAAAAGCCGTAAGAGCTATTAAGGCGGGAGCGATAGATTTCATCCCTAAGCCATGGAATAATAACAAGGTTTTGGCTACCGTATTAAGTGCTATCGAGCTAAGCGATTCTAGAAAAATTGCGAGCAACAAGGGTGCTGTAAGTACCCTCTCTGCACATAGGGAGCCTATAGGTTCATCGCAAATTTTCAATAGATTGAAGGAGCAATGTCATACCGTAGCGACGACAGATACCTCTGTTCTTATCTTGGGTGAGAATGGTTCGGGTAAGGATGTGATAGCTCATTATATACATGAGAACTCTAATAGGGCGGATAAGCCTTTCGTAAGTATTGACCTCGGTTCGCTCTCTGAGTCTCTTATGGAGGATGAACTATTCGGACACGAAAAGGGCGCATATACTGGCGCTAATGCCCAAAAGATTGGTCGTGTAGAGATGGCCAATGGCGGTACGCTCTTCATGGACGAGATAGGCAATCTATCTGCCCCTATGCAGCAGAAGCTTCTTACACTGGTTGAGAAGCGCCAGATAACACGCTTAGGTGGTACTAAGCCTATTATGGTAGATTTTAGACTTATATGTGCTACAAATGCCCCAATACATAAGGAGGTCGAGGAGGGTACATTCCGTCGTGATCTCCTATATAGAATAAATACTATCGAACTTCATACCCCACCTCTTCGTGATAGGGAGGGAGATGTTATTGAGTTGGCCGAGGAGTTTATATCTCTCTTTGCTAAAAAGTACAACAAATCGCACCTCACATTGTCTGATGATGCTCGTGAGGCTCTACTTGCTCACTCTTGGCCTGGTAATGTCCGTGAGCTGCTCCATACCATAGAGAGGGCAGTGGTAATGGCTAAGGGTAGTGTGATATGTAGTGCCGATATCCCTATGGAGAGGGTAGAGGAGGGTAACACCTCTACTGCTAATGAGGAGATGCCACTAAGGCTCGAGGAACTCGAGAGGGTAGCTATCCGTAAGGCTATAGAGAGGTCGGATGGTAACCTTACACAGGCTGCGGAGATTCTAGGTATTACTAGATATGCCCTATACAGAAAACTTGAGAAGATAAAACTATAAAGTGTAGAGTGCATATGTTTGGTTGGTTCAAAGATAAGAGCATTAGACGCCTACGACTTATGTTGGCCTCTATAAAGTCTAGAGACTACTCTCTGCACTTTAATGAGCAGAAACTCCGCGGCGAGGAGCTAAAGCTTGCCCAGGAGATAAATGACGTTATAACCGAATTAAGAGATGCCAATAGACGTATCGATGCACAATATGGCTATCTAGAGGCTCTGCTCAATAAGACCAAGACTTTCTTGATAGTGGTGGACGACTTTGGCAATGTAAATTGGATGAATGAGTCGGCTATCAATGGCTTATGCGGCTTTAAGGTCGATAGATTAGCCGATTTGGCTGTACTGAATGATATACTACCTAAGGAGTTAGAGTCGCTCCAGGTAGGCCAACAAAAGCTAGTTACCATGATGCTAAAGGGCTCTTTGGTGGAGTGGTGCATAAGCATGACAAGGTACAACCGCCAAGGGGTAGATGTAAAGCTATATAGCATAGATGACGTACAGTCGGTATTGCGCCAAAACGAGGTAGAGGCTCAAAATAAGCTAGTGCGCGTGCTAACTCACGAGATTATGAACTCTCTATCTCCTATTATCTCTCTATCTGATACACTCAACCAGTCGTTTGACGAAGGTAATGTGGATAAGGAGGATGTCCAAATGGCTCTTCAGGCGATATATCGACGTAGTCAGGGCCTACTAGATTTCGTCGAGTCGTTCCGTAAGGTATCACGCATATCACAGCCTCAACGTGCTATGGTCGGACTAGATGTCATAATATCCGATCTGCACCAGCTATTCCCTAGTCCTACTATCACTTTCCTCATCGAGGACGATACGGAGATGCTCTATGTAGACCAAAGTCAGATAGAACATGTACTAATCAATCTGCTCAAAAATGCTATCGAGGCGTGCGAGGGTGTGAATGAGCCCAAAATTACCCTTTCTACATATGCCAATAGACCAAGTAATACATTCTATATTGAGATATCAGATAATGGTCAAGGTATCTCCTCTGAGGTCGCTGAACAGATATTTGTCCCATTCTTCACTACAAAAAATACAGGCTCTGGTATCGGCCTAAGCGTATGTAGGCAGATAATAAACATGCACGGCGGAAGGATAAGCGTGGAGAGTAAAGAGGGCGAAGGGGCTAAATTCGTAGTCATATTACCATATACCCCTCCTAATATGTAATATGCTGATTATTAGTAATACACACAATATTACCCCATCTGTAATCGCGTCTATGCAAATATTTTTTACCCTTCAAATACACTTTTTTACACCTTATATATATGGTATATAATCCCTATATAATACGTCTTTAACAGATTTATACATATTTGTCCACCTATTAAATAATATTTTTACCTCAGAGGTCAGATGTATCATATTTCTTTGCACTCGTTAAAAGATGTTTAGTAGTTGTTGGTCTGATGCATAAAGATTAACGCTTCGAGGCATAATAAGGTGGTAATAATAAACACATGTAAATATCTATTTATGAAAACAACAAAACTGATGTGGCGGACATTGAGTGCCGCTTGTATCGCAGCATTGGCTTTTGTAGGTTGCCAGGAGGATCTATATTCTATAGATGCACCTGATGGCTTGCAGGAAGAGATCGATGCTATCGCTGCCGAGAGAGAGGCAGAGAAGAATCAACAGGGCGATAATGAGACTCTCATTATTAATACCTATGATGTAGGTGCTACTGATTGCTCTTCGGGATGGTGGACAGCATTCTCTGATTATTTCAAGATTCCTACCGGCAAAATGCTTGTTTTGGAGTTCGTGAACCATACTACAGGCGCAAATAACTGGAACAACTGGAATCTTTGTGTTACTTCGCCTGACGTACGCGATGGCGATAACTATTCAGAGTACTTCGTACTTCGTTCGGATAACTACGGTTGGGGTAACGATAAGTATGATGGCGGTATCATTAGCAATGATTATCCAGACCTTGATGGCGATGGCGATATCTGGAACGACTTCCGCGCTATCATGGCTGATGCTAATGTAGTAATGAAGGTCGACCACTCTAAGGCTGGTTACTGCTACGTTACAGCAGTGGCTACAAGCGCTGATGGTAAGACTACTATTACAGAGACATACAACCACCCAGTATCTATCTCTGAGGATATTCAAGCTTTCCTCGTAGCTGATGGTAGTTATATGGAGATGAAGAAGGCTACATTGATGCCTTCAGAGGTTGCAGAGCTCGTAGATTATGAGCCAGTATCATTGTCTATCTCAAATGCTCCACAGTCTATTGTTATCGGTGAGACCGACTTCTGGGGTGGTGCTTCGGCTACTGTAACTTTCGCTGATGGCTCTTCTGCTCCTGTTGATACAGCAGATGTGACATTCGCTATCATTCCAGACCTTACAACAGTAGGTACAAAGACTATCGTTTTGGCTTACACAAAGACAAAACTTGGTAATGTTTGTAAGCCTGTTACAGGTTACTACGTTCTTGAGGTAACTAACAAGATTGAGGCTATCGATGTTAAGAATAACGTACCTGACTTCACATACTACTATATGGAGGGTGCAGCACTAAACATCCCTACAGTAGCATTCGAAATCACAGCAACATATAGCGATGGTACATCATCTGTTATGCCAAATGCTAATTGCCAATTCATACCTGACTTCGCAAATGGTAAGATGGTAGTTAAGTATAGCGATGAGGTATCTGCTGAGGTGCCAGTGAACTTTGTTAAGGGTTCTTACGCTATCGGTGCTCCTGACTTTACTAATGGTTGGTGGACAACATTCAGCCCTTCTGATATCAAGGTAGAGGTAGGTACTCCACTAGAGATTGAGCTCTCTTGCTACTCTGATAACCTCGAGAACTGGCATACTCCATGCTACATCCTCCGTGGCGCAGAGAAGAATGAGTACTGTGTAGTACGTTCTGACAACTTCGGTTGGGGTGCTGGATATGATGGTAATGACGATAAGGTAGTTGAGAGTGATTGGAATTTCGATACATTCAAGGCTAATATGAATGGCTCACTCTATAAGGTTAAGATTACCAATAATGGTAATGGTACAGCAGATATCGAGGTTAACGTTACATACTCAAATGGTGAGGTTCACTTCCAGAACTATAAGGGTATTAAGGTTAACTCAGACGACCTCTACTTCACTTTCGTTACAGAGGAGTCGTACCTTGTTATAAAGTAATTGTGACATACACATTAATACAGGAACAGAGATGAAATTTCAATATTTAATAGCACTTAGCCTTTTGGTTACTGCTCCTATGTCGGCTGCTTTCGCTGAGGAGGTGCATAATAATGAGGTACTAACAGAGGTGCAAGCTGGTACAATAAAGGTATCAGGTAAGGTTGTTGACGAGAATGGAGATACTCTCCCAGGCGTTAACGTAGCCGTAAAGGGTACAACAACAGGTACTATTACTGATTTCGATGGTAACTTTACTCTTAATGTACCATCAAATGCTACAGTAGTATTCTCTTTCGTTGGCTACACAAACCAAGAGATAGTAGTAAATGGTCAGACAAATCTCGGTACCATTACTCTCCAAAGCGAGAGCTTCGAGATGAATGATATCGTAGTCGTAGGTTATGGTACACAGAAGAAGGTCGACCTCACTGGTTCAGTAGCTATCGTAGATGCTGATGAGATGAAGAAGGTGTCGAACTCAAATATGTCGACAATGCTTCAAGGTAAGGTGGCTGGTGTGAACGTCACTACAGATGGTCAGCCTGGTGCCGACCCAGCAGTACGTATCCGTGGTTTGGGCTCTTTCGGCTCTACAGCACCTCTCTACGTTATCGATGGTGTGCCTATGGGTACTACAATACGCGACTTCTCTCCTAATGATATAGAGACTATCCAGGTATTGAAGGATGCCTCTGCAGCTGCTATCTACGGTTCGCGTGCTGCTAATGGTGTCATCATCATTACTACTAAGCAGGGTAAGAAGGACCAACCAATGCGTATCGACTACCGCGGCTATGTAGGTATGGATAATGTAAAGAGCGACGTATATGAGGTAATGAATGCTGAGGAGTACGCTCAGTATCTCACTATGGCATGTAAGAACTCTGGTGATGCTCTCCCTGCTGGTTATGATAAGTCTACTCAAGAGTATAAAGACTATATCGAGGGTGTAGATACCGATTGGTTCGATGAACTATATAAGACAGGTATCCGTCAGAATCATAACCTTAATATCTCGGGTGGTGGAGCAAGCAACACTTACAACCTTTCACTCGACTACTTCGGTCAGGATGGTACTATCGTAGGTGCTGGTCCTAACTACGACCGTTTCACTGCTCGTTTGAACAATACTATGGATGTTAAGTTCCTTAATATCAAGACAAGTATTGTATATACCCATAGCAAGCAGAATAATATGGCATTCTCTAACGCTAATGAGTATGTAAATGGTCTCTCTAACGGTTCGGGTGGCCCAGTTATCTTGGCTGCTATGTTTATGCCTCCTTCAATAAAGGCTAAGGACCCTTCTACATGGTGCCTTGATAAGTACTACCCATCAGCTTCTAACTATAAGTACGACTCATTCGGTTATGGTACATACTATACAGGTGCTCATGGCGATGTACAGATGACAAACCCATTGCTCCTCAACGAGATCCTTGAAAGACGTACAGATGTAGATCGTGTAGCGTTGACAGGTACTCTTAACTTCGACCTCCTTGATATGATTGGTCAGAAGAATGATAACCATAAGTTGAACTATGTGCTCAACCTCGCATGGAATAAGACAATCTGCAAAGATTTGAACTTTATCCCATCATTCTTCCAGTCAAATAAGGCAACTCTCGATAAGCAATATGAGGTATTTACTCAGGGCTATCGTAACAACCAAGACTTCCTCGTAGAGAATACATTGACATATGATGGTAAGATCGCAGAGCTCCACCACCTAAATGTAGTGGTAGGTCAGACTTTCCAAAGAGAGCGTTACCACACTCTCACAGGTACAGGTTATGAGATGTCAGAGCCTTACTACTTGCAGCTCAATAATGCTAAGGAGACAAACGCTGGTACATACGAGAGCGAGCACGTAATCGCATCATTCATCGGTCGTCTTAACTATGACTATGATGGCAAGTACCTCCTCTCTGGCGTAGTTCGTCGTGATGGTTCTTCACGCCTCTCTTCTGATGACCGTTGGGATATCTTCCCATCATTGTCTCTCGGTTGGCGTATTGATCGTGAGGATTTCTTCCCATTCGATGATAGCTTGATCAACCTTCTTAAGGTTCGTGGTTCATATGGTGTACTCGGTAATGAGAATATCGGTGAGTACCAGTATATGTCTACTATGGGTCGCGGTGATTACTCATATAGCTTCGGCGGCGATAAGGTATTCGGTTCTGCTCTCACAGACTACGTAAATACTGCTATCAAGTGGGAGAAGAAGAAGTCAACAGACATCGGTCTCGATATCGCAATGTGGGGCAACCGCTTCGAGTTTAATGTCGACTGGTATAAGTCAGTATCTGAGGATTTGCTCTATGGCGTATCTGTACCTTCTGAGGCAGGTGTACGTAACGAGAAGGTTACTATGAATGCCGCTACAATGGAGAACTCAGGTCTCGAATTCTCTGCAACATATAGAAATACAGATCACCCTGTTAAGTTTGAGTTCTCAGCTAACGTATCTACCCTTAAGAATAAGGTAACATCTCTTGGTGATGCTAAGGTACAAAATGATGGCTACTGCCGTACAGAGGTAGGTGACGAGGTAGGCCGTTTCTTCGGTCTCGTTGCTGAGGGCGTAATCAAGAATGAGGAGCAACTCAACAACCGCGTTAATGCTTTGGGTAATGTAGTATTCCAACAGGGCGCTGAACTCGGTGATATCGCTTACAAGGATACTGATTTGGATGGTGATATTGATATGGACGACCGCGTATTCCTCGGTAGTGGTCTCCCTAAGGTCAACTTCGGTCTTAACGCTCGCGTAGAGTGGAATGGTATCGACCTCTCGGTAGCTACATTCGGTGCAGCAGGCTTCAAGGCTCTCGACCATATCGATATGGCTACACATCAGTCTGGTGGTTTGGCTAATAAGAGCAAGGATCTCCTCAACGCATGGACTCCAGAGAACAGCAACTCTAATACTCCACGAGTTATGTACTCTACAACAGCTCCTATCACATCAAATACCTTCAGCGACCGTTTCCTCAAGAATGGTTCTTACCTCAAGATCGCTAATGTCGAGCTCGGTTACAACTTCAAGAATGAGTGGTTCAAGGATGTCGTAAGCAATGTACGTCTCTACGTATCGGCTCAGAACCTCCACACATTCTCTAAGTACAATGGTTACAACATCGACTTCGCAGGTGGTACATTTACTCCAGGTTACAACTACTGTTCGTATCCTTCTCCACGTACCTTCATGGCTGGTCTTAACTTCTCATTCTAATTGTAAAATATCAAATTGTCAGATATGAAAAGAATCAATATAGCTCTGGCAGCATGCTCACTCATGCTAGGATTCACAGCTTGCGACGATCAGCTCGATGTGAAGAATCCTAACTACCAGACAACAGCAGATTTTGGTGATAACGAGGCAGAACTCCAAGAGGCAGTTATCGCATGTTACAACCGTATCCGTCTCGAGGGTACCTTCGCTCGCGTAGGTTATACTATGGATGCAGTACGTGGCGACGAGGTTTGGAATGCATCTCAAGTATGGTATTTGCCTTTCGATAACCTCAATGTAGGCGCAGGCGACGAGATTGGTCAGTGGATTTGGCGCGACTCATACCATGGCGTCAATCGTGCTAACTTCGTCCTTAAGTTCGTAGAGAAGGCAAAATTGTCTACTGATGCTTATAATCAAATCAAGGGTCAGGCTCTCTTCATCCGTGCTTTGATGAATTTCCACCTCACTGCATACTTCCAGAATGTGCCTCTCTACACAAATTATGATGCATATTCTACTCTTGAGGGTACATACGCTAAGAATGCCTCACAAGACGAGGTGTTCGACCTTATCGAGGCCGATTTGGCAGAGGCTATGGCTATCCTTCCTTCTCGCGATAAGGGTGGTGACTGGGCTAAGGGTCGTGCTACTTGTGGCGCTGCTGCAGGTTTCTATGCTAGAGCTCTTATGTTCCGACATAAGTTCGCTGAGGCTTATGAGGTACTCAAGGATATCATAGCTGGTAAGTATGGTCACTATGAGTTGATGGCCGATTATGGCGATAACTGCCGCGAGGGGGCTTCTGAGAATAACGCTGAGTCGCTCTTCGAGGTACAGTTCCTCGACTTCGGTAAGCAGGGTACAGAGGCTGAGTGGACTCCTGTAAATATGACTAAGGATGCTACACAGGGCCATGCAGTAGAGTCAAATTACGCTTCTTATGTATTCAACTCATGGGCCGACCTCGCTGGCGCTGATTGGTTATACCAGGAGTTCAAGAGAGAGCGTACTACAGACGACCGCCTCGATCCACGTCTATACTGGACTCTTGTAACTTACGAGAAGGAGTATGATAACTATACAGGTGTTAAGACTGCTGCTTATCCTAATGGCGACCCACGTTGCAATACTGTATACCAGACAGATCTCTCAGAGACTCCAGCTGTAAACGCAGGTGCTATAGGTTCTATCTCAATCGCTAAGAATACTAATGCTCGTAACAACCTCTACAATAAGATAGCAACAGGTCTCTCTTGCGGTGTTAACCTCCGCCTTATGAGATACTCTGACGTTCTTCTCCGTGCCGCTGAGTGCGAGAATGAAATCAATGGTCCTACACAGACAGCTATCGACTATATCAACCAAGTTCGTCGTCGAGCTACTCTTGCCGACCTTAAACTTGCTGATTTCCCAACTGCTGATGCTCTCTTCGAGCAGATAGCTAACGTAGAGCGTCCAAAGGAGTTCGGTTGTGAGTACGGTAGAGGTATGGATCTTATCCGTTGGGGCTTCTTCTACGATGCTTCTCGTCGTCAGCAGCTCACAGAGCATACTACATACTCTTATAAGAACTCTGCAGAGGGCGAGACTATCACAAAGTGCTCTATGGATAACTACCTCCCTGGTCACGAGTATTTCCCTATCTTCCAAAATACTCTCGACCAAAACAAGAATCTCTTAGGTAACTCAGCTAACTCAGAGACAGAGACTGATAATACCGAGGCATTCTTCTCTAAGGGCTATAAGGTTCACCCAGTAGTTAAATAAGTATAAATAGTTAAGGCAAAGGCTTCCATATGCGTATATTGCGTGTGGGAGCTTTTGTTCCTAAACAAGGTATAGTACCACAATTAACATAATCAACGATGAAAAAGAGATTTTTATGCCTTCTAGCATTGGTCGCTTCGGTATCTTTCGTGGCTTGCGATGATGACGAGCCTGATGGAATAAAGACTGGCGGTCATGATAAGGAGGAGGTAGACCCTAAAGATGAGGTTGATACTGATTATACCTTTAAGATTCCTACCTATCAAGACGACTACTCTCAAATTGCTAGTTGGTCTAATAAGGATAAGTGGAACCTCGCTAATGTTCATGACCCTTCTGTAGCATATTATGATGGCTATTACTATATGTATGGCACAGATGCCTCATATGGTAATGAGCATGAGAAGGCTGGCAGAGGTAAGCATTTCCAAGGCAAGAGGTCGCAAGACCTAGTAAACTGGGAGTGGGTAGCTGGTCCATTTAGTGACGTCCCTACATGGGTAGTGCCTAAGCTTAACGAGATTCGTAAGGCTATGAATCTCGACCCTCTCGAGAAGTCTGATATCGCTTTCGGTTATTGGGCTCCTGTAGTACGTCGTATTACTGTAGATGGTAAGACAAAATTGCGTATGTACTACTCTATAGTAATAGATAATTATATCAAGTCGGGCAAAAAGGCTACCGAGGCTTTCGATGGTAGCTGGACTGAACGCGCTTTCATAGGTGTATGTGAGTCGACCGACCCTGCTGGTGGTAATTGGAAAGACCTAGGGTTTGTTACTTGCTCTTCTTCTGATAAGGGTACAGATTACTCTCGCGCTAGAGCTAATAGCTGGGCTGATGCTTATTTCTACTATAATGCTATAGACCCTACTTATATCGTTACCCCAGAGGGCGACCACTATCTTATTCATGGCTCTTGGCATTCGGGTTTTGCTCTCTTGAAGATTGACCCTTCTACTGGTAAGCCAGATCATGAGTTAGGATTGCCTTATGCTAATAATGCTGCCGACCTCCAAGCTCGTTACGGTAAGCGTGTAGCTACTCGTATCCCTACAGGTAAGTCTTATTGCCGTTGGCAGGGTAGCGAGGCTCCAGAGATAATATATAAGGATGGTTATTACTACCTCTTTATGGCTTATGATGGTCTAGATGTACCTTATAATACACGTGTAGCTAGAGCTACAAATATCGAGGGTCCATATACTGATATCAGAGGTGTAGATATTACTACTGGCGGCGATTGTTTCCCTATCGTTACTCACCCTTATAAGTTCTCTCAGGGCTATGGTTGGGTAGGTATATCGCATATGTGTGCCTTCCAAAATCGCTCTGGCGAGTGGTTCTATATGTCTCAGGGTCGCCTCCCTCAAAATGTAGGTGGTAATGCCTACTCTAATGCCATCATGATGGGTCATGTCCGTAAGATGGTATGGTGCCCTGCCTCACCTGACGATCTCAATAATCTCTGGCCTATAGCTCTCCCTGAGCGTTATGCTCACGTGACCGACCAAACAAAGGTTACTAAGGCCGACCTAGTGGGTACTTGGGAGCATATCAACCTTGGTTATAAGGCTTCTGTACAACAAACATCTAGCGAATTGGTACTTAATGAGGATGGTACAATGTCTGGTGCCCTCACCGGCAAGTGGAGCTACGATGCCGAGAAGAAGTACCTTAGACTCAATGATGTAATAGTATGCGTAGAGCGCGAGCTCGATTGGGAGACCTCTCCTAGAGCTGTCACTCTAGTATACGCAGGTACAGGCAAGAACCTAAATATGACATACTGGGGCAAGAAGGTTAAGTAATTTTCTCCCCTTATTACACAATAGTGGCGTCTACTTCTCAGTTGGCGCCACTATTTTTTATAATGTTTGTATATTCTAAACTTATTTCATTATCACTTCCCTATACACTCTCTCTAACCTCGCTCATACCTCGCTCTATACAGGCTCAACACAGCAAGCATAAATATTTCTTATAAAAGTCGCCTACCCTATGTACATCCTTTACATGCTTATGGGAGTATCATATCTATAAGAGTATCTTATCTAAACCTCCTTAATAAGACCGTTGCGGTATGCCATTAGTAAGCGCTGGAGGTTGGTTATCTGCTCTGTGAGCTCTTTCCCTCTGTCTGTATCACGCACTAGCATACGGTGACTCTTAAACTCTACTAGTTGCATACGGCTATGGATATCGGTACCGTCTAATACAGCCTTCTCTTTGCTCTCAAATGCCTCGTGCTGCACTAGTTGCAAGCCATGACTATTGTATATCAATGTATAACCTGCAATACCAGTGGTAGCATGGTATGCCTTTGAGAAGCCTCCATCTATTACTAGTCGCTTGCCGTTGGCGCGTAGCGGACTCTCGCCGTTGGTAGTACGTACTGGTATATGTCCATTGATGATACGCGACACTTGTGGATTTAATCCAAACTCAACGAGTATAGCGTCACAGGTCGACTCTAAGTCGCACAGCTCATAATAGGCCCCTTTCTGCTCCTTATAGGTCTCCTTGTCGGCTATGAAATAGCGCTCAAAGGTGGTCATCTTATCTTTGTTGTATAATGGAGAATCCGGACCGCACCATAGGTACCACATATAGTCCAAGGCATTGTGCCTTGTGTGGTTGTCCTTAGCAAAATATGCATCGCGTATCACACGGTCTAGTCGCTCCATTAGGGCTCTGCCGCTATATACCACACCATCTATAGATACCTCTTTGAATGTGCCATCGGCATTGAGAGGTACTGAGGCATGGTAGAGTAGGTTGTTATTTCTAGTTAGGAATAGACTGCCATGCTGGTATAGACAACGAAGATGCTTCTGTAGTCGCTCCGAACAGGTAAATGAGTGGAATAGCTGATCCATAAGACGAGTCTCCTCTGGTGTGAGCGTATATGGGTCGTTAGGGTCCACTGTTGGGAACTGCTTGTCTGTAAGAGGATATGTCTTGCCATTAATGGTTATGGTGCCCTCCTCTTTATTTATGAGGTGTAGCATGCGCCTATCGTCCATCTTGTACTCAGGATGACGAGCAATAATCTGTCCCTCAAGTTTGAATTGGATAATAGATATTGCCTTGTGCATCTTGGCCATCATGGTGGTAGAGTGTGCCATGCGGCTATTGGCTTCGTACTCCTTGACTTGAAACTCTCTACAAGGGTCATTACCATAGAAGTCTATGGCAAAGGTAGCCAATGGTAATAGATTGATAGAGTAACCCTCTTCGAGAGTCTCCACATTCATATAACGTATTGATATACGCACCACATTGGCAATAAGGGCTAAGTTGCCTGCTGCCGCACCCATCCAAGAGATATCATGGTTGCCCCACTGAATATCAAAATCATGATAGGTACAAAGGGCATCCATAATAGCACAAGCGCCAGAACCACGGTCGTATACATCGCCCACTATATGTAGCGAGTCGATAACAAGGCGATGTATGAGTTGGCATATAGCTACGATGAACTCGACCGACCTATTGGTATTAATTATGGAGTTGATAATACCCGCATAGTAATCCTGCTTGTTGGGCTCACTCTGCTGCTCATGGAGAAGCTCCTCGATGATATATGCAAAATCCTTAGGGAGGAGTTTACGTACCTTAGAACGTGTATATTTTGAGGATACCACACGAGCCACCTCTACCACTCGATGTAGAGTTATGCGATACCAATCGTCTAAATTAGATTCCGTCTGGGTAATAAGGCGTAACTTATCCTCTGGGTAGTATATGAGAGAGCAAAGCTCATTCTTATCAGATTCACGGAGATTCATACCAAAGATATCATCTACCTTACGACGAATAACACCCGATGCATTCTTAAGCACATGTTGAAATGCAACATTCTCACCATGTAAATCACTAATGAAATGCTCCGTACCCTTAGGGAGGTTAAGAATAGCCTCAAGGTTTATTATTTCTGTTGCAGCAGAAGCAATATTTGGAAATTTCTCTGCTAGTAGCTTTAGGTAGCGCTGGTCGTCTTTTACTTCTTGGATAGTCATGCTAATGCCTTTTGAGTATATGAAATTGCTATGTGTCCACAAATATAATCTCTTTTTTGGTAACTAGACGTCTTTTTTCGTTATCTTTGCGCAATAGAGAATAAATAACACTGAAAATATATGAAGTTTAAAGTATCATGTGGCGACTTAGAGCGTCGTCTTTCGGTACTTGGCCGTGTCATAGAGAGCAAGCCAGCTGTACCTATTTGGGGGCATTTCCTTTTCGAGACAAAAGGTGATAGTCTCATCATCACAGCAGGTTCGTCTGATGTAATTATGTACACAGAGCTCTCTGTAATGGACTCTGAGGGAGATGCCAAGGCAGTAGTACCTGGCGGTAAGGTTATGGAGTACCTTAAGAAACTCCCAGAACAGCCTATCGAAATTTCTATAGATGATGCTACTCATGCCATCCAGATTTCTACACTAATGGGTACTAGCTCCCAGACAGGTGAGTCGGCAGAGGAGTGGCCAAACGTACCAGCGTTGAGCCCAGAGGCACAGACCTTCTCAGTATCATCGCAAAGCCTACTCAATGGTATCGCACGTACAGCATTCGCCGTAGCAAATGATACTCTACGTCCTGCATTGAATGGTATATATTTCGATATTGAGCCTACAATGCTTACTATGGTAAGTACCGACTCACATCGCCTAGTGCGCTACTGCCGTACAGATGTGCAGCCAGGTATCAATGCCTCATTCATCCTAAATAAGCGTCCAGCAGCTCTCCTCAAGGGTGTGCTCGACAAGGTAGACTCTACAGTAAGCATCTCATTCGACTCAAAGCATATCATGTTCCAGATGCCTCTCTATACTGTAATCTGTCTACAGCCAGAGGGTGCATACCCAGCATATAAGAGCGTAATACCTGCTAATGGCAACCCTCATAAGTTGACCATCAACAGACAAGACTTATCAAATGCTGTGAGCCGCGTATTGTTGTTCTCTGATAATACAAAGCTCCTACGTCTAGATATAACATCTAATAGCGTTACTGTATCGTCTCAAGACCTTGACCTATCTTGTAAGGCAAGTGAGACTATCTCTTGTGAGTATACAAGCGACGATATGACTATTGGCTTCAAGGGCGCCTTCTTCTCTGACGTACTCGTAAATATGGAGTGCCAAGAGATAGAGATCTCATTGGCCGACCCTGCACGCTCGGCACTCTTCTCTCCTGCACTTAAGAGAGATGGCGAGGATGAGCTTATGCTCCTCATGCCAATGAAGGTGTAAGAAATTATATCCATTTTCTGATTCTCTGCGTATATGCAAGAGAATCAGAAAATATGGATAATAATTTTTTTACACTATAATACACTATGACTCTTGCAGCACTATTTATAGCCGCAGATATTGCGATGATTGCCCTATGGGGCTATTTTGCATATACTAAGAGACCGCATATTAGTCTACGTGCCATGTTCATGATTATCGCTGGTATAGTGACAATCATGGTGGAGTGTTTCCCAAATACAGATATAGGCATAGCCTCTAGCTACTTTTTGCTTACAGCGGGTCTTATACACTATCTTTCAAATCGCAAGGGAAAGAATGATATCCTATTTATCGTTACCTATATAGCATCTGTTATCCCCGTATCCATCCTTCCATATGTCATTGAGGATTCTCCTTATGAGAAGATGGTAAAGAGTTTCAAGTATAAGGATGTGAAGACTCTTGCCAACTTAATAGACGTAAGCATATTGCCCTCTTTCGAGTTGGATACATTATACATAGATGATAATATATCTGACCCTAAACTAATAACTGCAAAGTTTGTCTATAAGGCAGATTTCGACAAGAAGAGTTATCTCGAGAATGTGGAGCTAATGAAGCAGATGTATCCCCGTCATATCCATAGTACCCAAATTAACCAAAATAGGGAGATGTATTTTGCTAGTGAGGTGACAAATGGTGCGGAGTGCCGCACATTCTCATCTGCTGCTATAGACCTATATGATACAGGCTTCTCTGTTACATACGGTGAATATAATGACCGTGTTGACCCTGTCCATATTGGTTACCTATCGCAAGTATTCGGCGATATTCCAGAGCATACATCAATATTCCGTCGTAACGTCCACTCATGGGTAAAGGTAGATGGAGAGGAAATAATACTCCTTGAGACACCATTATATAGTGAGGATATAGAGCGACTCAAGATAGTATGTACTCGTGAGCCATTATGGAGTGTGGAGTCTAGTAATGATACTTTTATATTGAAATATACCAATATTATCAACAACAAGACCACACACACTGTGACATATACAATGACACCCGACCAATATGGCGGGTGCGAATCAATACATGTAAGGAGTATCAGAGAGTCTAGATAAATATCTAGAGAACTCCTGATACCTTCTTATATTCTACTTTGCTTAGGTACAATTTGAAATAAGCGTCTACCTGTTGCTCATATGCCTGTTGCCATAGGGTTTGTGCCTCAAGATAGTCACTAAGAGGCTCCATCTCTGCTTGATAGTTCTTAAGGCTTAGTCGCATATTCTCTGCAGCTTGCTCGAGGTTCTTATCTGCTAGCTCTGCCTCAAGTTTAGCCTCCTCTAGATTATTGGCCGCTTGTGTAAGCTGGAGTTGCATCAACTCGTTCTTACTCTCACGCTCATATCTCGCCTGCTCCAATTTGGCTTTTGCCGCTCGTATCTTGTTACTATTCTCCCCAAAATGGAATAGAGGAATGCTCACATTTACAAGTACTGTACCACTGAAATCATCAAGTAAACGAGTATCATTAAGTTCTCCACCATAGGTATAACCGCCCATTGCCATAAGTCCTACCTCTGGTCTAGAGGCACTCTTATCAAGATTCACCTGTTGCTCAGCTATATTTACCTGTTGCTCCAATATCTTATACTCGGGACGCATAGAGATATCGGTAGTATTATTAACCTCAATATCTTCTACTGAAGGGAACTCACTACTTACGGCTATAGGGCTCATCAGTGGCTTACCTATTATTCGGCATAGGTTCATTGAGGCCAAACGCTTTGCATTCTCTGCCTTACGTATATTTAGCTCGCTCTCGTTGAGCTTAACAATTACCTTTAGCACATCATTCTTAGGCTTAAGACCATTCTTGTAGGCACTCTGCACATTGTTCATAAGCTCTTGTAGTACCTCATTATATCTCAGTGCTACCTTAAGCATCTCGTTGGCCTTAACACATAGGGCGTATGCATTATCTACCTCTACTATTACATTCTGTTTTACAAGAGTATTATTGGTTTGTGCCATCTGTAGTCCCGATTGTGCCATCTTATTCGCAGCCTTTATCTTGCCACCCATATATATAGGTTGCTCGAGAGTTATATTTGCTATGGCAACAGGACCTACCTTATAGTCTATCTTTATCTCGTTAGGTAGCTCAAGCGGACTAGCCCCTGCTCCTAGCTGATTCATGATAGCCTCGTAATATTGGGGGTGTTCTGATCCTATTATTAACGCCAACCCTTGAATGGTATTAGCTACATTCCCCATAACACTATTAACAGCATTCCCTATACCTGTTAGGTCGTATGAGAAACTACCGCCAGCAGTACTATATAGTCCTGTAGCACCTAACTTGATATTTGGTTTATATAGGGCTTTATAGCTCTTTACAGTATACTCTGCCCCCTTGGTCTGTTCGTGTGCAGCCTTTATCTCTTTATTATTCTCCAAGGCTAAATCGCGACACTGCTGTAGAGTAAGTGTCTCTTGAGCAAGGGCGGTCAATGAGATTAGTATCGTAGATATTGAGAATATAATCTTTTTCATAAAACATCAATTTTACTCACGTCCATCATTATGTATGTGAAAGAATAGCGCATATAGTACTGGTACGAAAAACAATGTAATGAATGTAGCGAATAGCAAACCACCCATTATAGATGCCGCTAGAGAGCCAAACATGGAGTCGGGCAATAGTGGTATCATACCAAGTATAGTGGTAAGAGAGGCCATCATTACTGGTCGTAGTCTACTTTGCGAACTCTCTATCAATGCCTTTACTGGCTCTTTGCCTTTGGATAATTGTAATGCAATCTCGTCCATCAGTACTATACCATTCTTGATAAGCATACCTATCAAACCAAGTGTACCTACAATAGCCACAAAGTTGAAAGTCTTACCCGTCAATAGCATTACTGCCACTACTCCCACTATCACAAATGGTATGCAACAGAATATTATAGTTGGCTTCTTGTAATCTTTGAATAGCATAATGAGTATAGCAATCATCAAGATAATAGCCAATGGGAAGTTCTTAAATAAATACTTCATAGACCTTGTTGAGGCCACCTTTTCTCCTTGCCAATTCAATGAGTAACCCGCTGGAAGCTCGATCTTCTCTATCTTCTGTGCTACCGCTCTCCACGCCTTCTCTGTCTCTATGCCTGGGGCCGGTGAGCATTGTACTCTCTGACTTCTCTGTCCATTATAGCGAGGTATTACTGTAGGCTCCCACTCAATATTTATTCCATTAGAGACCTGTCTAAGAGGTGTAGTACTGAGTAGCTTCTCTATTACCTCCTCTTTGTCAACATTGCCAGATTTAACCTTTACGAGCGACTCCTTGGTCAATAGTCCGCTTATTGAAGGTATGGTAGAGAATATGCTTGTATTGCCCAAATCCTCCAATGCTTTACCCTCGGTATCTGTGCTCTTAACATATACTGTCTTAGCATGGCTGCCATCGTAGAATGAGCCAATAGGTATACCTCCAGTAGCGGTAAGTAAAGACATACTTACGTCGGATCTGCTCAACCCCAATGCACGTGCAGCAGGCTGGTCGTACTCCACTGTAAGCACAGGCTGCATAGGCTCCCAGTTGGTAGTTATCAAACATACCTCAGGTGTAGTCTCCATTATATGGCGTGCCGAATCAGCTAACTGATGCAACACCTCTGGATCTGGACCTAAGAATTGTGCCTCAATGGGGTATTTCTTAAACATCAAGTTATACCTTTTCAACTTAAGGTAGGCATCAGGATATCTCTTTGATAGCTCCTCCTGTATATTGTCTAGATTGTCTACCAATGCCTCAGGACTCTCAAAGTCTATTATCAACTCACCATAAGATAGTGATGGCAATGCTATACTTCTTACTAGGTTATATCTACCAGGAGTTCCGCCTATAGATGTAGTAACACGTGTCACCTCTTTACGTGTCTTAAGGTATGCCTCTATCTCAGCTAGGTCTTTCTTTACCTTAGTATAGTTATTACCCTCAGGTAGCTTATACTCCATATATAGCTGGTCGTACACCATATCAGGGAAGAAACCTTGTCTCATTTGTGTATACCCTATACCCGAGAGAATCAAGAGTATTACCATAGAGACTACTATAGTTACCCTATGCTTAAGGTTCCAATTGAGTATTCTGCTAAGTATCACATATACCTTACCAGTATACATGTCGTCATTATCTTCACCCTCGTTATTACTCTTTTCTGCTTTAAGCATAGAGTCGGCCATCAAAGGTACATGTAGCAATGCTAACACCCAACTTAATAGAAGAGATACAGCCAAGACAATGAATAGGTCGCGTACATATATACCTGCTGTGTCGGGCGACATATATATAGGTAGGAATGCCAATATAGCAATAAGAGTAGCGCCAAGTAGTGGCATGGCAGTCTGCTTGCCTATCGATGTCAGTGCCTCCATTCTAGACTTTCCTGCCTTAAGGTCGACAAGTATTCCATCTACTATCACTATCGCATTATCTACAAGCATACCCATAGCCAATACGAACGATGCAAGAGATACTCTCTGCATAGTACCATCTGCTGCCGAAAGGAATAGGAACGAACCAAGAACGGTAATAATAAGGCTAGCTCCTATTATCATACCACTCTTCAATCCCATGAAGATCATGAGTATTACTACCACAATGGCAACAGACTCTATAAGGTTGATGATAAATGTACCTAGCGACTCGCTTACCCTCTGTGGCTGGTAGAATATCTTGTTACACTCCACACCAGCAGGTAGGCGTGTCTCTGTAAGCTCCTCAAGCTTTTTCTCTACGGATGCGCCTATCTTCAAAATATCAGTGCCCGACTGTGCTGCTATCAATATTCCTATAGCATGTTCACCATCATATAACAACTCATTACGGCATGACTCTGCTGTTCCCTCCTCTATATCGGCGATATCTCTAAGACGCAACTGGTCATTATCATGACCTTGTATTATCATCTTGCCTATCTCGTCTACGGTCTTGAACTTATCGCTCACTGTCACACGTAGCCTATAGTCGCCATTATCAAAATATCCAGTATAGTTTGTCTTGTTCTGTCCATTAAGCGTCGAGAGCACCTCCACAGGAGAGACGCCCATATTTGACATTCTATCTTGCTTCAAACTGATATTTATATTCTCGGCTCTCTTACCATATATGTCTACTCTAGAGACACCATCTAGATCATTCAGTTCGCGTTTAATTAGCTCAGCATAGTCGCCCAATAGCTGCTCAGGTACGCCATCGCCAGTCAACGCATAAAACATACCATAAACATCGCCAAAGTCGTCCCTCACCTGAGTCGTGACTCCCTCTGGTAAGAGAGCAGCACAATCATTCACCCTTCTTCTCAGGAGGTCCCAAAACTGCTCTACATCGCCATCGTTTACAGTACTCTCTAGCTCTACTTGCAATATCGCTATATCGTTCATTGAGTAGCTTTCAATATTATCTATGTTACCCATCGAACGTATCTTCTTCTCGAGAGGGTCTGTAACTTCAAGCTCCATCTGGTGAGCCGATGCGCCAGGGTATGTGGCTACTACCATTGCCATCTTGACCTTTATCTCAGGGTCTTCAAGCTTACTCATATTCAAAGCAGAGAATAGTCCGCCGATAACGAGTATAGCAACCAAAAAGTTTATGAGATTACGATTATTGAAACCAATTCTTGAAATGTCCATGTTGTAATCTATTGATTCGTCAATATCTACTAATATGAAAGAATTTTATGACTAAAGCAATTTGCCTACATTTGCTGCTGATGGCTCACTCATAGTTTTAACAGTGTCACCATTATCTACATGATGGATACCAGAACTTATTATCACGTCGCCCTCCTTTACCTCATTAGATACTATCTCGCACATGCCATTACTCTTTAGTTTCATAATGCTCACGTTACGTTTTGATGCCTTGTCATTCTCCACTACATATACGTATGTCTCACCATTGCTATTACATACAGCCGATGTAGGTACACTCATCTCGTTTGACTCCTCCTCTTGTGATATTATGCTTACCATGGTATTCATACCTACCGATGGTATAGGCTGGTCGGCCACCTCTACAAGTTGCAATCTCACAGGGTAAAGCTGATTAGCATTTGCCTTTGGGGTTATATTTATAAGGTTCAATGTATATATCTTGCCAGGGTATACGTCAAATGTGCAAGAGAACGACTTAAATCTCTCTCTCTTCACATACTCGCTTGCAGGGAGATTTATCTCAACTATCATCGACTTAGAAGACATCATAGATATCACAGGCATACCTGCTGCTACTATCTCATTCTCGTCCATCATATGCTTCTGTATGTAGCCATCATATGGTGCTGTTATCTTTGTATATCCTACCTGGTTACGAGCATTGTTCAGCTTTGCTGTTATCTGTTTTAGGCCACTAACAGCCCTATCGTAGTTACTCTTTGTAGTAGCAGAGTCGGCATATAGCGCCATCACACGCTCACAGTCGCCCTTTACCTGAGCATACTCAGCCTCTATAGCATTCAGCTGCAACTCATAGTCAGATGGATCCATAACCACAAGTATATCCCCCTTATGGACGAACTCACCCTCCTTAGCCTTATACTCCTGTATTCTTCCTGCCACCTTGAATGATAAGCTAGCATCATCAGCCGCCTTAACCTTACCTGGATATTGTATAGTATTTTGAGGTGAAGCGCCCGTTACTGTAGTTGTGCGAACCATTTTTGCTTTTTGTTGGCGGTCCTCATTTCTAGAGCATGATATTAACAAACTGGCCATCAATGCCGAACACATTATAAATACACCCTTCATATTTTATGTTTTATAGTTTACTAGTTGCTGTGTTTCTAAGGTTTCTCAGAAACAGATACGAAGTTATACACAAACTCTCTAATAGAAAAATCAAATACACATTAAATACTTTTTTCTTTGTTAAATTCTCAATTCTCAATTAGCATAAGATAATTTACAATGACACCTTACGCTATATGTGAATTGACAATATTGTTCTCTATCCTTTGGTCTTTGTTCATTGTCTATATAGCATATGTATGCTATACCAAATAGCACACCATAGCAATTGCCCCCCATAATGCATAGGGGTAATTTTGCACTTGAAAATCAGATAAAGAGAAAAAACATGGTAGAAGTAGGAACAAAGACAACACGCAAGAACGTTATAGTAACGTTGCTTTTGCTGCTGACAGCATTGTCAGCCTCAGCACAAAATGTGCTACATGGTACAGTATTTGACAATAGAACACAAGAGCCACTCATTGGCGCAACTGTAGTAATTGAAGGAACAACAAAGGGAACACTAACCGATTTTGATGGCAACTTCTCCCTAAATATCCCTACAGAGCTACCAGCGACTATCAATGTATCAATGGTTGGTTATCTACCAAACACAATCATTGTATATGATGAGTCAGAGAAGGTTGAGGTGTTCCTTAATGAGGATTTAAGAAAACTCTCAGAGGTCGTTGTAGTAGGTTATGGTAAGCAGAAACGTGGGTCGCTCACAGCTGCTATCGCATCAGTGAATAAGGACGAACTTAAGGGCGTCAACAACAGCAGTATCGACAATATGCTCGAGGGTATCTCTTCTGGCGTCATGGTATCTACCCCTGGTTCGCAGGTTGGCCAAGCCCCTATTATTAATATCAGAGGTGTAGCGTCTATCTCATCAAGTACCACTCCTTTGTACGTCATTGATGGTATAGCTATTAATACTACAGATATCGCATCTAATACCGATTACAACCCATTGGCTGATATAAACCCTGCCGATATTAAGTCTATAGATATCCTCAAGGATGCAGCAGCAACAGCTATGTACGGTTCACGTGCTGCAGCAGGCGTAATATTGATTACTACAAATTCGGGTTCAGCCGACCAGAAAACTAAGCTTACATACGACTATAACTTCGGTCTTAGCACAGCAACAAAGCTCTTCGAGCCAATGAATGCTGAGCAATATACCGAGATAAAGAATGAAGGATGGCTCAATAATGGTGGCAACGAGAAGGACCTCCCTTATGGTACTATGCTTGGTTCTGATGGTAAGGTAGTAAGCACAAACTGGGTCGACCTAGTATTCAGAACAGGTGTAACACAAAATCATAACCTTAATGTACAGGGTGGTAACGATAAGGCTACATACTACCTATCTTCTGGTTTAACAAAACAAGAGGGTATCACAGTAGATGCTAATTATGATCGTTTCTCCTTCAAGGCAAATGCCACATATAAGGCTAATAAATATCTCAACGTAGGTTTTAACTCTTCATACACCTACTCTAAGATACATACAGCAGATGATTCTCGTGGCGGCTCACTTGGTTCTATCGGAGGCCTTACTCGTCTTGCTTATGTAGATCTCCCAAATGTACCTGCTTACAATGAAGACGGCTCATTCTACGTATCGTCTGTCTCTCCTCAAAATCTAGGTAAGGGTAATAATAGAGTCGAGGTATTCTACTACAATGTTATCTCTCTTATCGAGGGCGGCCAATATGGCGAGTCAAGAACAAACAGAATATTGGCAAGCCCTTACGCAGAACTTATACCTTTCAAAGGTTTGACTCTTAAGACACAGTATGGTATCGACTGGACTATTGTTCAAAATGAGAGTTTCCGTACCCCTATTACTGGTCCTGCTTATACTAGTGGCGGTTCTAGTTCAGTAGGTACATCTTGCTTGAAGTCGTGGACTTGGACCAATACCGCCGACTATAATTTCACAGTCGACAAGAATAGCTTTGATATCCTTGTCGGTGTCGAGGCAACAGAGAGCGTGAGAAAGGGATGGACAAGATCTGGCACAACACTTAGCAATAAGGATCAGATGTATGTAGAGGCAGACTACCTAACATATGGTGGTAGCGGTTCGATAAGCGAGAGTTCTATGTTCTCTTATATCTCTAGATTGACATATGATTGGGACGACAAATATATGTTCTCTGCTAACTTCCGTCGCGATGGCTTGTCTAAGCTTGGTCGCAAATGGGGTAACTTCTGGGGCGTAAGTGCTGCATGGCGTATCAGTGATGAGAATTTCTTCGCAGGACTAAAGTCACGTCATATCGTAGACGACCTCAAGGTAAAGGCTAGTTATGGTGTAGTGGGTAATGCTAATGTCAATTGGTATGCATCAAAGACCATCTATTCCTCTTCTACTTTCAATGGCAATACCTCTTATGTATCATCAGGTATTAGCGACCCTAACCTTGGATGGGAGCAGACTGGTACATCCGACTTCGGTTTTACTGCTGCATTTCTTAACCATCGTCTTACGTTGGATGTCGATTACTTCAATTCGCAGTCAAAGGATCTTATCCTCGACTCTTCACAAGCATACTCTATAGGTATCGTAGGCTCGTCTATCTCTACAAACCTTGGTAAGGTAGAGAATAAGGGTTGGGAGATAAATATCGGTGCTACAGTTATCAACAAACGCAGATTTAAGTGGAATACCTCTTTCAATATCTCGTTTGTGAAGAATAAGGTACTTGAACTCGAGGACGACATCATTTATTCTAGCAGTACTCAAGCTAGCATCACTACAGAGGGCTACTCTATGGGCCAGCTCTACGTCTACCCAACAGCAGGTGTAGATCCAGCAACTGGTCGACGTGTCGTAAAACTCAAGCAGGCCGATGGCTCATATATCAATAATCTCCTCATATATAAGTATGGTAAGGGCGGCGCGCAACTCTATGAGATGGACGGTGAGACTCTATCGGGTCACTCTCTATCAGAATGGAAACCAGAGATAGCAGGCAACACAAAGCCAACATATTTCGGCGGATGGAACAATACCTTCAAGTTTAGAAACTTCGATGCTAATGTCAATTTCCACTTCTCAGGAGGCAACAAGATCCTAAATGCCATGAAGGCTACTCTCTCTGATGGTAGAATGTGGAGCGGTACAGAGAAGTACTACAAGGAGAGATGGCGTAAGCCAGGCGATAAGAGCCAATATGCTAAGCCATCATACAATGACAACTACTCTAATGGTACATCATACCTCAACTCAGATCTTATCGAGAAGGGCGATTTCATTAGATTGCAAAGTCTCTCATTGGGTTATAACTTCAATGTCAAGAATTGGCCAGCCGACTTAGGTATCAGCTCGTTCAGAGTATACTTCCAAGCACAAAACCTATTCTGCATCACAAGTTATTCAGGTTTTGACCCAGAGATTAACTCTCACTCAGAGTCGTCTAACCTTCTATCAGGAATGGACTTGAACACTACACCTCTTTCAAGAACATTTACTTTTGGTGGTACTATTTCTTTCTAACCTTAAAACGAATTTGAGATGAATATAAACAGACACATATCATACGCTATAGCTTTATTAGGTATCACATTCACTTCTTGTGGTGATGATTTCCTCGAGAAGAACCCACCTCTAGCCGTTACTGAAGACGATATCTACGCTTCAGAGACCTTGATAGATGCAACGATGAATGGTGTATACACACGTTTCAAGAGTAGTAGCTTCGCTGGTGGCGCATTGGCTATCATAGGTGATAATAGAAGTGACGATTTTGTCAATACTGGTAATAACAATTACTACCACGCCGAGACATATCTCATGACAGTAGGTTCTAATAACGTAATGAACCCAAATATCTTCAAGGCTGGCTATATCGCTATCAATGCTGCTAATACCCTAAAGGAGAATCTCGAAAAACGTTCAAACCTCCCTATAAGTGAGGAGAAGCGTAACGAGTACATAGCCAACTGTCTCTTCATTCGCGATCTCTCATGGTACTATCTCAGCCAGATATACTCTCAGCCATACGCATATGACCCTAATTCACTTGCTATACCTATTCACACAGAGGCGGTGACTGGTCCTGGTTACAATAACGCACCATTATGGACCATCGGTCAGATATACGATCAGATTCTTGCCGACTTAAACGATGCTACTATTGCAGCATTGCCAGCTTATTCGTCTGATTTCAATAGTACCGTACCTTCGCAAGCTGCAGCTCATATGCTCCGCCAACGTATCTACCTAGGCGAGAAAAGATGGCAAGATGCTATCAAAGAGGGTGAGGCTGTAGTAGGTTTCACTCTTAGTGAGAAGGTGGCTGATATGTTTGATGCCCCATATCACACCAACGAGAATATCTACTCTTTACCTTTCACCAATACCGAGAGGGGCTCTGGCAACCCTGCAAGCTACTTCTCTAAGGGCGTAGGTTATATAGATACTCTTAATATGCGTACAGGTATTCTCACTATTGAGGGCTACTACCTTGATACCGATGCTCGTTCGGCATTCGTTACTCTCGACGCTAGCAAGAACAATCGACCAGTATGGTACGAGAAGTACAATGAGCACTCTGTACCTCTAGAGTGGATACATATCTTCCGCTATGGCGAGACTCTCCTTAATCTCTCAGAGGCCTATTACAATGCTGGTAACGAAGCTAAGGCTGCAGAGTTACTCCATACAGTACGCTCTAGATCTATCAAAGAGGGCGATATTCTCGATGTGCTCTCTCTCTCGGGAGACAAACTCAAGGAGGCTATCTATAATGAGCGTCGACTCGAATTCCTTGGCGAGGGACTAAGAGGTTACGATATCAGTAGACGTGCTGATAATTATGTTCATCCACTAGATAAACAATCAAATGGTAAGTGGGAGACAATAGTCGTTGCCACTCCAGATAACAAAACTACATACTGCTGGGCTCTTCCAGAGTACGAGAAACAGGTAAACCAATCTGCTAACTATTAAATCTATACACGACATGAGAAAGATACTTTATGCTCTCCTTTCATTCGTTCTGCTCATCCCATCAGTAGCAGATGCACAAAATGATTATTACTTCGCCAAGGGCGAGACATTCAATAAGGATATCCCTACACCTCAAGAGTTCTTCGGTTTTGAGATAGGCAAGGCGCTTGTCAGATATGATAAGGTAGTGGAGTATTACAAGCTCCTTGCCGAGAAGTCAGATCGCGCACTCTTCGAGGTCATAGGTCATAGCTGGGAGAATCGTGATTATGTCATCCTCACAGTATCTACCCCAGAAAATATCAAGAACATAGAGTCGATACGTGAGAATCACCTTAAGCTTGTCGACCCAAAGCAGTCGGTAGGCGATTATGCTGACCAAAAGGTTATTGTCCAATTAGGCTATAATGTTCATGGTGGCGAGCTCGCTGGTACAGATGCCTCGGTATTGGCAGCTTATTACTTCGTAGCTAGTGAGAATCCAGAGACTCTCAAACAACTCAGCGAGGCTGTAGTTCTCCTCGAGCCAGCACTTAACCCTGATGGTCGTGAACGTGCTGCTACATTCTACAATGAGTTCCACTCGTTCCCACGTGTCACAGATCCTGCCGATATAGAGCACTCCTATGGTTTCGCACCTCATCGTGGCAACCATTTCTATGCCGACCTCAATCGCGATTGGTTCTCCCTCATCCACCCAGAGAGTAATGCACGTATAGAGTACTACCATAAGTGGTATCCTAATATCTATCTCGACTACCACGAGATGGGTAGCGAGTCAAACTACTACTTTGAGCCTTCTCCTGAGCGTAGCACATGGAACTATACCATACCTCAAGAGACATACACAAAGCTAAATGTACTCCTTGCTAAGTATTTCGGCGAGGCTCTTGACGAGGTGGGTGCACTATACTTCACTCGTGAGAATTTCGATAATATCTCGCCTATCTATGGCTCTACATATCCCGACTTCCAGGGCGGCGTTGGTACTACTCTAGAGGTAGGTAGCTCAAAAGGTGTAGCAGTAGAGACTAGTGTTGGTGTACGCGAGTTCGCTTTCAATATCAGAGAGAATGTACGTACCTCTATCGCAGCCCTCAAAGTTGGTGTAGAGCAGAAGCAGACTTTCCTCAAGCACCAAGAGGACTTCTTCAAGAGTGCTATCACAGAGGGTGCCAAGAGAGCCGAGAAGTACTACGTCTTTGGTAGCGAAACAGATAAGGGAATCACTCGTATCTTCCTTAATAATCTGCTCACTCATCGTGTAGACGTTTATGCCCTCGCACAAGATATCCAGCTCAATGGTAAGAACTTCAAGAAGGGCTCAGCATATGTAGTCCCTGTCTCTCAGCCTCAATATCGCGTAGTAAATGCCGCCTTCGAAGAACGTACAGAGTTTGTAGATAGCATATTCATGGATATAACCGCTTGGGGTACTGTACATGGCTTTGGTGTCCCTTATGCTAAGGCTAAGGTAGCCTCTCTAGGCGATAAGATTACAGAGAAGCCTATCGTCGAGCCTGGTAAAATAGATAGAAAGAGCGATTATGCTTATGTATTTAGCTATTCCGACTATCTCACTCCTCGCACTCTCATTAATCTTCTAGATAATAATATCATCGTCAAGGCTGCATTCAAACCTTTCGAGGTGGAGACTACGGAGGGCATCAAGCAATTCTCTCGTGGTAGCATCGTAATACCTGTTCAATATCAGACGGTATCTTCGTCAGAACTTTACGATATCATCCGTAATGCAGTAGCTGAGACAGGTATAAATGTCTATGGCATTCCTACAGGAGCACACGTGGGTAACGGAATCGACCTCGGTAGCGATAATATCTCTCGTATCTATAAACCACAGGTGGCTACTATCGTAGGCGATGGTATCGATTGGACCGAGGTAGGTGAGATATGGTATCTTCTTGGTAATAGATTCAATATTCCATTGACTAAGATTAATGCTAACTCCGTAGCTCGTGTAAATCTTAGCAGATATACATCTATCATCCTCGCCGATGGCTCTTACAATAATCTTCCTAAGTCGTTCGTGGACGACTTGCGCCTATGGGTTAGAAATGGTGGCGTACTCATCACCATAAAGCGTGCCTCACAGTGGGCTATAGAGCAGGGGCTTGTAGAAGGCTATGCCTCTGCTAAGGATGCTAAGGGAGAGAGGCCCTCAGCATCTCAAAATATAGAGCGTTTCGACTATGCTACACAACGCGAGAAGTTAGGTCCTAAGCGCATAGGTGGAGCTATCTTTAAGGCCGACCTCGATATTACAAATCCTCTAGCCTTTGGCTTTGAGAGTCGTGAGTTCTACGCTATCAAGACGGGCAACTCACTCCTCCCTCGTCCTTCCAATAACTACTCGGTACTCCTTCAGTTTGATAAGTCGCCTCTCGTTAGCGGTTATGTCTCAAAGGAGAACCAGAAACTTGTAGCCAATGCACCTCATATCACATTCGGCAATAACGGTCGTGGCACAGTAGTACTCTTCAACGAGTCGCCTACATTCCGTGGCTATTGGCTCAATACTGGCCGTTTCCTCACCAATGCACTCTTCTTTGGCAGCAAGGTAAGCGTTGGTGGTCGCTATAGACCATAATACGCAATCGTTAATACTTTTTTCTACTGGTGTATTTCTCTATCGCATAGCATGTGGTAGAGAAATATACCATGTTTATGTTATTTCGTATCCCTCAGCCTAGCAGTAATTTTGCTATCGACAAAAACAGATAGGAATACTCACACATTAAAAACTATTAGGCAATGAGAAACTTTAAGACACTTACTATAGCAGCATTGGCATTGCTTTCAAATGCATCTTTCGCACAAAATACCATTACTATTAAGGCTAGCAAGGCCGTAAAACCTCTCGTGGAGTCATGGGCTAAGGCATACAATAACGCTCACCCAGATGTTCAGGTAGTATTCGTTAAGAATAATGAGTCGGCCGACCTCTCATACGTCAGCAGTCGTCAAGACGACTACTCCGTTGCCTATGTAGGACGTTATGCCCTTCTTCCTGTTACCTCAAATAATAATCCTCTTCTTTCTGACCTCAACAAACGCTCATGGGGCAAGGGTGATATTAAGAAGCTCTATTTTGCTGATGCCGAAGAGGCATATGACGAGGAGGATAGCGAGGCTAACGAGGGTAAGGCTGGTAGATTGCGCAAGCAACTCAATGTATACTCTAGCTCGTCTTCCAATAGCTACTCCGCTACATTCGCCCAGTTCTTCGGCTTCTCGGCAGGCGAGATACGTGGTAATAAGATAGCTGGCGACGACCTCTTTCTCCTCAGTGCTATCAATCGCGACCAGGCAAGCATCACATTCAATTCTATTGCAAATATTTTCGATACCAACACACGTGCCATTAAGCAAAATATAGCACTCCTACCCCTCAACCTTCGCAAAGAGACAAATGTTGTCCTCGAGTCGGGCAACCTCGATGAGCTCCTAGCC
The DNA here is from genome assembly GCA_030526155.1 of Bacteroidia bacterium. Lineage (GTDB taxonomy): Bacteria > Bacteroidota > Bacteroidia > Bacteroidales > Marinilabiliaceae > W3P20-009. Next base: position 119,558 of record JAUNDI010000001.1, read on the forward strand.
ATTCTTGAGACAGCCTCATCTGATCTCATTCCAGTAGAGGAGTTCGGCTTTGCCTATGATACACACAATACCCTCGCACAAGCATTCCTCGCATGGGTAGTCTCTGAAGGTCAAAACTACAACCACGCCAATGGTTTCCTCCAGCTCACAGAAAAAGAGGCTACTATACAATTAGCAACTATCAAAGGTAACAACGCCACTAACGCTATCACCACAGACATCGCAAGAAGATAAAGTCACCCACACATATTGTCTTTATTCTAAATGTACTGAGCCTTTTCATGAAAAGGCTCTACTTGTTCCCATTATTTCTTACATTTGTAAAAACAAAACATCTTCAATATGAAAAAACAAATCATCTCCACCCCATCAGCTCCTGCTGCTATCGGACCATATAGTCAGGCCATTCTTGTTACAGCCGATTCTGGCGAACAGACACTCTATGCATCTGGTCAGATTGCCATCGACCCATCCACAGGCAACTTTGTAGATGGCGATATCGTGGCCCAGACACAACAGGTCCTCAACAACGTCTCGGCCATCCTCGCAGCTGCTGGTATGGACTTCTCCAACGTTGTCAAAACCACATGTATGTTATCAGACATAGCAGAATTCTCTGCCTTCAATGAAATCTACGGCTCCAAATTTCCAGCAGGTGCTGCTCCAGCACGTTCTACATTCCAAGTAGCAGCTCTACCCAAAGGAGCAAAAGTAGAGGTAGAGATTATTGCCGTTAAATAAGGATTCCCCACTATACCATACGTTGTAGAGCCTTTTCATGAAAAGGCTCTACGTTTTTATATACCTCTATGAAGATAACCCATCACCCCCTTTCGGCTGTCACAGCCTTGGCAGACTAAGTTGAGAAGTATTAAAGATGTGGGTGGGGAATATTAATAATATAAATAAATATATAGAAGAGATTTGTAGCGGCTGGTTATAGCGAGGGTATAGCGAGGGTAGAGCGAGGTGTAAGGGAGAAATTGATAATATATTTTTAGGAGAGGAGGGTAGGAATGTGGTGGATAAAAAGAGGGCGTACTTTGGAGAGGTACGCCCTTGTGAGTTAGTATTATGTTAGAAAGGTTTCATGTTCATCATGAACATGCTACCGAATAGGAATATCACGATGTAGAGAGAGATTACTATGATTGTAAGTATGCCTAAAAATTTAAGTAGAGAGTGTAGGTTGTCTGCTGCGCTCTCTAGGCTATCTTGGGAAGCCTCTTTAAGAGCCTTGCGCGTATGACAAATGATGTTGAAGCACTTTATGATAGGGTATACGTATAGACCAACAAGTATAAGGTACGCAATACCCAGGATAGTTGTTTGTGGAATTCCTGAAGCGATTAGGATGAGAGCTGCTATAAGGAGGATAGCGGTAGCCACTACAGCTACGATAGTAAGGAACTTAAGCCACTTTGTAGAAGATAGTAGGTAGTTCTTAATAGTTTCTGTAATCTTTAAATTTTCCATAATAATAAATTTAGTTGCTTACAAAGGTAGTTAAATTATATTAAAATCAAAATCCCTCTTTAATGCTAAGATATATTGCATCGTCGCCGTGAGATCCGCGACCATAATCTAGGCGGATGTTCATACCAGATTTAGGGAAGACCTTAAAGCGGAGACCTAGACCCATGACTCCGTGAATGTCCTCTAGGGATTTACGGATATTTTCGTTGGCATTACCCGCACCTCCGAATAGTACTCCACCTATACGCCAAAATAGAGGGACGCGCCATTCTAGTTGGGAGAACCATGCGACCTCGCCTCTGTATTTAAGGTTGTGGCCTACTGCACGATTTAGGCGAGTGCCGCCGAAAGTAGATCCTAAGTGGTAAGGTGTATTTTTGTCGGACAGAGAGATATAAGCCTGACCCGCTAGGACCGTTTTTTTGATGGCACCATATTTGCGGAAGTCGATTGTTGAGGTGTAGAAATTTGCGTGGCTATTATTGCGCCACCAGTAGTTGTATTCGATATCTAGGAGAGAGCCGGCTGTAGGCCAATCATTGTTATTACGGGAGTCTCTACGGATGCGAGCACCTATGCCTAGGGAGGAGCCGTTACTATTATATAAGTATGATTCGTGGAGGAGTTGCTCCTCGGGATTTTTGGATATTACTTCGGAGTATTTAGCGTAGTAATATCTGAGAGTTGGACCTATATCCCAGTGAGACTCGCCCAATTTGACGAGATAAGATGGGTTGGCGCAGAGAGTTTGCGTCATCATTTCCGCCACGATACTCTTTTTGCCGCTACCCTCGCCATAGTATTCGTCTGGGAGTCGCATCCATTCTATTTTACCCACTAATGTAGTGTTGTCTGAGGGGTAGAGATCCATATCGAATTGGATTTCCCACATTTTTTTAGTTGATACGAGGAGACCCATGACGATAGACGACTGGCGGTCGCCCCGAGAGTTAGCCTGCATGATAGGCATGAGTCCCAGTTCTAGACCCGTTCGATGACCATAAGATGCAGCAGGGTATATGGCGAAAGAGAAGCGAGAAGAATCTGGAGCGTAGGTAACGTAATCCAGGATACGCTCGGCGAGGCCTATAGCCCTTTCGAATAGATTTGTTTTCGACGAGTCGGGATTAGAGAAATAGCAATCCCTGCCATGAACCTCGACCATGGTCAAGGCACATAGCAGGGAGAGAAATATTTGTCGGATATTCATTTTGGGTTATTCAATCTCCTTAGCGAGTAGGGTAGCCTGAGTAGCATCGTAGACACGAACGCGAACTAAGTCGCCCTTCTTATGATCCCCAGCAGGGAATACTACAGCCTTATTTTGGGAGGTACGACCCATGAGGTCGTCCTTAGAGCGCTTAGAGAAGCCCTCTACGAGGACCTCGAACTCCTTGCCAATATCGCGCTTATTGCTCTCGAGGGAGAGAGTATTTTGGAGATCTATTAACTCTTTGAGGCGTCTACCCTTAGTTTCTGGAGAGACATTATCTGGAAGGTTTTTAGCAGCGTATGTACCTGGGCGTTCAGAGTATTGGAACATAAAAGCAGAATCGTAGCCCACCCACTTCATGAGGTCGAGGGTCATTTGGTGATCCTCCTCCGTCTCTGAGTGGAAGCCGCAGAATACGTCGGTAGTAATACCGCAATCAGGGAGGATGCGGCGGATAGCATTTATTCTATCCTTGTACCAATCGGCGGTATATTTACGATTCATAAGTTTAAGTATTCTATCTGAGCCAGATTGGAGAGGGAGGTGGATATGGCGGCAAAGATTCTTGTGGGAGGCGATAACCTCTAGAGTCTCGTCGGACATATCCTTAGGGTTAGAAGTTGTGAAACGGATACGCATATCAGGGAAAGAGTCCGCTACGAGAGCCAATAAGCCAGGGAAGAGGAGGTTCTTGTTGTTGTCGGCCTCGCAAACGTAGTTGTACGAGTTGACATTTTGGCCTAAGAGAGTTACCTCCTTGTAGCCACGAGATTGGAGATCGCGTATCTCATTAAGAATGCTTTCTGGTTCGCGGCTACGTTCGCGACCGCGAGTATAAGGTACTATGCAGTAAGAGCAGAAGTTGTTACAACCACGCATGATGCTTACGAAAGCAGATATGTTGCCCATAGAGAGGCGGCGTGGAAGGATAGATTTGTATGTCTCTGTAGTAGAGAGTTGGACATTGATAGCCTTTTCGCCGGTTTCTGCTGCCATGATGAGGTTAGGCATATCCATGTAGCTATCAGGGCCGGCTACGAGGTTGACTCCATTTTCGAAGAGAGTTTGTTGGGTGCGCTCTGCCATGCAACCTATTACACCCAAGATGAGGTTAGGCTTTTCGTTGCGTAGGGCGGAGAGTTCACGGAGGCGGCCGAGGACGCGTTGTTCGGCATTATCGCGAATACTACAAGTATTAAGGAGAATTGCGTCGGCCTTTTTTGCGTCATCAGTCATATCGTAGCCTACGGTTTGCATAACTGCGGCTACTACTTCGGTGTCTGCCACGTTCATTTGGCAGCCATAAGTTTCTATGTATAGGAGTTTGCTATCCATTGTTGAAAATGTTATGGTGCAAAGGTATAAAAAATAGGTGAAACTCGTATTTTTAGTTAATCAATGTATAAAGATTGATTTTTTTAGGGGGTACAATAAAAAATAGGTATATTTGCACAATTTTTGGACTTTGAAATAATCCCACATTTAATATATGAAAAATAAACTCAACAAGGTACTAGTCTTAGGCTCGGGTGCACTGAAAATCGGTCAGGCAGGAGAGTTTGACTATTCAGGATCTCAAGCGCTCAAGGCGTTGCGCGAAGAGGGTATAAGTAGTGTTTTGGTCAATCCAAATATTGCAACTATCCAGACTTCTGAGGGTATTGCGGATAAGGTTTACTTTCAGCCTGTCAATGCCCATTTCGTAACAGAGATTATTAAGAAGGAGAGACCTGATGGTATCTTGCTAGCATTTGGTGGTCAGACAGCATTGAACTGCGGTACTGAGCTCTATTTGAATGGTACATTAAAAGAATATGGTGTACAGGTATTGGGTACATCAGTAGATGCTATCATGTACACAGAGGACCGTGACCTCTTTGTAAAGAAGCTAGATGAGATTGCGTTGAAGACTCCAGTAAGTCAGGCTTGTGAGAATATGGAGGATGCTCTTGCTGCTGCGCACAAGATAGGCTTCCCTATTATGATACGTTCGGCCTATGCCCTTGGTGGTTTAGGTTCGGGCATTTGTCCTGACGAGAAGACCTTCAAGGAGCTTGCAGAGAGTGCATTTACCTTTGCTCCACAGGTGTTGGTAGAGGAGTCGCTCAAGGGATGGAAAGAGATAGAGTTTGAGTGTATTAGAGATGCTAACGACCACTGTTTTACAGTAGCGTCTATGGAGAACTTTGACCCACTAGGTATTCATACAGGTGAGTCGATAGTAGTAGCTCCTACATGTTCGCTTACAGAAGAGCAGGTTAAGTATTTGCAAGAGATAACAATTAAGTGTGTACGTCACCTTGGTATTGTAGGTGAGTGTAATATTCAGTATGCATTTAACGCAGAGACAAACGACTACCGTATTATTGAGGTAAATGCGCGTTTGTCGCGTTCGTCGGCACTTGCATCTAAGGCTACAGGTTATCCATTGGCATTTGTTGCAGCAAAGATAGCCCTTGGTTATACACTAGACCAAATAGGTGAGATGGGTACACCTAACTCGGCATATGTAGCGCCTAGTCTTGACTATATGATATGTAAGATTCCTAGATGGGACCTTACCAAGTTCTCCGGTGTAAGCAGACTTATTGGTTCGTCGATGAAGTCGGTAGGTGAGATTATGTCTATCGGTCGTTCATTCGAGGAGATGATTCAGAAAGGCTTGCGTATGATAGGTCAGGGTATGCACGGCTTTGTGGGTAATGACCATGTTAAGTTTGATAACCTTGATGAAGAGCTTCAGAATCCTACTGACCTTAGAATATTTGCTATTGCACAGGCTCTTGAAGAGGGGTATACAACAAAGCGTATTGAGGAGTTGACAAAGATTGATGTTTGGTTCCTCGATAGACTTAAGAATATTGTAGATATTGAGCACAAGCTACAATCGTATAATAAACTTGAGGAGTTGCCAGATGCACTTTTGAAAGAGGCTAAGGTAGCAGGCTTCTCTGACTTCCAGATTGCTCGTTTTGTATTGAAAGATGCGGAGGGTAATATGGAGAAGAAGAACCTTGAGGTAAGAAAGTATCGTAAGGCTAAAGGTATTGTTCCAGCTGTTAAGCGTATTAATACTGTAGCAAGTGAGCATCCAGAGTTGACAAATTACCTATATGTGACATATGCGGTAGAGGGTCATGATATTGAGTATTACAAGAATGAGAAATCGGTAGTAGTACTTGGTTCGGGTGCTTATCGTATTGGTTCATCTGTAGAGTTTGACTGGTGTTCGGTTAATGCTATTAATACAGCACGCAAGCAAGGTTATAAGGCGATTATGATCAACTATAACCCAGAGACAGTATCTACAGACTACGATATGTGCGATCGCTTGTATTTTGATGAGTTGTCATTAGAGCGAGTACTTGACGTTATAGATTTGGAGATGCCTAAGGGTGTAATAGTATCAGTAGGCGGTCAGATTCCAAATAATCTTGCTATGAAGCTCCATCGTAGAGGCGTGCCAGTACTTGGTACTAGCCCGCTTGACATCGATAGAGCAGAGAATAGAGACAAGTTCTCCGCTATGCTTGACAAGCTTGGTATTGATCAGCCAGCATGGAGAGCCTTGACATCTATGGAAGATATCAAGACATTTATTGATCAAGTGGGATATCCAGTATTGGTTAGACCATCATACGTGCTATCAGGTGCTGCGATGAATGTTTGTTATGACAATGAGCAGCTCGAGCGCTTCTTGAAGATGGCTACAGAGGTATCGAAAGAGTTCCCTGTTGTGGTATCGCAATTCATGACAGATACAAAAGAGATAGAGTTTGATGCTGTAGCAGACAAGGGAGAGGTGGTAGAGTATGCTATTTCGGAGCACGTAGAGTTTGCCGGTGTTCACTCAGGAGATGCTACAATGCTCTTCCCAGCGCAGAATATCTACTTTGCGACAGTACGCAAGATTAAGAATATTGCTAGACAGATTGCAAAAGAACTTAATATTAGCGGTCCATTCAATATTCAGTTCCTTGCTAAGAATAATATGGTTAAGGTTATTGAGTGTAACCTAAGAGCATCACGTTCGTTCCCATTTGTATCGAAGATCTTGAAGCACAACTTCATTGAGACAGCTACAAAGATTATGCTTGATGTGCCATATACACGTCCAGAGAAGAGCGAGTTTGATATTGACTATGTAGGTGTTAAGGCATCGCAGTTCTCATTTGCACGTTTGCAGAATGCCGACCCAGTACTCGGTGTAGATATGTCGTCTACAGGTGAGGTAGGCTGTCTTGGTGATGATGTAAATGAGGCGCTTTTGAATGCCCTTATAGCTACAGGTTATTCATTGCCTAAGAAATCTATTCTTCTTTCATCGGGTGCACCTAAGGGTAAGGTTGATCTCTTGGAGCCAGCACAAGCACTTGTTGCTAATGGTTATGAGATTTATGCTACTGCAGGTACGGCACAATTCCTCAATGAGAATGGTGTTAAGGCTACAAAGGTAAGTTGGCCAGATGAGAATGGAGAGAACAATGTAATGGATATGATAGCAAACCATAAGTTTGATCTTATTATCAACGTTCCAAAGAACCAAACAAAGAGAGAGCTTACAAACGGCTATAAGATTCGTCGTGGTGCTATTGATCATAATATTCCATTGATGACAAATGCTAGACTTGCTAAAGCATTTATCAACGCCTTTACTTCGGTTAAGCTCGAGGAGATAAAGATTAAGAGCTGGCAAGAGTATACATTGTAAGAGTTAATACTTTAGTATAGATAGTCCCCTGGCCTAACGGCTGGGGGATTTTTGTTTATAGAGGTGGGGTAGTGGTTTCAGTGATTCTTGTTGTTCTAGATGAGGCTAGTTTTAGGAGCGAGTGGATAGTGTGAGTAGCCTTTTTGCTCGCAGTTTTTGTAGTTATTCTAGTTATTCTAGTTGTTCTAGATTGACTAGAGAGTGCTAGAATGAGGGGTGGGTGGACCCTTGTTGCTCGCAGTTTTTTGTATAGGAGGATATAGTGAGGTTTCTTTTTACTCGCAGTTTTTGGTAAATGTGGATATAGGGAATACCCTTCTTGCTCGCAGTTTTTTTATTAGTGAGGTTAGAAGGAGAGAAATGTGTTGTGGTTAAAAAGTTTAAAATTGGATTTATTTTTGAAATTTGCGTAACCTTGTGTTTTGTGTTAGGGTTACAATATTTACCGATGAATAGTTGTGGTTTGCAGATGAATATCTCTAGTTGTGGATATTTGGTGTTGTAATACTTGTGTATTTGTGTGTAACTATATACTTTTGCTTTCACAAACATAAACATATCAACTTATCTATCAACACATTTATTTACTAACCTTAAAGAAATACGTTATGAAGACCATGTTATCCCTCCGTTTCGCACTTATAGCACTATTCTTTGTTTCGGTAATGTGTAATGCAAATGCACAGATGTCGAAGTATGAGGCACTTTATATTTATAACTTTGCTAAGAGTGTAAGAAATGTAAACGATGCAAATAAGACAGACTTGGTAATTACTGTACTTGGAGATTTGCAGTTGCAGAAAGAGCTTCAGTCGATAGTAAACGCTAAGACATCTGGTCGTAAAATGATAGTTAAAGGATCTGCCTCGGTTGCACAGTTGCCAAAGAGTGATGTTATAGTAGTAGGCAAATCGATGTCGGCACAGATGCCAGAGCTAGTAGTGAATCAAGGTGAGAAGGCACTTATAGTAAGTACACAGAAGGGACTTTGCGGTAATGGTGCAGCAATCTCGTTGTTTGCAGAGAATGGCAAGTTGACATACGAGATTTGTAGGAAGAATATCAAGCATGCTGGAATGCATGTACCACAGCACCTTATCTCATTAGGTATTGAGGTTTTTTAATAGACTTTTGTCTATCGCAACATAGATTAATATATTACAACATAAACTCTGTTTCTGTCGTATGAGATGGAAATGGAGTTTATTTTTATTAACTATAGATGAGAAACAGATTTGTAGCCATTTTACTCCTACTATTATTTGTTGTAGGAATTGGCAATGCGCAGACTAGCCTAACAAGGGAACAGATATTGGCGATGTCTATTGAAGAGCTATCAGACCTTCCCTTGGAGGATTTAATGATGGCGGTAGAGACGCTAGGAGTAACTAGTGTTGATGAGCTTTTTGCGATGATTATGAACAAGAATGTGTCTTCAGCCTCGAAGGTTGAGGAAGATGCATTTACTAGTCCGCTTTCATCGTCAGTACTTACCAAAGGCGAGATGAGGACCTACGGTGTGACCACTATTGAAGAGGCCTTTCGTTTGATACCTGGAGTAATAGTTCAAGAGAAGACTAATGGTATGTATGATGTTCAATTAAGAGGATTGAATAATATACCAGATAATAACCTCTTGTTGTATGCGGAGAATGCCAATACACTTTTGATGATAGATGGACGAGTAGCTCATAACTATGCTATGGGCGCTGTAAATTTTGATATGCTATCTATTTCCATTGAGGATATAGAGCGTATTGAGGTTGTACGAGGAGCTAGCTCGGCTCTTTATGGTGGTAATGCTGTACAAGGAGTAATTAATATTATTACAGAGAAGACCACACCATCGTCGAAAGCAGTAAGCGGTAGTATTCAGGTAGGAAATCAGAATTCATATATTGCTGACATAGCATTACGTAAATCAGTGAATGATGTATTGTCATTAGGCTTGACCTTCAATACACAAAAGAGGGAGAGAGCTACTGACAAGATGTATGTAATGCCACAGCAAGGAACATTCTTTGCGGATAGAACTGCAAATCTTCCAGCGATAAATGAGGCGATGAGTCCAGAGCAGTTAGGAGCCCTAATGCAAACGGGAGCATTAAGAGACGCCTCTAAGGGAGGATTTTATTCCATTAGTGAGATAGAGAACTTGATGCAGTTGATAGGTACAGCCAATACGCAAGACCCTACGAAGTTGGAGTATTACCTCTTTGAGACTAATATGCCACAGAGAGCCTTGAAGGGTAAATATCCTGACCCTAAATTGGCACGTCATACTACTGGTTTTAACGGTTATATCACCATTACACCAAATAAAGATGTGCGTATAGACCTTACGGGAGGATATCAGAACTCAAAGGCTATGGCTACTCAGGTAGGAGATAGCTATATCTCATTTGAAGGCAGAACATCGAAGACCTGTTATGGTAATTTGAGGGCAAGTATTTATGGCTTGTCGTTAAATGCCGATATTATGACAGGCTCTAACAACTATGCAGTGGGAGTACCAGGCTTTAAGGTTAAGCCATTGACATATGACCTTTCGGCAGAGTATGATATAAATATAGGTGATGTACTCTCTGTACGACCAGGAGTTACATATCAATATATAAAGTATGAGGATTATACTCCAACATTTGATTTTGGCAGTGGAGTTGGTGTAGGTACACAGCATAAAGAGGGCGTTCAAGAGTTGTGCGGCTTTTTCGATAAAGAGGCAGATATAAATACATTTGCGCCATCGATACGTTTTGATGCACACTTAGGAGATTTGCGACTTATTGCTGCATTGCGTTCAGATAGAACAAGTATACCTGAGGATTGGAATACATCATATCAGTTTGTGGCTAACTACAAGTTTAACGAGAATAACTTTATTCGTTTGAATTATGGTAGAGCCAATAGATCGATGACAATGGTTAACACCTCGTCGGCCCTTGAGGTAGAGCGTACCAATATGGTATGGCCAAATACGACACACTTCGTAGGAAATGATGACTACGATATGATGAATATGGATAACCTTGAGTTTGGTTATCGTTGGAGACCATCAAATGCCCTTTTGATAGATGCCGAAGCCTTCTTGTCATGGAGTAGAAACTACGGAGCATTAAAGAGTAAGTCGACCTATTTTACATTGACCAAAGATGTAATGTCTCAAATAATAAACGTAGGAGCAGTAACCTTGCAGCAAGTGGTAGCAAGTATAGATAGGTCGGCATTTGGCGAAGGCCCAGAAGGCGAAGCAGCCTATACACAAGCCCTAATGGGTGCATGTGGAGGCGCGTTTGGTCAGCTTATGGCCTCGTTAAACCCACATAGTCTATTTGAGAAAGAGGTAGATATACAATTTGGTAATCTACCATATAAAGTAAAACAGATGGGTGTAAGTTTGGGTATTGACTGGATAGTGTCGCCTAAGTTGATCACCAAGTTTAACTTGAATGTTCAGAAGACTACGATTGACGACTACTATGCATATGACCAGACAGCAGCCATTTCTGAGCAGTTACAGCAAGCTGGTCAGATGACATCAGCCGGATTGGTAGATGTGATGACTGGATATATAACCTATATGTTGATGTCGAGCGATATGAATTCGGCTACAGAGAGATATATTAGCGATACCTTTGTTAATCCAAATGCAGACGACTATATAGCAGCATCATACGGCAAGATGAGTGCTGAGCAGCAACAAGCTACACTGCAAGCTATGTATCAAGCTGCAGTGATGGGAGTAGGTGCATACCAAGATGCGAATGGCTATGTAATAGAGAAGCCAATGGCCATGTATTTTGGATTGAAGCACAATATTAGAATGGATGACAATGGAAATGCCACACTTGGTAATAACCAGTATACACAGCCACCATTGGAGAATGGACATAAGCATAAGGCTACACCATCATTCTATGGTATGGTCGGTTTGGTATATAAGCCAATTAACAAGTTGAATATATCGGCATTTGCGAACTTTATGTCGGAAAGAGAGTATTTGACATCCTTTGGTACAGATAAGTTGTGCCCTAGATTTACAGTAAATGCCAAGGTAGGATATAACCCTATATCAAATATTGAGGTATTTGTAAATGCGCATAACCTATTTAACAATAAGAAGAGAGAGTTCTTGTATGGCGATGTGATTGAAGGTTTGTATACCTTTGGAGTTAATTTCGGCTTCTAGGAATGTAAACTACTGAAATACAAAGTAAAAAATGAGGCATATGAGAATATGTCTCATTTTTTTATTTATATTTGCAGATATTAACAATTACCATTATTCAAGCACATATATATACTGAATAGAGGGGAAATAAAAACTAGTACTATGAAGTATTTATTAGTTATTATCGGATGTCTTGTGATGATGATGCAAGACGCTGAGGCACAGCAAAAGATGACCAAAGAGCAGATTTTGGGCATGACCATAGAGCAGCTATCAGATTTGCCCCTCGAGGAGTTGATGGAAGCTGTAGAGATATTGGGAGTGACCAGTGTAGATGAGCTTTTTCAGATGATTATGAATAAGAGTGTATCTTCTGCTTCGAAGAGGGAGGAGGATACCTTTGTATCTCCATTATCGTCATCGGTACTTACCAAAGGAGAGATAAGGATGTATGGAGCTACGACTATAGAAGAGGCCTTGAAACTTGTGCCTGGAGTAATAGTTCAGCAGAAGACCAATGGTGTTTATGATATTCAGTTGAGGGGACTATCTAATGTTCCTGATAATAATATGCTCTGTTATATAGAGAGTAGTAATGTGCTTTTGATGGTAGATGGTAGAGCAGCCTTCAACTATGCCTTAGGTTCGGCCAATTTGGATAGATTACCAATATCTATAGAAGATATTGAGAGAATAGAGGTAGTGAGAGGCGCTAGTTCTGCTTTGTATGGAGCCAATGCCGTTCAAGGAGTAATAAACATTATTACAGATAAGCCAAATGTTGAGTCGAAAGCCGTTCAGGGCTCTATACAGATGGGTAGTATGAATACCAGTATCGCAGATATTGCGCTTAGGAAATGTGTAAATGATAAATTGGCATTAGGAATAACATTTAATATACAATTACGAGATAGACCTACAGATAAGATATATGTTTTTGATGATGGAGATATTCTAGGACTTCCAGATAGTCAGGGTAACATATTCAATTACGACTATGGGTTGGATGCAGAAGGCAATCCTACTGTTACGGGGTGGCATTTAGCTAATCCTATTGACCCAGGCTATTATTCTAAGAGTGAAGTGTTGAATATGTACTATATAACCAGTACATCGCCATATCCTATACCGATGAGGAAAGACGAGTATGGTGAGTTGTTTGCGAATCGCTTTGACAAGATAAATGTAGGTAGGAACAGCTTAGGTTTTAATGGGTATATTACATTAACACCTAAGAGTGATGTAAGAGTAGACATTACAGGAGGCTATGTTTCTAACTATGCTATGCATCAGTCGTTGACAGATAAATACTATTCTAATACATATCAAGTAATAAAGGGATCGTATGTAAATATAAATACTAGCATAAAGAATCTCTCGTTTAGGGCAAGTTATAAGAACGAGTCGGGAGAGTATGAGTTGGCCGAGCCAGAGTTCAAGACAACGGAGAACCAGGTACAGATGATGTTGGGCTATGACCTAAATATTGGCGATTTGTCTATACGACCAGGTATTGATTGGATGTGGAATAAGTATAAAGACTATGAGTGTGATTATATAGATTTACGAAGAGAAGACTTGGGAGATGGTGCGGGTTTTTTGAATACATCATCGACATTACGCAGTATAACACCTAGTTTGAAATTAGACTATAAGGTAGGCGGATTTAGGGCAGTTGCAGCTGTAAGGTCAGACAAGACCAATATGCCAGACAAGTGGAATACCTCGTGGCTTGGGGCATTATCGTACCAAATGAACCAAGAGAACTTTGTGAGAGCCTCGTATTCTAGAGGTATGCGCTCGGCGATATTACTAAACTCGTCGTGTTCATACTCATGGCTAAGGGCATCCTTTCCAAATCAGATAAGATTCTTAGGTAGTCCTGAGGCAAGTATTGTGAAGATAGATAATTTTGAGTTAGGATATAGAACAAGACCTAATAATAAGGTGTTGATAGACTTTGAAGCCTTCTATTCGAAATCAACCGATTATGGAGAGTTGATGAGTAAGAATTGTGAGGCTACCCTTGACTTGAAGCCATATTTAGAGAATCCAGCTCTATTAGCAGGCATGACAGCCGATAATATAGCCTCTATAATGATACCAAATACCAAGACGTTAGCCACTATACAGTACAATGACGATTTAGGATTTGATGTTCGTCAGATAGGCGCCTCGATGTCTATAGACTGGTCGATAAGTAAGAAATTGATGATGAAAGCCAATTTGAATTGTCAGAAGACCACTATAGATGGATATTTCCCATATGACCAAGGTGGAGCTATATCTGACCAAGTGACAAAGAGCATACAGAACTTAGGAATGTCATTTGGAGCAGTAGCGCAAGGCTTTGCTGCAGATGGGCTTACAGTGGGTCAGAATACAATGGGAGCTATACAGACCTTGATGACCCAAGGAGTATTGACAGAAGCAGATTTAGCGAATATGGCCTTAGTTACTAAGAGTGACTTTTATGAGAGGCCAGAGGTAGAAGATGGGCATGAGCATAAAGCAGCGCCAAACTTCTATGGTTCGTTAGGAGTTATGTATCATCCTACATCGGCCTTAAATGTAGCTGCGATGCTTAACTTTATGGGAGATAGGGAGTATCAGACATTATATGGCCTTGATAAATTGAACAAACGCTTCACTGTGGATATGAAGGTAGGATATAAGCCAAGAGAGTGTGTGGAGGTATTCTTCAATGGTAGGAACCTATTTAACAACCATAAGAGAGAGCTATGCTTTATGGATATAATGGGAGGCTTGTATTTGGCAGGTATTAACTTTTCGTTTTAGAGAGATGTAGATATTAGATATTAGGCGAGGTTATACCTCGCCTTTTTTGTGTTGTGGGTATAATGATTCGTTGTGAAAATATAAAGTTGGAAACCTCCTCTCAGCATAGCGGCTGTATAGAGCGAGGTTAGCGCGAGGTATGAGCGTGGTGCCTATTAAGATATTATATTGGAATATTATGACAGATAAATAGCGGGCAGAGAGGGAGATGAAATACAGGCAGTTTAATTTTCTTAAAAAATTGTAAATCATGTTTGGGGGAGTATTGCTTAGTTATGATTATTGTCTAATGTGATTATCTTTGCCACGTCATTTAGTCGTGCTATTCCAACCTATAGAGCGATTATATTGTAGTAGTTTAATTCTAAATACTCTTAAGTATGGTAAAAAGACTGTGTGTGGCAGCCCTTATTGTGTTGTCATTCGGCAGCATTTCGAACCTTTGGGCGCAAGATGTGACGATTACAGGTGTAGTCACCGATGCGCAGTTTCATCAACCATTGCCAGGCGTTGCTGTAGTTCAAGAAGAGCAGAATGTAGTAGTGGTAACAGATTTTGATGGTAATTATACCATTAAGTGTAGTACAGCCAATAATACATTGAGCTTCCGTTATTTGGGTATGCGTACCGAGGTAAGGGAGTATGATGCCAGCACGACCAAGATAGATGTAGAGATGCGAGACGACTCGCAAGACATGGAAGAGATTGTGGTAGTGGCATATGGTGTGAGAAAGAAAGGCACCATAACAGGTTCGGTTTCTACGATTTCCAACGATAAGATAGCAGATACCCCAACAGCTAGTTTTGACCAAGCATTGCAAGGTAAGGCAGCTGGTTTGACGGTAATGAGCAATAGTGGTGAGCCTTCACAGACTGCTACCTTCCAGATACGTGGTACTAACTCGATAAATAGTGGTACTGCGCCATTGTTTATTTTGGACGGTGTGCCTGTATCGGCATCAGACTTTAATGCATTATCTCCAGGCGACATAGAGAGTGTGAACGTGCTCAAGGATGCTAGTAGTACCTCTATTTATGGTGCACGCGCGGCCAATGGCGTTGTGGTAATTACGACCAAACGCGGTCTATCTATGGACGACGTGAAGGTAACGGTGCGAGGACAACGAGGTATCAGTCAGCTAGCCCAAGGTAAGTGGCATCTGATGAATACTGCAGAGCGTATAGAGTTTGAGAAAGAGGTAGGCATAGACGCAGGTCAGAATTACGCACAACTATCCAAGACAGATGTAAACTGGAGAGACATAGTATTTAATGATGATGCTATGCTCCAGAGCTATGAGGTGCAGGTAAATAAAGCCACAGATAAATTGCACTATTATGTATCTGGCGGCTTCTTTGACCAGAATGGTATTGCACATAGCTCGAAATTCCGCAGATACAATACACGTGTAAATGCAGATGTTAAGACATCAGACAAACTCAAGATAGGCACAAATACAATGTTGGCCTACGAAGAGGTACAACAAGCAGAAGATGGACAGTATGCACTATACTCACCAATTTCGGCATGCCGCTTTATGTTGCCTTATTGGAATCCATATACAAAAGATGGTAAGATAGCCAAGAGTGATTCGAAAGATTGGAAAGGTACATCGGTAAACCCTATTGAGTGGATTATGGCCAACCCAATGGAGCATAAGAAATACAAGGCCCTATCTAGCATGTTTGTGGAGATAGTGCCAGTAGAAGGGTTGACATGGAAGAGTACCTTTGGTATAGACTATACCCATGGTACTACAGATATGAAGAGTAGACCATCATTCTCAGGTAATAATGGTATTGGACGAGCAGGTAAGAGTTCGTACGACACAGTAAACCTTACGATAACCAATACCCTCAACTACTTGTGGGATATGGATGATGACAACCATTTCACATTCTTGTTAGGACAAGAGGGTGTAAATAACTCACAAGAGCAGTTCCAGGTAGTAACACGCGGACAGAATAACGACTTCTTGACAAACCTATCTGCTGCTACAGATGCAACATCATGGGGAGTATCAAAGAGCGCATATGCTTACCTATCATTCTTTGGTAGGGCAGAATACAACTACCAAGGCAAGTATTACCTTGATGGTTCGATAAGATCAGACGCATCATCAAGATTTGGTAAAGATGGACGATGGGCAACCTTCTGGTCGGTAGGTGGCATGTGGGACATACTAGGCGAGCAGTGGATGGCAGGCACACGCAGTGTACTAACCCGCATGCAGATAGCCCTAAGTACAGGTACATCAGGTAATTCAAGTATTCCAAATTACGACCATCTAGCCCTAGTAGGCGGTGGCGCGATATACGACGGCGAGTCGGGCATCTATCCAATGCAGCAAGGAAACCCTAAGCTACGTTGGGAGAAATTGTGGAGTAACAACCTTGCTATACACTCCTCATTGTGGAGCAAACTTAACCTTAATGTAGAGTTATACTATAAGCGCACTACAGATATGCTTATGGCAGTACCACAAAGCTACTCACAGACAGGTGCAAGTAGCAGATGGGACAATGTAGGCGAGATGGTAAATAAGGGTATAGAGATATCAGCAGATGCTACAGTATTCCAGAGAGGCGACCTCTTGATATCAGTAAATGCTACAGCATCATACAATAAGAATGAGATTAAAGAGCTCTATAATGGTCTTGACGAGTATGAGATGAGCGGTACCAATACCAAACTTGTTGTTGGTCATTCGGTAGGAGAGTTCTACATCAATAGATTTGCGGGCGTTAACCCAGCCAATGGTGATGCATTATGGCTCACTAAAGAGGGCGCATTGACCACAGAGTATAAAGAGTCGGATAAAGTCATGATAGGCAAGAACTACATTGCACCATGGCAAGGCGGCTTCGGGTTCAGTGCTATGTGGAAGGGGTTAGTATTAGCCACACAATGGAGCTGGGTATACGACCGTTGGATGATAAACAACGATAGATACTTCGAGGAGAGTAATGGATTGTACTCGGTATACAACCAAAGTAAGAGAATGCTATATGACAGATGGAAGCAGCCAGGCGATGTGAAAGATATACCTAGATATGGTGTAGCGCCACAGATGGACTCTCACCTCTTGGAAGATGCATCGTTCCTACGCCTTAAGAATGTATCATTGTCATACTCATTCCCTTCTGAAATGCTAAAGAAGACTAACTTCTTCTCTTCGGCTAGGGTATCATTCCAGGCACAGAACCTTTTGACATTTACTAAGTTCTCAGGCCTAGATCCAGAGAGTAGTGCTAACGTCTATAAGGCACAGTATCCTATGACAAAGCAGTTCACCATTGGTGCAGAGTTTACATTCTAATACGAAAAGAGAGTTATGAAGAAAATAATATACATACTTTTTGCTGGGATGCTCTTTACATCATGTTTAGATAAGCTACCAGAAGATGCTATACCTGCAGATAAAGCCATTACTACTATTAGCGAAGCCAATCAGGCGGTAATAGGATTGTACTCATCATTCCTTAGCAGTTCTCTCTATAGTGGAGCATTGAGCATCATGCCTGATTTGCAGTGTGATATGGTATATGCTGTAAATGGTTATACCAATACCTATGGCGACACATGGCGTTGGGAGATATTGTCGACAAATGCCAATATCGAGGCAGTATATGGTTCGCTATACAATGTAATAACAAGTGCCAACTTCCTTTTGGACTATGAAGATAGACTACGTCGTACTATTACAGATGACGACGACCTAGACCGTCTAGACCAGTACTGCGGTGAGGCACATATGGCTAGAGCAATAGCATATTGGGAGTTGATAAGACTCTTTACTAAGCCATATGATGAGGCTACAGCAGATACAGAGTTGGGTGTTGTCATTACAGAGCACTATAACCAAGGAGGCGAGATATACAGATCTACACTAAAAGAGTCGGTTGATTTCCTTATGAAAGAGATAGCTCTTGCAGAGGAGATGTTGAAGCTCGACGATGATTATAAGCCATCGACACATGGACCTTTATATAGTAGCAACTACTTCAATGAGTATGTAGCCCATGCTCTACATGCTAGGGTAGCCCTCTATTTAGGTCGTTGGGAAGAGGCAGCCAAGGAGGCTAGTAAGTTGATAGATTGTGGGTACTACCTTTTGTCATCAGCATCTTCTATATACTCAGGTCAGATGTCATACTTCGACTACCTATGGCAATATGACGAGGGTACAGAGACTATTTGGAAAGTAGGCTTTACATCAACAGCCTATGGTGGTGCCTTAGGACGTATATTCTTCAATTACGATTACCAGTCGGTAAAGCCAGACTACGTTCCTGCTCAGTGGGTAATAAATCTTTATGAGGCAAATGACCTACGAGTAGATACATATTTCTCAGTATTTACCACTGGACATACACATGGCTTGCAGTGGCCACTATTGGTTAAGTATTGGGGTAACCCTAATTTCTCAAGTCAGGGTATCTTACATATGCATCAGCCAAAGGTATTCCGTCTTGCGGAGCAATACCTAATAAGAGCAGAGGCAAATGCTATGTTGGGCAAATATACCGAAGCAGCAAAAGATATAGCTACACTTAGAAAAGCACGATATACAAGCTATACAAGCACTCCACACCTTGATGCTAAGACAGCATTGCAAGTTATTGAGCAAGAGCGCGTGAAGGAGTTGTATATGGAGGGCTTCCGTCTTACTGACCTAAAGCGTTGGCATAAGGGCTTTGAGCGTACACCACAGTCGGAGAGTGTGAAGAGCGGTAGCTCGCTCAAGGTAGAGGCTGATGATGCACTATTCGTATGGCCTATTCCACAGCATGAGCTTGAGGCACCAGGTGCCAACATTTTACCTAACGAAAGTAACCGATAGAGTAGATGATACAGAGGTTTTTTATATCAGCAATTGCTCTATTCGCATTGATTTTTACCTCTTGCGATACTGAGCATACAACCTATAGCGGTCCATCATACGTGATGTTTGCCGATAGTATGACTGTACTTCCTGTACAGAATAATGACGAGGTGTTTGATATTGCCGTAGTGGCAACTCAGACATCTGATAAAGATAGACGCTTTGGTATCGAGGTCATAGAGTCTAAGAGTAATGCTATAGAGCATCGTCATTATGTCTTGGAGGACTATAACGTGGTTATCCCAGCAGGTGAGCGCGTAGGATATTTGAAGGTAAGAGGTATAAAAGATAATATCTCAGTAGGTGATAGTTTAGGTATCACAATTCAAATTATTTGCGATGAACAGCAAGCTTGGGACATATATGGCGTAGAGTCGCACATCATTCTTCAGAAGGCTTGCCCTATGGATATGAATATCTTCACTGGGTATGCAGTGCTGACAAGTTCTTACTTGAAGACATATGCCTATAATATGCAACGTCTAGTGAAATCATATATTGACCCTAATGACCCTAATAGCATAATCATTAGCGATTGTTTCTATGATGATTTCGATGTTAAGGTAAGATTGTCCAACGATGATATCTTGAGCCCTATAGTAAAATTTGAAGATCAAGTGGCAGCATCTACAGTAGAGGCCTTTGGTACTCTCTATGGAGATGGTAATATACATATCCGCGAGACATCCACTGCATCATACTATAGTACTTGCGAAGGATTCCTTGTGATGTACTTTAATATGTATGTCTCAGGTATGCCAGAATCGTCAAATCAGGTAGGAACATTCGTAAATATCTTCGAGTGGATATCTGACGCCGAGGCAGAGGAGATATTGAGAAATGGCTTATAGAATAAACACACACATAAAACCAAAGAAAATGAAAACAGGATTTTTCGGAAAGCTAGCAACTATTGCCATGATGGCAACAGCTGTAGCATTCACAAGTTGTGATGACGACGACGATGAGAAGTTCGTTCCTTCGTTCCCTGAGTCAGCACTAGAAATCAACGATGCTGAGGAGGGTACTTGCAAGGTATCATTCACAGCTAATGATGTTTGGACACTCTCTTCTGATGCCTCTTGGGCAGTATTTGAGAATGGTACTACAACACAGGGCGAGGCTGGCGAGCAGAATGTAGAGGTTAAGGTTACTTACTCACGTGAGAATGCTGGCAAGACAGCTAATTTGACATTGGCATATCCAAATGCTCCTGAGCAGAGCATGGTAATCGCTAAGATTACTCTCAAGCCTTGGGTAAATGAGGTGAAGGTTGTAGATGCAGAGTCTATCAAGGTAGGTTTCGCTGGTGCAACAATTAAGATTACCTCTAATATCGCATGTGCTGCTTCTGAGCTTCCAGAGTTCTTGACATTCAATGGCAAGAATACACTCGAGCTTGTAGCTGGTGAGAATGAGGTTAAGATTGCATACAACGAGAGCGAGATGGCAATAAATGCACCAAACAAGCCTTGGAGCGGTACTATCAACTTCGTTGAGGAGGGTGTTGAGGCTGTTGCAGCTTCTATAGCTATCGAGTATACTGGTATGGTTGCTGGTGAGATGGTTATTGATATCGTAGCTAACTTCGGTTGGCAGGTCGACCTCAACTCTCAAGAGGAGCGTTACTACAGAGAGATGAGCGAGAATAAGATGAATGTATCTGCTGATGGTATTCCATTTAATGTATATGCTGGCGAGGAGGTTGTTTTCTTGCATGGTGATTACTTCGATGGTATGTACTATATTGAGAAACTTTATCAGTATTCGCCATACAAAGTGACAACTACTGATAACGGATATCTTTTCGCTTTGGATGATTATGCTCCATCTTCAAAGGGTGAGTTGTATGCAATCCCTGCATCAGTATTTGAGACTATGAATGAGTTAGAGATGGCGAATGGCGTTGAGGCAGGTTATCTTGAAGATAAGTATGTTGTTTTGTCTTGGGAAAAGGCAGCGTCTGTTATTTCTTCAGCTGAGTTTATCGATCAGGAGAGTGGTGAAACTATAACATTTATGCCAGTTCCTGATTCTGGTATCGAGAACTATTATATGATTCCAGAAGGTCATACACTTGTTGTTAATATCCCCGGTCTTACACAGGACGATTTTTACAATGGCAACGTTTTCATGTCATTGCGAGATATGACTTTCACAGACGTTCTAACTTTCGAGGATCTTTTCGTTGCTGGGAAATTTGATCTTAATGAAAATGGCTTCGTTATTCGTACAGATTCAACGATGACTGAGTATTTCATTTATGTTCAAGTTGCTGGTGTAGAGTACTATATTAATCTATACCCAGAAGACTAATCCCCCATACCCTGCGGGCAAAGTCCCCAAACCTAGCCCGCAGGTTCCTTTCTATCGCGAATATTAACCCATACATTACTAAGTATCCACATTCCCTACGAAAAATCAATAATGGAGAAGACGCTTAGAAATATTTTTTCATTGTGCATAGCACTCTGTTCTGTTATCTCGTTGTCGCTCTTGACATCTTGCCAAGATGATGATAACGATATCCAACAGGAGTATGGCTATGTGCAGTTCAAACTTTTCAAGAGTGCATCAGCACCAACATCAACCAATAAAGTAGCCAAACTAGAGTACCTCCGCGATGCTCATAAGATTCGTGTCTTAATGCAGCATAATGGACTCGCACTCGAGCAGACATTGGTTCTTAATGCATATGACGACGAAAATGCCGAGTATGGTTTGCGTAGTGATAAGCTTAAGCTAATGGCTGGCGACTATACTATTGTTGGTTTCTATCTATATGATACCCTCGACGAGGAACTTCTCGTGGGCAATGTAGATGGTTCAGATGCACAGTTCAGCGTCCTCCCTAATGGTATGCACGTACATAACCTCTCAGTTGATGCCGTAGGTCATGGAACAGTTAACTTTGTACTTACTAAGAGTATTGATAACACTATATTGAAGTCGGCCTCTGTCGTAGGAGATGGTATCGAATACCTCTTCTCAGACATCAAGGTTATCGACTTAGTCGTTATGAACCAATATAGTAAAGAGCAGATTAAGCTCTCTAAACTACCCGTGACACTCAAACAAGTATATACACCTATCGAGGGGGCAGACCCTTCGTCTAATAACAAGTATTTCACAAGTCAAACTCTATATATTGATTCCCTTATAACTCTCCGTGCAGGTAATTACTCAGTCTTGAGGTATATTACTTATTCTGATAAGAACGCTAAGACAGTGCTTGGCGCTCAAGAGATAGTTAAGGATGCTGTCCAATTCCGTGTAGCCGATAATGCACAGCAAAAAGATGTAGAGGTGCCAGTAAAAGTTAATACTGCTGCCGAATATATCAAGGATTATATCGCATTAAGAGCTATTTGGGAGTCGCTCGATGGCCCTAACTGGAAATACACAGGCGAATCAAATACCCCAGGTTGTAATTGGAACTTCAACAAGGATATTGATATGTGGGGTAACCAGCCTGGTGTCGACCTTAACTCTAATGGTCGTGTCAACATGGTCTCTATCTTAGGCTTCGGCGCTAAGGGTGTTGTGCCTGACGAAATTGGTCAGCTCACAGAGATGAAGATCCTCTTCCTCGGTGCACACGATGAGACAATAGGCGGTCAAATACAGCAGATGATAGCTAAGAAGAGTGTGCTCTCTAATGCTCATGAACTTCGTTATGACTATCATAAACAAGTCCTAGCTCGTGACCCTCGTCAGTCTCTTAGCGAGGCTATTCAAGAGACTATCAATTCCGACCCTACACAAGAGTCTATCAAGACATACGCCCGTAAATATCTCTATGATGTTCAGGGCGGTCGCTTGTCAAATCATATAGTTGGTATCAGTAAGGCTATAATGCGTCTTACTAACCTATCTCAGTTGTACCTCGCTAATTCTCCTATTACATCAGAGAATTTCTGGCGCGAGATACAGCCAGAATCGCCTTTCTACGAAGAGCGTAACACTCTCTCATGGTCTAACCTTAAGGCATTCACAGACCTAGAGATATACAACTGTCCTAACCTTACATCTCTACCAACAGACTTTATCGCTAATCTACCAGAGATACAGGTGGCTAACCTCTGTCTAAATACTGGTATATCAGGCGAACAGCTTAAGGCTGATTGGGAGACTATCATCGAGGGTCCCGCTGGCGCTAAGCTACAGTTGCTCTACCTCGGTTATAATAATCTCGAGGAGACACCAGATTATGCTCACCTCTCTAAGATGGTGAAGCTTCACTTCCTCGACCTCGTACATAATAAGGTACACACTATCCACCCTTTCGGTAAGGGCGTACAAATGGTAGATATGTTCCTCGATTATAACGCTATCGAAGAATTACCTCTAGCAGATGATGGCTTCTTCTTCGGATATAACGACGTAGAGTCTTTCAGCTGCTCTCATAATAACCTTACTAAGGTGCCTGATATCTTCAACGCTAAGAGCGTATACACCATGAAGAGTGTCGACTTTAGCCATAATGATATCTCTGGCTTCGACGATCCAGATAACTTCCACGGCATAAATGCAAGTTCTGTCAACCTCGCATATAACTGCCTTAAGTCATTCCCAGCACCTCTATTTAAGTCGGGTTCTCCTATATCTTCGTTGAATCTCGCTGGTAATGGTATGACAGATTTCCCTGAGGGCTCAATGACCGGACCAAAGAGTATGTTCCTCCAAAGCTTGGATATCCAGTTTAATAACCTAACATCTCTTCCAGCAAAGGATTTCTACGCTACGAATGTGCCATATCTATATGGTATAGATCTTAGCTACAACTCTTTCTCTTATTTCCCAACAGCACCGCTAGATTGTTCAGGTCTTACCGTATATGCTATCCGTCACCAACGCGATGCTAAGGGTAATCGTACTTTGCGCGATTGGCCTACTGGTATCAGTAGCTGCCCAAGCCTCGTGGCTCTTTATATGGGTAGCAATGACCTTCGTAAGATTGACGATAAGATCTCTCCTTATATCCGTGTATTCGAGATTAAGGATAATCCTAATATCAGTATCGACTTGAGCACTGTATGCTCATATATCGGTGCAGGGTATTATGTGCTAATCTATGACCCTACTCAGGATATCCGCGGTTGTAGCTATCTCGATTTGGAGAATAACTAATCAGTGATGTATATGAAGAAGTTTTACTACATATTTTCCCTTATTGCTATCGCTCTGTGCGTATCTTGCTCAGATGATGATAATTCTATAAAGGGTTTCTCTCTAGAGACTGAAGAAATAACTGTAGGCCCTGAGGGCGCAAGTAAGCGTATTCAGATCCTCAGTGATAAGGCTTGGGTGGCTACAGCTAGCGACCCTTGGGTGAGTATATCACCAGCTAATGGTATCGGTGATGTTGATTGTACTCTACGTATAGATAGTACACTCATCAATTCTATCCGTAATACATCTATCCGCTTCTCTATCATTGGCGAGACAGACCATATCATTAATGTCCACCAGACTGGTTTCAAAAATGATATCGTAGCCGATTCTGTATCCTACCATGCAGCATACTCTGCAATGCCTGGTAAGCGTAATACTAAAATAAATGTTACAGCTAATGTCGATTTTAAGGTGGTTATCGACTACGAGGAGGGCGACGGCGCTTGGCTCTCTCTTCGCAATTTCGACCTAAATCTCGATCGTGGCTCTCGTCCTCGTACATCTTCTTTGGTTTTCGACTGGAAGATGAATACCAAAAACGTAGCTCGTAAGGCTGTCATCCGTTTCGTCCCTAAGGATGCTAATGTGTCTCTCGAATCTCCTGCAGCAGTAACTCTCATTCAGGGCCCTGCTCCTACTATAGAGGATAATCGCGCGGGCGACTCTCTAGCTGTTCTCCTCGCTGTTCAGCAGTTGGGTATGGCTCCTTTCGAGCCTGTAGAGAATATGGCTTACTGGGATTTCCTCTCTCTCTGGGAACGAACAGACAAAGATCTCCCTTGCCAAGAGGCTATCGGTCGTGTTAAGACGCTTACCCTCTTCCTCATAAATACCAAGGAGTCTCTTCCTCATGAGCTGGGGTATCTCACATATCTTAAGTCTCTTACAGTGCAGACTAATGTTAATACCATGCTATGTAACATTAAGCTGGGTTCTGAGATATGCAATCTTAAGCACTTGTCATACCTATCTCTCTTCGCTTATGGTTTGGTCTCTCTCCCTGATGATTTGGTTAACCTTGGCGGTACTCTCGAGAGTCTCTGTATCTCTAATAATAACTTCACCGAAATCCCTTCTATCCTTACCAAGGAGAATTTCCCTAAACTTAAGCACCTAGAGATTAATGCTTGCCGCCGTTGGTCTTGTAGCGATCTCCGCCAAAAGTCAGAAAGCCGTTATACAGATGGTATAGGTCTATACCTCGATACTAATAAGCCTAACCATATGTCCCAGCTTAAGCGTCTCTTCTTGTGGGATAGCCTCGAGTATCTACGCCTAAGTTATAACTATATCGAGGGTTACATCCCAGATTTCAAAGTAGGCGAGGATGGCGTTGAGGCTTATACCGAGGCTGATGTCGCTGCTCATGGCGATACTATTAGATATGCTCTAGGTAAGCCTAAAATCCTACCTAATGTCCATACTTTTAGCCTTAACCTCAATTTCTTCACAGGCTCTTTGCCTGATTGGATTCTTTACCACCCTAATTTCCTAGAGTGGGCTCCAGATCAGCTCATATTCCACCAAATGGAGTCGGGCCTTAACTCTAAGGGCGAAGTAGTGCAGTTCGATAACGCTCCAACAGATTTCGAGTACTATTACGAGGCTTACCCTCTATATCGTGGTAAGTTCGAAATTAATGACGTGGTAACTGATTAATAGCTAATACTGAATATGAAAAAATATATCTTGCCTATATTCTCTGCAGTATCTATGATATTCGCCTCTTGTGAGGATAATGATATCATCCCTGCTGACAAGAATAGCTACGCTGATCTCAAGGCCGAGGTCGCTGTTCAAGGGGCTATAAGCGGACAGATGATGGTGCGTCTTAACTCTTCCGACCTCCACCAATTATCATCTCTCTCTAATATCCTCGGCGAGGTCTCTGTCGAGCCTCTCTTCCCTACAGATTCTCGTCGCGTGGCTCAATCGCGCGCGGCTGGTATGGACGAGTGGTATCTAATGCGTTTCTCAGAAAGCGCTAATATGGCTTCTGCTTATAGGGCTATAGCTTCTCTCCAAGGTGTGAAGGCGCTCCAGGCTAACTGCCAAATAGAGCCGGATCTCAAATTCCGCGGTCGTAAAACTATCGTGGATATAAATAAGACTCTTAAGTCTGCCTCAGTAGGGTTCTTCAACGACCCAGGCCTCTCTCATCAGTGGGGTTATATCAATACGGGCGACTATTCGTTCTCTAAGTCTTGGGCTCCCGCTATTGCTGGCGCTGATGTTAATTGTGCAGAGGCTTGGCCTCTTTGTACTGGCGACCCAGAGATTATCGTTGCCGTAATGGACGAGGCTGTCATGTATTCTCACCCCGACCTCCTACCTAATATGTGGGTAAATGAGGCTGAGACTCAAAATAGCGATGTGGATGCCGATGGTAATGGTTACGCAGGCGACCGCTACGGATATAATTTCAATGCCGATAATAGTATCCTCTCTTGGGATAAGACAAACGATGCTGGCCACGGTACTCACGTTGCTGGTACTATTGCTGCCGTGAATGATAATGGTATAGGCGTTAGCTCTATCGCTGGTGGCGACGCTTCTCACCCTGGCGTCCGTATCATGTCTCTACAGATTATGTCTGACGGATATGGCTGTTCTCTCGCTAACGAGGCTCGCGCTATGAAGTATGCTGCAGATAATGGCGCCGTAATCCTCCAATGTTCTTGGGGATACAACTCTTATCTCGCTAATGGCTTGCTAGGTTTTACTCCTGGACCTGCTTCCGAGGAGGAGTGGTACTCGCTTTATCCTCTCGAGAAGGATTGTATCGACTATTTCATACATTATGCTGGTTCTCCTAATGGCGTTATTGAGGGTGGCCTAGTATTCTTCGCCGCTGGTAATGAGTATGCCGCAGCTCCCGCTTTCCCAGCTGCTTACTCCGAGTGTATAAGCGTATCTAGTATCGCTGCCGATTATACACCTGCTACATATACCAATTACGGTGAGGGGGTATCTATATGTGCTCCTGGTGGCGATGGCGACTATTACGGTGCTGTGGGCGATAGTTATTCTGATTTTGATGTCGATATCGATCAGGGTCGTATCCTTAGTACTCTCATCGATGGCGTTAAACCTGCTTATGGCTACTACGAGGGTACCTCTATGGCTTGCCCTGCCGCTGCCGGCGTAGCTGCTCTTGGCTTGTCTTATGCAGCACAACTTCACCGCCATTTTAAGGCCTCAGAGTTCAAGGAGCTTATCCTCTCTACTGCCCGCGACGTTAATCAATATCTCTCTGGCGAGAAACTATACCATTTTAATCATGGCGTAAATGGTACTCCAGCTACTCTTATGCAGTTGGGCGATTATCGCGGTAAAATGGGTAAACTTATCGATGCGGGTGCTCTCCTTAAGGCTGTACAGTCTGCTGGAGCCGATTTTACAATGCCTAATATCATGACGTCGGTAAATAAGGCTGCCTCTCAGTCACTTCGCCACATCTTCCCTGGTGTATCTACGTTCTCTTGTAATGTAGCTAATACCGAGGTCGCAAGCGTATCTTTCAATGGCGATAATATCGTCGTTACTGGTCTTAAGTCGGGCTTCACAAAAGCAACTATCAATGCTGGCTCAAAGAGCGCCTCTTTCGTTATTACAGTACGTTAATCCATACGACAATGAAAAAATTATTATCCTACATATTTTTCCTCTCAGTTATCATCCTCGCTTTCTCAGCTTGTAAGGATGATGACGACGAACCAGCTGTCGTTAATCTCCCCGTAAACTACGCTAATCTTAGCGGCGAATGGCAACTAGTATCTTGGCGCGGTGAGCAACTTCCTGAGGGTGTATATTTTAAGATTGATTTCGACCGCCGCGATCATATCTTTACTATCCGTCAAAATCTTAATAGTATGTATGAGCAACAACTTATAGGCTCATATAGCATAGAACTTCAAGATGATGATGAGACTTATCTACTCTCTGGTAGCTACGCTTATGGTAAGGGCGACTGGGAGCACTCCTATATCATCTCTTCTATCTCAGTCGATGGTACACTATCTCTAGTGGCAGCAGACGACGCCTCAAATACAGCTATCCTCAAAAAATAGCATAAATCCAACACCTAATATACCTCTAGAAGGACTTCAGAGCTTTTCTCTGGAGTCCTTTGCTTGTTTATTGCGATACTTTTGCGTTATTCTTTTCTGTTCGATATTTCCCAATTTTTGATAAACAATATATCTTTGCAACATAATACAATTAGTATGATTGTTACATTTGATATAACCATATTTGCAAGAACTCTATGTTAATGGGAGGATATGCAATATTTTAGATTTGTCAAACCATTATAAATAGCTTCTGTATAATAACTATTAATGGAATAAATCCTTCATATATCGCTAATAATTTGGCTCCTTCTATTCCTATCCATCCAGGTGAACTTATCAAGGATGAACTCGAGAGTAGAGGTATTAAGCAAAGAACATTGGCTTGCCAAATGGGTGTCTCGTATAGTGTTTTGAACGAGATTCTTAATGGTAAACGTCCAGTTACTACAGAGTATGCATTGATGTTCGAGGCCGCTCTCGGAATTAGTGCTGATATATGGTTGAAAACTCAAGCCGATTATAATCTCCAAATGGCAAGGCGAAATATATCATTTATAGAAAGACTTAATGGTATAAGAAGAGCCGTAGCTATGCTTTAATGGCTAATATACCTCTCTCTACCCATTTAGCCTCTCTAAATGTCCCCTCAATTGCCTATTCAAATCCATCAAACACTCCACATAAAATCTATAATCTTCTTCTTTACACTTTTCTATTGTCAACTTATAAAATCTTCCCTTATCTTCTCCATAGTAATTCCTGCAAAATCTCTCTCCATCCTTTCTGAATTTTATTACATCGTAGCTATGTCGTATTGTATCCCTCTTGTCCTCACTTTTCTCTACCTTTTTTATATACTCATCAATGGAGACTATCATTTTTTTATCTCTGTACTGTACCACTCTAATGTCTCAGCATATACTGCCTCAGGATGCTCCTTTAATAATCGTTCTATATTATCTCGCTCGTAGTTGTCATCCTCCTCGGATATGTTAGTATTTAAGTACAGAAGGGTTCTCAATACCGCTTTGTTATTCTCTTCTATCGCCCTTTCGGCATGTCTCTCAAGAGCACTGTGAAATACATAGTGACTCATTACTATCCTTGATGCCTCTGTCTGCCAAAAGGCGATTAGCTCGCCTAACTTATTTGTTGTTATTTCGTTCATTGTCGTTTGTTTCTTTCATTTCGAACTATCACCGCAAAAATATGCGTAATATTTTACAATTCCAAATATTTTAATACTCTGATATTCAACAAATTATCATAGACGGTTTGGTCGGGCTGATTCCCTTATATATCTCACTTTTATCTACGCCCTCCACCTCATTACCACTCCATAATACTCCTCAATCCTCCTAAATTTCCTATAGAAAAACGGCGACTCCCTATCCATCTCTGCCCACTCTTCATCTCTTATCCTCTCTACCAACTGCAAATGCCCATTTGCCTCTTCCCCATACACCATCTCAACTCTCTTGCGTGTCAACTCTTCTTTCAACTCTTCTCCATTCTCTTTCAACAACTTATAGAAATACGATACAGCCATCCTATGCGCCCCCTTTACCTTATGTCTCTTGGCCTCCCTCGCCCAATGTCTCTTCCTATTCCACTGCTTTATCTCGTACGAGGCCAACTTCTGAGCATCAGCAAAGATATCTCTACAGCTCCTCTGCGCCTCGCTTACCATTACGCCTATTACCATATACCTCCCATGATACCTCTTTATGAACACACTCTTCCCCGTTCTCCTAGCATCATTATCTCTCCTAGCCGCCTCTCTAGCAGCCATAACGCACTTATGTCTTATCTCTATTTTAGCCATCTCGTCTGTGTATATGATATCCAACTGCAAATATACAAAAAATAAAAAACTGCGAGCAAAAAGGGTGCAAATACTATCCTCAAGCCTATTATATACCACTCTTTCTAGCTCCATCTAGAACCTCTACTACATCTATCATACCATCATTATCTCCATGTCGAGCCTTCTAAACCAAACAAATCCGTAAAAATCCATAAAATCCGTATGCCCAACAAAAAATCCGCGTACCTATCTCTCAAGGTACGCGGATATATCTTCAACTCTTTATCTTATCCTACTCACTAAGTTTCTTTACCACCTCTTCCAACTCATCTAAATGTCTTGCATCTACCTTAATGTCTAATACATCTCCATCTTTACTTACTATCTTCCAAGTAGGGTAAGAGTGTACATTTAGATATCTCTCTATGGCTGCTTGCTGCTCTCTTGGTAAATTATAATGCGCCACATTGTCGCCCGTCACTTCATACTCTTTTATTATTGCCTCCCATGTGCCAGTCGGACTAGAGTTAGCCAAGTACAAATACACCATGTCATACTTCTCCAATCTCTTATACTCCTCTTGTGAGTGTTTCAATGCCTCTTTGCAAGGATTACACCAAGTGCCCCACACATCTATCAATACTATCTTGCCTTTGTATGGCTCCAATAGTTTCTTCAATATCTCCTCTCCCTCACTAATGCCTGCCACTGCATCAGACGATTTTAATACCATCTTATTAAACTCTTTCTTCTCCAATGCAATGTTATTATCGTTTTCCTCTTCAATAAATCTAATGCATTCTGGTAAACTTACATAACTCTTATATTTCTCTAAGACATCATCCAATAGCGGCTTTCGTGAGTATTCCATATCATGATACACGGCTAGTGATATCGCTCTGTCTTTTACTGTACTTGGAGCGCCCATCTCGTCAAGGGTCTCTTTATAGTTGTCTAGTTTGCTTGAGAGAAACCAATTCATCTGTATCCTCTGGTTAGCATCACTGCTTACTATATCTCCCAACTTTTCCATCAAATCGGCATGGTCTCTATCCCATTCGTAGGCTATGCGATTTCTCTCTTCTGCATCCGGCTCTGCCTCCTTTTTCGCGTTTAACTCTTTTGTTTCCGACTTCCAGAGTCTAATTATTGCTAACTCCTCTTCTGTGCCTAATAACCTATCTGCTATATCCATAAAGTTCGCAAATACTGGCTTTCTACCTATCGTGTCGTCTATATAGTCGTCTATAAAATGCTTTATATCTCTATGTAGCGTTATAGGCTCTTCCATCTTATCCCAAAAGGTCTCTTTTGCATAGCTACGTGCTATGTCGTTGATTTTCATGTCTTTTGTGTTAAACCTAGATTGACCGAAATCCATGGCTTGTCGTGCTAGCGTATTGCCTTTCCTATATCTCTCAAATCGTGTCGATAGGGTAGGGTGTTCTGCACATAGTTGGTCTACCTGCGCATTCTTAGCTTTCAAAAGACTATCTACTCTTGATATGTAGGTGTCGTATCCCTCTTCTCTCTCTTTTCTTATGCTCTCCCAATCTAATGGGTACTTAAATAGTTCGTTCTGTAAGCGCACGTCATCTCCCATAAAGTATCTACGACCCTCATTAAAGTCATATATGAAGAGGTAACTCTTGCCCGCCTCAAACATATTTCTCATAAAGCAACGTCCCCAGTCAATAAAGCTCTCTGTACTGTTTATCGCTGGTATCTTTGCCTTAAATCTGCCTAATGAGTCTAAGTCGGCAACGACATTTTTCTCAGATGTCGATATTATTTCGTTGTATGATATATTTATAGTCTTTTGGCTCTTAAAGTGCTCTGGCATGCCTTTCAACCAGCCTACTACCGTTATAGTGTCAACATTATATCCACTATTTACAAACTCGCTACGTGTATCCTTAGTAGGGTAGTCTGGCATGAATCTACTAGTTATCATGGCATATGTGCCTCTCTTGCCGTCTATCTCTATATCTCTCTTGCCTTTCTTGTTTTTCCCAATGCTAACGAGTACATCTCTCTTGCCATTGGTCATCGTAAAGGTTGTCTTGTCTTTCTTTGTCTCTGGTTTTGTCTTGTAATCCCAAAAATCACCTTCATATACCACGCACTCTTCTAGAATGGCTAATGCCCATTCTCCCGTATTCTCATCTCTCCAATATGAATGCTTCACATCGCCCCAACACTCTTCTGCTGGTTTTATGCCTAAGGTCATAAATGCCCACCCCTCATCACTCTCTCTGAGGTCAAATTTCTTTGTCCCTTTTGGTAATGGAGCAAAGTGAAATACCATATCTAGTCTATTGTCTTTGCCAGTAGTCACAAATTTGCCTAGCTCTATGCCTTCTGCTTTTATTATAGGGCATCTAACGCCTCCTCCTGTAATATAGGTACTAGGTGCAAACTGAAATTTAAACTGATCTCCATAGTCAGATCTTCTTAGCGCTGTCAAGTACACTGTCGTCTCTTCGTCACTAAACTCTACCTTGGTAATGTCTACAGCAATATTAAAGAATCCATCTCCATACATGTTGCTGTACTCTGTCGCAGGGGTATCCCATACTTCATACACTTTCTGCGCACTAATACTTGTTGCGCTCAATAACGCAACAATCGTTGCGATAACTGCTTTCTTAATCTTTTTCATAATCGTATTTGCTATGTGTGTAATATGTAGGCATTCAGTGAATGCTAAATATTGGTCGGCAAAAATAAAAAAAAACTAGTCATACAAGCGTTTGTTTACATATTTTTTCAAAATATCTTATATCTAGCCTTTAGCATAAGTATACTTTGCATAGCATTATCAATGCCTGTAGCGTGATATATGCAACATCTTTTTTCTTATGTCGTATGAGCCTATTTCAACTATTTATATTCACATATTATGGACTCTGATACTCTTATTCATTCTCGTCAATGCGAAATCGTACGAGTTACTCTCTTGGGTAGCGTCATAAATGCTATCCTCGTCGCTCTTAAATTTATTGCTGGCTTCATGGCCAACTCTTCTGCTATGATTGCCGATGCAGTCCACTCTCTGAGCGATTTCCTCACAGATTTCGTCGTCATCATTATGCTGCGTATCAGTAGTAAGCCTTCTGATGAGGACCACGATTTCGGTCATGGTAAGTACGAGACGCTTGCTACTTCTATAATTGGTCTCCTCCTTATCCTCGTGGGTGGTGGTATATTAATAAGCGGACTCCAAAAGATGTATGGCTATTTCTTTTGCGACGAACAACTCTCTTCTCCTGGTTGGTTGGCTTTCTGGGCCGCAGTGGCTAGTATCGTATTCAAGGAGGCTATATACCAATATACAATGCTCAAAAGTCGTACACTCAATTCCGAGGCGCTCGTAGCCAACGCATGGCACCATCGTAGCGATGCCCTCTCTTCTATCGGTACTGCCGTGGGTATCGGTGCCGCTTGTTTCCTCGGTGAGCATTGGGCTATACTCGACCCCCTCGCAGCGGTTATAGTAAGCTTCTTTATATTTAAGGTCTCAATACAATTAATCAATAATAGCGTAAACCAACTCCTCGAAAGTAGCCTCCCTAAAGAGGTGGAGGATAATATCGATAGACTAGTCCACTCTTTCGAGGGCGTGAAGGATATGCATAATCTGCGTACTCGCCAAATCGGTGTGCATTATGCTATAAGTATGCACGTGCGTATGGATGGTAACCAATCTCTCTACGAGGCGCACGAAAGGGCTACTCAAATCGAACACCGTCTTAGAGAGGAGTTCGGACCTCAGTCTATTATCTCTATTCATGTCGAACCATGGAAGTGATTAGTGCCAAATATTCAAAATAATGTATAT
>JAUNDI010000059.1 GCA_030526155.1 Bacteroidia bacterium
AAGAGTAATTGATAATGTGTGATAGTTTACATTTTGTATATCCGGCTTACGTGTTTTTCGTATTTGTTTTGTATATTTGCGTTCTAAGAAACTTAAAACAATGAGATCCATGGGCACAACAGAGATAATCCCAGCTAGTGAACTTATCATTAATTCAGATGGAAGTGTTTTCCATCTTCACATTCTCCCAGGTAAACTCGCTAAGAATATTATTTTGGTAGGCGACCCTGGTCGCGTAGATATGGTAAGTCAGATGTTTGACGAGGTAACATATACTGCCGAGAATAGGGAATTTCGAACAGCTACTGGTACATATAAGGGTAAAGAGATAACATGTATCTCTACCGGCATTGGTACTGATAATATAGATATTGTGCTTACAGAGCTTGATGCTTTGGTAAATGTAGATTTTAATACACGTAAGGTCAAGGAGGAGAAGACTAGTCTCAATATTGTTCGTATAGGCACATCTGGCTCTCTACAAAAAGATCTAGATGTCGACTCTTGGTTGCTCTCTGAGACAGCAATAGGATTTGACCCAGTGTTAAATTTCTACGCTGGTAGAGATGAGGTGGTAGATAAGGGTATGGAGAATGCCTTCTACAAATTTATGAATTGGAACCCACAGATGGGTGCGCCATATATAATAAATGCTGATACAGATGTCTTGGAGCGATTCAAGAATAATGATAATGTACGCTTAGGTACCACAATATCAGCCCCTGGTTTTTATGGACCACAGGGTAGGGTAGTGCGTTTGCCTTTAGCAGTGCCAGATATCAATGAACGCTTGCCTAAGTTTGAGTATGAGGGTAAGAAGATTACCAATTACGAGATGGAGTGCTCTGCTATATATGCTCTATCAAAACTATTAGGCCATAAGGCAGCAACAATTTGTATAATAATAGCTAATCGTCAGGCTGGTACAGCATCAAAGGATTATAAGCCAGGTATGAAGCAACTTGTGAAACATGTATTGGAGAATTTCTAAATAATAGAGATGATAGTAGGAGTAATAGATAGTCATAAGGTAGTAGCACAGAGCCTTGCGCTCTCAGTATCAACTCTCGATAGCATTGAGGCAGTAGTAGTAGAAAGAGACCCAATATTGCTTGTCGAGTCAATACGTTCTAAAGGTATTAACGTACTGCTTATCAATATTCATAGTGCAGATTCTCAGGATTTAGAATTAGCAAAGGTAGCCCTAGACCGATTTGAGCGTCTTAGAGCAATTGTAATAAGCAATGAAGTGTCACAGAGAGCTGTAGTACGTGCCATAAAGTGTGGCGTTAAGGGATTCCTTAGTACTGAAGCCGACTTTCAGGAGCTTCAAAGAGCACTCCTTACAGTTAGAGGAGGCTATGAATACTGGAGTCCTGATGTAGCCAATATGCTTATTGCAGGATATGTAAGTGATGCTATGCCTGCACCTCAGACTCCTACTGTTGATATGCTCTCCCCTCGTCAGATAGAGATACTCAAACTTTGGGGTCAGAATAAGACAAATAAAGAGATTGCAGACCAGCTATATTTGAGCATCCGAACAGTGGAGACGCATAAAAACCACATAATGCAAAGACTTAATCTTAAAACTACTGTAGATATGATTAAGTTTGGTATACGCAATAATATTATCGAACTATGAGTAAGAAAAATGCAGTCGGGGTAGTGTACTCAACAAATCCCGATTTCCAATATGAATACGAAGAGGAGCAAGAGGTAGAGACCCTTGAACCAGCTCAGCAAAAACTCATCGTATCTCTAGATAAACGTCAGCGAGCAGGTAAAAGTGTTACTTTAGTAAGCGGATTTGTAGGCACAGAGGCCGACCTTCAGTCTTTGGGGAAATGGCTAAAGCAGCAGTGTGGTGTCGGCGGCTCTGCTAAGGATGGAGAGATACTTGTACAAGGTGACGTAAGGGATAAGGTGGTGACACTACTAACCAATAAGGGCTACAAAGCTAAACGAGGCAACTAATGATTTCTATCGTCATACCAGTATACAACGTTGAGAATTATATCATACGTTGTCTGCAGAGTGTAACTAGACAAAAATACGTCAAAGATATTGAGTGTATTATTGTTGACGACTGTGGCACGGATAACTCTATGCAACTAGCTATCGACTTTATAAGCAATTATAGAGGAGATATTAGTTTCAGAATTATCCGTCATAAGGTTAATGGCGGACTCTCAGCAGCAAGAAATACTGGTACTAGACATGCCTCAGCATCTTCTGATTGGATATTTTATCTAGATTCTGATGATGAGTTAATGGAGGAGTGCCTTCATAAACTTATGGTTGTGGCATCGCGATTCCCATCGTCAGAGATGATTTGTGGTAATACCTTGCTATTGCCAGATGTTTATGCCGAGAAGTGGCGTGACCTCAATTTGAAGAAGAATCTACCATCGCACATAGCATCAAATGAACTTGCTAATAAATTCTTCTTTGATGTTAAGTATATTCAAGACTGGATTCCTGTTAATGCTTGGAATAAACTGATAAACACTAAATTCATAAAAGAGAATAATATATCTTTTTGTGAAGGGTTGATTCATGAGGATGAGTTATGGATGTTTGACCTCCTAAAGCATATCAAGAGTATAGCCTTTTGCCATGAAAGAACTTACGTGCACCACCAAACAGATGGTAGCATTACTCGTAGTGGTCAGGAAAAACGCTCTTGTAGCCATCGCTTAGCTATTGCAAATTGGGAATTGGCCCATATGACTCCTACATATCGCCGTATTCAGAAGACTAAAATATTTTTCCAATTAGCCGATGTTTATGAAAGGGCATTGACAGTAGGAGACGGTTTTCATCGTGAGGTAAGACGAGAGATAGAGAGCATCGCCAAAAATAGAGGTGTGTCAATACCTGTCTCATTCAGATTGTGGTTCTGTATACCTTTCTCTATAGCCAAGTTAGTTGGTCCTTTTGTCAGAAAAATCCTCATCAGCTAATATCAATGAAAGATCTGATATACAATGCACTATTGAGTGTGGTCAATAGGGACTATGTATTGATGGATTGTCCATATCATGCCAATTTGGGCGACCATTTGATATGGGAGGGTACATTGTGCGCACTAAAGAGGTTGCCATATAAGTGCCTTTATACCTCTTCTGTCGAATATTGGCAAGAGGATAAGATAAAGGATGGAGATCTGATACTTATATGTGGAGGGGGTAACTTTGGCGATGTATGGCCTAGGCACCAAGAATTACGCCGTCTGCTGATGGAGAGGTATCCCAATAGTACATTTGTGCACCTTCCACAGACTATGCGTTACTCTGATGAGGTGACGTTAAGAAGTGATATTGATCTTTTCTCTCAGAATAAGGAGAGAGTAGTTATTATGCTCCGCGACCAAAGAAGTTATGATTTCGCAAAGGAGCATTTCTCGGATAATAATATAATGTTGGTGCCAGATATGGCTTTTGCTATGGATATTCCCAATATCTACCTCTCTTCTCCCCAAACAGAGCGTGTGGTATATATCCGTCGAAGAGATCATGAGTTGTCTGAAAATGCCGACCAGTTAGTGCCAAGTGATGTCCCTGTAAGAGATTGGCCTACATACGAGAGTTTGCCTTTGGTTAGACATCTTGTTTATGTTGTTGGCGGACCTATAAGGCATCTGTTACCAAGGCGTTATTATTGTTCCTATATGGACTGGGCGTATAAGCATATATTGCACCCTTATTATATACGCGCAGCATACTCTTTCATCGTAAAATTTGATAAAGTGTATACTACACGACTGCATGCAGGTCTTCTTGCCCATTTCCTAGGAAAGGATGTTATCATCGTAGATAATAACTATGGTAAGATGCGTGCAGTGTGGGATACCTGGATTAAAGATTCTCGCGACTAGAATGGTGTATCATTCGCATTGTCACCTGCGTTGAACACTGGTACAGCCCCTCCTTCGAGTGTATCTGTATTTGCCATATCGCCATTACCTCCATCAGGACCTGATAGTGGTGTTTGGTTCATCTTCGACTCATATACAAATGTCTGTGGCGTCATCTCTGTAGGCTGATATGCAATCTCTGCTTCATTAGACGCGTCATCAAAACGAACAAGGTTAGCACGGAAGTTCATCAATATATCATCAATAGCACCACTACGGTGTTTTGCTATGATAAACTGACCCTTGCCCTCAAGGCTTCTTCCCTCTGGGTCGGTCTTTATGCCGTAATATTCTGGTCTGTGAATAAAGCATACCATATCGGCATCCTGCTCGATGGCTCCCGACTCACGAAGGTCTGATAGCTGTGGTCGTTTTCCATCGGCCGAGCCCTTCTCTCCACGTTGCTCTACATTACGGTTTAGCTGTGAAAGGGCAATGATTGGTATGTTCAACTCTTTTGCTAGTCCCTTTAGCGAACGAGAAATCATAGATACCTCTTCCTGACGGCTTCCTGGCTTCATACTAGCAGCAGTCATCAACTGTAGGTAGTCGATAATAATACACTTGATATTGTTCTTCTTATGAAGAATACGAGCCTTACTGCGTAGGTCGCCTACTGATAGACCAGGTGTATCATCAATAAATATTGGTGCTTGCTGTATTCGTGGCATACACTGATTAAAGTGCGTCCACTCTTCAGGTGTAAGACGTCCATTCTTTATCTTCTCCATCGGAATTTCAGTCTCTGCTACCAACATACGTTTAACTAGCTCGGTATTGGACATCTCAAGAGAGAATATGGCTACAGGTACATTATAGTCCATTGCCATCCTTCTAGCCATAGAGAGCACAAAGGCAGTCTTACCCATGGCCGGACGTGCTGCAATAACGACCATCGTAGAGGGTTGCCATCCCGAAGTTAGCTTATCTATGCCAGGGAATCCTGATGGTATACCAGAGAGACCGTCTTTTCTAGCCGCAGCTTGTTTCATCTGCTCAATGGCTTCAGCGATGACAGGAGATATCTGCAATACCTCTTTCTTCATGCTGCCTTGGGCAAGGTCAAATAGCTTTTGCTCCGATTCGTCTAGTACCTCTTCCACATCCCTACTATCATCATATCCTCCCTCTTGCATCTTTACTCCAAGGTGGATAAGTGCACGCTGAACGTACTTCTGGAAGATAATACGGGCATGTAGCTCAATGTTAACAGCATTTGGCGCCTCTCGTGTGAGTTTGACAAGTGCAGGTAACCCACCCACCAACTCTAGCTCCCCTGTCTTCTTTAATTGTTCAGAAACAAGAAGCATATCGGTAGGCATCATGCTATTGTTGAGCGCTATCATCGCATTGTATATGCGTCGGTGTGCATCAACATAGAAATGCTCCGTCTTTAGAATCTCTGCTACATTCTGAAAGGCATCATGCTCAATCATCAATGCACCAAGTACCGACTCCTCAAACTGTATAGCTTGTGGGGGCATCTTACCTCCCATCTCTGCTATCTGAGCATAGGTATTTACACTATTTTCGTCTTCTCTACTACGACGGGTATTTGTTTTCGCCATTTTAATCTCTATTTGATAGCAAAGTTAATTGATAATACCCCACTATTGCATATCTTTGCTCTTAGATTTCTTAACATCTTTTCAACACATGTCAATAAGTTCTCTCAAGGCTTTTCTTTCTACCCATAAATGGGCTAGAGTGACAACTTACATAGTCTTTGTCTTTGTATCCCTAATACTAATTGTCGGAATATTAATTAACCTATTCCTAGGTGCAAGTCAACTTACTCCTCTCGCTCAAATGTATGCTGATGAGTATCTCGATGCAAATGTCAAAATAGGCTCCGTAAAGGCTACTTTCTTTACCTCTTTCCCTCATATCAGAATTAAGGCTAATGATGTAGAAATAGTCAGCAACGCCCTCCATACCCTCCCTACAGATACAGTTGTCTCTAGAAGAGATACTCTCTTAAGGGTCGATGAGGTAAAGGTGGGACTTAATATGCTTAGTCTTATCCAGGGCGACGTAAAATTGAAATATCTATCTCTCAAAGAGCCTGTAATACGTATCGTAACTGATGCTCTTGGTAGAAATAATTACGATATAGTTAAACCTGATACTGCCTCTGTAGATAATGTAGCTCAATCCGACTCTTCGAACTCGTCTATCGAGGATTATCTCAAAATGGAGCATATCCGAATCGTTAATGGTAAATTCGCCTTTATCGATGTCCCTAATAACAAGTCGTTTAGAGCTAATGGTATAAATCTTAAGCTAGATGGAGAGCTATCTCTCAAAACACTATCTGCTGATGTGGAGTTTTCTGATCGTAGTACGACACTGAAATATGATGGTACTCGTTTCCTAAATCGCCTTCCTATCAGTATGGATGGTCATATAGATTGCGAGAACTTCGAAAGGTATAATCTTGTCGACTTTCATACTAATCTCGGCGATCTCTCTCTTGATGTGGATGGTGATATCGCTATAATGGACGATTCTACATCTACAGTGCCTCCTCTAGATTTCAACCTTCACTATACTCTATCTTCTCCAGAGGTCTCAACCATATTTAATGTTATCCCTAAGGAGTTCGTTAATGTCCCTGTAGAGATAGAGACGGGAAGCGTACTTTTCGATGGTAGGGTAAGGGGTATCTACACTGCGAATAATTACCCTAAATTCCAAACAGACCTTATCATCAATGATGTCAAAGCTCACTATACGGGTATGAGGGAGAAGGTGGACGACCTATCCGTTCAAATGCGTATGTCGATTGATGATACTCATCCTGATTCGTCATATATCAATATGGATATCCTCCACTTCAAGGGTGGTAAGAGCGAATTGTCGGCTAAGGCTAATCTGCAGCGTATGTTTTCTAAGCCGTTTTTTAAGGCTCAAGTGAAGGGACATCTCGACCTAAATTCTCTCACAAACATCTTTCCCGTAGAAAAAATTACGATGAACGGCTATCTAGACGCTAATCTCACTACCTCTTTTCTCATAGACGACGTGATGAAGCATAGATACGCAAATGCTAAAATGTCGGGTAAGATAATATCTGATAATATAGATATCCGTATCGCAATTCCAGGGGATACAATACTTATTACTGATAGTACCCTAGTGGCAGGCGCTAGCGCTCTTAATCCTATAGCGCATATTGCTGAGCCTGACACTTTCCGTTTGCAGACCGACTTAAATGTCAAATTCACTGGTAAGGATTCTTTGAAGATAGATTCAGATATCAAGAGGTTCCAATTCGACCACCCTAAATTGCATATCTCTGTCTCTAATCTTAAGTCGCATACCGTCTCTCGCTCTTCTCGTAAGGATACTCTCATGGTATCAACAGCCCAGGGTGATATATCTATGAGGCGTTTCCTCTTACGATCCGACTCTATTACCTTGGCAGGAAGAAATATCCACGTTAATGCTCTCCAAAAGCCATCAAAGGCTAATAAGTATAACCCTTTCTTGAAGGGTAAATTCTCTGCTGATACTCTCTTCGCTGGTATCCTAGGTACTATGGGGGTGTCTCGTAGCTTCCTAGTAGAAATGGCTTTCGAACATGAGTCTGATACTTCATGGACATCTAATGGTAAGGCAGAAATAGGGGAGTTGAGGGGATTAACTCCTGCATACTCTCTGCCTATCTTAGCATCTAATATCAAAATATACCAACATAATACGTCGTTCGATTTCAAAAATATTACACTCCGTACGGGCGCATCTAAGTTGTCTGTAAATGGTGAGATGCACAATTTGTATAAGTCTATTAAGCAGAAGCAGCCTTTTGAAGCTAAAGTGAATATTAAGGCTGATACTATAGATGTCAATGAAATTCTCTCTGCTATAATAGAGGATAAGTCGGAACGCATAGCCTCAAATTCCTTTGACGAGAGTAATATTGATATTAATACAGCTAGCGTAGCTATAGCGCCTGTCGACTCTGCTAGGATAGATTCTCTCGCTAATCAGTTAGTCTATATTTCTAAACGTATCAACTTTACCCTAAATACTGAGGCTAAAAAAATTAAGTGGAGTACTCTCGCCCTTCGTAATGTTAAGGGCGTGGCAAATATCGTCAATCGTACTCTCCATGTTACTAATTTTATGTTCGAGATGGGGTCGGGTAGGGCTATTACTACTTTTAGCTACCGCCCTAGTCGTCGTAAAAAGAATGCTAGCATAGATTGGTTCACTCGT
The DNA here is from genome assembly GCA_030526155.1 of Bacteroidia bacterium. Lineage (GTDB taxonomy): Bacteria > Bacteroidota > Bacteroidia > Bacteroidales > Marinilabiliaceae > W3P20-009. Next base: position 8,141 of record JAUNDI010000059.1, read on the forward strand.
TGGGAAAGGGCTGATATTGGCGATGTGGTGAAGGCTAGTGGCTTGGATACTGTCATGCCTATGCTCCAACCTCTTCGTGGCTTGGTGGATTGTTATGTGGGGGCACAGGTAACTATTGATAGTACGCTGACTCCAGATCTCTCTTCTGCAAGAATCTCTGCCCACCTTGGTGCGCAGCAACTTACTCTCCTCGATAATGAGACGTTTGCCCATATATCAAAGATTTTGATGTTCAAAAACAAAAAGAGAAATGTCATAGATACCCTCTCTATGAATATCTTAGTAGATTCAGGTAAAATAGAGATTCCTCCTTTCGTACTATCTATGGATAGATATCGCGCTTGCGTGGGTGGTAGTCAAGATCTTGAGATGAATATGAATTATCACGTCTCTATCCTTAAGTCGCCTCTGCCTTTTAAGGCTGGTGTAGATATCTTCGGTACGCCTAGTAACCTAGAATATGATATTACTAAGGCAAAACTTAAGAAGTATGCTACTGATGAGGTGCAGAAACAAAATGATGATAGGTCTCTTGCTATACGCGTGGATATCTTGCGCGACTCATACCGCATGTCTGGCCTCCCCCTTATAGATCAACTTAAGACTAAGGAGGAACTAGAAGCAGAGAAAAATGTCTCACATTCACCTGTGGGTGATATTATTGAGTGACGAAACGATGAACCTAATTATAAAGAATACATTATTCCTATATTCAAGGCAGCTAATTGTCCTACTCATGTCACTATACACTACACGTATAGTGGTATCTGCCTTGGGGCAGTCTGATTATGGTTTGTTCGGTGCCGTGGGGGGCGTAGTGCTGATGTTTACATTCATGACTGGTAGTCTCTCTAATGCAACGTCTAGATTCTTGTCTTATGCCATGGGTAGAGGTAAGAGACCTGATGCTCTAATGGAGGATGAAAACTATTCTCCCTCTCTAGTATTCCGTACCTCTTGGAGAATTCACCTATATATGGCCTTGTGTGTCGTGGTTATAGGTGCAATACTAGCACAGTACAATTGGTTGAATATTCCACAAGAGAGGGTATATGCCTGCCAAATTGTATTGTATATAGTTGTCTTTCGTACCGTAATATCTACTCTTCAAATCCCACTATTCGCCCTCAATATCGCTAATGAACGAATGGATATATATGCTCTAGTGGGCCTGATAGATGCCTTCGGAAATCTTATTGTTGCTCTTGCTATTCAACAGGCCGAAATGGATCGTCTTGTCCTTTATGCAGCTCTAGGGCTAATAGTGAATCTTGTCGTCTTCGCTACTCTTATCATCTCGTGTCGTAGATTCGAGGAGTTCCAATTTAGGGGCGAGGTCAATTATATATTGCTTCGCCAAATGTCTAAGTATACCGTATGGACTCTCACGGCCTCCCTCGGTGCAGCTCTCCGTAGTAATGGCGTCGTGGTATTGGTACAAAAATACTTCGGTAGCGTGGCTACGGCTCCTGTCGTGATATCTCAAAAGATATGTAACTCTATAAATAGTTTTACCCAAAACTTCGCAACGGCTTCTAATCCGCAGATTATTAAGCAGTGGGCTGCTGGTAATATTAATGAGTCTCACCAAATGGTGACTATGGCTAGCCGTCTCACTTGGGCTTTGCTTACATTATTATGTCTCCCTCTATTCCTCGAAGCCGATTTCGTTATGCAGTTATGGCTCAAGGAGGAGTGTACCCCAGAGGCTGTCCTCTATACTAGAATCATGCTTATTACTTGCATGATAGATGCTTTCTCTTTCTCCGCCTCTGCAGCTATTCAGGCTACCGGGCACGTGGCTAAATATAACTTTACGTGTAGTGGTATAATAATCATTAGCGTGCCTATCGCGTGGGGATTATATGTTATGGGATACCCTGTGGAGACTGCTATGTGGTGCGTATGTGGCGGTACGGCTTTAGCTCAAATTGCTAGAATTATATTCTTGCGAAATCTCACAGGGTTCAGATTGCGTAAGTACTCTTCTCTCGTCCTCTTCCCTTGTATGGTTCAGTTACTCATTGCAACTAGTATACCTACGGCGCTCTTTATCTATCTTGATAAATCTATCATAAGCTCATTGCTAGTCCTAGGTGTCAGCGATATCTCTGCCTTTGTGTCGGGTTGGCCTTTTATTCGCCCTTGGTTTAGAAAGTAACTATCGTAGTTATAATTATGACCCTAATCAAATAATCATATCATCTTGATTAGATAGTAACTATAAACTCTTTCCCTTCTATGTGGTACTTATCATTGTACTCTATCGTAGCGCCTATGCGTTCTGCAGCTATCTTAGCTATAGATAGTCCCACTCCAAGTCCATCTACTATCTGATCCCCTTTGTAGAAGCGCTCATACATATGCTCTAGTATCTCTTTAGATATCTTTTTGCCCCCGTCAAAGACCTTAATACCTATCTTACCCGATGATAATGCGCCATACTCTACCTTTACAGGTGCTTCGCCATGTATCATAGCATTATGTATAAGGTTAAATAGTAATGTCTCTAATGACGACTCATGTAACTCTACCTCCAATTCTTCATTGCCTATAATATCTAATGTAGAATCCTTAAATAGAATAGCCAATCTCTCTTTTATCCTCCTCAAAACCTCTGATATACGCACCTTTGTTGGTTTTATATCTATTATAGTGCCTGTATCATAATCAGATAGGTATAATGTGTCTTCTACTACTCTTACCAGTTTCGTACTATTCTCTTTTACTAGAATGGCTAAGTTCTTCTGTTCTTCCGTATTGGCCATATCCGCTATTACCTCAGAGAATCCCATCACAGCATTTAGTGGTGTATTTACCTCATGGGTAATGCTTCGGATAAAGGTGGTCTTCATCTCGTTTACTCTCTGGAGTGTCTTCGTAGTGCTCCTATAGTGTATTACCATCAAGCCAAGGCTTATCAATATCAATACCATGAGACCAAATATCAGTATCATGACGACTCTCCTCGACTGCATAATCTCTTCGGTCAACTGCAAATTCTTCTCTTTCAGTCTGTCCAAATTATACTCTATCGCTATATTATTTATGGAGCTCTTCTTGATAACTAGGTTCAATGAGTCGTTAAACTCTGTATAGCGCTTCAAGTACTTATAGGCATTCCTTGTATCGCCTAACTTCTCATAACAGTCTGCTAAATACTTTATCTCTGTACCTAGATTTGCAATCTCTTTGCGCATTACCATATTTCTATGGATGGCTAGCGTATATTTAAGTTCATTCTGTATGTTGCCTGTCAGTCGTGCGTAGGCTCTCTCTATTATATTTAGGGCTAGCGAATCTACCACATAGCTGGAGTATTCGTCATATAGCATCCTCGTCTGGTTGAGATAGTGCTTTAGTTTCTTCACATCTTTGCCATATACGTATGATGAGCAGATGCCTTTGGTCATCATCACGTTGTATATGTGGAGTGGTGCCTTCATATCATTTCTGATGGTAACGTCGCATAGTGAGTCTAATGTCATGAATATATCCTCCATGCCATCAGTAATCTTCTCATCTTTCATTACCTCAATAATGTTGATGCCCGCAACATCATAGTAATCCCAATTCTTCGCCTCTTTGAATAGTGGAATGGCTTGGGAATAATACTCGTATGCATATTGGTTGAGGTTCTGCATCTGATAAAACATACCTAGCACATAGGTACTCAATGCTAACCCCAATTTA
>JAUNDI010000060.1 GCA_030526155.1 Bacteroidia bacterium
TAATTTTTTTAGTTATTCTAGATATTCTAGTTGTTCTAGATAATGTAGAAGATACTAGAATGAAGTGTGGGAGGTCTCTTGTTCATCGTAAAAAAGTTATTGTGAGAATACGAGGAACATAGGCTTTCATCGTAAAAAATACTTAGCGAGCACTTAGTGAGCACCCTTGTTCATCGTAAAAAAACAATAATGCGATACAAGAAACAAGAAGAACCGAATAGAGATAAAACCGCGAAATATATGATGAAATGATGAAATAATATAAGCCCTTTATAATACAAGTTGTTTTGCGAGGATGATTATTCATCCCGAATAGGAACATCCTCACAAAAACAACGTGGTACAAACAACTAACTAAACATTATTTCATCTAATTCTACTATTTCTTTTGGAATACGCGGACGTAGTCTATTTCGAACGTTGTAGGGAGGTGAGCAGGATTTACGCCACCTGCTGCGCCCCAATCGCCGCCCCATGCAAGATTTAGGATAACGTAGAAAGGCTGATCATAAGGCCAGTTATGAGCGCCCTTACCATCGTTCTCGTAGTAGAGAGTTTTCTTGCCATCCACATAGAACTGCATATACGACTTAGTCCATTCGAGAGCATATACATGGAAATCATCCTCAGCCCCCTCGCAAAGCACCTCCTTAGTAACCTGAGTACCATTAGCGTGGTAGTGGCCGGAAGCGTGAAGAGAAGAAGAGACATAATTAGGGTGGTTACCCACCTCCTCCATGATATCTATCTCGCCGCAAGCAGGCCATGAGGTAAATACTGTAGGCATCATCCAAAAAGCAGGCCATGTACCCGAGCCCTTAGGCAGTTTAAGACGTGCCTCGAAGTAGCCATATTGCCATCCTGTATTAGCGCAAGCATACATACGAGTACTCTTCACCTTGCTGCCATCCTGGTAAGCTCTAATTTTGAGGGTACCATCAGATACGAAGCAACTCTTAGGATCGCGCACCACATAAGTTTGGAGTTCATTATTCACCCAACCAGGACCCTTGCTTTCGAAAGTCCAGTCGGCATTTACATCATCCCCCTCGAATTCATCATTCCACACGAGAGAATACCCCTCGATAGGCGCCTTAATAGACGAATCAACGATATTACCCTCTTGATTTACGGTAACGACGGTACGAGAGGCACCCGACTTAACCACTACGGTACCCTGGCGAGGTTCGGTAGAGGTATAGTTATTAACATTAGGAGCTACAGAGACATATACTGTACCCTTTTTCCAGTCATCATCATAAGCAGCCTTAACTGCCACCCAATCATTACCCTTAGAATCTGTTGCTTCTGAGAAAGTACTCCATTCGCCATTTGCGACGACGGTGAAAGAGAATTCACCGCCGTTGCAAGAGGCCTGTATGGAAGACTGACTCACAACAGGAGCCGCGCCATTAGATGGACGTTTTGGCTCGTCGTTATCCTCGCCGCTACAGCTAATCACCACGAGAGAGAAAGCTGCGAGGAGGGATGTGAATCTGCCCATTCTTGTCATAATTACGGAAATAACTAGTTATGTATTATTCAGCTTCGTATACTATGATATCCTTAACTACGATATCAGTACCTGCAGGATTACCGCCAAAATCGAAGAAGAAGTTGACCTTACTCATGTCGATACCAGGCATATCAGTCATAGTGAACTTGAGATCGGTATCAGCCTCGAGAGATACGAACTCAGTGAAGTAGAAAGTATTATCGTCACCTTCGAGCACCATCTTGATAGTAGCCTTAGCGATATCCTTGCTAGAATTGATGATTACGTGGAAATCATACTTTTTATTCGCAGATGTAGACATATCAGTCTTGAGAGCGAACTGAGCCTGCCATTGTTCTGTTGTAGCCTCTGGCAAAGAGAAGCTATAAGAAGAGCCATTTACGGCACACTCAGGCTTAGGCAACTCGCTCCAATTAGGAGCATAGTAGAAGTGGATAGTCTCTACATTAGCAGACTTGAAGAGATTCTTATCAGAATCGTAGTTCCAATCTACCACTTTAGGACCCTTATGCTCTTGGAGGTGGAAGTTACCGAACTTGATAGAGGTATTCGCTGGGTTTCCACCGAAATCTATTACGATATCAAGATTAGCGATATCCTTACCCTCGAGGTTAGTAACGGTAATTACATTCTCCACATCGGCAATGAGGTCGTGCTGACCATCAGTAAGGAATACATTATCATCACCCGACTGAACGAGTTTGATAGTTACACCCTTGATATCATTAGAAGGGGTGAAAGACATCTTGAAATCGTATGCCTTATCGGCAGAGGTAGCTGCATTAGTATGGAACTTAAACTGAGCCTTCCAGCGCTCTGATGTAGCGTATGGGAGGAGAGTAGAGAAGAGACCATTCTCTGCAGAGAATTCAGGCTCTGGAACATATGGAGTCCAATTCTCGTCGGCATAGAAAATTTCGAACTTCTCAGCAGAAGTAATAAGGTTAGCAGCGTCGTCCCAAGTAACTTGCTCCTCTGGAGCGTCTGGAGTAGGAGATGGGAGGACAGTACCATCATCATTAGCGTGGTCCTTGATAACGATATTAGATATTGTCACCTCTGTATTATCAGGGCAACCGCCGAAATCGAATACGAAGCGAGAGAACTCGGCATCGATACCAGGTAGTTCAGAAGCGTAGTATACGAAATCCTCGCCAGCCTTAACGCTAAGAGAGCCTACCTCTGCAAGGAGAGAAGTGTTATCATCAGCCTCAGAGAGAGATACCATGCGGTGCAATTTAGCTGTTACCTTAGGGAGATCCTTATTAGAAGAGATAATGAAGCTAACATCGTATGACTTAGAAGCCTCGAGAGCAACATTAGATACGAGGAAAGTTTGCGCTTGCCACTGATCGGTAGTAGCAGATGGGAAGATAAACGAATAAGACTTATTATCTACTGCTGTAACCTCAGGATTTGGGAGTTGGCTCCAGCCTGGAGCATAAAAGAACGATACAGGCTCAATAGAAGCGTTCTTCCACATATTGAACTCAGAGTCGTACTTAAAGCCCTTGAACACCTCTACATCCTTAACACTAGTGAGGATGAAGTGCCATGCTATTGCGCCATTATCGGTAACGAGCTCCATAGACTTACTATTCATGTTGAGGACTACGAAACGAGGATTAGCCCAGAAGTCGTCGTTAGGGATATAAGGGAAGTACGAGTTAGGTGCGAGAGTAAGGATAAGATCTGTTCCCTCTACAGAGAGAGAGTAAGAAGACTGCTTAGCCTCAACAGGAGCCATAAAGTCGGTCTCAGCCTCTGTATTATACTCAGGGAAGATAGATGCTCCATAATTGATATACATTGTACCGCCATCGCCAGGGGTATAGTTATATACGCCATCGCCGGAGAAAGAGAGGCGGTCGTCATATACGCCCTCATTAGCCTTAGCAGAAGGAGTAGCGCTCCACCAGACGAGACCCTCTGTGCCAGAAGGGCCACAGCCCATGTGACCATCTTGGACATAATCTATACGCCACTCGGCATTACCCGCAGCACCTGCTAGGTAAGTCTCATACTTAGAGAAATCTATGAGAGTATTATCGATATGGAAAGACCTCTCGACGAACATATCGCTCCAACCATTACGATTACCCACCTTAACCTTTACGGTATAGTCGCCAGCCACTGTATATATTTTCTGGAGGCCATTACGAGTAGAGTATGTTGTCTCCTTCTCACCCTCGAATATCCAGAGAGGCATAACCCCCTTAGCGTCGATAGAGAAAGTAACGGTATTGGTAGATTGGTCGACAGAGATAGAGATATCATCCTTGACCTCTTGAATAGAAGGGCAGTTGAGAGCATCTGCCCCTGTAAATTCATCTGGGGTGCAGGCTACCAGGCCGGCGAAGGCCAAGGTAGCAGCGAATAGTTTATATGATAGTTTCATAAAGATCAGGTATTAGTAATTATTCTGAACTAGATTTGGGTCGCTATCGATCTCAGCTTGAGCGATAGGGATATACTTCTTGCTAGGAGTCCATGCGTTGGTACGGTAACCATACTCATCAGGCACGAGGACTGAGGCAGCGAGACCCGTACGTACGAGATCGAAGTAACGCTTACCCTCGCCTACGAATTCGAGGCGACGCTCTTGGATGATATCCTCTAGAGAGACGCTAGGGAGTTGGTCGACACCTGCACGAGCGCGAACGAGGTTGACATATTGAGCAGCCTTAGAAGGGTTAGACTTCAATACGAGCTCTGCAGCATTGAGGAGAGCCTCAGAGAAGCGGTATACACGATAATTGTTATTGTAGTTGAGGTTGATATCACCTACGGCGTCGGCGTTATTAGCATTTTGGGCGATATACTTAGCGAGCCAGATATGAGTATCTTGGTAACGCTCTGAGTACTCTACGCCACGCACGTCCCAGCAAGTAGCAGCTCGGCGAGTATCCTTCTCATCGAACATATTATATGTCTCGACGCGCATAGGCATGAAACCCCATCCGTCGCGATTAGAGAGGCCATACTCATCGTGGTTGAACTGATTAGGAGAGATAAGAGTAGGCATAACGGTACCACCGATTGCGAGAGGGGAACCCCAGCCACGCTCATTATTATTATCATCGTAATTGATTTCCCAGATACTCTCCTTGCTCCATTCGCCAGACTCCTTCCATATATCGGCGTAGTTATCGAGAAGACCATAGTTAGAATCAGCGATAATCTTCTCCATATATTCGAGAGCCTTAGCAGAGCGAGACTCATCATTTTGGTACATCACCATTTCTGCGTAGAGCATGTATGCCATAGCTTGAGAAGCGCGACCACAGTTCTTATCGTCCCAACGCATAGGGAGGACATTGCTTGAGATAATCTCCTCGAGCTCTACGATAACCTTAGCGTATACCTCATCAGCCTGAAGTTGAGGAGCTGTATAAGGGCTACCGAGGTTAACTAGATAGAAAGGAATGTTACCGAAGTAGTGCCAAAGCATATTATAGTAGTATACGCGGAGGGTACGAACCTGCATTTCCACTACTGCCTTATCGGCATCAGACATATCTGTGACCCAACCGAGATATCTAAGTACGTCATTACAACGCTTGATACCAGAGTAGTCTACAGTCCAAAGAGACTGGAGGGTATTATTAGCGTCGGCGGAGTAGTTAGCTAAGAGGTGCCAGTTGAGCATATCTGCTGCATTAGCGCCACCTACCCAGAAGTTATCGCCCATGATCTCTGCGTCGATATTGAGGGCATTATACTGGTCCAATCCCCAATCAGGCCAATGGAGAGGATCATAAGCAGCGGTAAGAGCCTCATCTATATGCTCTGCAGTGGTGTAATAATCCTCAAGGTTTTCACCTGTATTATTGGTCACGTCCAAGAAATCGTCAGAACATGAAGCCAATGCCATTGCTGCTATGCAGCTGAGGGCTATATTATTATATTTTGCCATTGTATTACAGAATTAAAGATTAGAGAGTAAGGTTAAGACCTACAGTATATGTACGAGCCTGAGGATATACACCGCGGTCGACGCCGAGGGAAGTAGCACCTGAAGATATTTCAGGATCGAAACCCCAGTACTTAGTCCAAGTCATAAGATTCTCGCCCATTACATAGAATCGGAGGCGTTCGATATGAACCTTACGAGTAATATCCTTAGGGAGGGTATAACCGATAGATACATTCTTTAGGCGGAGGTAAGAGCCATCGCATACGTAGAGGTCGGACATCTGCCAGTTCTTATCATCGCCGAGGCGTAGGATAGGATACTTATTACTTGTACCCTCACCAGTCCAACGGTTGAGCATCCAAGTAGGGAAGTTACCCGAGTATACGTCGGTACGATAAGTTGCGTCGAAGATATCTGCGCCCTGTACACCTTGGAAGAAGATATTGAAATCTATACCATTCCAATCAGCATTGAGGTTAAGACCGAAAGTCCAGTCAGGAGTACCATTACCGATATCGGTACGATCCTCAGGAGTAATTTCACCATCGCCATTAACATCTACGAAACGGACGTCGCCAGGAGCAGCGTTAGGCATGATAAGTTTACCATCCTTATTAGTATAAGCCTGTACTTCAGCTACGTTTTGGAATACGCCGGCAGTCTTATAACCGAAGAAATAAGGGAAAGGCTTACCATTAGAGCCACGAGTACCGCCACCAGAGATACCCTGAACGCCATCGAAGTCGAGGTAACCAGTATCATTACCGAGGTTAGTAAGTTCGTTTTTGAGGTAAGTAGCATTACCCTTAACAGCGAAATGAGCATCACCAATGTTCCACTTATAGCCAAGTTCGAATTCGAAACCACTATTCTCCATATCACCCACGTTACCTATAGGCTTTGTTTCGCCCACGTAAGAAGGGATAGGCATAGTCATAAGCATACCCTTAGTCTTCTTCATGTAGTAGTCGACGCTAAATGTGAGGGCATTATTAAGGAAACCGAGATCTACGCCGATATCAGTCTGTTCAGACTCCTCCCACTTAAGGTCAGGATTAGCCAAGCCATTTGACTTAGAGCCATTGAACTTAACAGCATTTTTACCGAAGAGAGCGTTATTACCCATAGAGGTCATAACAGTATAGCGGAAGTCGCCTATGTTATCATTACCATTTCTACCCCAGCTAGCGCGGATTTTGAGGTTACCTAAGATATCGCGAGCCGACTCCATGAAATTCTCATTAAGGAGATTCCAACCGATAGAAGCTGAAGGGAAGACGCCATACTTATTATTAGTACCAAATCGGCTTGAGCCATCGCGACGTACTGTAGCTTGGAACATATACTTCTCTTGGAAGTTGTAGCTTAGACGAGCGAAGAGAGAGCTCATACGATGCTCGGTATTTTTACCGCCCCATACAGAGTGTTGTACTGTAGCGCCGGTAACCTTTGTAGGGTCGTCCTTATCATAAGAGAGGACATAATCGCCGGTAGCGTAATCGATAGAAGGCTTATTTACGTTTACGAGATTCCAACGGCTACCACCGAGGTAATCGCCCTTGCTTTTGAAAGCAGACTGACCTAGGACGATATTGAAAGAGTGGTCGCCAATAGTCTTATCATAAGATATTGTATTCTCTACCTGCCATACGGTACCTTGAGATTTAGAAGCCGTTGCTGAGGTATGCTCTTGGCGGTTATTACCAGAGAGGACATACTTACTAGTCACTGCAGACTCGTAACCCCAGAAAGACATATCTGCACTATATGATCCGTGGTATTTGAGGTTATCCCACAATTGGAGGTCGAGAGCAAAATAAGGAACGAACTTATGAGACCAGTTATTAGCTGCAGGTATAGAGAGAACAGCTAGAGGGTTGTTCATCTCTTGGTAAGAGCCGAAGAAACCTGGTATTGTATAAGGGTTACCATTATTATCCTTTAGTAGAGTATAGCCATCGAAGTTCTGCTTCATAGCCTCGGCAGTAGAGCCCTTAACAGTAACTGGTAGTACAGGAGCCATGTAAAGAGCCGAACCTAAGACAGAGCCGAACTCAGAGTTTTCAGATATACCAGTACTCTTTACGCGAGTATATGCGAGATTTACAGTAACGTCGGCCTTATTAAGGAAATTACGAACATCAGACTCATCCATAACATTATATAGAGTATTGCTACGGAGAGTGAGACGATTGTAGTTAGATTGGCCATAGTTACCACCTACGATACCCTCCTGATCAAAGTAACCGAGAGAGAGGTAGTAGTTGATTTTATCAGAAGCGCCGGCGATAGATACGTCGTGATTAACAACTGGAGCGTTATCATTGAAAACGAGTTCCTGCCAATCTGTACCATTACCGACGATAGGATCGCCATTTACATCCTTGAGGTTGTATGGGTCATCGAATATAGGCTTTTGACCGCCATTGATATACATTTCATTTTGGAGGACAGCATAATCTGTTGCCGAAGTAACGTCGCGCTTACGAGCCTTAGACTGCCAACCATAAGAGAAATTGTAGTTGATATTAGTTCTACCCTGCTTACCCTTTTTTGTAGTAACCATGATAACACCATTAGCAGCACGAGCACCATATATAGCGCCAGAAGCGGCATCCTTGAGGACCTCGATAGACTCGATATCAGAAGGGTTTACGAAATCGAGACCACCCTCGATAGGCATACCGTCGACGATATAGAGAGGATCGGAATTATTGATAGTACCATTACCACGGATACGCACCTTAGGCGAAGAGCCAGGCTGACCAGAAGCCGAGGTAACGTTAACACCAGCGGCGAGACCCTTAAGAGCGTTCTCCATACGTACAGGAGCCTTACCATTGAGGTCGTCAGAAGAGACCTTAGCGATAGAAGCGGTAACAACAGATTTCTTCTGAACGCCATAACCCACAACTACCAACTCATCTAGTTCGGTAAAAGAGTCGGTAAGAGTAAAATTGAGAGTAGACTGACCATCTACTGCGATTACTACCTCATCATAACCTATACATGATGCCTTAAGAGTAGCATTAGGATCGGCATTGATAGTATAATTACCATCATAATCAGTAACAGTACCCGTAGTAGTACCATCGACAACAATAGCGGCACCCACGACAGGCTGTCCGTTATTGTCCAGCACGCGGCCCGAAATTTGCTTAGTAGCATTTTGCGCATTAGCGCCGAAAGCTACCACACAAAAGAGAGCCGAAGCGAAGAGCTGTTTGAAATTAATCTTGTTCATACTCATTTGTTAGATGTTCTTGATTCGTTAAATCTTTTCATAACATGTGTGCATCGAAATTCGACAATGCAAAGTTGAAAAGATGTTAACTAGTGTGCAAGGTTTTTAGTATTCATTAATACGTCAGGGGCGAATTATACATACGTCGTCAATACGTCATGCAAACACAACAGCATATGTATCAACATATTAACACGTACGTCAGATTGCCACCATTAAAAGAAGAGAAGTGCTAAAGAGATAGAAAAATTAGAAGAGAGAATTGAAGAATCTGCTATATATAGATGCTTATTAAGAGAAAAAGAGAGGCCCATAGAGGCATTTAGATTATGGTTAACGTATATTTTGGGGTTAATACCGATACGAAAATCGTCATTTGAGATACTTTCCAGAGAGAGATGAGCAGAAGGAATGATATGCGTATGCACTCTGTGAAGAGAGCCGTTCATCGTAAATTTCACATTTGCGCCATTAGAGATTTGGTTTTTAGCATAGGGGAAAATATACTCCTCCACATCAGATATGTACGCAACACCAACCTCATATAACATAGCGCCATGGCGAAGAGAATAGAGAGCATCTATATTGTAAGAATTACGTTGATATAAGGCAGATTCGCCAATTTTAGGATATATATTATTTACGAGTTTACCATATACAACTTCGGAACCTATATACTTAGAATAAGCCCCATTGAGACGGATACGCTGAATTGGTGAGAGGTTATAAGCGGTATAGAGAGAGACAGACTTGACTGTCAGTTCATTTAACGGATAAGTCACAGCTGGAGATATAGCAAACTTCTCGTAACTGCTATAGTTATATATTAGAGAAGCCACGAAAGAGGCGGAATGAAAATCGATTCTAGGAGAGAAGATATAACCTTTGTAGTTATACTCAGACGAGAAGCCACGAAAGAGCGTCATATCATTACCTAAACCCAGATAATGGTAGAGAGTAAATTTGGTAAGAGGACTAACGATTTTGATATTACCGCTCTGCTTATAACGTTCGAGGGATAGAGCGAGAGCCAAGTATTGATTTTGGCGCAGTTCCCTCATAAGAGAAAGAGAGAGATAGATATCAGACGAGACATTATTAGGGCGAGGATCTATGCGGCGATACTCCTGTTTGGCGTTAAAAGCCGCCTCTGCACCCCATCTATACCCATTATACAACTTAGATATACCTCCAGAGATAGAGTAACGCCTAGTAGAGATATCACCACCTATGGTATCACCCACTACATATGGACGGAGGCGATTGAAATCAGACGACTCATTATATAAGACATCATATATTCTACCATTACAATAGAGAGCATCGCCCCAAGCCATTTTGTCTGACTGGAGAGAAAACGATGAAGCGCGAATAGAGAGCAAAGACTCAGCGTTACCAAGTTCGGGCACGAGGCTATTAGAAACATCACGACGCAAGTTGGCAACGGAGCCAACCTGCGTCAGAGAATAATCATGCCACAAATGCCTTAGAGAAGGATTGAGGTATATTTCGGTAGGACGATTATCATCCTGATATTCGTCGGCCACGCGATGTAAGACATCCACACTATCGGTAGTAAGCTCAGCAGCGAGAGGAGCAACGACGCATATCAGAGATGATAATATACCCATACTAAGACTACTTATTCAAGAGAGTAGGAGTCTGCGCCGTGAGGAAATCGACGCTAGAGTCATTAGTATCCTGTAATTTACGTATACCATCCTCAGTTGTAGAGGCCGTCTTACGAACTACAGAGAGACCTAGCTGCGCCTTATTAGCATTCGTTTCGTTAGAATATGTATAACCAGCATCGATATTAGGGAGGAAAATATTCCACTTCCACATATCAACAGGACACATATTTACGCCATCTATTACCCACTCATTTGGAATCCAATAAGCAGAGCGAGTCATGGTCTTACCTTGATTCACATAAGAGTAGCTATAAGTACCCATTTCGACGAAATCATCCATAGATACATTTTGAGGAACGCGAGCGATAGCGATAGAACGATTACCCTGCATAGAGAAGCCCCATATAGTCTTCGTATCACTATACCATCTCTCCATATTAGGAACTGACTCATTATCTACATCCATTTGAGTTGGGACAGTCGACTCATCATACACCTCGAAATCAGCTATTGATGTATCGACAGAACCCTCATTTATGAGAGAGTGATTTTGAGCTTGGGAACATATAATGAAACTCTCGCCAGGATTAATAGGATAATCGGTTCCGGAACCAGGGACCACATAGAAAGCCTTAATAGCCACGCGAGAATCGCGCATATCAGGAGTATAATCAAAATATGTACTAGCTATAAATTGGCTCTCTACAAGCGCCATACGATCGGCGAAGAGCACAACATCAGAGTTATTATATACCTTCATATAGGTATCGAACTGGTAGGCGGTACCCTTAGCATTAGCGGTACTAGAGCAGAAAATCTCCTCGATAACGAAATCGCCATTACGAGGACGGAGGAAAGTCTCAAGAGAGACAGGCTCCATATTATTTGACACCACTAGATTAGGATATTTACCATATATGACAGCCTCTGAGATAGAAGACTCATCCTTTAAGACCGCTTTAGTTTCATAAGAGCAATCGTAGAGACCCATAGGAAGAGTAACGACCTCACCGAGGAGAGCGCTATATTCGCGGAGCGACTTCATTTCGGTAAAAGAGATAGAGACATCAGAGATAGAGATAATCTCTGTACCAGCGGGAGCCTTGATAGTAAATATTGAGGTATTGACGTCTACCAATGCCACCTCATCGTCATCCTTACAAGAGACGAAGCATATCAACGAAGCGAGAGTTAGGAAAAATAAGGTTCTCATTTGCTACAAGTGTGTGTTTATATTATATTTTTATTGAACATTCCATTCCGAAATATGGTGATGTATTACGATATATGGTACTACCAGATACCTTATAGCTAGGAGTATAATCTATCATACGATTAGCGAACATCGATATTGATGCGAAGTTACGAAACTTCTTTGATACCTTAAAATTGACATACATAGCTATTGGGATCGTATAAGGGATATTAAGGAACGTATTAAAGACACT
>JAUNDI010000010.1 GCA_030526155.1 Bacteroidia bacterium
TGAAGAAAGATCCCAAATATGAGGCGTTTAGGCAGACGTTTTATAATTGATAGAGGAAAGAGGATAAAGGACAATTGAGGTAAGTGTAATACTTAAAATGATACACTTTTGAGCAGAAATTAACAAGTGTGTGTACCTTGTCTCTTTTAATTTATTACCTTTGCGTCAAATTCAGTTAGAAATAAGTATAAACTATATAAAATAACTCACAAGCAATGAAAAAGCACAACTTTTACGCTGGGCCATCTATTTTGCCACAGTACACAATCAAGAACACAGCAGATGCTATTTTGGATTTTGCAGGCACAGGATTGTCCGTACTAGAGATATCCCATCGTTCCAAGGAGTTTCAAGCTGTTATGGATGAGGCTCAAGCATTGTTTAAGGAATTACTTGACATTCCAGCCGGTTATGAGGTTGTGTTTTTAGGTGGTGGTGCAAGTTTGCAGTTCTGCATGGTACCATTTAACTTGCTCAATACAAAGGCTGCATACTTGAAGACAGGTGTTTGGGCTAAGAAGGCTCAGAAAGAGGCAGCTATGTTTGGCGAGATAGTAGAGGTAGCATCTTCAGAGGACAAGACATTCTGCTATATTCCTAAAGGCTTTGAGGCTAAGGTTCCTACAGATGTAGATTATTTCCACTATACATCAAATAATACTATTTATGGTACTGAGATTCGTAAGGATCCAGACGTTAAGGTGCCATTGGTAGCTGATATGTCGTCTGATATTTTCAGTCGTCCTATTGATGTTTCTAAGTACTCTATCATTTATGGTGGTGCTCAGAAGAACTTGGCTCCTGCAGGTGTGACATTTGCTATTGTAAAGCAAGATGCACTTGGTAAGGTAGCACGTCCAATCCCTACAATGTTGGATTATCGTACACATATTGATGGCGGTTCGATGTTCAATACACCTCCATGCGTATCAGTATATGCTGCACTTCAGACATTGAAGTGGTTGAAGGCTGAGGGTGGTGTACAAGAGATGCAACGCAGAGCAAGAATCAAGGCTGATAAGTTGTACTCTGAGATTGATAGAAACCCATTGTTCAAGGCTACTGTCGCTGACCATGAGGATCGTTCGTACATGAACATCTGCTTCATTATGAATGATAACTACAAAGAGTTGGAGAACGACTTTATGGAGTTCGCTAAGTCGCAAGGTATGATAGGTATTAAGGGTCACCGTTCAGTAGGTGGTTTCCGTGCATCTACATACAATGCACTTCCAGAGGAGAGCGTTGACGCTTTGATAGCTACAATGCAAGAGTTTGAGAAGAAGCATTAATATTATTAGATAACTCACACAAAGGCGTGGTTTTTAATCACGCCTTTTATTTATAAGAAAAAAAATATTTCTAGATATGACAAAGGTATTAGTTGCTACAGAGAAGCCTTTTGCAAAGGTAGCTGTAGATGGCATAAAGAAAGTGGTAGAAGAGGCAGGTTTTGAGCTTGCTCTTTTAGAGAAATATACAGCTAAGGCAGAGCTTTTGGCTGCAGTAGCAGATGCTGACGCTCTTATTATTCGTTCAGACATTGTGGATGCTGAGGTGTTGGACGCAGCAAAGCAGTTGAAGATTGTGGTTAGAGCGGGTGCTGGTTATGACAATATTGACCTTGCTGCAGCATCGGCACATAATGTATGCGCTATGAATACACCAGGACAGAATGCCAATGCGGTAGCAGAGTTGGCACTTGGTCTTATGGTATATTGTGTACGTAATATGTACAACGGTACTAGTGGTACAGAGTTGATGGGCAAGAAGCTAGGTATTCATGCATTTGGTAATGTAGGTAGAAATGTAGCTCGAGTTGCTAAGGGCTTTGGTATGGAGGTTTATGCATTTGATGCATTCTGTCCAAAAGATGTTATTGAGGCTGCAGGAGTTAAGGCGTGTGATTCTGTTGAGGAGTTGTACTCTACATGTCAGTTTATCTCACTACATATACCAGCTACAGCAGAGACAAAGAACTCTATTAACAAGGAGTTGGTTTCTAAGATGCCTAAGGGTGCTGTGCTTGTGAATACTGCACGTAAGGAGGTTATCAATGAGGCTGAGCTTTTGTCATTGATGGCTGAGAGAGAAGATTTGCGTTATGTAACAGATATTATGCCAGCTGCTGATGCAGATTTCAAGGCACAATTCCCAACAAGATACTTCTCTACACCTAAGAAGATGGGTGCTCAGACAGCAGAGGCAAATATCAATGCAGGTATTGCTGCAGCGAAGCAGATAGTAGATTTTATTAAGAACGGCAACGAGAAGTTTAGACTCAATAAGTAATATATTGTTTGAGTTTTAGGAATAGATTAAGATTCTGACAGATATAGTATTTAAATTAAACGGCGCATCCCCGATGAGGATTGCGCCGTTTTTGTTGGGATTGTTTTGGTATTACTTGTTGTATATTGCTTCAAGCTGTTGAGCCTCCTTTTTAGTGAGGTGAGTGACAGCACCATGCTTCTGCTCGGCGAAGTTGGTGCGAGTCATAGGACATCCATCCTCGTCGAAGTAACCTAGAGGGGTAAAAGTCTGGAAATCGGTAGTTGAGACGAAACCGAAGTTGTGCGGATGGTGGTGGTAGTTGTCGTACATTAAGATCCACTTATCCTCGCCTATAAGTTTCCAGCAGTTAGGAGCCTCGTGAGCTACAGTCTCGCCATCAGAATAATTCTCATCGAAAACATAAGGACCAGTTATGTTTTTGCTAGTAGCATGCTTAGGAGTAGCGGTAGATTGGTGGCTGACCACGAAGAGGTGGTAAGTATCACCTACGCGGATGATGTCAGAATCTATGACGGTGAATTGAGGTTGGCCTGTCTCGTTGAGAGGCGCTTGGAAGAGTACCTTAGGCTCAGAGATAAGCTCTGTGAAATCGTCATTTACGTAAGCGTAGAAGATAGAGCATTGGTCGTTATGCATACGCACGGTAAAATGGATCATGATATGGCCGGCCTCGTAGTCGTACACCACCTCGGGGGCCCATACTGCACCCGCCTCGCTCCATGGGTAAGGGTTACCATTTATGTCGACCATGCCAGTAGGGAATTGGAAGTTGGCGAAATCGATATTAGTGCGAGTCCAGTGGACGAGGTCGAACGACTTCATGAGGACGAGGGCGTGGTTGTTTCCCCAGCCGTAGAGAGAGTCGGGGCGTTCCCAGTGAGTGGAGCGATATGAGGAGATAGGTGCGAAGTGAGGGTTAGACGCGTAAGAAGAGTCGGCGAAGATATGCAGATCCGTCATAGCTAGATAGAAGCCCCCATCGGGACCGCGGAAGATATGAGGATCGCGGATACCATGTTGGAGAGCAACGGTATCGCCGCTAATGATAGGGCGGTCGGCATTAAGGGCAGACCATTTGTAGCCATCATAGCTCAGAGCCATGTGGAGAGAGTGGTCGGCATCCTTATGGTAAACCATCAGATACGCCCCCATATCGGATTCGGAGGGAGCGCTAGATTTTAGGGAGCAAGAGGCCAGTGAGCAAGCCCCTGCCAAGGCTAGGAAAAGTGCTTTATTCATTTTTCTTATGATATAATAATTTGACAATCCAAAGGTAAGAAATATTTCTTTATTATGATACTATATTGCTTATGATAATGTTAATCGCTGCACAGCGTCTGGTCTCTGTCTGGTATAAGCGAGGTATAAGCGAGCACCCAAAGGAATTATTATAATAAGTGGGGAATGATAATATTTTATGTGATTGGTGATTATACACTACCATTGCCAATTGTATATGACAAGAGAGGATGTTTGGCGGGTGAGGTAATATTTTCGTACGCGTATTACGTAATTTGCTTTCGTATGAGTGGTTGGGCGGTGTTTTTGAGTATAAAATTGCAATTTGGCGTTAAATAAATCACTATCTTTGCATGCAACAAAATATACCTGAAAGATGAATGTACTGAAATTTGGTGGCACCTCGATGGGTACTGCGAATAGCATGACCCAAGTTAAGCAGATTATTTTGAATCATGCGCAACCTGTTTGTGCGGTAGTTTCGGCTGTAAGTGGCGTAACGGATATGCTACTTAGGGCGGCTAGTATTGCGTCGAAGGGGGAGGATTACAAGCCCTTGTTTGAGGAGATTGTTGCTAAGCATCATAATATAACAGCCCAGCTATTTTTGCAACCAGAGAAGGTCAATGATGAGTTGGCTCCATTGTTTGAGAAACTTGATAGTATGCTTCAAGGAGTGTGCTTGTTGAGAGAGTTGAGCACACGCAGTTTGGAGACCATTTCGGGTTATGGCGAGAGATTTTCGTCATTGATATTAGCGAGATTGATACCAGGAGCTAATTTGATAGACAGTCAGGCATTAATCAAGACAGAACGCAGAGGTAGCAGAAACGAGGTTATAGAAGATTTGACCGATGCCAATATTAAAGGCATTTCGGACCAGATAAAGGGTGTAAATATATTCCCAGGCTTTATATCATCAGACGTTGATAATGAGCCAACTACACTTGGTAGAGGCGGATCGGACTATACTGCGGCCATTTTTGCCTCGGCATTAGGAGCAGATGAGTTGGAGATATGGACAGACGTTGACGGCTTTATGTCGGCCGACCCAAGAATTATCTCTAGAGCCTATGTGCTTGACCATTTGACATATTCGGAAGCCATGGAGCTCTCGCACTTTGGCGCCAAGGTAATATATCCACCAACGATACTCCCAGCGTTAAAGAAGAATATACCTATTTATATAAAGAACACCTTTAACCCTACAGCCCCTGGCACACGTATTGACTCTGTAGAGAATAAGAGTTTGACTACGAAGATTAAAGGTATTTCTAGTATTCCTAATGTATCGCTTATTACAATACAATGTATTGCGATGGTAGGAGTATCAGGTATGTCTATGCGACTCTTTAGGGCATTGGCGCAGAAATATATCAATGTTATATTGATTTCTCAAGCCTCTTCGGAGAATACTATATCTATAGTAGTAGAGAAGAATGAGGCAGAGAGAGCTGCCCAGGTAATCAACGAAGAGTTTGCGGATGAGATTGAGAAGTCGCACGCTACAGCGGTAAAGATAGACACCAATATGGCTGTAGTTGCCATTGTAGGTAATAGGATGCGCCATAATACTGGTGTGGCAGGTACACTTTTCAATGCTGTAGGTAAGAACGGTATTAATGTATATGCCATTGCGCAAGGCGCGAGTGAGGTAAATATCTCATTTGTGGTAAAGCAAGAAGATTTGAAGAAGACCTTGAATGTAGTACACGACTCATTCTTCCTATCGCAATATAAAGTATTGCATATCTTCTTGGCTGGAGTAGGAACTGTAGGCGGTAAGTTGATTCAGAAATTGACTCAGCAAGCAGAGAAGCTACGCAATAATGACAAATTGATGGTAAGAGTTGCTGGAGTATGTAACTCGAAGAATATGGTATTGAACCCACAAGGCCTTGATTTGTCGGACATTAAGTCGCTATTGCAAGAAGGTACCCCTACGACACCTAGAGACTTTGCGCAAGCCATAATAGACTTGAACTTAGCAAACTCTGTATTTGTAGACTGTACAGCATCGGCAGATGTAGCGGCGGTATACGATATGATGCTTGAGAACAACATTAACGTTGTTACAGCCAATAAGATAGCCTCGTCATCGGCCTACGAGCACTATAAGAAGTTGAAGCAGACAGCCAAGGATAAGGGAGTACGCTTCCACTTTGAGACCAATGTAGGAGCTGCATTACCTATTATCTCTCCAATTAACGACTTGATAAAGAGTGGAGATAGGATATTGAAGTTAGAGGCTGTACTATCTGGTACTCTCAACTATATCTGTGGAGAGCTATCGGCAGAGAAGTCACTATCTGTAGTAATTGCGGAAGCCAAAGCAAAAGGATACTCAGAGCCAGACCCTAGAGTAGACCTAAGCGGCACAGACGTTGCTCGTAAAATTTTGATATTAGCTCGAGAGTCGGGCTATGCCCTAGAGATGTCAGATATTGATAAGACGCCATTTGTACCACAAGAGTATATGGATGTTGATTCGGTAGACACCTTTATGGAGAAGGTAAAAGAGCTAGATGCAGAATTTGAGGCTAGAAGAAAAGCCCTTGCAGACAAAGGATTGAAACTCAGATATGTAGCAACCTTTGAGGAGGGTAAAGCAAAGATAGGCTTCAAAGAGGTAGGAGAGGAAGACCCATTGTATCATCTTGATGCATCTAATAATATTGTGTTGATATCATCTGATAATTATAAGCAACACCCTATGCAGATTAAAGGATATGGAGCTGGAGCAGATGTGACAGCATCCGGAGTATTTGCAGATATTATTAAAGTTGCGAACCTATAATCTGAATAAGATATAATAAACATAGGCGATAATAAGATGAAGTATTTAGTAATATTGACTGACGGTGCAGCTGATGAGCCAATTGCCGAATTTGGAGGCAAGACATGCTTTCAGCAAGCCAATAAGCCAAATATAGACAAGTTGGCCAGCATATCATCATTAGGTATGCTAAAGACTGTCCCAGACTCCTTGCATCCAGGTTCGGAGGTTGCGAATATGACCATTATGGGATATGAGACCGAGAAGTTGTACCAGGGACGAGGAGTGCTAGAGGCAGCTGCTATAGGTATAGACTTTGAGGATACAGACCTAGTAATGCGTTGTAATATATGCACTAGGACAGAAGATACGCTTGTGAACCATTCAGGTGGGCATATCACTACAGAGGAGGCAGGAGAGCTTATTGACGAGCTCAATGCCAAGTTAGGATCTGATAGGGTAAAGTTCTATAAAGGCGTTAGTTATCGTCATATCTTGATTATCAAAGGCGGCAAGAACGACTTTACGATGACTCCACCACACGATGTACCAGGAGCCAAGGTAGTAGATGTATTACCAAAGCCTATGGGGGCATCGAGTGAGACCTGCGAGTTGGTAAAAGAATTGATGGCAAAATCGCAAGCTATACTTGAGGCCCATCCAGTGAACCAGAAGAGGGTAGCGGCAGGCAAGATGATGGCGAATACGATATGGCCATGGTCGGCAGGCTTCAAGCCAAGTATGCCAACCATTAAGCAGATGTATCCTCAGATTAAGAAAGCCGCTGTGATATCAGCAGTAGACTTGATATACGGTATTGGTAGATTAGCCGATATGGATCCTATATATGTAGAGGGGTCAACCGGCCTATATAATACCAACTTTGAGGGCAAGGCAAAAGCAGCCATAGATGCATTGAAAGACAACGACTACGTATATTTGCATATGGAGGCACCAGACGAGGCCGGACATGAAGGCGACGCCAAGTTGAAAGTTCAGACCATAGAAGATATAGACAAGAAAGTTGTTGGTCCGATTATGGAAGCTGTGAACCTTGACGAGGTAACTATAGCGCTATTACCAGACCATCCGACACCATGCGCTATAAAGACACATACGCGAACAGATATACCATTTATACTACATAAGCCAGGCAGAAAGGCAGACGGTATAGATAGATATGATGAAGAATCGGCCAAGGGCGGCTCATATGGACGACTAGTTCTAATGGAGTTCATGGCAGAAATGATGAAGTAAATAATAGAATAACGAGATATGAAATTCTACAGCACAAACAACAAAGAGCATTGGTCTGATTTGAAGAGTGCAGTACTCAAAGGTCTTGCTCCAGACAAAGGCTTATATATGCCAGAGTTTATTCCAGTATTGCCACAAGAGTTTTGGGATTGGCTACCTGGTAAGAGTATGGGAGAGATAGGCTTTGAGGTATTGAAGCACTTCTTCTGTCCTGATATTCCAGAAGATAAGTTCAAGGCCATGGTAGAAGATGCCTTTAACTTCCCAGTACCAGTTGTAGAGGTTAAGAAAGGAGTTTACTCGCTCGAGTTGTTCCATGGACCTACACTAGCATTTAAGGATGTAGGTGCTAGATTCTTGGCTAGAGTAATGGCATATTTCGCTGATTTTGGAGGTCGTCCAATTAACGTACTTGCTGCTACATCAGGCGATACAGGATCAGCAGTAGCAAACGGCTTTTTGGGAGTAAAGAATGTCTATGTACATGTACTTTACCCATCGGGCCTTGTGTCAGAGATACAAGAGAAGCAGTTTACTACACTTGGACAGAACGTTACGGCATACGAGGTAGACGGTGTATTTGACGACTGTCAGCGTATGGTTAAGCAAGCGTTTATGGACCCTAAGATGTCTACAGAGCATGTATTGACATCGGCCAACTCTATAAACCTTGCGCGATTCCTCCCACAGTCGGTATACTACTTCCATGCCTTGGCGCAGATGCCAAAAGAGGATTGGGGCAAGCTAGTAATATGTGTACCAAGTGGTAACTTCGGTGATATTACAGCAGGTCTTATAGCTTGGAAGATGGGTATGCCAGTTAAGAGATTCATTGCGGCGGTAAATGCCAATAAAGTATTCCCAGAGTTCTTGCAGTCGGGCAAATATAACCCACAACCATCTATTGCAACTATAGCAAACGCTATGGATGTAGGAGATCCATCGAACTTTGCGCGAGTATTTGAGCTCTTTAATGGCAGTGTAGATGAGATGAAGAAATTGATATCAAGTAGAAGCTACTCTGACGAGCAGATTGGCGCTACTATGAAGAAGGTATCAGAAGAGACAGGCTACACATGTGACCCACATGGTGCGGTAGGTTATGCTGCATTGGAAGATGAGCTTAGTGGTGATGAGATAGGAATATTCCTAGAGACAGCACATCCAGCCAAGTTTAAAGCCACTGTAGAGAAGTACATAGGCAAAGAGGTTGAGATACCAGCACGCTTGCAGAAATTTATGGATGGTGAGAAGAAGTCGATATCTATCAAGGCAGACTTCAATTTGCTCCAAGTGAAATAATATTCTATCTTTGCGACATGAAGCGTTGCATAAAGATTATAACAATTATAGTGGGCACGGTGGCAGTAATGTCATCGTGCGCATCTACATATAAGCCATCTGCAAAGTATAAGCCAAAGTGGCGGTGCAGTGTAGATGAGCAGAGAGGAGATGTTATGATTGTGAAGTTGGATGAAACTTCTTATAATGCAATTGAATTGGCAAGAAAATAGAGTATTTACCATAAAACATAACAGATGAATATAGAAAAGAACGCCTTCGTATCGTTGGCATATACATTACGCACAGATGGTGCTGAGGGACCAATAGTAGAGCAGACAACAGAAGAGACACCACTTAGATTTGTATTTGGTGCTGGTCAGATGCTTGAGATGTTTGAGAAGCATATTGACGGTTTGGCTGTAGGAGAGAAGTTTT
The DNA here is from genome assembly GCA_030526155.1 of Bacteroidia bacterium. Classification (GTDB taxonomy): domain Bacteria; phylum Bacteroidota; class Bacteroidia; order Bacteroidales; family Marinilabiliaceae; genus W3P20-009. Next base: position 9,287 of record JAUNDI010000010.1, read on the forward strand.
CATTTACTCTTACACCTGAAGAGGCTTATGGAGAGAGAGAAGAGGAGGCTGTAGTAGACCTTCCAAAGAGCATCTTTATGATTAATGGCGAGATGAGAGATGATCTTCTTGTGCCAGGTGCTCATATTCCAATGATGTCAGAAGGTGGCCAGCGTCTAGATGGTATAGTATTAGCTGTTGAGCAAGATACAGTAAAGATGGACTTCAATCACCCTATGGCAGGTGAGACACTCACATTTGAGGGTCATATTATTGAGGTAAGAGAGGCTACAGCAGAAGAGCTAATAGGTCCACAAGGTTGCGGCGGTGGCTGTGGCGGCTGCGGAGGCGGTTGTCATGGTGGTAGCTGTGGCGACGGCGAGGATAGCGGTTGCTGTGGCGGTTGTCATTAATATTTAAGATTAGGAAAATTGGCAGGAAATATATTTGGACGGATATTTCGTCTAACGACATTTGGGGAATCTCATGGTGCGGCAGTAGGCGGCATTGTGGATGGTATGCCTAGTGGGGTAGAGGTAGATATTGAGTTTATACAGAGAGAGCTTAATAGACGTCGCCCTGGACAGAGTAAGATTACGACACCTAGAGATGAGAAAGACCAAGTGAGGATACTTTCTGGTGTTATGAACGGCTTGTCGACCGGTACACCATTAGCCTTTGAGGTGTTGAATGAGAATCAGCACTCCAACGACTATGCAAATATCGTAGATACCTTCCGTCCTTCCCATGCTGATTATACCTATACAGAGAAATATGGTTTAAGAGACCACAGAGGAGGAGGACGTAGCTCGGCACGTGAGACAATCTCTCGTGTTGTAGCTGGTGCTCTAGCGAAGTTGGTATTGAGACATTATGGTGTGACGGTAGAGGCTTATACTAGTCAGATAGGCGGTATAAAGCTATCGGGTACGTATCAAGATTATGATATAGCTAAAGCAGAAGATAATATTGTAAGATGTCCTGATGCTAATGTAGCAGAGAAGATGATATCCTTGATAGATGAAGTGCGTATGCAGCGAGATTCTATTGGAGGAGTTATTACTTGTGTGGTAAAAGGTATGCCGGTAGGTGCAGGAGACCCATGCTTTGACAAGCTACAAGCCATGTTAGGTCATGCTATGATGAGCATCAACGCCGTTAAAGGCTTTGAGTATGGCTCAGGCTTTGATGGGGTAGAGATGCGAGGCTCACAGCATAATGACATCTTCTATATGGAAGGCGACAGAGTGAGGACACGCACTAATTATAGTGGCGGTATTCAAGGCGGCATTTCCAATGGAGAGGATATTTATATGAGGGTAGCCTTTAAGCCAACAGCTACTATACTTGTGTCGCAGCATACGGTAAATGCCAAACATGAGGAGGTAGAGACAGAAGTTAAGGGGCGACATGACCCATGTGTAGTGCCTAGAGCTGTACCTATTGTGGAGGCAATGGCCGCCATTACGGTATTGGATGCCATATTGATTAATAAAAGTGTGAGGGTGTAGAGAAAAAAGTTGATTTATTTTGCATGCGCCTATGCGGTGATAATTAAGTAGTTAGCTTGATTTCGTGCAGGATGGACGAAAAAAATCAAAAAAAATCGCACTTAGCTATTGCAGAATTAAATATTAGTCGTACCTTTGCATCGTCAAACGACAAAGATGATACCGTAGCACAATGGATAATGCCTCTGGTTACGGCCCAGAAGATTGGGAGTTCGACCCTCTCCGGTATCACACAAAGGTCCTGATAAGTGAATAACTTGTCGGGACTTTTTGTTGTTGATGGTATGAGGTGTTGAGGGGTGTTGTTTGGATATAATGAAATAGGAAAGGAAAAGTATGATTGTGGGAGAGGATATGGGTAGCGTCTGTATAGAGCGAGGTTAGAGCGAGGTTATAGGGAGTGTTGAGGGGAGAAAATTGAAATATTTGTTTTGGAGAGGGGGTGGGGAGCAGTGAAATAATGCTGAACTATATTTGTGAATTGGCGTATTATGTGAGAAAGATAATTTTTGATGAGACACATTATATATATAGTACTTTGTGTAGGGGTGTTGGCTTTTTCTTCTTGTAGTTCTAGTAAGAAATCTGCAGGGAAGACAAAGACCGTATCTGTTAGTCAGCTTAAGGGGGCTAAGAGTACATCTAGTGGTAGTAAGTCGACTAGTTCGGCGAAGAATACCGATTCTAATAAGCCAACTATAGGGAAGATGGATGCTGCTACCGCTTCGAAGAAATTGGGAGTTAAGGTAACATCCTCTGATAATCAGAAATTGTATTTTACGGCAGCGTCGTGGATTGGGACACCATATAAATATGGAGGGTTGACCAGGGGTGGCGTTGATTGTTCTGGGTTTACATATACCATATATAAAGAGGTCTTTGGTAAGACATTGGCTAGGCAATCGAAAGATATGCTGACTACCAACTGTAAAAAGACCGATAAAAAGAACTTGAAAGAGGGCGATTTGGTATTTTTTAGGACAGATGGGAAGAGGTCCTCTGAGCCAAACCATGTAGGTGTATATTTGAAAGAGGGGAAATTTATACACGCCTCGTCGTCCAAAGGTGTAGTAGTTTCTGATTTGGCGACAGATTACTATATTAAGACCTATATATCTGGCGGTAAAGTTGTGAAATAATGTCATAATGGCAGAAGTTTTCTGTGTTTTGATTGTATTTTATGCCAAAATGACATAAAGTCTACTTTGGTACGCTTGTTGGATATCCTCTGTATGTAAACAAAACAATGGAGGATTAGAAGATGGAAAGAAACAACAACAATGAATCGTTTATTTCGAGATATGCTATTAATCTCAATGAGCGTGCAAAGCAAGGAAAGTTGGATCCAGTTATTGGACGAGACGAAGAGATAAGACGAGTATTGCAGATACTCAGTCGTAGAACGAAGAATAATCCTATTCTTATTGGTGAGCCAGGTGTTGGTAAGACAGCTATAGCGGAGGGGTTGGCGCATCGTATTATTAGAGGAGATGTTCCTGAGAATCTAAAAGACAAACAGATATACTCCTTGGATATGGGAGCCTTGATAGCAGGCGCTAAGTATCAAGGAGAGTTTGAGGAGCGACTAAAAGGTGTGGTAAAAGAGGTAGTAACATCTGATGGCAAGATAGTACTATTTATCGATGAGATACACACCTTGGTAGGAGCGGGACAGACCTCGGGTGCTATGGATGCCGCCAATATATTGAAGCCAGCGCTAGCAAGAGGTGAGTTGAGAGCTATAGGAGCCACTACATTGGACGAGTATCAGAAATACTTTGAGAAAGATAAAGCCCTAGAGCGAAGATTCCAGACTGTAATAGTAGATGAGCCAACGGTAGATGATGCGATATCCATACTTAGAGGATTGAAAGAGAAGTATGAGACGCACCACAAAGTGAGGATTAAAGACGAGGCTATAATAGCCGCTGTTACCCTTTCGCATAGGTATATATCTCAGAGATTCTTGCCAGATAAAGCTATTGACCTAGTAGATGAGGCCGCTGCCCATTTGCGTATGGAGATGAACTCTGTACCAGAAGAGATAGATGACTTGGATAGAAAGTTGAAGCAGCTAGAGATAGAGAGGGAGGCCATAAGACGAGAGGGAGATAAGGCGAAACTAGCAGAGCTCGATAAGTCTATTGATGCTGTTAAGCAAGAAAATAAAGAGCTACGTGCGAAGTGGAATGTGCAGAAGAATATTGTAGAGGCCATTCAGCAAGAGAAAGCCAATATAGAGAAGTTGAAATTTGAGGCAGACTCAGCCGAGAGAGAAGGTAACTATCAGAGGGTAGCCGAGATAAGGTACGGCAGACTTGTTGAGTCGCAGAAGCACATAGAGATGCTTAACGGTCAGCTTAAAGACGCACAAGCCAATGGCGCTATTATTAAAGAGGAGATAGACTCTGATGATATTGCAGAGGTAGTTAGCCGTTGGACCGGCATCCCAGTAAACAAGATGATGGAGAGCGAGAGAAGTAAGCTTTTGCATCTTGAGGAGGAGCTACACAAGAGGGTAGTAGGACAAGACGAGGCTATACGAGCAGTAGCAGATGCGGTGAGAAGGTCGAGAGCCGGATTGCAAGATTCGCGTAGGCCAATTGGCTCATTTATCTTTATAGGTACGACGGGAGTAGGAAAGACCGAGCTAGCCAAGGCGTTGGCAGAATTCCTATTTGACGATGAGCAGCAGATAACCCGTATCGATATGAGTGAGTACCAAGAGAAGCATAGTGTCTCTAGGCTTATTGGAGCGCCTCCGGGCTATGTAGGATACGATGAAGGAGGTCAGCTCACAGAAGCCGTACGTCGTAAGCCATATTCGGTAGTCTTGCTAGATGAGATAGAGAAGGCACACCCAGACGTCTTTAATATACTACTTCAGGTACTAGACGATGGAAGGTTGACAGATAATAAAGGTCGTACAGTAGACTTTAAGAATACGATTATTATTATGACATCAAACCTTGGATCGCACCTTATACAAGAAGAGTTTGAGAAGACAGGTAATGTCATTACATCAGAACTTATCGATGTATGTAGGAAAAATGTGATGGCGCTATTGCGTCAGACCATTAGGCCAGAGCTATTGAATAGACTAGACGAGGTAGTAACATTTACTCCACTAGGCAAAGATAAGATTAGAGAGATTGTGGCATTGCAATTTGAATCGGTAAGACGTATGCTGATGACCAATGGAGTAGATTTGGAGATTACTTCAGAAGCTATAGATTGGCTTGCCGATGTAGGATTTGATGCTATGTACGGAGCTAGACCAGTGAAGAGGGCGTTGCAGACCTACGTGCTTAATGATTTGTCTAAACATATTCTTGCAGGCGATATAGATAAGGATAAGAAGATGACGATAAAAGTTGACGATGGTAAGTTGGTATTTAGTAACTAGTAAGTCATTTGGCCAATTCGACTAAAATATATACTTTTGCCACGATTTTGGGATAAGGTATTCTATAGGTGCTCTTTGGGTGTTCTATGGGTGCAGCCCGAGAGTAGAGAGGATATAGAAATACATATACAATAGATATACAACTTTATGTTTGCAGTAAGTGTAATCGTAGCAGTATTGGTAGGAGCGTTTATTGGTTGGATTACAAACCATGTAGCTATTAAGATGCTCTTCCGCCCATTGACGGCAAAGTATATATTTGGAATTCGAATTCCAGGAACTCCAGGTGTGATACCTCGCAATAGAGTAGAGCTTGCACAGGGAATGGCGAATATTGTAGCGCATAAGCTACTTACGCCAGATACATTAGGTAAGCGCCTTTTGAGTGAGGAGATGGTAACAAAGATAGAGGGCTTTATAAATACACATGTAAAGCGACTCTACCAAAAGAACCCTACGCTCGGTGAGTTTATCCAGAGTATCTTTGGTCAGCAAGCCCTTTCTGAGGTGGGTGCCTTTTTGAAAGACGACCTTACGGGAGTAGTCTCTGCGAAGTTGTCAGATCCTGAGATGGCAAAGACCTTGACCGTAAAGATTATAGAGCAGGTAAAGTCGAAGATTGACAATCCGCTAATCTCAATGGCAATACCTATGTTCCAAGGGACATTGGAGTCGAGTGTATCTCAATTCTTATCACAGCAAGGAACTCCACTTGTGATGTCACTAGCTACAGAGCAAGGTCACCGCTTCTTAGATATGAAGATGGCCGACGTGATAGACAAGTATAAGTCGCAAGTTGAGAACCTCATAGAGGGTATGGTTGAGGTATATCGTAAGATAGTAAGAGAGCAACTTCCACGCATGCTTAGCAATCTAGATATTAGCTCTATGGTTAGAAATGAGGTTGAGAATATGGATGTTATGCGCCTTGAGGAGATAGTACTTGAGGTAATGCGCAAGCATTTGAACTTCATTGAGTATGTAGGAGCTGCTTTAGGAGCTATATTGGGACTTATAAATGTCTTAGTAGGGCAGTTGATTCAGATGTAATAGATATGATTGCGCCTTAAGGGGTGCAATTATATTGGCTATAAGTATTTTTAACATAGCCCAATGCATATAATTATGTGTTGGGCTTTGTTATTTAAGAAGAAAGGTGTACTTTTGTGCTCGAATTGCGCAGTCTCTGGCCGAACGTAGGGGTCGGTGAATACTGCGTGATATGTTAAACATTTAATTATTGAATCTAAAATGGATTTGATTAAGGTAGCTGAAGCAGCCTTCAAGTCGGGCATCGAGCTTCCAGCATTTAAGTCAGGCGATACAATCAGCGTATCGTACAAGATTGTCGAGGGTAACAAGGAGCGTATCCAGGTTTTCAAGGGCGTAGTTATCCAAATCAAGGGTGAGGGCGTTAACAAGCGCTTCACAGTTCGTAAGATGTCTGGTAACGTTGGTGTAGAGCGTATCTTCCCAATGAACTCTCCATTCATCGAAAAGGTAGAGGTGAACCGTCTCGGTAAGGTTCGTCGTTCACGTCTATTCTATCTCCGTAGCCTCACAGGTAAGAAGGCTCGTATCAAGGAGAAGAGAGGATAATACGACAGACTTATCCGTCAAGAATCAATGCTCTGGGTGTAATTTATTACGCTCGGAGTATTTTTTTTGAGATTTTGTTTGGTAGAATAAAAAATGTATTTACCTTTGCGGTGTACTACTTAACTGATACACCATATTAAATGTATAAGATAAGTAGAAGTATAACCCTTAAAGTTGAGAAAATATGTTGACCGTAAACAATTTGACATTCTCATATGGTAAGAAGCCATTGTTTGAGAATCTTTCCCTTGAGGTACCTGAGGGAAGCATTTGTGGCTTGCTTGGTCTTAATGGTGCTGGTAAGTCGACGCTCCTCTATCTAATGTCAGGATTGTTATTCCCATATTCAGGAGAGGTAACTTTTGATGGTGTAAATGTTTCTAAGCGTCTTCCATCTACCCTTGGTAATATGTTTATAGTACCAGAGGAGTTTGAGTTGCCAAGCATGACACTTGCCCAGTACATGAAGATAAATGCGCCTTTTTATCCAAAGTTTGACTCGGAGAAGCTACGTCGTTCATTGGAGGCATTTGATATGAAGGTAATGGACGTTAATCTTCAGACATTATCTATGGGCCAGAAGAAGAAGGTATACCTTTCATTTGCTCTTGCTACAAATGTTGACCTATTGATAATGGATGAGCCTACCAATGGTTTGGATATTCCAAGTAAGAGTCAGTTCCGTAAAGCTGTAGCACAGTCGATGACCGATACTCAGACTATACTTATCTCTACACACCAGATAAGAGATATTGAGTCGATGCTTGATCATTTGATTATGCTAGATCAGAGTGAGGTGCTTTTGGATTGCAGGGTAGCAGATGTTACAGAGAAGTTGACATTTGCCAACTATCCAATGTCGCAGACACCAAAAGATGCGCTATTTACCCAGCCATCAGCTATCGGTTGTCAAGCTGTTACAATTAAGAAGGATGACGAGGAGTCGGGAGAGATCAATGTAGAGATGCTCTTCAATGCAGCATTGGCACACAAGGATACTATCCGTTCGCTCTTTAGAAAGTAGGCCGCAAGGTTGAGTTTAATTTCAACTTTTACTATTATGAGTTTTTCGCTTAAAAGATTTTGGCAATTTGTAAAGGCGGACCTTACTGAGAATAGGCTTACCTATTTGTCGGTAACTGTTGGCTCTTTCGTTGCTATGATATTGATGGCTGTTCTGTTTAATCAGATGGCTTGGGCGACTCCAATTTTGGAGGATTTGAAGATGACATTTAATGTCTTTTCATTATTTATAATTGTTTTGACAATATGCCTTGCCTTTTGGGATATAACTAGCAAAGGAAAATTTATTGGTTTGGTTCAGAAGCCAGCTTCGATGTTTGAGAAGTTTATAGCTAGACTTTTGTTCTTTGCGTTTCTTTTTCCTATTGTACAACGTTTGTTCTTTATAATTGTAGAGTGGGGACGTGTAATATTCTGCCCAAGATTTGATGGCGATTGGTTTATGTCGATATATGGTAGGGAAGATGGAGAGTCATTTTGGGCGTATTATATGGGAGTAGACCAAGCTATAGGGTTAGCTATTCTTTTCGGTTGGTCGGCTACTTCTCTTATGATATACTTTAGTTCTACATTTGGTGGTATTAAATCCTTCCTACACTTTTCGGCATCGTTTATTTTTGGATTGGTAGTCTTTGTAATCATTTTGATGATGAAGGCGATAAATATGCCAATGATAAATACATATTTACCAAATACCATAAATTCAGGAGTTGTAGCGCGTTTAGTACTCTCATGTGTAGTTATTTTTGCAGCATCGTCATTATGTATAAGATCTTTTGTGGCTAGAAATTTTAAGATTAAGCCAGGATATAAGGGTATTGTGAGTTTTGCAGCTATGCTACTTTGCTTAGGGGTGGAGATGCTAGTTTACTCTCACATATTAGATCTTATAATATGCGGTTGCTTAGAAGAGTCGGTAGTGTGGATGAGTACGCTCTCTGCGATTAACCTAGTGTGGTTGCTCTGTGGAGCATATCTAAATTTTGCTCATCGTCAGTTGAGTGATTTGTCGAATCGTTAAAATATAGAGGTTATGAGATTCCTTAATTATCTAGCATACGATTTTAATTGCTATCGCAAGGAGAAGATAGTTCTTGCATCGGTAATCTTTTTCACAATTATTGCTCAAGCAGTTTGTGCACAGATTGGCGGTATAATAGCAGGTTTTTTGGTAGGGATAACTTTCCCATTGTTGGTGTTATTTGTGGTATTGGGTATTTACTACATGGCTAGCCATTTTGGTGTAGCGTTCCGCAAGAAACAGACATCTATCTTGTTCTTGTCATTCCCGGTATCGGTTACTGAGAAGTTCTTTGCAAGGTTTATTAATCAGATTATTGCTCCTGTGTTGATAGCCATTCTTTCGGCATCGTGTGCATTTGGGTTGCTCGCAATTATCAACAAATTGTACCCATTGGAGATCTTTAGTGTATTTGAGGTTGTGAATATGAGAGCAGTTTCTGATATGCCATTCTATCCTTTTATGGAGAGAGTTGCATGGATAGCTTTTGTTTCAAACATGTTCTCCTTGTGTGTAATGATGTTGGGTAGTCTTGTTTTTGGTCGTTATGCCATAATAAAGACGATAGTAAGCTACACCATCTTGTCGTGGATTATATCTCCATTAATTTATAATAATAAAGAGATAATGAAATACACGATGGAGTTGCAAGGTAATCCAGACCCTGTATTGCTTAACGACTTTTTCAGTAATATGTTTACAGACGCTATGTTTGTATATTACGGAGTTATGATTGTTATAGTAATTGCTATATCATATATATTATTTAAACGTAAGACCATAATTAAGCTAGGTTTCTAGTTGTAAATTATCTCCATTCAAATACCGCTCTCAAATCTCTAAGTTTAACCAAATAGTATATGAGTATGGAATTTAAAGATAACAAACCTATTTATATGCAGATTGCATCGCGTATATGTGATGAGATCTTGACGCATACGTATAAAGTAGATGAGCGCATACCTAGTGTACGTGAGTATGCAGCAAATCTTGAGGTGAATACCAACACAGTAGTACGTTCGTTTGACTATTTGCAGAATAATGGTATCATATACAACAAGCGTGGTATGGGATTTTATGTTTCTGCAGATGCAGACAAGATTATCATGGATATTCGCAAGTCTGCTTTTGTGAACGACGTTTTGCCTGAAGTCTTTGGGGAGATGCGAATATTGGGTATCTCTATTGACGAGGTAATTCAATTATGGAATAAATAGCACGTCTCGTCCGGAAAAACCACTATCTTTGCCTTCTGTAAAAATCCAATCAGAGTATGGCAAAAGTAGTAATAGGAATGTCCGGCGGTGTTGATTCTAGTGTAGCTGCCTATGTATTGATGCAGCAAGGTCATGAAGTAGAGGCCTTGTTTATGCGCAATTGGACAGATACTACTGGTGTACTTAAAGGCGACTGCCCCTGGTTGGACGATAAGTTCGACGCAGAGGCAGTCGCTCGTAAGTTAGGTATACCATTTCACATGGTTGACCTCTCGGCCGAGTATAGGGCTAGGGTAGTAGATTATATGTTTGATGAGTATGCTAAAGGTCGTACTCCTAATCCTGATGTCCTTTGTAATAGAGAGATAAAGTTTGACGTATTTCTCCGTGAGGCCTTGAAGTTGGGTGCAGACTATGTAGCTACAGGTCATTATTGTCGTAAGGAGACTGTTGTTGGTCCTGATGGAAAGGAGATACATAAGCTTTTGGCAGGCTCTGACCCAAATAAAGATCAAAGTTATTTTCTATGTCAGCTATCGCAAGAGCAACTTGCCAAGGCAATGTTTCCGATAGGGGATATGTTGAAGCCAGAGGTACGCAAGATTGCTAATGAACTAAATTTGGTAACTGCACACAAGAAGGATTCACAAGGAATATGTTTTGTGGGTAAGGTAGATTTACCTGTATTTTTACAGCAGAAGCTAAAGGCAAGAGAGGGAAAAGTGTTCTTGATAGAGCCAGATTGTAAGATATTTGAGAGAGATTGGGCATTGGCAGATAAGGAAGGTGTTTCAGATGAAGACCTTGAGGCACTTGCTCAGCCATATCCATTGCACCCTATGTATGGTCGCAAGGTAGGTACGCACATTGGTGCGCAATATTATACAATTGGTCAGCGTAAGGGGTTAAATATTGGAGGTTTCCCAGAGCCACTATTTGTGATAGGGACGAATATTGAGCATAATCAGATATTCTTGGGTATGAGTGATAGGCATCCTGGTCTACATAGAAAGGTACTCAAGATATCTTCTGACGAGATGCATTGGGTAATGCCTACAGAGGAGATTGGGGTAAACGATGAGCGTAGGTTTCAAATTCGAATTAGATACCGTCAGCCATTGCAAGAGGGTAGACTTTTGCGTAGGGGCAGTGCATACTACGTGGTATTTGATGAACCTCAAAGAGGAATTACGGCAGGGCAATTTTGTGCTTTGTATGATGGAGATGTCCTAGTGGCGTCGGGAGTTATAAGTTAATTACTATTTTACTAAAAGATGAAAGGTGTTGGAAGTATTGTAGATGGAGGAAAAGAGGTAATCCATCAGTGTAAGAATATAATAAAGACAGGAAAAGGAGAGGGGCCACTTTCCTCGATTGTAATTACTGTTGTAGAGGCAATAAAGAAGTATAATCGAGATAAGTGTGGCGATAAGGCATCAGCCTTGACATATTATACTGTATTATCCATAGTTCCTCTAGCAGCTATGGCCTTTGGTATAGCTAATGCCTTTGGCTTTTATGAGGTATTACGTCAGCTTATCATGGACGGCTTTAAGGGGCATGAGATGGTAGCTGAGTATCTTCTTGAGTTTTCTGACAAATATATTGCCCACATGAAAGGTGGTGTAATAGCTGGAGTGGGACTAGGTATGTTATTTTGGTCGGTTATGACGCTTATTGGGCATACTGAGGCAACATTTAATCAGATATGGGGTGTGACAAAATCGCGTTCTGTTGTAAGGAAGTTTTCTGATTATATATCTATTGTTCTCATTGCCATTATTGCTCTTGTTGCATCTTCTAGTTTTTTGGTAAATGTGACAAGTCAGATAAGCCATAATGTCGAGTTGGCAAAAGTGTGGACTATAGTGTTAAGTACGGTACCTATTATATTTTTGGCATTAGGACTTATGCTTATATATATGATTTTAACTAATACTAATGTAAAACCTAAATCGGCACTATATGGAGGTGTAGTAGGAGCATTGGGTATTATAGTTACTCAGTATATATATATGTATTTTCAGATAGGAATTTCTAGTAATAATGCTATATATGGTAGTTTTGCTGCTGTTCCTCTCTTTTTGATATGGATGCGTACCATGTGGTTTATAGTCGTTTTAGGCTCTGAGGTAGCCTATTTACATCAGAATGTGAAGAATACTAGACAAGAGGCGGATGTGGATGGTTATAGTATAGGCTTTCGTCGTAAAATAATGGTTTGTATAGCCAATTATATAAGTCTACGTTTTGCAGATAAAGATAAGAGTGCCCCTACATCAGAAGAGATAGCCCAAGAACTTGGGTTAGAGCATCCTATAGTGGTACTACTACTCAAGAGATTGGTAGAAGCAAAGTTGGTATCAGAGATTCAGAGTGAGAAATATAAAGAGGTCTATTATCAGCCAGCAGTTGATACTAATGTGATGACGCTCAATATGTTTCTTAATAAGGTAGAGTCGGTAGGTGATACTAAAGACTTGCTAGATAATAAGAGATATCAGAAGATAGCTAGTGGGCTAGATAATTATGTTTATTCACCAGATAGTGAGTTGGGTAAAGTATTAATCAAAGAATTGTAATAAGGTGAAACTCTGTATAGCCGAGAAACCATCTGTAGCTGCTGAAATAGCTAAAGTGTTGGGGTGCAACCAACGCAACAATGGCTATTATTCAGGAGGCGACTATTGTGTGACGTGGGTTTTTGGTCATTTGTGCGAATTGAAAGAGCCTCATGATTATGACCCAACGTTGAAAAGATGGGATTTTTCTACGTTGCCCATTTTGCCACAGCGATTTGGTATTAAGGTAAAAGATGACCAAGGCGTAAAGCGTCAGTTTAATATTATCAAGCATCTAGTTGAGTCGGCTGAAGAGGTAATAAACTGCGGCGATGCCGGTCAGGAGGGAGAGTTGATACAGCGATGGGTGTTACAATTGGCCGAAATGAAGTGTCCAATGACGCGATTGTGGATTTCTTCATTGACAGAAGAGGCTATTCGCGAAGGATTTAATAGCTTAAGACCAAGTTCAGACTTTGATAAACTATATGCCGCCGGAGCTGCTAGAGCTATGGGCGACTGGTTGCTTGGTATGAATGCGACCCGTGCATATACGTTGAAATATGGTGGACAAGGGGTGGTGTTGTCCATTGGTAGGGTGCAGACGCCAACCTTGGCATTGATAGTAAATAGATATTTAGAGATACAGAACTTCAAGCCAGAGTCGTATTGGGAGTTGAAGACTGTATATCGAGATGTGACCTTCAGTGCAACAAAGGGAAAGTTTAAGTCGGTAGAAGAGGCACAACAGGCATTGGTAGCCATACAAGATAAGCCATTTACCATTACTGATGTACAGACCAAGAAAGGAGTGGAAGCCCCACCTAGGTTGTTTGACCTTACATCCTTACAAGTTGAGTGTAATAAGAAGTTTGGCTTTTCTGCTGATGATACTTTGAGGTTGATTCAGAGTTTGTATGAGAAGAAACTATCTACATATCCACGTGTAGATACTACATATTTGTCGGATGATATTTATCCGAAGGTACCAAGTATTCTTCAAGGGTTAGCGCCTTATCAAAACCTTGTAGCTCCTATATTGAATGGAGGTAAAATAAGAAAGAATAAAAAGGTATTTGATAATTCGAAGGTAACGGACCATCATGCTATTATACCTACGGGAGTACCTCCACATCCTAATTTGACTAGAGAGGAGAAGTTGGTTTATGATCAAATAACACGACGTTTTATAGCAAATTTCTATCCTGATAGTGAGATTTCTACAACCACTGTTATGGGAGAGTCTGCGGAGGTTGGCTTTAAGTCGACAGGAAAGCAGATACTATCACAAGGGTGGCGAGATGTATATAAAGGTGTTAGTCAGGTTAGTGCCAACGATGACGAAAAAAAGCAAGATGGTGATGCTACGTCAAATCAGGTAATGCCAGACTTTCAGACAGGAGAGAGCGGTCAGCACTCCCCAGCCGTTCAAGAGAAGCAGACCACACCACCTAAGCCATATACGGAGGCCACATTACTCCGAGCTATGGAGACGGCGGGCAAGCAGGTGGATGACGAAGAGCTACGAGACTTGATGAAAGACAATGGTATTGGGCGCCCATCAACCCGAGCAGCTATTATAGAGACCCTTTTTAAGAGGAAATTTATTGTCAAAGAGAAGAAGAATCTTCAGCCTACGCAGACAGGTTTAAGGCTTATTGCCACAATAAAGAACGACCTATTGAAGAGTGTTGAGCTAACAGGACAGTGGGAGAAGAAACTAAGAGAGATAGAGCGAGGAGAGTATGATGCCTCTGTATTTCTTAATGAGATGAGACAGATGGTATCAGAGGTGGTGCAAGTGGTATATTACGACCGTACTGCTGAGCGTATTGAACTTGCTAAGATACTCAGTGGAGAGAAAGGCAAGTCGGCAAAAACGCCAGCTACGCAAAAGTCAAAAAAGGAGACAAATGCAGCGGATGAGTCGGCATTAGTCTGCCCAAGATGTTCGCGTCCGATAGTAAAAGGCAAGACGGCATGGGGCTGTATGGGGTATACTGAGGGGTGTAATGTACGAGTACCATTTGAGATGTATGGGAAAAAGATATCAGCTACTCAGCTTAAGGCACTATTGACAAAAGGAAAGACCCCTGTAATCAAGGGATTGCAAGTAGATGGAGGAAAAGTAGATGCAAGTTTGGCATTTGACTCTTCATTCTCCATCATTTTGCAAGCCTCAGAGAGTAAGGCGATTGACATATCGGAGATAAAATGTCCTATTTGTGGTAAGGCGATGGTACAAGGAAATGCTGCATGGGGGTGTACGGGTTATACTTCTGGGTGTAGATTTGTTGTTCCATTTACCTTTATGGGGAAGCAACTTACGGTTACCCATCTATCTGTATTATGTAAGAAAGGCAAGACAGGTGTGATTAACGGTTTTGTTGGGCAGAGTGGTGTAAAGATGAGCGGGCGTATAGTTGTAGACAAAGGTACTGGTCAGTTAGGATTAGAAGAGTAGTTATGTTTTTATTCTTTATGAATTCGTAAAATAGTATAATTCTGACTTTTGTTTTTCATTTTGTTGTAACCTTATGAGGGGTGAGGCGTAATAGCAGATACAAAGTTGAGATATAGTTTATATAAAGATACTCTTTAGTTGGTTTTTGATTTATTACTGTGGCGCCGAGATTTACCTGTTAGTTAGTGTAGTCTCGGCGTCGCTTTTTGTTTTAGTTGTCTAACATATGCACCAAGGGAGCACTCGGGGAGCACCCTATGAGCACCCTTCTTCATCGTAGATTTTTTATTTGAGAAATTATTGGAGCTAGTTTTTTAGTTGATTATTCGCTCAAAAATTTTCTTATTAGAAGTACTTATCTTATTTTTGTACAAACTCACATTCACATACTATTATGAATAAGAAGATATTCTCATGCATGTTAGCAAGTGTAGCTACGGTAGCGGCTACAATGTCGTTTAGTTCTTGTACTTCTACAGCAGAAGGGGAGGCAGCGCGTATATTGATGAATCAAGTTGCGTTTTATCCTAATTCAGATAAAGAGGCTATACTAGATACAGCCTATGTTGGTCCTGTTGAGATTTACGATGCTTCAGGAAATAGGGTAATGAAGGTAAATGCTATTCCAGGGTTGGAGTCGCCTTTTTCGGGACAGAAGCGTAGTAGGATAGTATTTTCTGATTTAAAGACAGTGGGAGATTATGAGCTTCGCATAGGTAAGAATGTAAAGCATTTTGCGATTAGAGAAGATGCTTTGAGAGATGCCACTAGAGCTGCGCTTAAGGCCTTTTATTATCAGCGTTCGGGCGTTGAATTAGAGGAGAGGTATGCAGGCAAGTGGGCTCGACCAATGGGGCATCCTGATACACAGGTAATGGTTCACCCTACGGCTGCTACAAAGAAGAGACCAGCAGGCACAATAATAAGTTCGCCATTTGGGTGGTATGATGCTGGAGACTATAATAAATATATTGTTAATTCGGCATACTCTATTGGTGTTATGTTTCAGATGTATGAGATGATACCAGAGTATTTTGCAAAATTGGATGTAAACATACCAGAGTCTGGCGATGATGTTCCTGATTTGCTTGATGAGATATACTTCAATTTGAAGTGGATGGTAACCATGCAAGATACGGATGGAGGATTGTACCATAAGTTGACCACCCCAAATTTTGAGGGATTTATTATGCCAACAGAGTGCCAGCAACAGCGCTATGTAGTTCAAAAGACGGTAACAGCTTCGTACGATTATGCTGCATGTATGGCGATGGCATCAAGAATTTACTCGAAATATGAGGAGTATTCTGAATTTGCTAAGACAGCTATTGAGAGTGCAAAGAGGGCATATGAGTGGGCGAAGGCAAATCCTACAGCATTTTATACACAGAGCGCGAATAATGAGAAGTACGATCCAGATGTAACAACTGGTGAGTATGGAGATGGCAGTGCTGCAGATGAGCAGATGTGGGCAGCTGTTGAGTTGTACCTCACAACAGGAGATGAATCGTATATTGAAGGGTTGGAGTTGCCATCGGCCTATGGCTTGAATTCATGGGGTAATGTGGCATCTTTGGCACAATGGGAGATGATTTCGAAAGATGCATTAAAAGAGACAGAGGCATCAAAGGTGCAACTTGAGCAGTTCAAGGCATATATAGAGACTTTGAGAGAGAAGGCGAAGAGATCTGACTTTTCGTGTGCATATGGTGCGGTTGCCACTGATTTTCATTGGGGATGCTTATCGGAAGGGTGCTGTAATGCAGGTGCAGAGTTGTTGCGAGCAAGTTATTTGTTAGGTGAAGAGTATTCGGATTGCAAAGCCCTAGCGTTAGCCAATGCTGATTATATGTTAGGACGTAACCCTATGGATAACTGCTATGTGACAGGTCTAGGAGTAAAGAGCACTATGTATCCTCATCATAGAATATCGCATGCTGATTCTGTAGAGGAGCCTATCCCAGGTCTTTTGGCTGGAGGCCCTAACCCTGGTAAGCAAGATGGATTGAATTATCCTATAGATTATCCAGATATGTGTTATCTTGATGATATGAATTCGTATGCATCTAATGAGATAGCTATAAACTGGAATGCTTCGCTAGTAGCCTTTTTGGCAGCAGTAGACGAGGCGTATAGTGTAGAGAAGTAAATAACAATAGAGTAATATTTTGATACAGAGAAAAGATCTCGAGCTGATGGCACCCGTCGGCTCATATGAATCGCTCCACGCTGCAATAGCGGCTGGAGCCGATTCGGTGTATTTGGGAATAGAGCAATTAAACATGCGCTCTAGGTCGTCCAATAACTTTACGCAAGACGATCTACGTGAGATAGCGAGAATAGCTCGTGAGTCGGGTGTGAAGACATACTTGACAGTCAACACTGTAATCTACGACAAAGAGCTGCCATTGATGCGACAGATAGTAGAGACTGCCAAAGAGGCTGAGGTAACAGCTATAATAGCATCTGACTTGGCGGTAATAGAGTATGCTAGACAGATAGGCGTAGAGGTTCATATATCTACACAATGTAACGTCTCTAATACAGAAGCATTAAGATTTTTCAGTCGATATGCAGATGTAGTAGTGTTGGCGCGAGAGTTGGATATGGACCAAGTGGCGAATATACATAAGAACATTATTGAGCAAGATATTAGGGGGCCTAGAGGGGAGTTGGTGCAGATTGAGATGTTTGCCCATGGAGCATTGTGTATGGCGGTTTCGGGCAAATGTTATTTGAGTTTAAATACCCTAGGTAGTTCGGCTAATAGAGGTGCGTGCCTTCAGATTTGTCGTAGAAAATATCTAGTACATGATGTGGAGACTGGCAATCAGTTGGAGGTAGACGGTAAGTATATTATGTCGCCAAAAGACCTTAAGACCATAGGATTCCTAGATAGAATGGTAAATAGTGGTGTTAGGGTATTTAAGATAGAGGGAAGAGCGAGGTCGGCGGATTATGTTAAGACTGTATGTGAATGTTATAATGAGGCATTGCAAGAGATCTGTGATGGTACATATAATGAAGAGTCGCGCACTAAGTGGGATGAGAAGTTGTCTACTGTGTTCAACAGAGGTTTTTGGGATGGTTACTACCAAGGCCAAACGATGGGAGAGTGGACCAATAACTCAGGTAATCTAGCAACAGAGAAGAAAGTCTTTGTGGGTACGGTACGCAACTATTTCAATAAAGTAGGAGTTGCTGAGATACAGTTAGAGACAGGAGATTTGTCTATTGGTGATAAGACAATCATTATGGGTCCTACTACAGGGTGTATGGATGTTAATGTTAGTGAGTTAAGAGTAGATCTAAAGCCAGTAGAGAAGTCTGTCAAAGGAGACCTTTTCTCGATGCCTGTACCGGATAGGGTGAGAAAGAATGATAAGTTGTATAAAATAATAGATGCTAAGTTGGTAAAAGATAATCAATAATTAGCAAATAAGTTGACTAGGATATGTCTAATGCTATGATTGGTTTGTCGCGAGATGCTGCTAATCTAGGGGCGCTCTACTCCAACCCTGAGTTTCTTCCAGGGTTGCTAGATAATATGCCCTTAGGCTTTTTGTATCTCAGTCTCATACATGATTCTACGGGAGAAGCTGTAGATGTAAAGATTGAGTCGGCCAATAAGAATATTGAGCAATATATAGGTCGTAATCATCTTGAGGGGTATTCTGCTACGGAAGTTTTTGGAAGAGAGTCGAGACATTTGCTCAAGGTTTGTAGAGATGTTATAAAATCAGAAGGTCGTTTAGAGGTAGATGACTTTCTGTTTGCCAACTCAGTGAAGTTGAGCGCCATAGTCTATATGCCTACGGAAGATGAGTTTGCTTGTTTTATCTCTCCCAACGAAGGTATTTTGCGACAAACTAACACTGAATTTGAAAATAATCCGCTTTTTAGCGAACCTCAGAACTTATTGCGCGTAAACGCCGATATTCAGTTCTTATTGAGGACGCACTTGAATGCGATTCTTGGATTTTCTGAATTAATACTAGAAGATACAGATCTAAAAAATAGAGACAGATATATGGAAATCATTAAAGAGAATGTGCAAACACTGATGGATTCTACTGTCATAAAAGGGAATGCAAACAGCACATCGCCTTCTGGACAACCTATAGGACAGCATGGAGGAAGTAGGCCACGTATATTGGTGGCAGAGGATACAGAGAGTAACTTCATGTTGGTTTCATATATACTTAAGTCGGAGTATGATTTGACTTGGGCTAAAGATGGAGTTGAGGCTGTAGAGTTCTTTGAGAAAGAGCAGCCTGATTTGATACTAATGGATGTTCGTATGCCACGTATGAGTGGTTTGGCTGCTACTGAGCGCATTAGAGAGGTTGATAAATCTGTACCTATTATTGCATTGACAGCATTTGCTTTTGAGAGTGATAAGGCAAAGACTATGGAGGCTGGCTGTACAGACTTTATTGCTAAGCCAATCAATGCGATGGCTCTTAAGGAGATTGTTAAGAGACATTTACGATAAACAGAAAAAATATATCCTAATAGATAATTAATGGGACTATTCAGTTTTCTCTTCGGAGGTAAATATCCATCGACCAAGTCGTATGAGAATAAGTGCATAAAGCACGAGGCGGACTACAAGCGATTTCTAGAGTTTGAGAAGTCGCAAAGTTTGGCTCGTTACAATGAGTTAAAGGCATTGTTGGCGACATCAGATTTCCAGGCAAAGGTGAATAAGTTGAAGAATGAGAAGTATTCTGATACTGAGGCGTCGAAAAAGGAGTCTGAGTATAATGGTTTGGCCTCTTCAAGTGATATCAAGTCGTTCTTATACGTACAAAAGAAGGTAGAACCGAAGTTGAATTCTGCATTAGCTTCACAGAATTATGCAACCTATTTGGAGTTGCAGCCTGTGGTGGAGTCTTCAGAGTTCAAGGAGAAGATGGCAGTTAAGGGCTTCAAGAAGACAGAAGATTACCAAGTTTATAAGAGATACAAGAAGGCGGCAAAGTCGGGTGAGGTAAAATATATCAACAAGGTACAACCTAGTCAGATATACAAGAATTATCTTGCCACAAAGTCGGGTGATAGGCTTAAGAGATATTACGAATTGAAGGAGTATGTTTCGTCTCAAGAGTTTATCTCATTTAAGGCAGAGATGACCGACAAGAAGCGATTCCAAAAGAGTGATGAGTATAAGCTTATTACAGAGTTTGAGTCGTTCTCTAAGGATAAGGAGATTGTTTGGTATAATAAGAGCAAGGAGGCAAATGCGTTTGCTGACGTTGCTAAGTGGCGATTGACATTCCAAGATGAGTTTGATGGTAACGCTTTAGATAGTAATAAGTGGACCTTCGGATACTATTGGGGTCAAGCGTTGAGTGGTTCTGTGTATAGCTTGGAGCAAGAGAAGCAAGCGTTCCAGAAGGGTAATGTGACGGTATCTGATTCTGAGATGACCATTCTTACTCGTAAAGAGTTCGTTCACGGAACGGCATGGGGTGTACCATCAGGCTTTCAGGAGAAAGATTTTGAATTTACATCGGCGGTAGTTAATACAGGAGCTAGTTTCCGTCAGAAGTATGGTCGATTTGATTTCAAGGTTAAGTTTAACTTTACAAAACCTTTGACACATAATATTTGGTTGGCAGGAGAGAAATCTGTTCCACAAATTAATGTAGTCAACTTCGGTTCCTTAAAGAAGAATCAAATTGAGACGGGAGTAGTTTCTAAGAATGGTGAAAAGGATGAAATCTTGGGAGGTACAAACTTCAGTGACGGTTACTATATAATATCTCTTCTTTGGACTCCAGAGAAATTGGTTTGGAGTGTTAATGGTGTAGAGGTTCATACTATTAGAGGAGTTATTCCACAAGAGGAGATGTATATTGCATTGAGTAGCAATCTTACTGAGGGTGCGCCAAAACTCAAGGAGTCGGCAATGACTCTAGATTGGGTTAGGGTATATACATGGCAAGAGTAGTGCGAAAAAGTGTTAACTAGTTGCATTAGTGGCAAAAATGTTATATATTCGCACCGAATTATAGTTAGAAATTAAATCACATAAATACTTTTAATTAAAATGGAAGAACTAGTAAAGCAAATAAATGAGGTTTTGGCTGAAGAGTTTGAGGTAGAGGTAAGCGATATCACAGATGACGCTAACATCAAGGAGACACTTGGTCTTGACAGCTTGAGCCTTGTTGATATGGTTGCTTTGATTGAGAGCACATTTGGTGTAAAGATTCAGGGTACTGAGGTAGGTACTATCAAGACATTCCAGAATCTTTATGACTTCATTGCAGCTCGCAAGAACTAAGATTCAACTTTTCATGCCAATGCTCCATGCTTAGCTTGATTAGAGCGAGGTATTGAATCAAACGTACAAAACGTCCACCTATATAATTTAATTGTATAGGTGTGACGTATTTTTTTAATTTACTATTAAGCCCTAATGAGGGTTATAATATCATCTACAAGAATGACTAGACTTGTATTGTCAATATATAGTTTCTTTAGGACCCATAAGATAGTGATGTGGTCTCTATTGTTGGTTTCTACTGCAATTCTTGCAGTATTGGGTTCAAAAGTAGAATACGAAGAGGATATTTCGAGCTTGCTTCCTAAGACGAATAATAGTAATGAGAAGTTAGCATTTGCAAATCTTCGCGTTAAGGATAAGATATTTGTTCTATTGACTTCAAGTAGTGATGAGCAGTTGGACGCTGAGTATCTAGCCGATTTGACTGATGAGTTTGTAGAGGGTTTAGAAGAGAAAGATGCTGACAATGGTCGCATAAGAGATATTTTGTATCAGATAGATGAGACGATTCTTATGGATGCTATGGGTTATATTGCAGATAATTTCCCATGCTACGTACAGGAGTCGGACTATGCTATGATTGATAGCCTATTGAGTGAGGAGAGTATCAATGCTCAAATGGCAAAGAATTATGCGTTGCTTACAAGTTCAAGCGGTGCGCTTGTAAAGGATATAGTCAAGATAGATCCTATAGGTATGAAATCTATCTTGATGGACAGATTTAAGGATGTAAAAGATGGATTGGGAAGTAGTCAGGTAATTATATCTAGTCATTTATTCACCCCTGACTCGACCACATCATTGGTATATATATCACCAAACTTTAAGTCGTTTGACTCTAAGAGTGGTCGTCAATTAGTTGACATGATAGAGTCGCACATTGAGGAATTTGAGTTGGCAAATCCTGATGTTAAGGTATATTTCCATGGTTCGCCAGTTCAGAGTGTGTATAACTCTAAGCAAGTAAAGAGTGATTTGTCGTTGACAGTTACTATATCATTGATAATCTGTTTGATTATTATAGGATTGTGCTTTAAGAATAAGTCGACACTTCTTTTGATAGTTCTTCCTGTATTATGGGGTGCATTATTCTCTTTAGCTATGATGTACCTAATTAGAGGCACCATGTCATTGATGGCATTGGGAATTGGAGCGATAGTTTTAGGAGTAGCATTGAGTTATTGTTTGCATGTTATTACACATTATAAATATGTAAGTACGCCTGAGAGGGTAATAGCAGAGCAAGCTAAGCCAGTGTCTCTAGGATGTTTGACTACTATAGGATCATTCCTAGGCTTGTTGTTTACACAATCATCATTATTGAAAGATTTTGGATTGTTTGCAAGTTTTGCTTTGATAGGAACTACATTTTTTAGTCTCGTGTTCTTGCCGCACTTCTTCAATCCATCTAGAAATAGGAAATCTAAGAAGGCATTTGTTACCTTAGAGAAGATAAATTCGCATCCATTTGAGAAGCATAAGTGGTTGATAGTATCTATTGTTGTAATAAGCCTTGTGTCGTTCTATACACAACGTTGGGTGACATTTGATGCTAACCTTGCGAATATTGGATACAATGCTCCAAAGGTTATGGAGTCGAAGGATTTATTGGCCTCGAAGACACAGCCAGGGTATGTTACAACATATTACGCTTCGGCATCTAATGATTTGGATAGTGCCTTGATGCTCAGTAGGCAGGTTAGCTCATGTATGGACAGCTTGAAGAATCTTGGGTTGGTAAAGACTTACAGCAAAGCTTCAAAATTGTTCCTTACAGAAGAAGAGCAGCAGGCAAATCTTGATGCTTGGACAGAGTATTGGGATGAGGAGAAGATAGAGAATGTGATGGGGAAGGTGTTTAGAGCTGGTGCAAAATATGGGTTGAAGCCATCTTTCTTCTATCAGTTCCAAGATATGTTGGAGGCAGACGATATAGAGCCACAATCATTGTATGAAGCTGATATCATTCCAGATGGTTTGTTGGCAAATATGATAGAGCATACAGATGGCGTCTATATGGTATTTACCCCTGCGCAGATGACGTTGGAGAATCAGAAAGCAGTTGGTGAATCTGTAGCCTCTATTAAAGATTGTGTGGTTGTAGATCCGATGTTCTATGCTACGAATATGGTAGAGACAATAAATGATGACTTCCAGATAGCTTTGAATATATCAATGTTGTTTGTGTTTGTAGTATTATTATTGTCATTTAAGAATCTTGTATTGAGTATACTTGCATTTATACCTATGATGCTTAGCTGGTATATAGTACTAGGAGTTATGGGTATATTGGGAATGCAGTTTAACTTGATAAATATTGTGATATCTACCTTTATATTTGGCATAGGTGTAGATTACAGTATATTTGTGATGGATGGCTTGCTCAGTAAAGCCAAGAGTGAGAGTGACCCGATGTTGTTGGTATATCATAAGACAGCTATATTCTTCTCTGCTGTGGTGTTGATAATCTTTACGGGGTCATTGTTATTAGCTACCCATCCAGCTATAAAGTCTATCGGTTTGGCTACGATAATTGGTATGTCATCTGCGGTTATTTTAGCATATACACTTCAGCCATTCTTGTTCCGCCAATTGGTTAACTTTATGGTTAAGAGAGGGTGGAAAGCTAAGTGGTTGAATTGATGCTAGAGTAAGATGTCTGATATGACGATAGATAATAATGTCCAGATTCCGTCTACCAATTCTGAGAAGAAAGATAGGCGGGAATGGACTGTTATGAATTTATTTATTCAGTCGTATCAGAACTTTCCTGCTAGGGGAGAGGTGAGCAAGAGTGAGAGGCCTGATTTTATAGTAGACACACCGAGCAAGCGTATTGGTATAGAGCTTACCGAGTTGAAGTATGATAGAGAGGATAGTGAGTTTAATATGCGAGCTCATGAAGACTTCTTAAACCAGGTAATGTGTTATGCAGAATCAGCTTACTTGAAGAGTGAGATAGACTCATCGTTGCCCTTAGTTGTAGATGTGCGTTTTTCTGAGCGAATATCACCATTAGTTGCACAGTGTGATAGTAGAGATAGTGAGAAGAAGGCCGAATTGATGAGGCTAGGATTAGCTCAGGAGATAGCAAATATAGTATCAGAGAATTTGCCGGTAGCCACAGGTAAGCAATATATAGTAGATAGGACTTCGAAGTATGGTGATATGCATCTGCCATCATTTATTGAGAAGATAGCCATTACTAATGTTTCTGGTCTACTGAAAGAGCATTTGTGGTATGCCAGTATATCAACTAGGGTCAAACCCTTGTCTATTCAGAGCATCTCCCAGAGGATAAAAGATAAAGACAAGAAGTTGGAAGGCTATGATACAGGGTGTGATGAACAGTGGTTATTGATAGTTCAGAATAGTTTCTTGATGTCGGCCAAGTTTGATCCTATTGCAGCAAATAAGGCATTAAAGCATAAATATCCGGCAAAATTTGATAGGGTATTGATTTTTGAGAGGTCACATGCAAAAGTTACAGAACTTAAAATTTTAAAAGAATAGTGCTACTTTTAGAATTTTAAGCTATATTTGCACTTGTCTGAGAGTATAGTATGATTCGATAAGATACTATGGTTGTAGACTTGACATATTTAGAAGGTGCTACAGATGGCGATAAAGAGTTGATTTCGCAATTAGTTCAGATATTTACTGAGCAAGTTGAGGAGTTTACGTCTGAGATGAGGATATCTCTTGAGAATTTAGATTCGGAGAGGTTGAGGAGAGTTGCACATAAAGCTAAAGGTAGTATCTCTTCTCTTGGGATGAATGAGGTGCGAGAGATGTTACAAGAGATGGAGGATTATTGTGTAGGTAGAGAGAAGATAGATGATTTAGTAGATGTACAGGAAAAGGTAGATTGGTTTGTGGAGAGATGTCGAGTTGCATTAGTAGAATTGAACAGTTATCTCGAAGGCTAATTTGACTATAAAGGATAAAGGTAAATATAACACTATATGATTGAAGTAAATCGAAACCCAGAAGAGATCGTTGTATCTGTTACAGGTACTAATAGAGTAACTGTGACTAACGCAGGTGAGCTTAAGACTGCTGTAGTTGATTGTCTCTCTAAAGAGAAGGCTAATGTAGTCTTGAATATGGGAGAGGTAAAGTACATAGATAGTACAGGTATCTCTGTATTGATTTCTGGCGTAAAAGTTGCACGAGAAAATAATCTACGTTTTGAGTTGAGTAACGTTCAAGAAGAGGTTATGAAGCTCATTAGATTAATGAAGATTGACAAGATTATTGATATTCGCGGTTAAGCGTTTTTCTATCTTGCCAGTATTTGTCATCTTCTAGGAGGTCTATCTCAGATGGCAATTCAATTGTAGGGATTATTCTATCCATAACTAGTTTAACCACCGTGGCTAATTCTGGTCCGCGGTGGTTTCCTGTATTCATAAGAATCACATAATTTACATTATTAGGGTGGCGGGCTATCATGGCCGTTGTAGCAGCTAAAGTGCCACTTCTGTACCATATACTATCACCCTTTGTTGTTCTCCAACCGATGGGATCGAAACCTATATCGTGGTGAGTCATTTCCATAACAGATTCATGTGACAATATATCAGGAACATCGTCGAACCCATCTATAGCTAGAGTAAGTTTCAGAAGATCTGTAGCACTAGCGACCCATCCACCAGCAGCACCAAGAGTTTGAATATCTGTGCCGCCATATGCTCTGCGTACAAACTCAATAGAGTCGTTATTGGTATAATTTAAGGCACAAGCCGAGGTGTCAGCTTCATAATAGTAAACCTCATTAGGGAGAGTTTCGTGCTTAAAAGAGTATCCCAATTGCATATCGTATATACCAAGAGGAGCCAATATTTCAGATTTTACATACTCTTCATAAGGCATACCAGTAACCTTTTCTATTATTTCCCCCAAGACACCATATCCGAAATTGCAATAAATAGAGGCTGTGCCTGGGGTAAAGTGTATGCGCTTTTCCAGCATAAAACGTATTATATCATGCATAGATATGGGCAGTTTTTTGCCCATTTGACGAGCGATAGAGTGAGGCATAAACATTGGGTCGCCCCAACGAGTTGTCCAACCCCCTGAATGGTTAAGAAGTTGTCTGACTGTGATATCAGTTATTCTTTTGTCCCTATATGTTAGGTATACCTCGTCGTTAAGAATTCCGAAAAAGCCAAAGACACGTTGGTCTAAAGATATTTTACCCTCATCAACGAGATGCATTATTGCGATAGCTGTTACTAGCTTTGACACGCTAGCTATGCGCATTCTATTATACGGCTGCATAGGGATGCTATCCTCTACATTGCTATATCCGTACCCCTTGCTATATACTATTTTACCGTTTTTGCTAATAGCTATCTGCATTCCACCATTAAGCCATTCGCGTCGAAAGAGAGTCTTTAGGTTTTTGTCTATGATATCAATGGTTGTGTCATTGTCGTTATTATCGATATAGAACGAAGTGGGTTCATTGTAATCAGTTACAGACAAAAGAGATATATCTTGAGGAGTTGAGCAAGAGAATAGATATAAAGACTTTGCGCCAACCCATATAGCTATGGTAGACAAAGCAGAGATGAAAGTATATAAAATATATCTATTTTTCATTATTGTGTACAGTTCTTTTGTCCGAATAGTATTAAGATTAATACTACGATAGTTATAGTGAGCCTCCTTGTTGCTCGCAATTTTTTTATTATTGCAACTTAAAGACCTTTATTTTTTGATTCGTAAAGTACCCTCACGAAACTTTCTATTCCATCTATGTAGCATTATCCAACCGCGTACATTCTCATCAGAAGCGAAAGCGATCCATACTCCAGCCAAACCAAGGCCATAATATATACCAAGTACCCAAGACATTCCAGTAGCGATGCCCCATACAGATATTGCGCCGAAAGCCACAGGGAAGACATAATCGCCAGCAGCACGTAGGGCGCCTATAACGATCATATTGAGAGCGCGTCCAATTCCGAGTATGATATCAATCCATAAAGCTATGCTTACCATAGTAATAACCTCAGGATTGTCGGTGAATATTTCAATGAACCAAGGGCAAGTGCTAGCTAATATGATACCGATAGTAACAGACACCTGTATAGCCCGTTTAGAGCAATATAGGCATAACTTATGACCTGCATTTATATGTCCCTCGCCAACCGAGTAGCCCACCATAATGGTACAACTCTGAGCTACGGCAAAAGTGAAGAGGTAGCTTATAAGCGCTATATTTACTACGTATGTACGAGCAATTAGAGCCTCGTTGCTGATAAGATTTATGAAATATGTTACGGTAACTTGAGATAGGTCGTACGAAAGCATTTCGCCAGCTCCTGGGAGTCCGATATTTAGAATCTCCTTAAGTTTATTCCAACGGAAAGGGAATATATCCTTGAGACCTAAGTCTGGTACTACGATCTTCTTGAGGCATATGATTACTATAGAGAAAGAGACTATACGCGAGAAAACGGTACTTATGGCGGCGCCCTCTACACCCAATTCAGGGAAAGGTCCATGGCCAAAGATGAGCATATAGTTGCCGATGATATTCACCACGTTGACAATCATAATTGCCACCATAGGGAATTTAGGGCGTTGTAGGCTTCTGAGTATTGCAGATACGGTAAGAGAGAGAGCTTGTACCCATGCAAACCCACCCACAATACGCATATAGTCGATAGCATATTCACGAAGTTCTGGGCGAAGGCCCATTATGTCTATTATATTAGGGGCGAATATCGTAAGAATGCCACTCATTAGGCATGAGAAAACCAAATTGAAGAATAATGATACGCCAATGATTTCCTTAACTGTATTATGTTGTCTCATTCCTAGGTAACGCGAACACAAGACGCTAGTACCCGTGGTAACCACGCCAAAGAGTAGAAAAACCATATTCATAAGTTGGTTCACTACGCCCACTGCGCCCACCGCGTAATCGGAATAAGACCCGAGCATAAAAATATCACCTATACCCAGTAGCATGGTGAGAGATATTTCTACGAAGATAGGCCAAGTAAGATGAAATAGTCGGTTTCGCATAAACTGATGTTGTCTTTGTGTAGGTTGATTATTATAAGTCCTTTGGCTAATAGTCAAGGAGCTGTTGGAATCTATCACGTATATTATCCCTAATATCAGTAATAGTGCCTTTGATATCTGAAATAGCTTGAGGGATATCAGAAGGTATGATGGATGAATTTTGTAGATATTCAGGAGAAGGTACTATGACCTTTAGGGCTTGAGGTACTATTCGTACTTTCGCGTGAGGCGAAAATTCTACTGGTTCGCCATCTACGTGACCGAATAGAGGTTCTGGGTTGTTTAGTTCTACTATTTTAGCTTTTATTACCTCGTCGTACTTGTTTCTCTCGATAGATTGATTGAAAAGAGAGAAGAGAAGAGAAGGTACGGCATAGTTAGGAAATTCGCTAACTACGCATACATCTATCAAGCCGTCGTCAACTGAAGCTGTAGGTGCGATACGGATATTATTACCCCATTGGGCAGAATTGGCGAAAGAGACTAGGAAAGCCTTTCGTGTATATTCCTGTTCGTCTATCTCAAGGAGATACTTTTTTGTCTTATATTTTGGGTACTCCTTAGCGATGAGACGCATGTATTGTATAGGGCCACGAACTTTAGACTTAGCGAATTTGTGGCTTATATATGCATCGAACCCAACGCCTGCTACATTTAGGGAGTAGTAATCCTGTATTCGCATGACGTCTATAGTACGAGCGTATCCCTCTTCAATGACCTCTATAGCAGATACTATTTTAGATGGGATGTTTAACTCTCGTGATAGTCCGTTACCTGAGCCAGCTGGTATGATGCCCAAAGCAGTGTTAGAGCCTACTAAGCCACTTCCTACTTCATTTACGGTGCCATCTCCACCGACTGCTACTATGATATCGACTTTATCTCTATACTCCTTTGCGAGTTCAAGAGCGTGGCCGTGGTGTTCAGTCAGGATAATTTGTTGGTTTGTATTATTACCCTTTTTTTTCCAACTCTGGCGTATGGCGTGGATGATATCTCTTTTTTTGCCAACACCAGAGTGTGGGTTTACAATATAGATTATTTTCTTCATATTTTGAATGGATGCGAGTTATCGGAGATTAAGGACCATTCCTGACTTGAGTTTATCTGTTTCAGACAGGTTGTTACGACGGGCTAACTTTTTTAGTTTGATACCATATTTTTGAGAGATAGACCAAAGGGTCTCGCCTCCCTTAACTACATGGGTAGGGCAATCGCGGTGAGCGCGGTTGCGCTTAGCGTTTATATATATGTAACGCATTGAGCTAATATCCTCATCGCCCTTTAGGTCGTTGTATCTGAGAATATCGCTAACTTGGAGATGAAATTCAACGGCTATGCGTTCAATAGAGTCGCCCTCACGAAGTCTAATATAACGTACTCCATTATTGAAGGATGTCTCGTGCTTTCCAAGAGGGTTGATTTCGAATTTGAAATAACCATTGTTCTTCACGCTTGGTGCAGATGTCTTTTTAGAGGTGGAAGTAGAAGTATTTTGAGCTACCTCTGTTTTTGGCTTGCTAGATGGATTTTTGATATCGTAATCTAGCTTATATAACTCCAAGTCTTCTATGATATCTATAAGTCGTGTGGCATATGCAGGGTCGGTAGCGTAACCTGCAGCCTTAAGGCCCTTTGCCCATCCCTTATAGTCGGTAGATTTTAGTGTAAATAGGCTTTGGTATCTACTTTTAGTAACAAGGAAATATGTGTGGTCGTGAAAAGACTCTGACGCGCTATTGTATTTACGGAAACACTCTTGATCGCGATCATCGTCATGGTATATTTTTTCGCCCTTCCAATCGGAGTGGCATTTGATACCGAAGTGGTTATTGGCGTTTACGGCGAGTCTACTATTACCGCAATCGCTCTCTAGGATACCTTGAGCGAGAGTAATACTTGCTGGTATTCCACTATTTTGCATCTCTTTGATAGCCCATTCTTTGTATTTGTCTACATAATCTTGTCTTGTCATTCTCTTTTGGCTCAAAGAGAATGTAGACATGAGTATAAAGAACAAGCAAACTGTATATAATCGGTGTATTGTCATAAATTTTTTATTCTATGCTGCAAAGATAGTGAAAATTTGAAGGTTATTCCAATAAAAAAAGGACGTACAATTAAGTACGCCCTTGGTATTTTATTAGGAAAAGGATTACTCCCAGTTACCTGCATTGTTGTTTGCCTCTTCGAGGTCACCAACCTTAAGACCAGGGTAGCGGTTAAGCTGCTTAGCCTCGTCGTCTAGATTGATACGGTATTGCTCATCGAGACCCTTGAGATATACTTTGTTAGCAACCTTAGCCTCGAATACAGGGATTACGAGCTTAGAGCTTGTTGTAATAGAACCTGCACCCATTTCGAACTTAGCGCCATTTGTGTAAGGAACGAACTCGATAGAGTCTGGATTGATGTTCTTGCAAAGAGAGTCCTTTACAGAAACGTATATTGTATCACGCTTGATAATACCTCTCTTGAGAGCCTCTTTCTCTGTCATACCTGCGTTAAGCATTGAGTCTGTAAGGCTACCCTCATTCTTTGTGAGCTTGTAGTTACCCTCCTTAACGAAAGTAATAAGAGTATCGAAGCTACCTGTGTAACGCTCGTTGATAGCCTTGTAAGCTACCTGAGCCTCGCGGATAAGCTTAAGTCTCTCAACTACAGCTGCCTTGCGCTGGTCGTATTGCTCTTGGAAGATAATAGGTTCTTGAACACTTCTGTATATCATCCAACCGAGACCGATGATTACAAACAATAGAATGAACTGAAGTACGGTTTTCATTTTATCTTTTTTAGTTTTCTTTGATTTCTTGTATTCCGCCTTGCGGTTAATAATTGATGCAAAAATATAAAAAATATTATATCATCAATAACCTAGGGGCTATTTTCTCTGCTTTTTTTGTTCGCGCATAAGTTCTTCGTAGCGAGCTTGCCACTTAGACTTCTTTGTTGGCTTCTTCTTGTTAGCCTCTATTTGTGCGAGAATGCTTGCTTCGTTGATAAAGAAGCGTTTGATTATCATTGTTTGTAGGATGGTAATCAGCATTGACAAGAAGTAGTAATAGTTAAGCGCTGCAGGGAAGTCGTTCAAGAAGAAGAGCATCATGATAGGCATAATGTACATCATTGCGCTCATTCCTGGCATTGCTTGAGACTGAGTCTGCATTTGAGCCTTGCTATATACTATCTGAACTGCGCAGAATAAGAGGCAGAATAGGCTGACGTGTGCTCCATAGAATGGGATATTAAATGGAAGATCGATGATGCTATCAAAAGTAGATAGATCGTCTGCCCATAGGAATGACTGGCCTCGGAATTCGATAGCTGCAGGGAAGAAATGGAATGCAGCAAAGATAATAGGCATTTGAAGGAGCATAGGTAGACAGCCGCCCATAGGGTTTACACCAGCCTTCTTGTACAAATTCATTGTAGCTTGCTGACGCTCCATAGCCTTCTCTGCTGGGATTCGGGCATTAATCTCGTCGATTTGAGGCTTCAAGACGCGCATCTTTGCTTGGCTCTTATAAGAAGAGAAGGTGAATGGGAAGATGATAGTCTTGATAATTATTGTAAGGAGAAGGATTATGAGGCCGTAGCTATCAAATGCCATTTCGAGGTATTTGAATACTGGGATGATGAAATACTCATTAATCCAACCGAAGATACCCCAACCGAGAGGGAGAAGCTCTGTAAACTCCTTGTCTTCGTAGCTCTCGAGAGCGTAGAAGTAGTTAGGTAAGAAGTAGAGGCTGAACTCTGCTGACTCGTGTGGTTTATTGAAATCGAACTTAACACCAAGGTTAGCGCTCATATCCTTCATTATCAAGGTATCCTTATTGATATCATGAGCGTTAGAAGTAAGGTATGCACCAGCGAATTGGTCCTTAGCCTCGAAGATTGTGCTAAAGAATTGGTCCTTGTAAGCTACCCAATCAACCTTCATATTTACCTCTTCTTTTTGGGTGCCTTGAGCACCGAGGTCCTCCACGTCGCCACCTGCATAGCGGAAATATACGCCGCTCCAAGTAGACTCAGACTTATGTCCCTTTTCTACGTATGGCATATTCATAGTCCACTCGAAGTCGAGGGCTGAAGAGTGATTGTATACTACGGAGCCAAGGTTTTCTGTCTCTACGCTATAGTGTACCTCATAAGAGTTATGAGGTAGGAGGTACTTCATAGTCATACTACCCTCGCCGATATTAGCGGAGAAAGTAACACTTGAATCGTTCTGCTCCTTAAGTTGGAAATATATATCACCGGTAAAGAACGAACGGGTGTTATGTGTGAAGCTAAAACCGAAACGATTATCGTCGCCGTCGAAAAGTTTTAGAGCGCGGTCGCCATAAGCCTTATACTCCTTTATCTCGGCAGAGTAGACGCGAGCACCCTTGTTGGTGAGTTCAAGAGAGAGAAGATTGTTCTCAAGTTTGGTGTAGCTTTGCTCTCCCTCCATATAAGGAGCGAGCAAACCATATTTTGCTACTAACTGAGATTGGCGTGTTGTGTCGTCTAGAGCGACATTTACTGTTTGAGCAGCTGCTTGTAGTGCTGCGATGCTGTTTTGGCGTGCCTTTTCTGCTGCTGCCTGTTGTTCGTGGTATTGACGCCACTTTTCGCGTTCTTCTTCGCTTGGAGCGTTAATCCATTGGAAGATTACCATGATGGCAAATATCAAGGCAAGTCCGATGTACGATTTCTTGTCCATTTATTGAGTTTATATTTGGGCACAAAGATATACAATAATAGTTGAAAATTGAAAATGGATAGAGGATAATATGGGGAGGTTTTCTTGTTGCTCGTAGTTTTTGTATTGGGAGCACCCAATGAGCACTCGGGGAGCACCCATAGAGCACCTATAGAGCCTCCTTGTTGCTCGTAAATTTTTTATTTTGTAGATAGTATAAAAAGAGAGGGTGCGTCAATGAAGACACACCCTCTATGTATTGCATTGTTGCAATTATTACTTACCTTGGAGGTATTGGTGCATATTTGCAGCTGCCTTACGACCATCACCCATTGCGAGGATAACGGTAGCGCCACCACGTACGATATCGCCACCTGCGAATACATCCTCAACTGTTGTTTGAAGAGCATCTGTAGCCTCGAGAGTACCCTTAGCGGTAGTCTTAAGGTCAGGGTGTGCGTTAGGGATAAGAGGGTTAGGCGATACACCAACGCTGACAACTACGAGGTCTACGTCGATAGTATCTATAGCGCCTGGGATAGCCACTGGGCTACGACGGCCACGCTCATCAGGCTCGCCGAGCTCCATGCGTTGTACCTTCATTTGAGAAACGTGACCCTTCTCGTCAGCTAGGTACTCAACAGGGTTAGAGAGCATAACGAATTCTACACCCTCCTCTTTTGCGTGCTTAACCTCCTCGAGACGTGCAGGCATCTCAGCCTCAGAACGACGGTATACGAGCATTACGCGCTCTGCGCCGAGGCGCTTAGCTGTACGAACAGAGTCCATAGCTGTATTACCGCCACCGATAACTGCTACATTCTTACCGAAGAATACTGGAGTATCGTACTCTTGGTCGGCTGCGTGCATAAGATTTACACGAGTGAGGTACTCATTAGAAGACATGATGCCGATAGCATTCTCGCCAGGGATACCCATGAAACGAGGTAGACCTGCGCCAGAAGCTACGAAGAATGCCTTGAAGCCCTCTTCGCGGAGCTCATTCATTGTTGCAGTCTTACCTACGATGAAATCGGCCTCGAACTTAACACCCATCTTACGAAGGTTGTCGATTTCGACATCAACTATTGAGTTAGGGAGACGGAACTCAGGGATACCATACTTAAGCACACCACCAATTTCGTGGAGAGCCTCGAATACTGTAACGTCGTAACCGAGCTTAGCCATTTCGCCAGCGCAAGTAAGACCTGCAGGACCTGAGCCTACTACAGCTACCTTCTTGCCATTAGCTGGAGCTACCTCTGGGATAGCCATCTTACCACTGTTACGCTCGTAATCGGCAGTAAAGCGCTCGAGGTAACCGATAGCAACGGCAGGCTTACCAGTCTTAGTGTGGATACACTTGCTCTCGCACTGCTTCTCCTGAGGACATACGCGACCACAAACAGCAGGGAGTGTAGATGTATTCTTGATAACGCGAGCAGCCTCTAGGAACTCACCACGTTCGATATTCTTAATAAATGTAGGGATATTAATCTCTACTGGGCAACCCGACATACATGCTGGGTTAGGACAGTCTAGACAACGCTTAGCCTCAAGAAGAGCTTGCTCCTCGGTAAGGCCTTGGTTAACCTCGATATATGACTTATTACGGATATTAGGTTCAACCTCTGTCATCTTAACGCGCTCGATGGCCATACGGTCCTTAGGACTCATAGACTTACGAATCTCTTCGCGCCATGCTGCGTCTCTTGATATGCTGTTATCCATGATTACTTTCTAAAGATGTTTATTAAACAAGGTTTGAAGAAATTATTTAGATGCTTTATAACGTTCGAAAGCCTCGACCTCTTGAGTTTTGTAACCGCCCATACGCTTAAGCATCTCGTCGAAATCTACCTGATGAGCATCGAACTCAGGACCATCGACGCATACGAACTTAGTCTTACCGCCTACGGTAACGCGGCAAGCGCCACACATACCAGTACCATCGACCATTACGGTATTGAGGGATACTACGGTAGGAACGTTGTACTTCTTTGTGCAGAGAGAAGCGAACTTCATCATGATAGGAGGGCCTATAACGACAGCCTCAGAGATTTTCTCGCTCTCCATAGCCTTCTCCATACCAACTGTTACTACACCCTTTTCGCCATAAGAGCCATCATCTGTCATGATGATAACCTCGTCAGACGACTTACGCACTTCATCCTCGAGGATGATAAGATCCTTGGTACGAGCTGCGAGAACAGAGATAACGCGGTTACCTGCTGCCTTGTGAGCTTGGATAATAGGAAGAAGTGGAGCGACACCTACGCCACCGCCACAACAGAGAACAGCGCCCTCTTGCTTTTCGATTTTTGTTGCTTGGCCGAGAGGACCAACAACGTCTGTTACATAGTCACCAACATTAAGGTCGGTGAGTTTGCTTGAGGATACTCCGACGCGTTGAGCTACGAGGGTAATAGTACCCTTTTCGAGGTTAGACCCAGCGATGGTGAGAGGAATGCGCTCACCCTTTTCGCCTACACGTACAATCACGAAGTGACCAGCACGACGCGACTTAGCGATTCGAGGTGCCTCGATCTCGAGCATCACCACGTTCTCTGAGAAGTGTTCTTTGGCTACGATTAAGTTCATCTCTTTAATAGTGATATTGTTCTTATAGCTTAATAATCTATCTAAATATTGGCGCAAAGTAACACATTTTAGAGGGGAGTAGCAACAAAAACG
This sequence comes from Bacteroidia bacterium, assembly GCA_030526155.1. Lineage (GTDB taxonomy): Bacteria > Bacteroidota > Bacteroidia > Bacteroidales > Marinilabiliaceae > W3P20-009. The sequence continues at coordinate 44,785 of JAUNDI010000010.1, forward strand.
GCCATTCTTTGATGTAGAACGGCCGTTTTTAAGTGTTTTGCGTAGCGCTATGAAAGCGTTTAACGTAAATCTACTACCTCGACATTAGGGTATTTCTCCTTATTGAAAGAGAATACGTCGTCTGAAATATTATTTTGTGGGGTAAGTTTTACTATTGAATATGTAGCTAGCATACCATCTTTTGTCTGTTGGAGAATCTTTCTTAGGGCATGTGTCTTTTGGTCGAGAGTAATACGAATGCGCACTATAGGCGACATGCGCTCCTCGGGGTAGAGGTCAATCTCAGTACAGAATACTCCGTCTATCTCGGCATCTCCCAAGTATCTTAGTTTATAGCCCTCGTGCCATGCAGATAAGATTTTGAGGGGTGACATAGTAGCCTGTTCCTCTTCGTCTATTGAAGAGATAGTCACCTCGTTATTATCCCTAGAGTATGTGTATATATCTTTGCCATTAGAAAAGGTCTCAGAGTTAAGGATAACTAGGTGAAATTTATTGTCCATCACATCTAGATGACCTTTGTGGGTATCCTTTGTATTCTTCTGACGATTATCCAATGTGAGTTCGAAGTCTACCTTCATAGCCTTATATGATGCGTGTTTTGCATCTAGTTCTTCGAGTATAGCTCTTGCTACTTCTGGGTCTACTTCGTGATTTTGGGCGAATGAGAATAGTGCAATGGTCGCTACAAAAAGGAGTATTACTGTTCGTTTCATTCCTTAGTCTATTGTTATATATGTTATGTTTAGTGCAAATTGTGTGCCAAAAATATTATACGTTAAACGATTGGAGTATAGTCTCCAATGCATCGAGGTCATTCACCAATATAGTACGAGGCTTAGAGCTAATAGCTGGACCCACGATACCCATACGCTCTAGTTGGTCCATTATTCTGCCAGCCCTATTGTATCCGAGGTTGAATACACGTTGGATATTGCTAGTCGAACCTAATCTAGAAGATACCACCATCTCTGCTACCTTGCGGATATATGGGTCGAGTTTTCCCGGTCCTGTTGGAACTTCTCCTTCAGGGTCAAATTCAACTGGGAGTACACCATTGTCAACTTCGGCCTCAGGAAGTTCGTATGCGCAAGCATAGCTTTGTTGGTTAGCAATATGGTTGTTTATAGCTATGACTTCATCCGTGTCTACGAAGGCACACTGCACTCGGGTTACAGAATCAGCACCAGTAATTTTAGCTAGGAGGTCGCCCTTGCCAGAAAGATGCTGTGCGCCAGTCTCGTCGAGAATAGTACGAGAGTCGGTCATAGATGCCACCTTAAATGCTATACGCGAAGGGAAGTTGGCCTTGATTACACCAGTAATAATCTTTACGTCTGGACGCTGAGTAGCTAGAATCATGTGGATACCGATAGCACGAGCCTTTTGTGCAATACGAGCTATCGGTGTCTCGATCTCCTTGCCAGCTGTCATTATAAGGTCGCCAAACTCGTCTATGATAACTACAATATAAGGCATGAAACGATGACCCTCTGTAGGGAGAAGTTTGCGCTCGATAAACTTAGCATTGTACTCCTTGATATTACGGAGTCCGGCCTTGCGTACAAGGGCATAACGATTCTCCATCTCCACGGTAAGAGAAGATAGGGTAGCCTTGACATCCTCTATTTTGGTAATGATAGCATCGTCTCCACCTGGGAGTTTTGCTAGGAAATTCTTCTCGATAGGTTCGTATGGGGTAAACTCCACCTGTTTAGGGTCGATGATAACGAATTTGACCTGAGAAGGGTGCTTTTTGTAAAGCAGAGATGTGAGTATGACATTAAGACCTACAGATTTACCCTGACCAGTAGCACCAGCGACTAGGAGGTGAGGAGTAGCAGCGAGGTCGAATACGAAAGTCTCATTAGTAATCGTCTTACCGAGAGCAATAGGGAGTTCGTATTTTGATTTTTGGAAGCGGTCAGATAGTATCATGCTATACATACTCACCACCTTTTTATTCTTATTAGGTACCTCAATACCCACAGTACCCTTACCCGGCATAGGGGCAATCATACGGATTGACATAGCCGAAAGGTTAAGGGCTATATCCTCTTGAACGCTCTTTATCTTTGAGAGCTTCATACCTGCAGAAGGGACAAGCTCGTAGAGTGTTACTGTAGGACCGATAGTTGCATGTATACGATCTATGGATATATTGAAATTCTTGAGGGTAGTAGTAATGTTCTTAGCATTCTCCTCCATCTCAGCTTTGCTAACCTCAGAATCCGGGTTTTGACGATCGACAAGAAGTTCAATAGGTGGGTATTTGTATAGGGATAGATCAAGCGTTGGGTCGTATGGTCTAGATGGGTCGTCATTAGGATTTATGATATTGCAGACGCTATCATCGTTAGTTGTGGTATCGTTGATGTCGATGCTAGGCTCCTCTGAAGTGTTCTCGTTCGAGTCTACTGCAGGTTCTTCCTCTTGTGAAGGTGTGATAATAGAAGGGGGATATGAAGCGTTTATACTGTTAAGTGAAACGTCCTCTTGGATATCCTCAGTATATTCGTCTTCCTCTTGATAATCATCAATGGTATTATTATTTGGTTGAGGAAAAGTATCTGTAATAGGATTTGGCTGAGGAGCAGGCTGTGCTACAGCGGGTGTTTCTGTGTCATTAGGGAAGTTCTCCTCTTCGCCTTGGAAGTAAGAGTTGAACTTATTCCAATTAATAGAGATACGCTTATTGCTAAGAGACTCTAGTATATTGTTGATTTTGTTTTGTACAGCAGCATATTTGAGAGATAGGTATATCAGTAGGGTAGATAATAGCATAATAGCAGTACCAACGGCGCCTATCCATGATGTAAGCCATCTAGATACGTAGTAACCATGTAGGCCGCCGAATAGAAGGTATGTGGAGTCGGAGAACCTCATTGTGATAAAGCCCAAGAATATGCTACCCCAAACTGTAATGAGGAATGCATTCCATATGACTCTAGTAATTACTATCCTACGGATACCTAGGATAAATAGGCCGATAGCTGTAATGACGATAGGCACAGAGAAAGCCATGAGGCCTATACCATTAGTAACTAGCATATCGCTAGTCCAAGCGCCAAATTTGCCTATTGTATTTTGGACTATTATGTTGTTATTAGATAATAGTTCCCAGAAAGACATATCGAAGATACTTCTATCAGCAGCGCCACTAAATAAGAAAGAGGTGATAGCTATAAGTAGTAGTACTCCGAGGATTACTAGGAGCATACCTATAATAGGTATTATTGCGTTATTAGGAGCAACATACTGCTTATTGTTCTTTGATGATGTGCTTTTTGGGGCCATTATACAATTGGTGTTATAGTCGGTTTGTTGGAATATTAGAAATGCTTTCTCACACGATCAAGGTCGCGTTTAGAGTCCTTTTCCTTGATAGATTCGCGCTTGTCATACTCTTTTTTACCGCGACAGAGAGCGATATTGAGTTTTGCGTAACCCTTATCATTGAGGAAAAGGCGTAGAGGGACGATGGTGAGACCGCTTTCCTTTATTTTACGTTCGAGTTTGACTAGCTCCTTTTTTTGTAGTAGGAGTTTACGTTCGCGGTCGGGTGCGTGGTTATTGAATGTACCATAGAAGTACTCAGCAACGCGCATGCCCTTGACCCAAAGTTCGCCCTGATGGAAATAGCAGTATGAGTCGACCAAGCTAGCGTGACCGCCACGTATAGATTTTATTTCAGTACCTGATAGCACTATGCCTGCGATATATTTTTCGATTATTTCGTAATCGAAAGTGGCGCGACGGTTTTTAATGTTTATCTGAGCCTGTTTCATTGTTAGTTAGTTATAGATAAAAAACCATAGGTGAGAGACTCCCACCTATGGTGTTGATGTATTTCAGTGAGTCTTAGAGACTCTAGAGAATTACAACTTTGGACCAGCAGCAACGAGAGCCTTACCTGCCTCGTTTGTTGTGTACTTAGCGAAGTTCTTGATGAATCTGCCAGCGAGATCCTTAGCCTTCTCCTCCCACTCAGATGCGTTAGCATATGTATCGCGTGGGTCGAGGATGCCAGGGTTAACGTTAGGAAGAGCAGTAGGAACCTCGAAGTTGAACATAGGAATCATCTTTGTCTCAGCCTTGAGGATTGAGCCATCGAGGATAGCGTCGATGATACCGCGTGTATCAGGAATTGAGATACGCTTACCTGTACCATTCCAACCTGTGTTTACGAGGTATGCCTTAGCGCCGCTCTTCTCCATCTTCTTAACGAGCTCCTCAGCATACTTTGTTGGGTGGAGTTCGAGGAATGCCTGACCGAAGCAAGCAGAGAATGTAGGAGTTGGCTCTGTGATACCACGCTCTGTACCAGCGAGCTTAGCTGTAAAGCCAGAGAGGAAGTAGTACTTTGTCTGCTCTGGAGTAAGGATTGATACTGGAGGAAGAACACCGAATGCGTCAGCCGAGAGGAAGATAACATTCTTAGCAGCAGGTGCAGAAGAACCTGGCTGGATGTTCTTGATATGGTTGATTGGGTAAGAAACGCGAGTATTCTCTGTTACGCTCTTATCGTTGAAATCAATCTTGCCGTCAGCAGCTACTGTTACGTTCTCGAGGAGAGCGTTACGCTTGATAGCGCCGTAGATATCTGGCTCGTGCTCCTTAGAGAGGCCGATAACCTTAGCATAGCAACCACCTTCGAGGTTGAATACGCCCTCGTCGTCCCATCCGTGCTCGTCGTCACCGATGAGCTTACGCTTTGGATCTGTTGAGAGAGTAGTCTTGCCTGTACCAGAAAGACCGAAGAAGATAGCTGTGTTCTCACCATTCATATCGCAGTTTGCAGAGCAGTGCATTGAAGCGATACCCTGGAGTGGGAGGTAGTAGTTCTGCATAGAGAACATACCCTTCTTCATCTCACCACCATACCATGTGTTGATGATAACCTGCTCACGTGATGTAGTGTTGAATGCTACACAAGTCTCAGAGTTAAGACCGAGCTCCTTGTAGTTCTCAACCTTAGCCTTAGAAGCATTGTAGATAACAAAGTTAGGCTCGAAGTTAGCGAGCTCCTCCTCAGAAGGCTGGATGAACATGTTCTTTACGAAGTGAGCCTGCCAAGCAACCTCCATGATGAAACGTACTGCAAGACGTGTAGCCTTGTTAGCACCACAGAAAGCATCAACTACGAAAAGCTTCTTGCCAGAGAGCTCCTTCTTAGCGATATCCTTAACTGTTGCCCAAACCTCCTCAGACATTGGGTGGTTATCGTTCTTATACTCGTCTGTTGTCCACCATACAGTGTTCTCAGAGTTAGCATCTTTTACGATGTACTTATCCTTAGGTGAACGACCTGTATAGATACCTGTCATTACGTTAACTGCGCCGAGCTCTGTGCAAACGCCTTTCTCGTAACCCTCGAGACCTGCTTTTGTCTCTTCCTCGAAGAGGAGCTCATAAGAAGGGTTGTGGACGATCTCTGTGGCACCTGTGATGCCATACTTGGTTAGATCCAATGTAGCCATGTCTTGTCTTATGTTTTGTATTTGTTTGTTATTATTTTTTCTTGTTAGCTTGGTGTGCTATCTGCATAGCGTACCATGCGGAGGGCAAATTTACAAATATTCTTGAATTGTTAAACAAATTGGCACTATTTTTTCGAGTCGAAATGTATTTTACCATTTTGTTTCACCAAGTTAAGATTGCAACTTGTGCATCCCGAGCAACACGAAGAGCAGTTGCAAGAGCCTTTGTGCTCCCTCTTTGCTCGTAAAAATCTATTTATTGTCCATGCTACTGAAGCGAAGACGATGATATATACTATGATGTCTTGCATAATGTTACAAGATATACGATAAGACATTGTATGCTATAAATGCTACGCACCAAGCTAGGGCTGTAGTATAGCAAGCTACGAATATTGCCCATCTCCATGAGCCCTTATGTTGGCGTCGACGGCGAGAGGCGGTATTGAAGTCGTTCCAGTGAGCCGTCTCGTTCTTAATGGCCGTCAGCGTGGCTATACAAGGGAAGTAGAGTAGGGTAAAGAGTAGGAATGCCACTACCGAAGGGATAGAATATGCAGGTTGGCCATCTGCATTTACCTTTGTGAGGCTATTTATGAGACCTACTTGAGAGTCGTCATCCTCTTCAGGGGCATTATATAGAACGGATAATGTAGATACTACAATCTCCTTAGCGGCAACACCAGATACCAAACTTACGCCCATCTTCCAGTCGAATCCTAAAGGCTCTATAACTGGCTCGATAGCCTTGCCCATTTGCTCTATGTATGACTCTTTTGGCTCTTCTGGATTGTCGCTATGAGGGTAATAGCCTAAGAACCATACTATTATAGAGGCCACCATAATGATGCTTCCCATCTTAGAGAGGTATTGGGAAGCCTTACCCCACATATTAAGCAGTGTAGATTTTACGGTAGGGAGGCGGTATGGAGGTAGCTCCATAACGAAAGGGAGCTCTGGACCGTTGAATATGAAGCGCTTAAATACTCTACATACTAATACAGCCATCACGATACCAAAGAGGTAGATAGAGAAGAGTGCTGTACCAGCGTGTTCTGGGAAGAAGGCTCCGCAGAAGAGGATATAGATAGGTAAGCGTGCTGAGCATGACATAAATGGGTTGATCATCATAGTCAGCATGCGGTTCTTACGGTCCTCAATAGTACGGGTAGCCATTATGGCAGGGACATTACAGCCGAATCCCATAATGAGTGGGATGAACGACTTGCCGTGGAGTCCCATTTTATGCATCATTCTATCCATGATGAAGGCTGCTCTTGCCATATATCCTGTATCCTCCATAAAGGAGATAAAGAGGAAAAGGATAAGGATATTTGGGAGGAATACTATAACGCCACCTACGCCCTGTATAATTCCGTCGACTATAAGGTCTTTGAGCGGACCATCGGGCATCCACTCCTTGACGGTATCGGCTATTAGGTTTACGCACGACTCAATCCAATCCATCGGGTATTCTCCAAGGGTGAAGGTACATTGGAACATTATCCATATAATAAGGATAAATATTGGTATACCCCATGCGCGGTGGGTAAGGACATTATCCATGTATTGCGACCTAGTTGGTGCCATCGGTTGGCGTGTTGGGTCGTTATGGTGAGTCTCCTCTAAGGCTCCATCGATGAATCCATAGCGCATATCGCTAAGCATAGCATCGAGGTCGGAGTTATGCAGATTATTTTGGAGCTCGTTCCGTAGTCTGGTTAGCTTGCCTATTTGGTCTTGGATATTATCTGCCTTAAGGTAATCCCATACGAAGTCCATATCATTCTCGAGGAGCTTAATAGCCATATATCGAGCAGGTATGGTATCTGGGAGTTCACACTTTGTATTTATGCGGTCGCAAATCTTCTCTATAGTCTCCTCAATTTGGATACCATAGTTGATTTTGATACGACGAGCGAATTTGTCGGTACCCTCGTATACATCTATTATCTTATCAAGAAGGGCCTCTGTACCTCTACCTTTTGAACCCACTGTAGGTACCATAGGGATACCCATCATACGTCCAAGTTGTACATAATCTAGTTGGGTCTTAGTCTTTTCGAGGTCGTCATACATATTTAGTGCGCATACTGTGCGCAACTCCATATCTATGAGTTGGGTAGTTAGGTATAGGTTGCGTCCTAGGTTTGTGGCGTCTAGGACATTAAGGATGATATCTGGATCGAGTTCGATTATTTTAGCTCGTACGAACGTCTCCTCGGGAGAGTATGGGGAGATGCTATATGTACCAGGGAGGTCGATTATATGGAAAATATAACCCTTATACTTAAATCTATTATCTGTCGCCCCTATGGTAACACCCGAGTAGTTGCCCGTATGTTCATTAGCGCCAGAAAGATGGTTGTATAGGGTAGTTTTTCCGCAATTAGGGTTACCTACTAGAGCTATATTAATCTCTTTAGGTTCGCGTTGAACTGTAGGGTCATGTGCTCCATCCTCAAGAGAAGATGGGTATGATTTTTTCTCGTCAAAGGTGATCTCAAGGTCGGTACTAACTGTGATAAGTTCAGCCTCGGCTCTACGGAGAGAGACGTAGTAGTCCATGATACGATACTCAATAGGGTCGTTCAATGGGGCATTTTTGATACTGCGTACCAATTTCCCCTTAACGAAACCCATCTCGATGATACGTTTACGGAAAGCGCCGCTACCAGCTACATTTATTATTATTGCCTCCTCGCCAGAAGGTAAATCTGAAAGATTCATAATACTCTGTTATATGTTGTCTTGTGGGGGCAAAATTATGTATAATATAGGAGGTGGCAATACCAACATTTAGGTATTTAGAAACTAGCCATTACGGCAAATGATGTTTTACCGGCCTCTACATCAACATCTATATGAGAAGTCTTACCACAAGACTGAAATTCGAAGGAGTGTGTACCTGGAGATAGGTATCTGTCGACCACCATTATACGCCCGGGGAGCGACTGCCAGTGGCGTGTGTCGGCACGTTCTGCTATGGCAGAGCCTATTTGGAATATAGCACCTAAGACGTCGTTTTGTTTGGCTATTTGGTTATTAGCCACCATTTTGGTTGCTGCGCGTAGGATAGATTTGCCTACTTCTAGTAGTATTCTGTCGTGTAGACTTTGGCGTGCTATTTGGTCGATATCCTCGGCTATGCTGATAGGGGAGAACTCCTTATCAATGAGCATATATGGAGCTGCCTTCTGGCAGTCGGGAAATCTTGTGTTATACTTAGGGATAGCTATATGGACTACCTTGATATTCTGTATACCATCATTATATCCTCCGTTAGCATTTTTTGTGGGAATATATGGTATAGCTATATGTAGGTCTTGGTAATCTGAGGTAAAGTTTATTATGCCATTGCCAAACCCTACATTATTAAAGGTGATATCTATTTGGTCCTTTATAGGGGCTAGGTTGTCTAATACGAATAGTACTACGCGGCCATCTTGGGGAGAAGGCTTAGAGATCGTCATGTTAAACTCCCTCTCGTAGTCGGCTGCCTCGGAGGTAAAGCCCGTCATCTTTGCGCTACGTATGATAGCCTGCTTAAGATTCTTAGGCGCCACGGTACCATACATAGGGGAGTAATCGGTGTTATATATATTATAGGCATTACGATAAGCAATGAAGGCATTGTTGTGGTCGCCAGTAGCCTCATAGATAAGACCCATGAGATAGTGACCGAAGGCATCTTGTGAGTAGTGCTTAGCGTTGTTAAGTTTTTTGAAGTTATCTGAGAGGGCGTTTAGGACCTCGTTCATACGGCGGCACTCTACGAGAGCCTCCTCGTATTCGTTGATAGCTATATAGTTGAGAGCCTGGTAGAAGTGAATCATTACAGGCTCAAAGTTCTCTAGTTTATATGGGGTAACATTAGGGTTAGATAGAAGAGCTACAGCCTCTAGACCCCAGTTGGTCGTATAATCTTGATAATATTTATCAGCCTTGTTAAAGAGCTCTATACTTTGGTTATAATCGCCAGTAAGATGTGCCACAGTAGCCAAGTTTAGGTCGTACAATACGGCAGTATTCTTTTTATTGGCTAGTTTAGTGTTTTTTTCTAGATACTCCTTAGCCTCAGAGTATTTGTGCTCTTCAAAGTTTTGGTTGAAAGTGATTATTTTCTGGTAGTAAGTGGCGCAACCAGAAAAAAGAGCAATAGTGGCGAAATATGGTATCGCCACTATCGTTCTGTATAATATACTTGAGAGTTTAATCATTTTTATTCAAGAAATGCTCGATATTACTTCTTGATATACTTCTTAATCTTCTTATCACCAATCCAAACTACCTCGTTTGTCTCTATATTGGTGAGTTCGAGAGATGTTTGGTAGTATGTTACAGACTCCTTTTTGTATGAATCTACGATAGATGTGATATCGCCTTGGAGGATATAGTCAGCTCCTAGCTCCTTGCCCCACTTCTTTATAGTCTCAGGCGAGGCGAAGTCCTGCTGTTGTGCTCTCTCCTTACGTAGAGCCTCACGCTTCTCGCCGGCTTGTACTAGGCGTACTTTGCCAGAGTTGATGAACGACTTCTCTACATCCTTAATAAAGGTATTAGCATCTATATGCTCACTTGTTTTATTATAAACGAGTCCGACTATTACTACAGGTTTCTTGCCGAAGTTCTGACGAGCGTGCTCATTAACCCAATTGGCAGAAGTGATAGTGTTTACCATCTCCTCTGCTACCATACGGCTATCGGTATCATTCCAACGGCCAGAGAGGTCTATTTGCTCCTCTACAGCTACGCGCTCTATTTTAGGGTTGCCACAAGATTGGCAAGCCATGATGCCTGCAAATGCTAATATTGCAATGAATGTTTTTTTCATAATTAATATTGTTAGTTATTTTGACCGAATATCATTTTTATATTGGCTAATGCCTCTTTATTGTACGTTTCTATAGATTTTGTGTTACTATCTATCATTATGTTGACAGAATTCTCGTATATGCTTTTGCATCCTACCATTAAGACTGTTCTTAGGAAGGGGAGTATATATGAGATATACTTATTGTATGATATAGAAGATACTAGTACAATATCATACTGTTGATTGATGATATTTTTAAGTTCTTCTGATTTGAATTTATAGAATATATTAAAGTCCTCCTGAGAGATGAATGTGCTATTGCCAGCGCTAATACGAGCAGGCGACTTCTTGTCTTTACGGTATAGGGATAATGAAGATAGCTTGGCGTTAGGCGATAGGGTAGATACCTCCTTACGTAGCTTTTCGAGAGCAGTGTCTTGCTCTGATGTATTATTTTCTGATATAATAAGGATGCTCTTCATCTCCTTAAGCTTTTGTAGCGAGAGTGTACAAGGAGCTACCTTATTTAGATGGTTGAGGTGGTTGCCCACCCAACGGAGGAAGTTATCAATCTTGCTTGCCATTGTTTATCATTTCTAATATTTTCTCTTCGCTTATGATGTTAACACCTAGCTTTTGAGCCTTTTCTAGTTTAGCCGGACCCATATTAGCGCCTGCTACTAGATAGTTGGTCTTGCTAGAGACGCCAGAGAGCATTTTGCCTCCGTGTGCCTCTATGAGAGACTTCAACTCATCTCTACTATATGCAACAAATGTGCCACTTATTACAAAAGTGAGACCATTTAGAGAATTTGTAAGTAATTTTTTCTCTTCGGCCACCATCTGGAGACCGTACGAGCGTAAGCGCTCTATATATTCAATATTCTTCTCGTTGGCGAAGAAATCAAGTATTGACTTAGCTATCTTTTCGCCTACCTCCTCAGCTGTCATTAGCTGTTCGTAAGTGGCATTTTTTAGGGCATCGATATTTGGGAATGCCTCGGCTAGTTTTTTGGCTGTTGTCTCTCCTACGAAGCGGATACCTATAGCGAAAAGAAGGCGATGGTAAGGTACATTTTTCGATTCGGCTATGCCACGAAGTATATTTTCGGCGGTCTTGTCCTGTATTTTAGGAAGGGCGAGTAATTGACTGGCGGTGAGAGCGTATAGGTCGGATGGGTCGTTGAGAAGACCATTGCTATGCATCAGTTCTATCGTCTCTTCGCCTAGGGAGTCGATATTCATAGCCTTGCGAGCTACGAAATGGATGATACGCCCCGTAATTTGTGGTCGGCACGATGTCTGATTAGGGCAATAGTGAGCCGCCTCGCCAGGTATGCGCATAAGAAGTGTGCCACATTCTGGGCATACCGATGGGAAGGTAACAGGCTTTGCACCATCGGGACGCTTATCTATATCTACGCCTACGATTTTAGGTATTATCTCGCCGCCCTTCTCTACCACTACGGTATCTCCCTCATGGATATCTAGGGCAGCTATCACGTCGGCATTATGCAGAGATGCACGTCGCACTACGGTACCGGCTAGTTGCATAGGCTCCATATTAGCTACTGGGGTAATTACGCCAGTACGACCAACCTGGTATGTTATCTCGTTGATTCGGCTATGAGCCTGCTCTGCCTTGAATTTATATGATATAGCCCAACGTGGCGATTTGGCGGTAAAGCCTAAGTCGCGCTGAATTTGTAAGTCGTTGACCTTAAATACAATACCATCTATGTCAAAAGGTAGCTCCTTGCGCTTCTCGGCCCAAAGGTGTATATAGTCGTATATCTCAGAGAGGTTGTGGCATACTTTGTAGGAGTCGGACATTTTGAATCCCCACTCCTTAGCCGCCTCAAGCCCTTGCGAGTGTAGTTGAAACGACATATCGTCTGTCAAGACATAATATAGTATACAATCGAGCTGACGCTGAGCTACTTGGGCGCTAGATTGTAGTTTTAGGGAACCAGATGCGGCATTACGAGGGTTAGCGAAAGGTGCCTCTCCTATGTCGGCCCTTTGTTTATTGAGCATTTCGAATGCCTTATGTGGCATAAGTACCTCGCCACGCATCTCTAGTGAGGCAGGGTAGTTGCCCTTTAGTTTGAGAGGTATGGAGCGGATAGTTTTAGCATTACGCGTCACATCGTCGCCGTGTGTGCCATCGCCGCGTGTAGCAGCCTGCACGAGGTTACCATTCTCGTATTTAAGACTTATAGATGTACCATCGAATTTGAGTTCGCATACGATATCCACGTCGTGCCCTACCTCTTTTACTATACGATTGTAGAAATCAGCCACTTCGCCCTCGTTATATGTATTACCGAGGGAGAGCATAGGGCGGGTGTGTGTCACTTGGTTAAACGCCATAGTAATATCACTACCCACGCGCTGGGTAGGACTATTAGGGTCGGCATAATCTGGATTTTTAGCCTCTAGGTCTTGGAGTTCGTGCATAAGGTTATCGAACTCCATATCGCTTATTATTGGAGCGTTTAGCACGTAGTAGCGGTGGTTCTGCTCGTGCAGGAAGCTACGGAGATAGTCTATGCGTTCTTTGGTATTCTGATCCATATTGTGCGAGTTATGGTGATTACAAAAGTAGTAATTGTTTGTGATATATAGAGGGGGTGAGGGGATATTTGGATTATTTAGTATCGTAGTCCACCTTAAATATCTTTATTATATCGTCCCTCATACCTGGCTTATACCTCGCTCTAACCTCGCTCTATACAGCCGCTAGAAAGTCAATGATAAATTATATATCAAAATAAATTACAATTCCATAGATATGGTCTGTTGTCTTGTGCGTTACGGAGCCTTTTCATGAAAAGGCTCTACAGAGGTGGCTATCTCGTTTGTTTTGCTTGGTTGTATTGTATGGTAAATGTTATGATTTTTATATGTATGTTGCATTCTCTGACCACTCGGGCTGCACCCATAGTGCACCCAAAGAGCACCCATAGAAGTGTATGGGGTTTGGGAGTTATGATAATATAATGGTTTTGAATGGTGGGTACTTCATTTCTCTTCTGTCGTCACAGAAGTGAACCCCAACAACCGTAGAGACGGGGCACGTGATATGAACCCCAATAGTTGGACAAAACCAACAACATCATAATGGGTAGATATCACGACATTTCAACGAAGCTAAAGGCAATTCGCCTATACAAGAAGGGCCTATGTCAAACGTTAATTGAGAGGGGAAAATTATTCTCCATTGTCCTCTCTTCATTGTTATTTGAAAA
>JAUNDI010000061.1 GCA_030526155.1 Bacteroidia bacterium
GGATGTCAGAAAAGAGATGTAGAGAGGTATACGATGAGGTTAGGTCGTCTTGTGCCGAAATCCTAAAAAATGATTTTTAACGACATTTACTATCTTTGCCCCCAATTATGAAGCCCTACAAGATCCTAATATTTCTAGCAGCTATTTTACTCTCATTAGGTACAATATGCTACCTAGGAGGCGGCACACCTATTGCAATAGGCGAATTCGAATTACGCCTCCCAAATTTATTTTTCTCCTCTAATACTGAGACAGATAGGGTGTCGGTCGAGCAGCTTCTTGCGCAGTCTACCAATACTATGGAGGTCGACTCTATCCCTACCTCTGTAGAGCCACAACGAGATACCCTAGAGTTTTACCATAATTTTATGGCAGAGAATCCCGCACGACTATATCTCCCTAATGGCGATACATGCGTCTCTATTCTAGCACCCCTCTTCACCGCTCTTGAAAATGCCAGTCGTGAGACGGTCCATATTATGCATTATGGTGATTCGCAGGTTGAGGGCGACCGTATCTCGGGCTACCTACGCCGTATGTTCCAAGCAGAGTACGGCGGTAATGGTCCGGGTATGCTCCCAGTAGTCCAAAATATAGGCGCCATGTCGGTAGCCCAATCACTCAGTGATACCCTTACCTCTTATATGGCTGGTGGTATGCTAGGTAAAAGGGCGAAACATAAAACATATGGAGCAATGGCCCAATTTGCGCATATAAAGGCCCAAATAGAGGCTCCGCTCGATCTGACGATATCTTCTAGGCGCGTAGCAGGTTTCAAGCGAATAAAGCTCTATATGGCCAATGTGTCAGACCCTCTTATGGTAAAGCTAAATGGTAATGCCCCACAGAGCGCTCCAGTGGGCGAAGAGCTACAGAGCTTGTCATGGCGACTTAAAAAGGATTCTAAACGTCTAAATATCTCATTCTCTGGCGAAGCCGATGTATTGGGTATATATATCGATGCTGATACAGGTGTGACCGTGACAAATATACCTCTTCGTGGTAGCGATGGCACATTCTTTACCCGTATCCGCAAAAAGGAGTTTGCCGATATGCTCCAAGATACCAATACTCGCCTAATACTCCTAGAGTTTGGTGGTAATGCATTGCCTATGATGAGGGATAGCACAAAATTGGCCAGATATGGCGCCTCGTTTGCTAAACAGATTAGATATGTTAAGTCTGCTTGTCCCGAGGCTATCGTCATAGTCATAGGCCCTGCCGATATGAATACCAAGGTAAAGGGTGTCTTGCAAACTCATCCTATGCTAGAGCCCCTCATCGCTCAGATGCGTGAGTCGACCCTTAATAGTGGGGCTATATACTGGGATATGTACCAAGCTATGGGTGGATGTAACTCTATGAGGGTATGGGCCGACCACCAGCCAGCTTGGGCAGGGGCAGATTATATTCATTTTACCCGTGCTGGCGCCGACCAAATAGCAAACCTCTTTTGGCGCTCCTTGATGATATATCGTGACTATTGGAGACTGACTACCAATGCAACAGTGGATAACTAATATATTGACCTTTAATGAGGCACAACCTCTTATCTTTACTCAAGGGGAGTTTTGGCTCTTCTTGATGGTTGTGTTGTGTTTCTTCTCTATCATACACCAGAGAGTGGCTGCCCGTAATGCTTTTCTCTTTGGTGTTAGTATATTTTTCTACTACAAGACAAGTGGCATTTTTACCCTAGCACTGCTGTCGGCTATCGTTGTCAGCTACCTCTTCGGCTTGTTGCTTAGTAGAAGCTCTAGCGTATTCCTCAAGAGGCTATGGCTCACATTGGGTATACTCTATTCGCTATCGCTATTGTGCTATTTCAAATATGCATATTTCTTTGCCGATGTCTTCTCCCAATTGTCGGGCAGTGAGTTTACCATTGTGGAGCAGATTCTTCTCCCTGTGGGTATCTCTTTCTATACCTTCCAATGCATCAGCTATCTTATGGATATCTATCGCCAAAAGATAGATGCCCTTAGGAGTATCCTAGACTATGGCTTCTATGTGAGCTTCTTCCCACAACTTGTAGCTGGCCCTATTGTCCGTGCTTCTGATTTCGTATACCAGCTTCACCGTCCCTTCTCGCTCTCTCGACGTTGGTTTGGTATCGCTGTATTTTGGATTCTTAATGGTCTTATCAAAAAGATAATACTATCTGATTATATCGCTGTCAATTTTATCGACCGCGTATTCGCCAATCCTACCCTCTATGATGGCTTTGAAAATCTCTTAGCGCTCTTCGGCTACTCTCTCCAGGTATATGCCGATTTCTCTGGCTATACAGATATCGCTATCGGCGTAGCTCTCATGATGGGTTTCTACCTCCCAAAGAATTTCGATGCTCCATACAAGGCTACTAATGCCCCTAATTTCTGGAAGCGCTGGCATATCTCCCTCTCGCGTTGGCTCCAAGATTATCTCTATATCCCTATGGGTGGTAATCGTAATGCCTCTTTCGCCACCTATGCAGTCATCATAGGTATGGGTATTGTGGCTATGCTGCTAACTCATAATGTTTGGGTGGCTATCATCCTCATGTTCATAGCTATGTTGTGTGCTATATCTATGCTCCTCCGCCCCGATTGGAAGAAAAAAATTACGACCAACATTAATGCAACCAATACGATGCTTATAGGCGGACTATGGCATGGCGCTAGCTGGAACTTCGTCATCTGGGGTGGTCTAAATGGCTTGGGTATGATAGTCTATAAGCTATGGCATCCTATGGGTAGGTGGAGTAGAGTATTGGTTATATCTCTTCTAGCATCGCTATCATACTACGCTAGCATAGCTGCTCCTCACCCTCTCTGGAATATTGCTTACGTATGGCTAGGTGTCATCATGCTAGGTACTCTCATTAGCACTCTTTGGCGCTCTCTTGGAGGGGCAGAGGTGGCATGGTCGCGTAGGGCATGGAATATAGCGCAGACTTTCGTTTTCATCACCTTCACGCGTCTGTTCTTTAGGGCCGGCTCTAATCTCGACCCTGAGCTAGCCAACGAACAGGCTTGGGAGACAGCTACCTCTATGATAGAGCAGATAGGTGGCCAATGGCGAATTCAACTCATCCCGGCTATACTTACTCAGCATATCGGTATCGTATACCTCATCATCATGGGTATGATAATACATTGGATAGACGATCGTACCAAGCGACGCTATCGCATAGTATTCGCTTCTTTGCCGCTATGGCTTATGGCTATAATATGTGTTGTTATAGTTCTTATACTATACCAATTCGTAACAACTGATATGCAGAAATTTATTTATTTCCAATTCTAATAGGGGAAACAACATCATGATCGAACAATCTGTAGTAGAAAATATCATAGAGACCGCCAATAATAGTATCGTAGATATTATATCAGACTATGTCTCCCTCAAAAAGCGTGGCGCCAATTATCTAGGGTGCTGTCCTTTTCATAATGAGAAGACTGGCTCATTTACTGTCTCTCCTGCTAAGGGTATATATAAGTGCTTTGGCTGTGGCAAGGCTGGCAATGCGCTTAAGTTCGTCATGGAGCACGACCATCTCACATTTGTAGAGGCTGTCAAATACCTCGGTAAGCGTGTGGGTATAGAGGTCAAGGATAGGGAGCTAACGCCCGAAATGAAGGCTGCGCAGACTAAGCGTGAGTCGCTCTCCGCCGTCATGGAGTTTGCCCATAAGAAGTTTATCTCTAACCTATGGGATACCGAGGAGGGTCAAGCTGTAGGTATCACATATTTCCGTCATCGCGGTTTTACAGACCATACTATCAAGGAGTTCGGCCTAGGATACTCTATGCAGCAGCGTAATGCTCTCACCGCCGCAGCTCTTAATGCGGGCTTCAAAATGGAGTTCCTCTCAGAGTCGGGACTTACCATACTAGGCGAGAATAACTATCAGGCCGATCGTTTCTGGGGGCGTGTGATGTTTCCTATTCATAGTGTATCTGGTAAAATCATTGCTTTTGGCGGTCGTGTCATGCAGACTAATGGTAAGGTGGCTAAATATGTCAACTCGCCAGAGTACGAGCTATACCATAAGAGCGATGTCGTATATGGCATATACCAAGCCAAGGCTGAGATTCAGAAGCAAGACCGTTGCTACCTAGTAGAGGGCTATACCGATGTCATATCTATGCACCAGTCGGGTATCACAAATGTAATAGCCTCTTGTGGTACTAGCCTCACGCAAAACCAGATTAAGCTCATTCAGCGTTTCACAAATAATATGACGGTCCTCTACGATGGCGATTATGCAGGCATCAAGGCGTCTCTCCGTGGTATAGATATGATTCTTAAGGAGGGTATGAATGTCAAGGTGCTATTATTGCCTGATGGTGAAGACCCCGACTCTTTCGCCCTTAAGCATACTGCCGAGGATTTTGTCGATTATATCAATTCTCATCAGACCGATTTTATCCAATTTAAGGCTAAGGCTCTTCTTAAAGATGCCGAAAACGATCCACTACGCAAGAGCGCAGCAGTAAATAGTATAGTGGAGTCTATCTCCGTAGTGCAAGACCTTGTCTTAAAGGAGTATTATGTCAAGGAGTGCGCAAAACTCATGGATGTACGCGAGGATATAATCTACTCTATCCTTACCAAAAAGGTAGTAGCCGATGCCCAACGTACCGCTAACGACCATTTTACCCATAAGTCTCGCCAGCATCTAGCTTCTCAACAGGCTGAGGCTCGCACCTCTTTGGCTGCCGACCAGAACGTAGCGCCAAATGTGCCACAGTCTGACCTCGAGGCTGCAGCTGCCAATATTGCTCGTCAGCAGCAACTAGAGTCGCTAGATATCGTCAACCCTTTCCAACGTGAGGAGCGCGAGGTACTACGTTTCTTCCTCAAATATATGCACTGCCCCTTCTTCTTCGAGAATAAGCAATCTACCGTAGGGGCATATATCAAGGAGTGCCTCGATGGCGATGGCTACAAAAGCGTAGACCCTGTATTTAATAGAATCATGGATTTCTATGCCGAGAGACCCGACGCCTCTATGAAAAACTATACCGATAGTGCCGACTTTGAGATGGTGGAGCGCGTAATACAGCTTACGAATGATGAGGTAACACTCTCTAAGATGCATACCCGTTTCGGTAAAATGGAGTCGGAAGAGGCCCTTCTTGACGACCTAATACCTAAAATCGTAGCCCAACTACGTTATAAATTCGTCAAGGAGACTATAAGCCGACTGGGTCAAGATATTGCCACATGTACCGACCCCGATACTCAGGCTAAACTAACCCAAGAGTATGTAGGTTGGCTTGGCGTCCAGAAGGAGCTCTCCGTGACTTTAGGTAATCGTATGTGGTAGTTATTGTATAAGAAAATATTTTCCCAATGAGATATATTATATTCTATATACTGTTTTTCGCCCTAGTGACTATAGGGTGCAAAAAGGAGATAGTTTATGCCGACTCTCTATTGCGGGCCGACCAAGCGCTTGTCTCTGGAGAGGATTCCGTAGCGCTCGATATCCTATTGTCTATAGAGGATAACACCATAGATACCATGGCCTATCATGATAGGGCTCTCTACGCTGTACTCCTCAACCAAGCTCTCGATCGTATGGACTACGAGTTGGACGACTCCCTAGCTAGAGTAGCCGTAGATTATTACCTAAATACTGACGTCCAAGATCCATACCATGAGGGATTGTCTTATTTTTATATGGGGCATGTCCTTAAAGAACAAAGTGATATATCTGCCATCAACTGGTATAAAGATGCTAAGGATAAATTTATAGAGTGCGGTAATTTGCGCTATGAATTTTTATGTTGGAATTATATGGGTAATATTAGCGCCACTAGACGATCGTTCAATAATTCTATCCCCTTTTTCAAGAACGGAATCATAGTGGCTAAAAAGGCTGGTTCAGATTATTATACGTGTGCCGAATATTTAGCCTTGTCTCTGAGTTATTTTTCAAGAGAAGATATAGATAGCTCTATTGTCTATTTGGATTCTGCAAGGGCGATGTTCCCAATAGCAACTATAATGGATAATGAATATTATATTATTAAAGCTAATCTAGCACTGAGGGATAGTAACTATTATGAAGTTCTACTTTATTGTGATAGCGTTGACAATAATAACGATTTCCGTGCTCTAGATTTGAAAATTGATGCTTTTCTAGGTTTAAAATCATATGACGATGCACAAAGACTACTAGCAGAGCATCATTATGATGACCTCTTCCAAGAAGCTATCATTTATAGTCAGTTATCTGAAGTATACAAGATGCAAGGAAAAATTGATTCTGCACTCTATTATAGTGAAAAATATTCTAGCATTATAGAAACTATAGATATACAAGAGAATGAAGCAAATTTAGTCATCAAAGAGTATTTTCGTAAAAAGAAACCTAATGGCATAGCTTACATTTGGCTGTACGTATTTGTCGGGTCTCTTTTTATTGCTCTACTAGTTGCAGGTTTTGCACATTGGAGACACTTTAAACAGAAGGGCGAGATAAATCGTTACGAGGTCGAGGTCAATGCGTTAAAAGATGAGGTGTTCAAACATATTCAAGAGATACACAATAGACAAAAACAGGTGGACGAATCCATAATTTTAATTCGTAAACTAATAGGAAGGGATATAGCTCTAAAATTGCAAGAGGACGACTCGTTGACAAAGTCACAAAGAGTAAAGTTGATGTACTATTGTATTGATAAGTATTTTCCTAAAATTACAGCCACACTAATAGACTACTACGGACAATGCTTTACTGACGATGATGATATAGTTTGCATTATAGGTAATGCTTTTGGTGTTACCTATAAACAGATAGCTACTATTATCTGTAAGTCCGAATCAAGTGTCAATATGAAGTTGAGGCGTTCGCCTCAAAAGATTGAAGCATTAGGTCTAATAGACTTTAATACTAAGGTGCAAGAGTATATTTCAAGCATTCTAGGGCATTTGTAGTTGCTTGTGCACTTTTATATTTTGGGGTAAAATTACATATTGTTGATATAGAGTTTGTTACGAGGGTGAAAGTGCGCTATTTGTGCACTTTTTTTTTCGTCGTTTGGGTCAATAATGCCTTACTTTGCTGTCGAAAACAAACACAAAAAAACATTATGCCTAGAGTATATCCGAAAATAATACCTACTTTTGTGTGCTTAATTATATTGCACATTAAACAATTACTACACGTCATGCAAAAGTTTATACTTATTGTATTATCTTTCTTGTCCCTCACCTCTTGCCTAGATGAGTGCGATTTGTTTCTATCAACAGATAGGGGATATATTGCAATTGATGTGATGATATCTACTTATGCAACAAAACAATATGCTTATGTGCGTAAATCTTTTGACCATACAGTAACAGAAGATAGTGTCAATAGTTATGATTGGAACTACCGCAATTGGTTATATTTTGAGTCGGTCGATTGTGAGATTATCCTAATTGACGAAGAAACTAAGAGAGAGTATACTTATAGACGAGAAGTTGATAAAAGGTATACCGTAGAGAAGTATTACGTTTTAGATGATTTTACAGCTATTGTTGGTAGAACTTATACTGTTAAGGTAATATACGATGGCAAAGTATATCAGTCAACTCAAACCGTACGTAAGGCTCCAAAGATTGATAATGTAAAGTTCAAACCCTACGAAACTGCCGATGAAAAGGAGGGTAAATTCCGACCATTCCTTTATTTTGCTGACCCTTCGCCAAGCGAAATAGATTATTGTATTTTCTACGATAGAGACCATCACTCGGGTGATTGCAGCTATTTTGACAGAACAGGATACCACGTAGGGTATGTGCCAATGACTATATATTCTGACGAAGGTGTTAAAAGCGCCGAGGGGGGAATAGAATGTAGCATTGGTATAGGAGCTTATGAAAATGAAAAGAATACAGGTGTAGGCTATTCGTTTAATTTTGAAGTTCTGTCTATAAGTAAAGAAAATTACGACTTCTTCGTTGAATTGGAAAAGCAAATAACAACAGATGGAGGAGTGTATACCCCCACCCCCGTTACCCCACCTACAAATTTCTCTGGAGAAAAGGTTATGGGGCAGTTTATAGCTACAGATATTCAAATATACAGATTTGAAACATCAGATGATAATATAATAAAATAATTAACTAATCCCTAGCATCCCAGCCCGTAATGAAAAGGGACCATTACCCAAGTAAAGATGCTAGATATTATAAATTACACGTTAGTCCCAATGTATTTTAATTATGAATAAATTATTTAATCGTTGCGCTATTGTTATAGCGTCTTTAATCTCTATGTCCTTGACATTTGTTTCTTGCGACGAGGTTCCTGAAGGAAACACACCTATTTCTCTAGTTGGCCTTTGGAAGGTAGATTATGCATATACAGAAGAAGGTAATAATGTAGTAGGAGGTGCAAGTAATAATTATATGTATTTCCAAGTGAATAAAGATAAAACTTATACTAGTTGCCTCGTAAAGTATGATGATAATGATACCCCAACCATACTTGTAGAGAAGGGTAAGTGGAAGCGTAACTCTTTGGATTTAACTCTTACACCTTCAGATGCCAATGGAACTGTATACAAGATAAAATTAAATACAGTTGTCTCTGTTGATGGTACAGTATCTGTCGAGAGCCCAACAAAAACAAGTACCCTAACCTTCAATGCTATTACCATATACCCTTCTTGGGAGAAATGGCGTGAAGAGGTTATAGATGCTGCAAAGCCTTACGTAACCATCCCTGCTGAGGTAAGGTATAGTTCTCGTCTTTTTACCAGCAAGATGCAAGCAAGTTCTGGTTTTTGGTTCCTAAAAAAAGATGGTACTCTAGATTGCTATGTACATACCTGGTGTAAATGGAAAGAGACAAATGGCGACAAAGAGGTATATAAACCAATCGTTCAGCATTGCCATGGTAAAATAGAAATTCATGAGCATGCTATGGGATGTGATAGTATTGATATTATTATAGATGATTATCAAGTGCCAACAGCAGATATCTCTACAGAGTACGTTATGTCCTCACTACTATTGCCTGGCGCTCATAGATATCCTATATCATATAAAAGTGATCATGCTATCATAAATAGAAGTAAGGACAATTTGCCACAGTTGGAACTTAGCTATAAGGCCAATCCTTTCAACCTCAAAGATTGCCATATCGTACCTTGGGATTTCGATTTGTCTGAGTATAAGATTACTTATACAAATGAGTAGTTTTTTTCTGTTGACGACTTGAAATATCATAATAAATGAATCGTTTACTTCGCATTTCGCAAAAGGTATTACTTCTTGCTGTTGCTGTATCTTCGCTCTCCTCATGTCTAGATGAGTGCGATATCTACCTGCCAACAGATAGTGGCTACTTGTCTATTGACATCATGATATCTACTAATATTTCAACCCAATATGCTTATGTCAGAAGGACGTATGATAATACTATTACTCCTGATACCATAGATAAGTATGATTGGAATTATAGAAATGATTTGTATTTTAAGCCTGTAGATTGTGAAGTGATACTCATAGATGAGGAGACTAAAAAGGAGTACAAATACGAAAGGAAGGTCACATATACACGCCCACTGTCTGTGAGATATGAACTTGACAATTTTCTTCCTATAGTAGGTAGAACATATACAGCTAAGGTAATATGCGATGGCAAAGTATATCAATCAACACAGACCTTACGTAAAGCTCCAACTGTTGATAAGGTAATGTTCAAACCTTATCAAACACTCGATGAAAAGGAGGGACGGTACCGTCCGTTCCTCTTTTTGTCAGACCCTACTCCCGAAGAAATCGACTATTGTCTCTTCTATCAAAGAGGTTATCATGAGGATATTGATAGCTATAGCGAATTTCCTAGATGTAATTACGAGACATATTCTGTGCCTATGACACTCTACTCCGATGATGGAATGAAAGATATAGATGGCGGAATAGAATTCTCCTTAGGTATTGGCGCCTACGAAAACGATAAATTTACAGGTGTTGGTTATACATTCGATTTCGAGGTCTTGTCAATGAGTGAAGAGAATTTCGAATTCTTTAAAGAGTACGAAAAGCAAATTACCACAGATGGTGGAGTCTACACCCCATGCCCCGTTAGCCCACCAACCAACTTCTCCGGAGAAAGGGTCATGGGCCAATTTATAGCTACCGACCTCAAAATATATCGTTTTGAAGCGACAAAGGATAATATTTATAGAGAATAGTATACTCATTAGTCATATGAAAACAATTTTCAAAAGTGCATTAGCACTAATTATGTGTGCCCTCTTATTTGTCTCTTGTGATGACGTAGAAAAGGGTCGCTCTCCAATATCTCTTCCTGGATTGTGGAAAATGCAATATGTGATGGATACCACTAAGGTAGAACCTCAAGAGAATCTCGTGGATTGTAAAGATACTTATATGTACTATCAATTCAACGAGAATAAGTCATACACCATGTGTTATGTAGAGTACTTGGCTGATGCCGACCCTATTGTCATTGTTAAGAATGGCATATGGGAGCATAAGCGTGGTTCTCTAGATATTACTCTGACTCCAGATGACGAAGCGGATGGTGTTTGTAAAATGAAACTAGAATATCCTGATTTGTTCATGGGTATTATGACTATCGAGGGCAACTCTGAGAGTAAAGTATATAATTTCAGAGGCTTCGATATTGAAAACCATTGGACATCTTGGCGAAATGAAGTAGTTGACGAGGCTAAACCATATGTGCGTATTCCTAAAGAGTTGCAATATAGTTCACAACTATTTACAAAAAAATGAACGCTAATAACGCAGTTTGGTTATTGTCTGACGATGGTGAGCTAGATTGCTATGTCTATGCTTCTTGCAAGTGGGTTGACCCTAACGACAAAAAGGAGAATGGTAAGGATATTGTTCAATATTGTCATGGTAAAATTGTAATAAATGAATATGATCTTGCTTGTGATAGTATAGATATCATTGTAGATGATTATCAAGTGCCTACTGAAGATATATCTACCAATTTCGTCATGCATACATATCTTTTGCCAGGTAGTCATCGTTACCCAATCTATTACGATAAAGAATACGCTACTATAGACAGAAAAAAGGATAATTTATCCAATCTTACTCTATGGTACAAGGCAGCTCCTTTCAACCTCAAAGATTGCCATATCGTGCCTTGGGATTTCAACTTCTCAGAGTATAAAAAATCTCAAGAATAAAGTATTAATTATGATTAGTTATATTGCCCTATCTAGGGGCAATATAGCTATATATATAGCTAATATAATAC
>JAUNDI010000011.1:0-10358 GCA_030526155.1 Bacteroidia bacterium
GCTGATGGGGGAAGCCACGTTGTCTAACAAAATGCTATATATCCCCTTATTTTTCTAATATTTCCCCGATAAATGTTGTTCTTTGATTTGAAATTTGTATCTTTGTTTTTCGTATAGTATGTAAAGTACCCTCGAAGAGGGTTAACTAAACTTGATTAATTGTCTAGATAACAATATATTATGAAGAATAATATCAAAATATTCGCATTAGCGGCGCTATTTGTGTTGGTGGGGATGTTGTGTCCAGGTGTCGTTGAAGCTCAAGTCGTACCAACTGAATTAAATCCAGTAACTAAGGCTATTCATCTTATGGAAGATGGTTTGTCTTTGAATGGGTTTAATAACGATGTGTCGAGACCAAAGAAAGAGTTGGCTTGGAGTAAAGTGTTTCTTGTACTCGATGATGGTGTTACTTTGCAAGAGGTGAGTTGTCCAGGGTTTGTATCTGAGGAAAGCGATTATTTGCCAAATAACAAAAAAACTGGTTTGAGTAAGGTAACACTGAAACCTAATAAACTTCCTTTTTTATATAATGGAAAAACGCTAGTAGTAGAAATAGCGTTTTCGACTAATATTATTGAGCAGTACAAATTTGATGTTCTTTTATCTCCAGCAACAAAAGATTTGACAGGGAGAAAACTTGACGTAGAGTATCAAAATTATCCTTTGGTAGTTTGTGAGAATACCACAATCAATGCCGATATCGAACTAGAGTATGATTTGGTTGAGGGAGTTTCTGCTTTAGGACATTCGTATGAAACGTCATACAAGTGGAAGTTTATGTTGTATAATCTTGAATATGATCAAGAGACAGGTTACGTTGAATTTCCGGTAGCAAATCCTGAGCATTTGTCAGTGAAAACATCTGAGTTTAGAATGCTACCAGATGTTTCTAGTAGTTTGTTAGCAAATTCTAGTTTCATTACTGAGTTTATTCCTTGCATAGTATATACTGATGAGAATGGTAACGAATATGATATTCCGATGTATCCATCGTACTATTTTCATTATGATTCTGAGATAACAGTAAAACAATGTATTGTAAATGACGAGATAGTTGGTCTTGGTACTACAGTGAATGTCTGTCAAGGTGCTTCAATTAATCTTATGTCCACTTTCTTGAAAGATGGATATGACAAGGAGGATTTAAAAGTAAAATTGCAGAAAAATGTAGGTACAAATGTTTTGCCTGTATGGCAAGACATACCTAACACTGAGTTTGACGTAGAATCTGAACCAAATTTTGTTATTAAGGAAGAAGACCTCACTGTTATTGACAATAAGAATACAACCTATGAATATAGGTTGGTTATGACAGATTTAGGTCATAAATCATTTATTGAAGATGAGGGTTATGCAGGAGATTACTGTGATTCATACTTCAATTTTTATGTTCGTGTAGTTGAGACATCTTCAATAGCTGGACTTACAACGACACCTGATGTTATTTGTGAGGCAACTAAGTTTAGTGTAGCTTCTACTTTCTCAGGTACAAGTGGTCCTGCATACAAGTTCTACAAGCGTATAGATACTCAAGCAGAGACAGAGGCTGATGGATATTATAATGCAGATATTAGTGTAGCAGGTTTGACTCCTGGCCATCATACTTTCTATCTTATTGCTGATAATGAGGGATGTCGTACTGAGTTCCCTAAAGAGTTCTATATTTCAGAGTCTCCTAAATTAACATTGGAGGCTGACCCTACATGTAAGGGTGAAGCGGCAAGTATAGTTGCTACTATTAATAATATTGCTTCGCAAGGTGCTGCCGACAAGTTTAAGTATACATTGTTGGAGCCATATGTAGAGGTAAATAACCAAGGTGAATCATATACGTTTGCGTTAGATGGTTTCAAGAAGCCTACTGCAACAAAAGATTATACTGTCAGAGTAACAAATCAAACAACAGAATGTTATTCTGAAGCGACAAAAGAGCTTATAGTATTTGAGGCTCCTAATATTAAGGAGTTAGTTGGTTCTGATGCTGCATGTGCAGGTCTTGAGGTTCAGGTATCGCCTGTGCTTTCAGATGCGTATATGCTTAACCCAGCCAATGTTACATTTACATGGACAATTACTCCAAAGCCATCGGGTGTTGCTCAAGTAAAGACAACATTAAATGATGAGAAACTTAAATTTACTCTTGAAGAGGGTAAGACTTCATATGTTGTTACCGTAGTTGCTTCTGATGATAGAGGCTGCAACACAGAGGCTGAGCAAGGAGGAACTAAGACTATTGTTGTAAATGCTTCTCCAGTTTTCTCTATAGCAGATGTTAATGGCTGTTCTGCTCAAACTGCTGAAGTTGTGATTTCTACAACACAAGACCTTACTTATACATTTGTACCAAAGAGTGCTAGTGCTCCTGTAATTACTGGTACAGATGCTAAATCATATATAGTTGCTCTTCCTTCAGTTACTAAAGTTACTGAGTATGAGTATGATGTGATAGGTGTTGATGCTCTTACTTGTGAGTCTACTGAGTCATTCAAGCTTACAGTAAACCCACTTCCAACAGCTACGGTAAAGGCGGATCCTTCGGAGATATGTCTTAATGAGACTACAAAGCTCACTGCCACAGCGACTAACGTTACATATGAGTGGACTGGCTCAGGAATCGTTGGAACGGGCGCTAGTGTTGATGTGACACCTACAAGCCAAGGAGATCAAGTTTATTATGTTAAGGTAACTGATAAAACGACTGGTTGTGAGTATACAGCACAGACGACAGTAAAGGTGAACGGTCGCCCAACGGTTACCCTAGCTGCAGATAAGACTACAGTATGTGAGGGTACAGATGTTGTACTTACAGCTACAGCTACTTCGGGTGTAGGTAATGCAGGTGCTACATATACTTACGTATGGTCGGCACCTATTGGCAAGACAACTACATCAAACACAGAGTCATACACAATGACTAAGCAAGAGCAGTTCTCTGTAACAGTTATAGAGGATGGTACATCTTGCGAGGCTGAGGCTTCTTCGAATGTAGTGACAGTTGACATATATAAAGCTCCAGTTATTGAAGCTACCATTAGTGATAATGCAGAGGTATGTCAGGGAACAGACGATGCACGCACACTTACTATCAATGTAACAAACGGTGTACCATCGAAGTTCACTGTTACAGGTGCATCAGCTATTAGTGCTGCGCCTACAACATTTGGTACATCTGCAACATTCACACTTACACCAGCGGCTGGTACTAAGTGGGGTACTGATGTGATGTATACAATTACAGCTAAGTCGGAGGCAGACTGTGATTTGTTGGCTGAGTACACAACACTTCTTACAGTAAATCCACTACCTGTGATTACAAAGGCAGAGTCGAACAAGAGTGCACAGTGTACTGGTCAGACCATCACATTGTCGGCTACAGCCACAACAACAATAGCAAATAAGAATCTTACATATACATGGTATCAGGGTGGAGTTGTTGTAGGTAATCAAAATAGTATTGATATAACAGAGACAGTAGCTGGTGACCATACATATTATGTAATAGTAACAGATGCTAATGGTTGTGAGACAAGATCAAATGATGTTGTTGTAACATTCTACAGCATAGCAGATGTTACTATCTCGGCAACAAAGGCGACGATATGTAAGAATGAGACCACGACACTCTCGCTCTCGCTATCAGAGGGAGTGTTGACAGACTACGATATTCTTTGGTCGACAGGTGAGACAACATCGGAGATAACAGTATCACCTGCTACAACTACAAATTATACAGTTACCTTGACACACAAGGCAACACAGTGTACAACTGAGGATGATATTGATATTACTGTAAATCAGTTACCACAGTTTACACTTGCAGTAGATGATGATCAAGTATGTAGTGGTGTAGAGGAGGAGATAACACTTACATTTACACCAAGTGCAGCATCGGCGACAGTGGGTGCGGTGGATCATTATGAGTGGGTATCAGGAGGTTCGGCTACTGATTTTGTGAAGCAGTCGGACAATGTCTATGTAGCTACTAAGGCATGGACATCTACTACTACATATACCTACAAGGCAGTTACAGCTGATGGTTGTGAATCTCAGCCACAGTCTGTTACAATCAATGTGAATCCAATACCAGCCAACCCAACAGCAATAGCAACACCTTCGCAGATTTGTAAGGGATCTGATGAGGTGGTAACACTTACTGTTGTAGACCCACAAGCTGGTGTTAAGTATTATTGGTATTCAGATGCTGCTTGTAGCACAACTCTCAATTTTGGAAATCCTGCCAATGTATATAAGCTACCAATCAGTAAGACTTCTACAATGGCTTCTGACGGAGTTTATTATGTTAAGGCGAAATATGAGGGAACAGAGTGTCCAAGTGTTTTAGCGGGAGCGGTTACATTGAAGGTTAATGCTATACCAGCTGCGACACTTAGTGTAACGAATGGTGAGTTCTGTATTGGTGAGGGTACTGCAACAATAGAGGCTACTATGGGTGATGATGCTACATACTCATACTCATGGACATCGGAGCCAGCAGGCTTCACAGCTACGACAAAAGATATTTCTGTATCACCTGATGTGACAACTACATATACACTTGTAGCTACGAATGTTGCTACTGGTTGTTCGACAGAAGATGCTAGTGAGACTATTACGGTACATCAGAAGCCAGTATTTACAATCTCATTTGATAAGGAGGTTTGTGCTGGTGAGGAGGCTACTGTAAATATGTCTATGGCGACAGTGGATAATATTGATCACTATACTTATGTTTCGGGTAGCCCAGTATTTACAGAGACCTCGAAGGGTAACTATACTGCTACATCTACTTGGAGCGCAAGTACAGACTATACATATAGTGCTACTTCGGATAAGGGCTGTGAGTCGTTACCTGTTCAGCAGACACTTACAGTAAATACACACCCTATAGCGCCAGACTTTACTA
Organism: Bacteroidia bacterium; assembly: GCA_030526155.1. Classification (GTDB taxonomy): domain Bacteria; phylum Bacteroidota; class Bacteroidia; order Bacteroidales; family Marinilabiliaceae; genus W3P20-009. The sequence goes on from JAUNDI010000011.1 coordinate 4,907, forward strand.
TTACACCAAGTGCAATATGTACTGGAGATGTTACTACACAAGTGGTATTGGAGGTAGTGGCACCAAATCCTGGTTCGGTTTATGAGTGGTACCAAGGAGAGACAAAACTTGGTGAGGGTACTACATACGCATTGACAGCAAATCCTGCTACTTCTACGGAGTATAAGGTACGTGAGATATCGGCCTCAAGTTGTACAGGCGACTTTGGTGCAAAGACACTTAAGGTACGTAACTTACCAAATGTAACCATTAGTGGTAAGCTAGATCCTTGTCGTGGTGATGCTACTACACTTACTGCGGTACCAGTACCTGGAGAAGGCGGTACATTTGAGGCAAACTCATATACATGGTATGCTGATGGCGTATTGATACCAGGAGAGAATTCGGTATCTATCACAGTTACTCCTACTAAGGATACTGACTATTCGGTAGTAGTAGAGGAGTCGACAGGCTGTGCTAGTCCTACTGCTGATGCATATGCGCATTTGATTATCAAGGAGCGTCCAGACTTCACTATAGCACTTGACCCAACATTTGTTTGTGAGGGTATAGAGACTACAGTAACGATGACAATGACACCAGCAGCTGGTTCGCCAGAGATACAGTCATATACACTTGTTGACGGTCCGGCTGATTTTGTAGAGAAGTCGTTGGGAGTATATGAGGCTACTAAGACATGGACTGCGAATGAGACATATTCATTCTCAGCTAAGGCATCATTACCAAATAACTGTCCTACTGTAGATCCGATATCAGTTACCTTGGAGGTAAATGCTAAGCCAGAGACTCCAGTACTTGATTTTGGTAATGCTACTATTTGTGAGGGTACTACAGGAGATATAGAGGTTACTATTACCAACTTCAAGAATGGCATGAAGTACACTGTTACTAATGCACCTAATGGAGGCGGTACAAAGATTGTTGAGAACCATGCTACAAACAAGATCACTATAAATGCTCCTGCAGCGAACCAGACATACTATGTAATAGGTATAGCAGGAGATAACTGCGTATCTGATGAAGGAGCATATGAGCTAAGTGTTGTAAGTAAGCCAACTGTTGCGTTTGCTGGCAATAACACAATTTGTGAAGGTGAGCAGACAACCATTGAGGCAACTGTAACACCTGGTGTTGTAGGTTCTGATATTGAATATGAGTGGAGAGTACAGGGAGTGACAGGTTTACTTGGCTCAAGTAATAAGTTACTTGTTAGCCCTACACAGACTACGACCTACGAGTTGGTAGTAATAGAGACGAAAGATGCTATCTGTAGTGTTGTTGAGACATATACAGTAACTGTACAGAATAAGCCTATTATTAAGGTATCGGCGGACAATACAGATTTCTGTGCTGATGTAGAACAGACAGTAAATCTCTCAGTAGAGACAGAGGCAGGATCTGCACCAGTGAAGTCATATGAGTGGTTCAATGCTAATAATGTATCATTAGGTACAGGCGCAACATTGGCTATAACAGACGTATGGTCGCCAGGACACTATAAGTTCTCCGTTGTTGCGACATCAGACGAGTCGAATGGCTGTTTGTCGTTACCTAGTGAGATAACAATAAATGTAAATCCTATTCCAACAAAGCCTATTGTGACTACAGATAAAGAGAGTATCTGTAAGTATTCGACAGGCACGGAAGATATTGTTGCAACGGTAACAAATGTAGAGGCAGGATATGTTTATACATGGTACAATGCAGCAGATGAAGAGATAGCTACTGGAGAGGTTGTTACTATTGCCGTTAAGAACGATGGTGGTAACCAGACATTCTATGTAGTAGCAACAGATGAGAACTATATAACAAAGTGTAATAGTCCGAAGACAACATTTACAATTAATGTTGTTGAGTTGCCTGTTGCACCTATTATCTCTGGAGAGCAGACATACTGTTTGAATGAGGCTTCGCATGCTACATTGCTAAGTGTAGATAATTACGATGTAAATCTCACATACAAGTGGTATGAGAATGGGGTATATGTAGCTGACGGCAATGCGGCAGATGGTTCGTATACTACACCTGATAAGTTGGCTGCTACTACAGAGTATACAGTAAAGGCGTATAGCAATATAGGGTGTGAGTCGGCTGTATCAAATACACAGACTATCTCGATAGTAAATAATCCAGTTATTGCTTCTGCTGATGCTGCTAATATTATGGTTTGTCCTGGTTTACCATCAACACGTACTATAGAGGTTAGCAGTGTCAATGGCGACAATGTACTCTTTAGATGGATACTTGATGGGGTAGTGGTACTTGAGACAACGGAAGGGGCCACAACATCAAGCTATACATTTACATCTAGTGATCAAGAGGGAGTATTTAACCTTAAGGTAGAGGCTTGGACCAACTATATGTCGTGTCCAGCTGAGCCACTTGACTTTGTTCTTACTATTAAGGACTTTGATGATTTAGAGTTCAAGCTTAACGGTATAGATTACACAGAGGGTAAGGTATTTGATCTTTGCCAAGGTATAAATGCGAATATTGAGTTCTCAAATCTCAATGGTGTAAGCTATAAGATTGTTGATAAGAACGGTGTTGAGGTAGTCAATACATCCGAGGCGACGGTAGTGTTGCCTATCACAGATGATAATGATTACACTATAATAAAGTATACAGGTGATTGTGTGTCACCTATAGAGCAGCACTTCTCTGTAGCTGTTAAGAAGCAGATATTGTTTGACCTTATCGCTCCACTTGGTGCTTGTATTGGTACTGAGTTGAATTTCGAGGCAGTTAATTTTGACTTCCAAGGCAATGATGATACTAAGGTAACATATCAGTGGTACTTCAACGGTGTAGCTATTGCCGGTGCTAATGGCACAACATATAGTGTAGATAATGTAGCGGCATCGCATGCTGGAGTTTATGCTATTACAGCAGTTACTGAGTATGGTTGTGAGACCACACATGAGGTTACTATTGATGTTCATACAAATCCAGCTATTCTTTGGGATGAGGAGTTGAGTTCTTCTATTCTCTGTCTTGATGGTGGTGAGCGAGTTTTGGCTATTAAGGCTGCTGAGGGTAATGAGGCGGCACTACAGAATACGCTTTGGGATATCAATACACTTGACTTCGGCTCAGTAAATACAAATGAGAAGATAACAGTGAAGGCTACATCGCCAACACAATATGATGGTCAGGTATTGACGGTAAGAGCATATGCTGTTGATGCAAATGGATGTCAGAGTCAAGGTATAGAGCGAGCTCTAACAGTTGTCTCTTCTCCGATTATTAATAGTGTAAGTGATGCTGAGGGTAATATTGATGAGTTCCACCTCTGTGCTGGTTCTGATCTTACACTCACTGTAAATACTGTTTCGGAGTCTGACCAGTATGAGTATAGATATACGAAGGATGGCGTAGAGCTAGATTGGAGTTCATCGGTAATGAGCTTTACAGCTATTACTGAGGATATGGCAGGTACCTATACTATAGAGATACTTGACAAGTCATCTAGCTGTACAAGTAACATACATACATTTACTATTGACTTCCCAGTACCTTCGGCAGAGATGCAGATAGTACCAACAAGCAAGTTGGTAATTTCAGGTACAGAGGTTAAGGTTACTGTGACACCAGGTTATGCGCGTTACCAAGTATTCTTGAATGGTGATGAGCAGACAAGAGTTGACGAGACAGAAAATGAGTTTGTCTTCTACCCAACAGAGAATACTAATGTATTGGTAAATGTATATAATGAGTATGGATGTTATATAACACTTACAGATGATGTAGAGGTACTTGAGGGTATACTTATTAAGGATGTTGAGGCAACACCTGCGACATACTGTTCTACAGATCGTGCTACAGGTTCTACGATTTCGGTTGTTGATCCACAAGAGGGTATTACCTATACATTGACAAGGGTAGATAATGGTGAGCAGGTAGGCGAGGCTATAACAGCTGTTGCTAATTCGCCAGTAGAGTGGACGGTACAGACACTTACTGAGACTACTCCAGAGAATGTAGTGGTATCTAATACATTTGAGATTACTGCCCGTCATGATCAGTTACCAGGTATAGTTGAGACAATGGCTAACCAGGTGGTGGTTACTGAGGTTTATGGTGGCATCCTTGAGGTGGTAACACCAAGTGGAACTGCTGAGAATTGTGGTGGTACATTCACAGTAGAGAATGCTGTTGTAGGTTATAAGTATGTCATTTACCATAACGGAGTAATCTTCGGAGAGGTAGAGAAGGCAGAGGCTACGACTATTGCATTCCCACAGCTTATACAGTTTACTGGTAAGTATGAGATTAAGCGAAGCTATGCAAGAAATAATGTCTGCGGTGAGGTAACAATATCTACTTATGAGATAGCAGAGCCAGACCTATCGAAGGTAATTATCTCTGCAGATGATAAGGATTACGGTTACTACTGTAAGGCAGATGGTAAGAGTGGCGTAGTACTCTCGCTACAGTCTACTACTGCGGAACAAGAGTATACACTCTTCTATCAGAAGACTTGGGCTGATATTGCTGAGGCAGTAACGGTATTGGCAGATGGTGTTACTGAGCTTAAGATTGTAGGTAATGGTTCAGATCTTGAGATTGGTAATACAGCAGATATAAGAGGTGATGGTATCTATTCTCTTGGATATAAGCAGAACGATTGTATCCAGATGACATCAGAGAATATGATGGAGGTAATAGGCTATGAGGCTCCAGCTAAGGAGGATTTTGTAGTAACACCTGGATCAGAAATTACATCTTACTTCTGTGAGGGTAGTACATTCCCAGTAAGCATAGCTTATAAGAATGGCAACAAGATAGATAAGTATCTTGAGTTCCACATTATCCAGTTGAAGCCTGTATATAATGATGCGTTCCCAGTTCTTGAGGGTGTGGATGCAGATACTGAGTCGTTGCAGATAACTGAAGGCGGTACATATTATATTGAGGTAGTAAATACTAACCTACAGAAGTTAGGTTTGACATGTGCAAATACTATCCTTGACAACTTTACTGTGGTACGTCTTAACAGGCCAGAAGCAATAAAGGCAGAGTTTGCAAATAGTAACTTGTGTGTAGACTCGGAGGGTAATGCTAGTGATAACTTGACACTTAGACTTCTTGCTTCTGATGTGTACTATACTATATATGACAAGGCAGGAAATCTTGTAAGAGAGTTTACTGATGAGTATGGTACAGGTACATTGACATTCAACATGGCCCTTACTGAAGGTGTGAATACATTTACCATTAAGGGACAGCGTAAGGCTGGAGGTGTAGATTGTGAGGTAGTAACGGTAGCTACTGCTGAGACAAATGTACTTGGTATACCAGAGACAGATGGTACAAGTGTAGAGAAGATATTACGCACTGGAGAGTGTGGCGGTGTAGATATTAAGGTATCTGGCACTAAGGAGGGTATGCTCTATACACTTTACTATGCTGGAACAAATGCACCATATTACGATGGAGGTAACCCAGCCAA
>JAUNDI010000011.1:10368-55783 GCA_030526155.1 Bacteroidia bacterium
AGTCTTCGCAGATTTCGGATGGTAATGATATAACATTTGAGAATATTGGTATTAATGGTAAGTTCTATGTTGCGGTTAACTATCCAGAAGCTTCTACATCATGTGAGAGAAGTGTTGGTGAGGTTGACATTACAGAGAATGTAATAGGATATGTTCATGCTAGCTTGACAAATCCAAATGTGTGTCAGGGTTCAGGCTCTACTCAAGTACAATTGAGTGGTGTAGCTACACTTGACTTAGATTTCTATGTAGTTAAGGTTATTAACTCGAAGACAGGAGTTGTACTTTCTACTACTGCGAAGGCTACAGACTTTGTTAAGACAGGCGATGACATTCTATTCTTGAAGCAATATAGAAGCAATATTAATCTTGATATTCAAGTTGCCAAGAAGAATGGTGATGGTACAGAGAGCTGTCCTATTGAGCTTGGACATATTGAGTTCAAGGTTCACTTGCTACCTAAGTCGTTCGAGTTGACAGGTAGAAATATTTACTGTGGCGGCAAGTCGGATATTCAGCTAATACTTCCAACATCTGAAACAGATGTAGAGTATGTGCTCTATGTGAAGGATGGAGAAGATTGGGTTGAGTATATCTATACAGACAATGATGGTGTAGAGCATACTGTTGCTGTAGATGGTGAGGATGGCGTTTCGGTAATGTTCCCTAAGTTCAGTTCAACAGACCCTCGATTCCTTGATAGAGGATTGTATACTGTAATTGGTATTAACAAGCTTACAGGATGTACCTCTGCGATGAAGAACGAGGTAGAGATATCACAGCAGTTAGCAATTGATGTTAAAGACATAGTAAACGATGTTTATGAGTCATGCTCGAGTGAGGCTAAATATGTAGAGATATCTGCTGCTAATACTCAGAAAGATGTAATTTACTACTTCTATCATACAGATGACATGGCAGAGGTACATCGTCTTGAGTCGGGCATTACAGAAGATATGCTTGCTGATATTGTTGAGGATCAAGAGAAGGCAAATGATGTATTTGTAAGAAAGTACACAGGTAATGATATATCATTCTTGCCACGAGTAGATGGTAACTACATTATCCTTGCATCTTATGATATGTATGCTTGTCCTGTCTTCCTTGACAAGTTCACTTACACATCATATAGACTTGACAAGTTTGTATTTAGTGCTTCAGCGCTTTGTGGAAATCAGATTGTATATACTCTCAGTGGTACACAAGAGAATGTGCATTATGAGATTATGACAAACACAAATGGTGTAGTTCTTGATTTCTATGGCGATGGTCAGTCTTGGACCTCTGAGCCAGTTGTAAATACACTTGATGCAGATGCATCACTTCATGTGGTTGCTTCTATGGGCAGCTGTGTGGATATAATGTCTGGTGAGGTTTATCCTTCTCAAATTGCTCAGAATGATATCAATAAGGATATTGATTATGTGAGTGATGAGTATGTGTCATGTTCTAACAATTTGACACCTGTTGAGATATTGGCCGAGAATACACAAGAGGATGTAGTATACTACCTCTACCATACAGATGATGAGGCAGAGATACAAACTCTTGAGGCTGGCATTACAGAGGATATGCTTTCTGCTATTGTAGATAATGCTGATAAGGCAGAGGATGTCACTATATTTAGACATACTGGTAAGAATATAACATTTATACCACGTACGACAGGTAAGTATGTACTTCTTGCTTCGTACGCACAGTATAAGTGTCCTGTATTCCTCGATAAGTTTACATACTCGTTGTTCTCTATTGATAAGTACACATTTACAGCACGTGCACTATGTGATAATCAGATTGTGTATAACTTGAGTGGTACACAAGATGGCGTACACTATGTTGTATATAATAATGCTGGTGATATTATCATAGAGTTCTATGGTAACGGATCAGAGTGGACATCTGAACCATTGCAAAATGATGTTACTGATGAGGAGACTACTTTGTATGTGAAGGCATACTACGACGAGACAGAATGTACAGAGGTAATGCCTGGTGAGGTTAAGCCAGCATCTCTTGTAGTAGAAGAGCCTACTGGTTCGTTTGATTTCCTCATTGAGGGTACTCAATGGGATAGAACTAGTGGTGTAATGCCAGATGTATGTAAGACAAGTTCGGTAACTCTTGTAGCTAATATTAAATGTGAGGCGGTAGTTACTAAGTATAGCTACGACTTCTATAAGATTAGAGAGGAAGAGAATGAGGAGGGTGAGATTTCTATAGTTCAAGATGAGGAAGTTTATAGAAATATCTCTTCTGTTGCTCCAAGAACTCTAACTAAGTTTGATGATTTTGACGATAGTCAGGCTTACAGAGTGGTACTTAATGTATTCCTTGGTGAGTGCTGTCCTTATGCTATAGACAATATGGACTTCGCTATTAAGCGTTCTGGTTCATTGTCGGGAAGATTCTTCCCAGATGATGCACATATTAAGAATGTTGCTGATGGAGTACAATGTTTGGTTCCTGAGCACACTACTGATATGCATGGTGACTACTGTTCTGACGAGTTGGGTGTAGGCCTCTACTTCTTGAACCCTGAGCAGGGAAGCATTTACAGATTGTACCAAAGAGTAGAGGAGCAGGTAGACGAGAATACAACAGTAGAGAAAGAGGTACTTCTTGATATGCAAGAGGTGTCTGGTACGGCTAATGTTGAGAAGTTGTGGTTTACTGGTTGGGGTACAAATGGCTCTGACAATGCTTATGGTGCTACTGGTACAGAAGAGGGTACAAGATACTTTGTTTCGGTACATCAGAAAGATGGTTGTGTACCTCAGACATCAGACCTTGTGATTTATGAAAATCCACTTCCAATAGATACTGTTAAGACATCGCCAACATATAATGAGGTATTCTATGCATTAATGGATAAGGATGGTTTACCAAACTTTGAAGTTAAGAGTAATGATTATGGTATTGTTGATGCTGGATTTGTCTTCTTGTCGCATCCTAAGGCAGGTGTAACATATCATTTGATACATGTTGATAGTGATGTTGAGCCTAATAAGACAGTTTCTTATGTTACTCCTAACGAAAAAGATGAGGAGCGAGGTTGGATAAACTTTGGTCTTGTTAAGAGTGATGATGAAGCTGTAGCTGCAGGTTGGGGTGCTGGCTTGTATGAGGTTATTGCCAAGAGTGATATTACAGATTGCTCGGCTTCGGTAGGTTCTATTGAGTTCATTGATGAGGAGCTTGTAGCTTACAATGTATACCTCTATATGAAGAAGAATCAATCTACGGTTAGTCAGTTGCTCTATCCTAGCGAGAATAAGTTTGGCAACCATAGATATATTGATTGGAGTAGAAAGGTAGATCTTGTTTGGGCCCCTGCTTTGGTAACTGATACAGTAACAGGTGAGCAATATATGGATCCACTTGCTGAAGAGTATCCAAATAAGTCGGGATATACTATCAACGAGAAGAGGGCAAATATCCACTTTGAGATGGTACAGGCTATGAAAGACACTGTTACTATCCACGATGTAGATATTAACGAGTTTGAGTATGCTGATTATGCTGAGAAAGATCCAGATAATACATTCAAGCAGATTCAGACACGTACAGAGAAGTACTTCTTGTATCAAGAGTATAAAGACGAAGAGACTGGTGATATAAAGAGAGATTCGACTTATACTGGTACTATTTTCATTACCTATGAAAATGGTAAAGAGGCATCACGTAAGTATTTTGATACTGTAGATGAGAATACAAAGCCAACTAACGACCTAGGAGAAGTAATAGAGACCTATAGGTATTGGAGGCAAGTATATGATACTATACAGGTAATTGATTACTCTAGGAAGTATGGAGATTATGGTTTTGATGGTGATTACGATGCTATAGAGACTCCTGATTTGGATATTGACTCTAAGAGTGGTCTATTCAGATATACTAAGATGCCAAGCTTCTTCGGAAAGGTAGAGCTTACATATCGTATCTATAATGATTTGTTGCCAAATATTAGATTCTCTAATAATGCACAGATTGTTATTCTCTGCGGTAATAGTAATCTTCCTGGTACAGATGCTGTGTTCCTAGTTCCGAATGCGTTCTCGCCGAATGGGGATGGTTTGAATGATGAGTTTAGAATCATCTTACCTCATGGTTATGAGAATTCGCAAGTAGTACTAGAGGTATTTAACCGTTGGGGTACTAGAGTCTACAAGTCGTCTGGTATCAGATATGGTATTGACTGTCCATACTGGGATGGTACATCTACAACTTCGAATATGGTAACGGTAGGAGAGAAACTACCAAGCGGTACATATTATTACGTTCTAACTATTAATGTTAACAACCCAAGTACGGGCGAGACAGAAGATCTCGATCTAAAGGGCTTTATAGAGTTGAGGAGATAATGTGTATGAAGAGAAGTAGTGTTGTTACCAAAGCAGTTAAAGTTATGAGAACAATGAATGTGATGAAGATATTTATAGTATTGGCCTTTGCCTTGTGTGTATCCTCTATAGGATATGCACAGGATCAGGCGGTCTATAATGAGTATATTAAGACACAGGGTATACTTAATCCTGGTTATAACGGTGCTCGTGGTAGTATGTCTGGTCTTATGGTCTTCAGGTCTCAGTGGACAGGTTTTGAAGGCGCTCCATACACAGTGGGTTTAAATTTTGCATCTCCTCTCGATAATTTCTCTAGAAAGTTGAAGAAGATAGGTGCTGGTATAGTCATTCAAAATGACCATGAAGGTTTGACCAATAATTTAGAGTTCTCTGTTGCTGGATCGTACCGAGTTGTTGATGAGAGACGATTAAAGTTGCAGTTAGGTTTGTCTTTGGGTGTAAATAACAAGAGGATAAATGGAGCTGAAGCTATAACCTCTGATTATGGCGATCCAATGTTTACGGGTAATATTTCGAAGTTTGGCTTTAATTTTGGTTTTGGTGGATTCTTATGGTCGGAGAAGAACGATAATAATTTCTTTGCTGGAATTGCTATTCCAAAGTTTTTTGCGACAAAGTATGATACAAATACCCAGCAGATAAAGCATACTGTATCTATGAAAGATCTTCATACATATATTTATGGTGGATATCTTTTTGAGGTAAGTAATAATGGTACTCTTTTACGTCCAACGGCATTGATGCGTGTTGTTCCGGGTGCGCCTATGCAGTTTGATATTTCTGGTTCCGTATTCCTTATGGATAAGCTTTGGTTAGGATTAACATATCGTACAGTATCTGAGGCGGTATTATTTGCAGAGTATCAGATAACGAAGATGTTTTCTGTACATTATTCGTTTGATTATTCGATATCACCTATCAGAGAGTATGCTAAGTTTGGATCTCATGAGTTTTCCATCAAGTATGATTTTGTGGCTGGAAAAGGTAAGTCAAAACCAGGTACTAGATCTAAGTCGATACGATATTTCTAGTATTATAATATGTTGATAGGGCGAATTAATATCTTTTAGAAACAAATATTCAACGCTAATAGCAGTATTTTCTAATAGAATTTGTGCTATCTAAGTTAAAAGTTGTATATTTGTCTCAAGTAATTAGAGATTTTTGAGTGATATGAAATATATATTGCCTCTTACTATTATCGCTTTTATGTTCTTATTCAGTTCAGAAGATGCTTTTGGACAGCGTAAAGAACTTAAGAAGGCACGTTCCTCTTATGAGGATGGAGATTACTATTTAGCTTCTAAGAATTATTCGGATGCAGTAGAGTTAGGTGTTGAACTTGGCCTTGAGGATAAGTTGAAACTAGGTCATTGCTATTATGAGCTCAATGAGATTTCAAGAGTTTATGATCTTTATAATCCTATTGAGAATGACCTAACTGGGGATTATATCTTCTACTATGCTTCTGCGATTCATAATTTACCTTGGTATGAGGAGGCGATAAAGTGGTATCAGAAGGCAAAACTCTCTAATGTAACAAGAAAGACAGTATCTGAGATTAATCAGCTTATTGAGTCGTGTAAGTGGGCTGACAATAATGATAGGAACTTACCTTGGCGTGTTAACCCATGTTTCCCATTGGCAACACAGGGTCAGTCTTTTGGTGTTCAGTACTATAAGGATAAGGTTGTATATTCTTCGGCTGCTGATGCGGATTCTGATCAGCGAGACCAATTTGGTAAGCCCTTTTTGAACCTTTATACAACTGACCTTGATTCTCTTGGTAATGCGATTGAGGGTTCTGCAAAGGTTTTCTCGAAGAATCTTCTCTCTCCATATCACGTAGGTGCTATATCGTTTACATCTGATCTTTTACATATTTATTTTACAAAGACTGAGGATGTAGATGGTGAGAGTAGGGTAAGAATTTTCTTAGCAGATTATGATGGTAGTGACTGGACAAATGTTAGAGTTGCTAGCTTCATTAAGGATGATTTTGATTATGCTCATCCAGCAGTATCTCCTGATGACAAATATCTCTTCTTTGTATCTAATAGAAATGGAGGATTTGGAGGAAAGGATATTTGGTATGTTGAGATACTTGGTCCGAATAAGTTCAGTTCGATTAAGAACTGTGGTAAGAATGTAAATACATTTGAGGATGAAGTTTATCCTGTAATTAATCCTGATGGAAAACTTTATTTCAGTAGCCGTGGTCACTTCGGATTTGGAGGTTTGGATATTTTCTCTGCTGAGATGATAAATGGCAAGTGGCAGAATGTACAGAACATGTTGAAGCCATTTAACTCGCAACGTGATGACTTCTGTTATGTTCAGATGCCTGGTGAGCCACGAAGGGGATTCCTTTCTTCTAATAACTACCAGCAAGGTTTGGCGGACGTTATCTTTACTGTAGTTGATAAATCGCTTGAGCCAGATGAGCCGGTGAAGCAATCTTCTGAAGAGGATATGATATTCTTTGATGATGACATGGCGATGGTACCATTTGAGGAGGAGCCTAAGTCGGCACCTGAGCCTATTCCTGAGCCAGTAGTAGTACCAGAACCTGCACCTGCACCTGTTGTTGAGGAGGTTAAGCCATATATCTTCAGTACAGATGTAATTAGTTCGTATAACAATGAGAAGGTAGTTGGAGCTAATGTTCTTGTAGTTAATTCTTCTACAGGTGCGATAATTGCTGACGGCGTTTCAGATTCTGAAGGTCATCTACTTCTAACTATTGATGGTAAGATTAAGAAGAATAATCCTGACGTAACAGTTAAGGTTAGCAAGGATGGATTTAATGCTCGTAGTTTTGAGACATCATGTTCTGAACTTGACCAATTGTCGCGTGAGGGCTTAAGAATGACACCTATATTTAACGATCAGGTTCTTGATGATATCTCGGGAATGGAGATTACCTATGGTAAGGAACTTGATGCAAGTGTTAAGACGATGCTTGATAAGTTGGCTGCTTATCTCTTGCAGAATACCAATATAGTTGTTAAGGTTAATGCTCATACAGAGGCTAAGGGTAATCGTTATGGTAACCTCCAGGTGTCGCAGAATATGGCTGACAAGGCTGTTGAGTATATGGTAAGTAAGGGTGTTAATAGAGATCAGTTGATACCTCGTGGTTATGGCGAGCGTTATCTCAAGAATCGTTGTCATCGTGGTATCTATTGCGATAAGGCGCAACATGCTGAGAATCGTCGTATAGAGATTGTAGTTTGGAATGTAAGACACTAGATTAAGATATATCAAAATGAAAAATCTACTAGTCATACTTGCTTTGGCATCCATTTCGTTGGTTGTTAATGCACAAGATAAAATAGCGCATCTTAGGACTGCAAAGCGTGTAATAACGATAGATCAGCCAACTGCGCCATATTATTCGGTTCAGATTCTTGCGCTTAATAATCCTCCATCAGATGCCTCTTTCTTTGAGAAGCTTGATGAAGTGAAGGAGTATCCTGGTCAGGATGGGTATATTCGTTATTGTGTTGGCTCTTTCAGTTCTTATGCTGAAGCAAATAGTTCTATTGAGGTTTTGAAGGCTAAGGGTTATGAGGAGGCGTTTGTAGTAAACACCAATAGATTTAAGTTGCAGTCTTCTGCTACAAATGTCAAGGAGATTGACCCTAATAAGGATTATGTTGTTCAGCTTAGTGCTTTTAGATATCCTGTCTATCTAACATTCTTTGAGAATGTGAAGGATGTTTATGAGTATAGGTTGAATGATAAGATATTTAGATATACTACTGCACCTGTGAAGGGCTCTCAAGTACGTGATTTGCTTGCGCAGATGAAGAGTCTTGGTTATAAGAAAGCCTTCATAGTAGAGTATGATAAATATGCTCCATTTAGAATAGAGTAAAGGGGAAATCAGTAGGACGGTCTATCGCTGGCGTGCAAACGCGGGAGGAAAGTCCGGGCAACGCAAGGCACTATGCTTCCTAACGGGAAGAACTTCGTGAGGGGATAGTAGCGTAACAGAAAATAACCGCCAGCTTGCTGGTAAGGGTGAAAAGGTGAGGTAAGAGCTCACCGGGGTTGTGGCGACACGGCTGCCGTACGCCTCATAGGTTGAAAGAACGTGTATATTTCGATTCTACATTGTAGAGCATGGTTGCCTGCTGTGTTATACATTTTCGGATGTATTGTCGGAAGGGGTAGTTCGATTGAGGTCATGGGTGACTGTGATCCTAGATAAATGATAGACGCTCACTTTGTGAGTACAGAACTCGGCTTATAGACCTACTGAATCTTATATAGCTTCGCAATCGTTTGAGTTGCGGAGCTTTTTTCTTTGTTTAGTGAGGATGTAATTGTCTCTTGTAGTTGTCATACCTTTAACGCTTTTTTACTTTTACTCTATAACGATTTTTCATATATTTGCGTACAGATATTAAAAACTTCAAAGCACGCAATTATGAAGAACGATGCGAATAAAAAGCAGAAAGCTGTTCTCAAGGATCGTCGCGACATGATCCAGTATATTAATTTACAGCTTGCTTCTTTGGGTCAGCCTATATATCAAGACAATGAAGATGCTACTACAAAACTTAGTAACAGTAAGTTTCTCAATCTTACCAGTGACTTTATCAATTCTTTTAGAGAGAAGTCTAGATTGCTAGGTAAGCATCTATCGCCTGTGGATCTACGTATCCAATCTTTTATTGATTCTTATTTATCTGATGTAAAGAGACCAGAAGAGTGTCAGTTGCCAACAGAGACATTCGTTCTTAACCAGAAGGGTCTTGCTCGTGAGGTATCTCTTCCACCAGATTCAAATACATTCTTTGGTAAGTATGTATCTACGTATCGTGTAGCTCAGGGTATTCTAAATAACCCAGCTAATGATAGACGTACTACTAAGGGTACATTCCATATAGTAGAGGGCGGTCTTCCTATTCCATTGGATAAGAAGGCTGTTCCAAAGGGAGTTTTTGCAAAACTTCTTGAGGCAGCATTACATCCATCTCAGGAGTTGAATGTATTGCCATTTACAAGCAATCAGAAGGACAAGGCCCATGTGATGGTTAGTCTTCTTGTTCGTCCAATTGTGGTTCCTGAGGTAAAAGGTGTGATGCCACAGAAGAGTATGGAGATACATCTTTTCGCTCCAGGTTCGCTTGTGTCAAGTTTGGATTTTGTTGAGACTATTTTTGGTAATGGTGGCGACTTTAACCTTGCTATTAATGATGCGGCACTTGATATTGATCATTGGACAGGACATACTGGCTGTATAATTTTTGCGCCTCAGCTTACACAGTTGAAGAAGAAAGACCTCGGTTTGCCACATTATGATCAGGCAACAGAGCGTCAACGTGCTGAGGGTATGTGTTGGCGTGAGGAGGCAGAGAACTATAATGATGGTGGTTCGTTTAAGGTAACCTGTCGTGATGAGAGAGGAGTAGTTGTTACAATTATTGCTGATAACTATTTCGGTTATGCCAAGAAGGAGATAAAGACACAGATAAACTATTCTGCAAATCTCTATGGTTTAGCAGAGGAGGAGCATGCTGGCGGTGCTATTGCATTCCCACAGGCCATTATGTCTGATGATATCTATGCTGAGGCATACTCTAAGAAGATGGATGGCATCTATACATTCGAGGAGGCGATGTCGCTTCTTGAGGGTAAGGTAGAGGTTATGCCTGAGGGTTATGCTATTGATAAGAAGTATCCTAATGTCATCTATATCTCTGAGATGGCTAATATTGAGATTGAGAAGACTCGTATATCTTGGTCGTATAATGGTCAAGAGAAGACACTTCCACTTTCTCCAGACAAGATATATATTCACCCATCAGGAAATAAGTTCCGTTTGGTTAAGCACCCACAGCAGCCATTGTGGCGCATAATCAATACTCGTCCTGAGGGTATTCTCTGCCATAAGCCATGTACAGTATCAGGTGGTGGTAAGTCGGAGATTTCAAAATCAATGCAGAATGCCATTATCTATGGTCCATTTAACATTGTAGACCTTGAGGAGGACTTTAAGAAGGCTGACGAGATAATCAATTATGATTATACACATCGTTGGAAAGTAGTACAAGAGGATGCTGCTCCTTCTCGTTCGTTCTTGAGTCCTAAGCGTGCTCTTGGTTCGGCTGTGAAACTTCTTACTCCATCAGATCAGTATAGTGATGAGTATAACGACTTCTTGCGTTCGATACCTCCACATATTCGTTCACTTGTGCTCTTTGTAAAGAGATTGTACCGTAGCGATAGTGAGGCTGGCGACTGGAAGAAGTATATGTCTGTTGAGATTATCAACGGTAGACGTGGTACTACACTCTTGTATAAGAACAAGCAGGTAATAGGTACTTATGTTCGTATCGGTTTTGATCCACAAGGTGGCAACTGGATGCTTCATAAGCTACGTTCGGATTTTGTGCCATCGCTCAAGATTCAGGTAGAGGATGATATTACTGCATCTGTTACTCTTCCAGCGAATAACTTCAAGAAGCTTAACCCAATATTTAAGAATCCATCGGTTAAGATAGTTGATAACTGTGAGATGCGACTCTTCCAGCGTCCTGATGAAGCTATTCATAGAGGTTATGATCATGAGGCGGAGCGAGATATCTGTAAGCCTGATACCTTTATTACCAATTATGAGCCATTGACTCATGAGGATGGACAGAAGCTTATTGATGATGCTGTAAACTTTGATCTCTATACTCAGCCAGTTAAGGATTTGGTAAATGAGTTCATGGAGAGTGATGAGCATGAGTTCTTTGTTGTGCCTAGTCACCCACGTATAGTAAAGGGCAAGCCAACCAAGAATCCACGTTACTTGCAGTTCAACGAGAATTCAGTAGAGAATGTACATACTTATGTCGCTGAGGTAGGTGTAAGATTGCATCGTAAGATTTTACCTACAGAGCCTGTGGTAAATGTAGTAAATGCAGTTATGCCAGGTAGACGTAATAACCCAGCTGATAAGTTGAACCATATTCGTCCGCTCTCGGTTTACAACCCTATCCACTATCAGGAGTTGCCAGAGTTGTTTATGGACTTTGTTTGCTCGCTTACAGGTAAGTCGCCTTCTACAACAGGCGCAGGTTCTGAGGGCGCCCTTACAAAGGGTCCATTTAACATGCTTGAGGCTACAACAGACCTTAACAATGCGTTGTTGAGTTATATTCTCACAGAATATCAAGGCTTCACAACAGCAGCGGGATATGTAGGAAATAGCAGATTTGACCATGATATCTCGATCTTGATTCCTGAGATTTGGGCACGTATGGTACCAGAGGATAGAGATGCTAATCTACTTATCCGTGAGGGTTGCTTAGAGAAGCTTGAGGATTTTGAGTATAATGGAAAGATGATATTGGCTAGTCGACTTGGTTACCGTATTACCGATAGATTTGCATTCCGTTGTATGAATAGACTCTTTGACGAGCCTCAGGCTGTATTCAACGAGCAGATGCTAAAGCCAGAGCTTCAGGATATGGAGGCATATGTAGATGGTATTAACAATATTGTTGAGGCACAGCAGAAGGTAGCTCTCAGATATTTTGAGGAGGGTGCTGTAGAGAGTGCTATACCACCACTACAAGTATTGCTACATATAATGGCTTATGGTAATTATAACGGCAAGAATATCGATGACCCTGAGCTAAGAGATATGTTCAAGCGTGAGAATGTGTTAAAATCTGACTGGTATAAGGCTAGATTGGTTCTCAAGCAAGAGCGTGACTTGGCTTTAGCAAATCGTCAGCTTGAGTATATCACTGCATTCAGAGGGCGTTCGGAGAATGTCACATCGCTACAAGACTTACGAATTGACTATAAGATTGCTAAGCTCAAGGAGAGGATTGTATACCTCCAAAGTCAAGAGTATATAGACAGCCTAGTTGGCACTATTGGTGCTGACCCACTCTTCAAGGCATGATATCACTAGAAAATAGCATATAGCCAAACATTTCCCCTGTCAAATCAGTATTATGATTTGATAGGGGATTTTATATTTTATACCAATTGTAGATTCTATGGAAAGGCGTATTAGGGTTCATTATATCACGCAACCAGGTCAGAAGGTAGTGTTATTGGAGCGTAATTCTGAAGGTGAAGAGATAGTCAGAGCTACCGTGTCAGACTCACAGGGATATAATGTATATTCAGATAATGGTAGTCAGTTGATTACGTATCGTTGGGGTATTATGTATGATGATAATGTTCAGAATATAGAGCGTGAGCGACATGATAGGGTAGTTACAGCTGTTAAGTCGGACCTTCTTGTTACCGATGAGTGGCGATCTACACAGTCATATCCTGATGTGCTCAAATCAGAGGCATTTGCGCAGGCGGTATTCCATCAGTCAAAGTCGGTAAAGAAACTACCAATTCCCAAGCCAGGTACTATAGTAATACGACTACAAGAGCCACGTATTGGAGCTGATCAAGCCTTTTGTATTGTATCTAAGCAGATAATAAACTGGAGTACAGACAAGGCGATGGTCATGCAGCAGTATGAGCATAACTGTTGGCAACTTGAGATACCTGTAACGCCGCTATTCCATGAACTAGAGTTTAAGTTTGGTATTTGGGACACTGCTAATAAGTGCTTTGTAGAGTTTGAGCAGGGAGAGAATAGGGTATTATCCTGGTCGACAGAGGTAGATAATATCTACGTATATAATTCATACAACTATTCATCGCCATGGAGAGCTGCTGGAGTAGCTGTCCATGTATTTTCGTTACGCACATCGAAGAGTAGAGGCTGCGGTGAGTTTTTGGACCTTAAGGCATTAGCTGATTGGTGTAAGTCTAGTGGATTGAAGGTCATACAGCTATTACCTATTAATGATACTACAGCTACTTTCCTTTGGAGGGATAGCTATCCTTATAATTCAATATCTTGTCAGGCTCTTCATCCTAGCTATATTAGTGTGGATACAGTCTATAGCTATTATGGGGAGAAGATGAATTCATTGGATAGGGAGACTGGACTTTTCATTAATGATCTCACGCTATTAGATTACAATAGAGTAAGAGAGTGGAAAGATAAGACCCTTCGTGCAGTTTTTGATAAGAAGTTTGACGAGATAATATCTGAAACAGAGTTCCAGAAGTACCTTAAAGATAATGCGTGGTGGGTACGAGATTATGCTCTTTTTGCTGCATTGAGAAATGAGTTTGAGACATCAAACTTTAGGAAGTGGGGTGAGTACTCTGCATATGATAAGAAGATTGTAGATGCAGCCTTTATGCCGGAAAGTGATAGGTATAAGGCAGTTATGTATCGTGTATTCTTGCAGTATCATCTAGAGAAGCAGATAAGAGAGGCTATAGACTATGTTCATAGTCTTGATATTGCACTTAAGGGAGATTTGCCTATTGGCATTAACCCTAATAGTGTAGAGGCGTGGGTATCGCCAGAGCTCTTTGACTTCCATTTGCAGGCTGGTGCGCCACCAGATTTCTTCTCAAGAGACGGACAGAATTGGGGATTCCCAATATATAATTGGGATAAGATGGCAGAAGATGGCTATAAGTGGTGGCAGCAGAGATTTGGTAGAATGCAGCAGTTCTTTGATGCATTCCGTATAGACCATATACTTGGCTTCTTTAGAATTTGGGCTATTCCATTCCCATTTAAGAGTGGTTTGATGGGTATGTTTGCCCCAGCGTTGCCATTCTCGAAATATGAGTTGGAGCAGAGGGGATTCTATGCTGACCCAGAGGTGCTTTCTCGTCCGATAGTTAGTGACAGCTACTTGCGCTCGCAGTTGGCTGAGGAGTCGGACAAGGCCATTGCAGATATGTTTGAGCGCTTAAACGGCGGCTTATATAGATTGAAAGACGAGTATTTCGACCCTAATGTAATAAATAAGTGGCTTGATCAGAAGGTGGTAAGGCCATCGGAGAGAGAGAGGATACGTCAAGGTTTCAATAATATACTTCACGAGGTACTATTTGTCAGCAGAAAAGAGGGAGAGTGGCAACCACGTATTATGCTTACTGAGACAGCTAGATTCTCGATG
Organism: Bacteroidia bacterium; assembly: GCA_030526155.1. Taxonomy (GTDB): domain Bacteria; phylum Bacteroidota; class Bacteroidia; order Bacteroidales; family Marinilabiliaceae; genus W3P20-009. The sequence continues at coordinate 24,737 of JAUNDI010000011.1, forward strand.
TTATCGGAGTCGGACCAGCGAGCATTACGCAGTATCCATGATTATTTCTTCTATGAGAGACATAATGACTTCTGGAGGACAAATGCTATAGAGCATCTTGAGGCACTATTGTCACATTGCAATATGCTAGTTTGTGGTGAGGATTTGGGTATGATACCAGCATCTGTACCAGAGGTAATGCGTAGGATGCAGATATTAGCCCTAGAGATTCAGCGTATGCCAAAGTTGAATTGGGAGAGATATGGTAATCCTGCTATGTACGACTATATGACGGTGTGTGCTACCTCGTCTCACGACATATCATCTATCAGAGGATGGTGGGAAGAGAATAAAGAGGAGAGCCAGTGGTTCTACAGCAATGTTTTGGGAAGGCAAGGTGTAGTTCCACATGTAGCGACGGAGGATATAGTAAGGCAGATTGTGGGTAATCATTTGAATTCGCCATCAATATTGTGTATCAATCCATTGCAAGATTATGCTGGTATGATAGACCAGATGCCGCATTTGCTACCTCATGAGGAGAAGATTAATGACCCAGCCAATCCAAATCACGAGTGGAAATATCGTATACTATTTGCGATAGACAAGCTATCTGAGAATACACCACAGCTAGAGGAGCTAGTACGTGGTATGGTTGTTGCGTCAGGACGTGTTGTAGATTAATAAGAGGAGTTGCCGATGAATGTACTCGATGAGATAGTAGATTATTTTCGAGATAATTATTATATCAACAAAGATAATGATCTCCCAAAGGAGATATCAGAACAATTAAATACTTTAGACAGGGTTCAGAGAGGTGAGTTGAAAGCTAGATTAGCCAATGAGGCTAAGAAGCTAGCGACTAGCAATGCTGATGCGGTAGGGGCTATACGTTGGCTTGATAGCTCCTATTTGCTGATAGAGCATAATTCATTTAGGCTTCATGAGGTGTTGTTTAGCCCTGGGCAAGATATACCTGAGAATCTTGCCTTTTATCTCTCGCAAGCTAAAGAGTCTATTGATATCTGTGTCTATACTATCTCAGACGAGAAGCTGGCCAAGTGTCTTATAGCCATGCATAAGAAAGGTATTAAGGTAAGGGTAATTACTGATAACCATAAGATGCAAGACTCAGGGTCTCAGATTAAGAATTTAGCTAGGGAGGGAATTAGTGTTAAGATTGACAACTCCAAGTATCATATGCATAATAAATTTGGCATTATAGATGACCGAATTATATTTACGGGGAGTTACAATTGGACTTATACGGCACAGCAGTACAACCAAGAGAATCTAATTATTACGACAAACTATACCATTGTACATAAATTCATAGATGAGTTTGCCCTTTTGTGGGATACTATGTACTGGTTGAGAGTTCAGACTAATAAAAAGGCAGATAAATCGGCCAAGAGAAGAGAAGCCAAGAGGCACAACCATGTAGGGGGAGAAGGAGAGGTAGGCAAAGTAGAAAATAAGCATAGGGTAGAAGAGCATGAGTTCCCTAATATTGACCCATTTGACCCAGAGGACTATTTAGTTCCCGATGCCGACCCGCACCTCAATCTGCCTAAGCCATGAGAGATAGAGTAGTCCAAGGCTTAGAGGCACGTATGACCTTTGAGCCTACTACATCACAGAGAGAGGCATTATTTCATATTGCAGACTTTTTGTTGTCTACTGAGGCCAATAATGCCTTGGTAATAAATGGTTATGCCGGTACAGGTAAGACCTCGATATTAAAGGCGCTATGTGATATAGCCGCCGAGGGAGGGTATAAACTAGTGTTGATGGCCCCCACTGGAAGGGCGGCTAAGGTGTTGTCCAATGCTACGGGTAGGCCAGCGATGACCATACATCGTACTATATATAGGCAAGAATCCAATGCCTTTGATGCGCATTTTGGATTGGGCTTTAATGCCTTTCAACATACCCTCTTTATTGTAGATGAGGCATCTATGATAGGCGATAATTATTCTGGAGAGACAGAGTTTGGAAGTGGTAGGTTGCTTACAGACTTAGTAGGTTATGTATTCTCCCATGAGGCATCTAGGCTATTATTGGTAGGAGACCCAGCGCAGTTGCCCCCAATAGGAGCCGATAGGTCGCCAGCACTCGATGAAGATGTATTAAGGAACTTAGGATTGAATGTAGATTCTGTTTGGCTTACTGATGTGGTGAGGCAAGAGCAGGATAGTTTGATATTGAATAACGCCCTTAGAATAAGAGAGATAATAGAGTCGGGTGATCCTATATTACCACAATATCCAAGACTTGCAGAAGATAAGAAGCTTGATGTAGAGAGGGTTTCTGGTGCTGAGTTGATTGAGACATTAGCCTCGGCATACGATTATTATGGGACGGAGAATGTGTTGGTGGTAACGAGGTCTAATAAGAGAGCTGCGCGTTTTAATCAGGGTATTAGAGGACAGGTATTGATGTCGGACGAGGAGATATCAAGAGGAGACATGCTACTTGTGGCAAAGAATAACTATATGTGGCTATCGCGCATGGCGGCGGCAGACAGTCCCAATGAGCCATTAAAATATAAGAAAGGCGATGACTTTATAGCCAATGGTGATATAGCGCAAGTGGTGCGAGTGAGAGGGTACAAAGAGATGTACGGCTTGAAATTTGCAGATGTGCTATTGCGATTTGCCGACCATGAGGGGGTAGATATTGATTTAAGGATACTGATGAACTGCTTGACGTCTGAGCTACCCAAGTTGACTACGGATGATGAGAGACAGCTATTTTCGTTGGTTGAGGAGGATTATGCTGATATTAGAGATCAGAGAAAGAGGTATAATGCTATAAGGAACGACGAGTGGTTTAATGCCCTACAGGTGAAGTTTGCCTATGCGGTAACATGTCATAAAGCACAAGGTGGGCAGTGGGATTGTGTGTTTATAGATATGGGGTATGTGCCGGAGGAGACGGTTGATAAGTCGTTCTTGCAGTGGCTGTATACTGCTTTGACTCGTGCTACGCAGAAGGTTTATTTGGTTAATTTCCCGGATGAGATGTTTGGGGAGTGATATTGGGGGTATACGGATTTTGGGTTTTTGTATTGCACTCGGATTTAACGGATTTAACGGATTGTTTTTTTGGGGGGGGCATACGGATTTTGGGGATTTATGTATCGTTTTTTGTGTGGTGGTATTTAAATTAATTGCTCTAAAATAATAATTTCAAATACCCTCGCTCATACCTCGCTATATACAGGCTATACCCAAAGAGTACCCAAAGAGCACTCGGGGAGCACCTATAAAGCAGAAAATGATAATGTTTGATATTATGGCGTGAGTAGAGTTTTGTTGTCGTCATTTTGTGATTATACGGATTATACGGATTTTGGGCTCCTATTTTGGTGCGGCTAGTTGTTGTAGATTGTCTATAGAGAGGTAGAATGGAGGGCGGGAGGATACGGTGTGGTCCCTTCTTCATCGTAAAAAATGAATAAAGTGCATATGTGGGTGAGGGAACCTTTGGGGGGTGTGGGACGTATGAATTGTGTAGATAGGCAACATATAAACATATTGGATTTACTCGATTGTGAATTTTATTAGACTCATTACTCTTTGGATTGTGGTGTGCTATGCTGTTGGTGTTAGCGCATTGGAGTTCACTGAGAATAGGATATCATACGAAACCATTGGGCGAGACACTGTTGTACAGATTGTAAAAGCCACTTGTTCGGGGGATGTTGTAATACCCGATATAGTATACCATAAAGAGCAGGCATATGTGGTAAAGTCGATAAAGGCTGGGGCTTTTTCTGAGAATCGTGGTATAAATTCTGTGATTATACAAGATGGGATTACTAAGATTGGCGATAAGGCCTTTAGTAATTGTAAAAGACTTACCTCGGTAACATTGCCACAGACCCTCACTGAACTTGGAAGAAATGCCTTTGCGGATTGTGGTAACTTGACATCTATTAGTCAGCTTGGGCAGATAAAAGTACTTAACAACTCTACATTTTGGAATTGTGCTAAGCTTACGGATATTGAACTGCCGGAGACTTTGGAGCGTATAGGTGATAAGGTGTTTTACAACTGCGCTACATTAAAGAGAATAAGCATACCTGACAAGGTGAGGCGACTAGGTACATTGGTATTTGCAGGATGTACGTTGCTTAATGATGTGACATTGAGCAAGAACATAATAATTATGGCTTCACAATGCTTTGGCAGTTGTATGTCGCTCGAGACGATAGAGCTCCCTGATGGGATAACAACCCTTACAGAGAGTACCTTTCAAGATTGCACTAGTTTGAGGAGTGTAAAGCTACCTAAAGAGTTGACTAAGATAGAGCGCAGTGCTTTTCTGCGCTGTTCAGCATTGCCGGCTATTGATATACCTGCAAAAGTAACAAGTTTAGGGGAGAAGGTATTTGATGAGTGCTCCTCGATGGAGAATATCAATGTAGAGGAGGGGAATAGTGTATATAGCAGTGATTTAGGGTTACTACTGGCATTAGGCGGTAAGAAACTAGTACGCTGTCCTGAAGGAAGGAGGGACATTTGTACAATACCCAATAGTGTGACAGAGTTAGCTCCAAAAGCCTTTGAGGGGTGTAGTGAGCTACAGCAGATATTGATGTCGGACAGACTATATACAATAGGAGAGCGTGCCTTTGCAGGATGCAGTTCGCTTAAGAGCGTGTCCCTCCCTGCTAGTTTGGAGTATTTGGGAGAAAAGGCCTTCTTTCAGTGTACTAGTTTAGAGGTGGTAACATTTGCAGACCCAGCATCAAATAGCTCTAATCCGTACTTCAAGACATACGGTCAGCAAGTAGGCTACGATAGTGGCAGATATTTAGGCAGTATACAGTCGTACACCTTTGCCGAGTGTGAGAAACTAAAAAGCATAGTAATACCTAGTTCGGTTAAGACAATAGTTGATGATGCCTTCTTTGGATGCCGCTCACTCGAAGAGATATACTGCAGAGCTATAGTTCCCCCTGTCATTTATAACTTGTCAAACAATTACTCTTCGCGCCACACCACGGTTATTGTTATGCCCCATACGGGTAATGCATATAAGAACGCCAGTGGGTGGAAGAGATATGATATAGAAGAGTTGATAAGTGAAGAGGAGTATTTGGCGGACAGAAAACGGCAGATAGAGCAGAAGCAACAGATGGAGGCTCAAGAGGCGGCCTATAAACAGATGACTCGAGAGCAGAAAAAACTATATCGCAACCAGCAGAAAAACGCTAAGGCTGCACATAAAGCCCGTCTAAAAGCCGAAAAGCAACGCCAACGCGACAGAGAGAAAAAATAATCACTACATTTGTAACATAAAGATATATCTGATATGAACAATATAATAAAGACTATACCACGTCTGCACAATGCAGAGACAGATCTATTTTTTGTAATGGCAGGTCCTTGTGTGATAGAGGGAGAAGATATGGCATTACGTATTGCGGAGCATTTGGTAAAGAGTTGCGATAAGTTGGGATTGCCTCTTATTTTCAAGGGTTCGTACCGCAAGGCAAATCGTTCGCGTATTGACTCATTTTCTGGCATTGGAGACGAGAAGGCGCTTAAGATACTCAAGAAGGTATCAGATACATTTGATGTCCCTACGGTTACAGACTTCCATAGTGCAGACGAGGCACAGATGGCAGCAGAGTATGTAGATGTGCTACAAGTGCCAGCATTTTTGTGTAGACAGACAGATATTTTGGTAGCGGCGGCAAAGACAGGTAAGGTAGTAAATATTAAGAAGGGACAATTCTTGGCACCAGAATCTATGTGCCATGCAGTACAAAAAGTAAAAGATTCTGGCAATGACAAGGTGTTATTAACAGATCGTGGCACGATGTTTGGATACTATGACCTTGTGGTTGATTATCGTGGCATACCAGTAATGCAACAACAGGCGCCTGTAGTACTTGATATAACACATTCGCTACAACAGCCAAACCAGTCGTCTGGAGTTACAGGAGGAAAGCCTGCGCTTATAGAGACAGTTGCACGTGCTGGAGTAGCTGTAGGGGTAGATGGTCTATTTTTGGAGACACATTTTGACCCTAAGAATGCGAAGTCAGATGGTGCAAATATGTTACAACTCGACCTATTTGAGGGGCTCATGGAGCGTCTAATTCGCATTAAGAGAGCCATACAATAACAAAACTATATAGAGACACATATATGAGATTCTTAATCACTAACGACGATGGCTATCTAAGCCAAGGTATCCGAGTATTAGCCGAAGAGGCAAAGAGATATGGAGAGGTAATAATCGTGGCACCTGAGACAGGACAATCAGGTAAGAGTCATGCCATCACCGTATGTGAGCCATTGAAACATACTCTTCATGAGGATTATGGATTGGAGGGCGTAGAGGTATGGAGTGTAAGAGGGACGCCAGTTGACTGTATTAAGTTGGGAATATATAAGATTCTTGATGGAAGGCGTCCTGACTTTGTGCTATCGGGTATTAACCATGGAGGTAACTACTCGTCGTCTGTTCACTATTCGGGAACATTAGGAGCGGTGAGAGAGGCGGCCTTACTAGGTATACGAGGCATAGGATTCTCATATATGGATTATGATCCTAAAGCTAATATGGATTCGACAAGAGAGGTAGTGGCGCGACTACTTCCTAGGCTTATCAATTTCAATTGGCCTACATCTACGTATATGAATGTGAATATACCATCGGGCAAGAATATGGGTATGCATGTTTGTAGGGTAGGTCAGGGACATTGGATAGAGAAGCCACACAATGTTACAGATCCATATGAGCAGACCTATTCGTGGTTAGAAGGAGAGTTTGTAGATGATGACCATGAAGGGACAGATACAGATTATCATTGGCTAAAGAAAGGCTATACTACTATTTCGCCATGTAAATTGGATGTTACGGATTATGATGTAATATCGCAGTTTAAGAGTATAGACCTATAGTATATTTGATAACATATTATGAACAAGCGATATATTGGAGTAATATTAGGTCTTATTTTACCACTGCTAACAATGTGGGCGCTATATGAGTTTTCGTATGGTGGGGATAGACCTGTATCTGAGTTTATCGAGAGTTTGATAAGGCTACAGAGCATGTCGACCATGATGGCTATAGCCTGTTTGTCGAACTTAGCCATATTTACAATATTTGCTTATACAGACAAATATGAGGTATCGCGAGGTATGATACTATCTACCATACTTTGGGCTTTCGCCATAGTTGTTATTAAATTCTTTGTACAGTAGATGAAGTACTATATTATAGCAGGCGAGCCATCGGGTGACCTTCATGGGTCTAACCTTATGAAGGGGATATTGTCTAAAGACCAAGAGGCAGATATTCGCTTTTGGGGAGGAGACCTCATGTCGGCCGTAGGAGGAACTATGGTTAGGCATTATAAAGATACTGCTGTAATGGGAGTATGGGATGTATTGACACATCTAGGCAAGATACGACAGAATTTCAAGGTATGTAGGAGGGACCTATTAGAGAATAGACCTGATGTACTAATCTTGATAGACTATCCAGGCTTTAATCTTCCCATGGCGGAATTTGCCCATAAGCATGGCATTAAGGTATATTACTATATAGCACCTAAGACTTGGGCTTCTAAGGAGTATAGGGTGAAGACTATTCGCAAGGTAGTAGATAGGCTTTATACTATATTTCCATTTGAGACATCGTATTTCAAGAAGTTTGGCATTGATGTTCAGTTTAGTGGCAACCCATGTATGGATGCTATATCAGAGAGGCATCATGCGGATGAGAGTAGAGAAGAGTTTTGCAATCGTGTAGGGCTAGAGCTTGATAAGCCTATTGTAGCTCTTTTGGCAGGAAGTAGGCAAGGAGAATTGAAGTATAATCTACCGGCAATGCTAAAGGAGGCTGATAAGCACAAAGATTGTCAGTTTGTCATAGCTGGAGCTCCATCATTCACTGAGAGAGATTACGAGAAGTATATAGCGGGGCATGATGTGAAGATAGTGTTTAATGAGACATATCAGTTAGTGCGACATGCTCGTTGTGCTATTGTGACATCGGGAACGGCTACACTTGAGACAGCCCTATTGAACTGTCCGCAGATAGTACTATACCTTATGTGGGGAGGACGATTTGCGGATTTTATGGCAAAGAGAGTGTTTATAAAGGTACCATATATAAGTTTAGTTAACCTCAATCTCAATAGGACTGCTGTAGAAGAGCTATTCCAATGTGCTTATACAGAAGAGAAGATGCATGACCTACTCAATGATCTTATAGCTGATACACCATACCGAGAGAAGATGTTGAACGACTATGCAGAGCTACAAGAGGTAATAGGTGGACCAGGGTGTTCGTATAGAGCGGCAGAAGATATGGTAGAGGCACTCAAGAGATAATAGACAGAAAACACAATATTATAAACAATCAATTCAAAACAAAATGGTAAAGATTAAATTAAACATCGCGTTATTAGCTCTTTTGCTAATTAGCACATTCAATTTGAACGCAACGACCACCAAACAAGATGGTAACACTGCAACAATTGAAGGTACAGTATCACTCATTAACGATATTCATATCGTTGGTAACTATGATGCGAAATTTGTCCCTGGCGATAAGTTTAGCTACAAGGCAACATGTGAGAGTCAGTATATTGAAGACTTGATTATCAATGTTGAGGGGGATAAACTTAAGGCGTACATTAAGCAGCTAAGTAAGAAGGAGAATTTTACACCTACATTGGTAATTACCTATCCTGCTAATTATGCTTTTCAAGAGCTTGAGTTTAATATTAGCGCTGGAGCTAAGCTTGATGTAGGAGAGGTATCGGCCAAGGAGCTAGATATAGATATTGCGGCTGGAGCTAATCTTACGGCAACCTCACTAAAGTCGGATAAGGCAGATGTTAATATTAATGCTGGAGCTACTATTTCGGTAGGACAGGTTAAGTCGGAGCTTGTTGAGGTAGACTATACAAGCGGTAGTGGTATAGACATTAGGAATATAGAGGCTACCACACTTGAGGTAGATGGTAACTCTGGTGCTAGTGGTGTAATAACTGGCAATGTAAAGAAGGCAAATATTGGCCTCTCAAGCGCTGCTACTATTGAGGCACAGAAGCTTACTGCAGAGAAGGCAGAGCTAAAGGCTAGTTCTGGTGCTGGTATTAACTTCGGTACAGTAGAGAAGAATGTCAATGCCAAGGCTACAACAGGAGGAAATATATCGTACTCAGGAGACCCTTCGATAAAGATTATCAAGAGCACAACTGGCGGTTCGATTCGTGCTAATTAATTATGGTATAATAGAGTAATAGGCATATCATATTTTTTTGAGAGAGAGTCATACAAAGTGATTCTCTCTTTTTTTTGCTCGGGTGTCAGACCTTCGTATTGCTCCATTGTGGTATCCATAACGATTAGAGGTTGTTCTAGCAAACTCATAGCCCTACCAGTACGGAAGTCGTACGGATGGTATAGACAGCCAGTACCACATCTAAAGCCGGTACGATCGGCAAAGCCCAAGGAGGAGTCGGTATTCATATTATTATCCTCCCATATCTCCAAGGTACGTGGGACGAAGACTCTCAGGTAGTGCTGACGGCCTACTGTTAGTTGTCGCTTTACCCTATGCTCGACCTTTTCACGTTCTCTTTTCCATTCTGCTTCGTCGTCTGAGGTGTGATAGCCGGGGTGATACCCTAATAGATGACCTCTACTAGTTATTTTATTTAGCATTCTTGAAAAGGCACTCTTCTTGAGGTAGTTTTTTGAGATAGGTTTGTTTGGGTCGTAATGGGTAGCCATAATATTGAACATGCCCTTTTGGTTGCGGCTTTCGCTCATATTCATTAACGATTCAAAAGTATCATGCTCGTCGTGCCAAAGGTTTTGTATGCGCTTTATGGCAGAAATAATGTCGTGCCTTTTTAGTATATCGCCTAGCATGCCCTTAATGATAGGCTCATATGTTAGGATATCTACGTCGTGGGTATATAGGAATTTTGCCCCTTGTCTTTTTACGGGGAGGTTGACACCTTTGGAGGTGAAGATATTTACTATCAACTCGGCATATTCGTTGACCATAGGTCTATCTATAAAACCCATTTGGCATGCTAGAGAAGATGAAGCCATGAATCTTCCATGCTTATCGAAACAATCTGCGTTAGCATCTACCTCCTCTACTCTTGATAGGAGATAGAATGCAGACATAGCGATATCTATTGAGTTATTATTACCATATATAGATACGATATTTTGCTCGGGCGCCCATTCGTGGTTTACCCATTGAGGGGAGAAGTTATTGTAGATTGGGAATGTAACACATTCGCCATTGTATTCTAAAGTGTACTCGGACGTATTGTTACCAGAGAAGATATACTCTAGCTCTAGACCTAATATTGAGACTAATATTTGCTCTAGTCCGTATATCCTTTTGTTGTCCTCCTTAGCTATGTGTATTACTATTTTCCCCATTTATTTACTTATTATGTTGGTCATCAATTTCTCGAACTGCTTTGCTTGAGACATGCGGGAGAAATTCATTATCGTTTCGGCATTTGGTCTGATGGCTAGTTTTTCGTCTACTAATAGTTCTAGGGTATGCATGATGCTATTCTTATCCCTTAATACGAAGCCGGTGCCGGTATCTAGGAGAGCCTTTTCGAGTTGGCTATCTGGGTTAGGCAGACATATTATGGGTCTATTCATAGCCATATATTCGAAAGACTTGGTAAGCATTACACCCTTGTTGCCATGGTTAGATAGAATTAGTAGGGCGGAACTATCTCTGAGAATGCTAGGCACCATGTCTGATTTTACCCAGTTGTTGCATTGTACTACATCTTGCAGAGTGTATTTTTCTATTAAAGGCTTTAGGGCAGAGATGCTATTTGAGTCGGTATATATGATTACCTCTAGTCTATTTCTTTTTGCCTTAGGCAATTCGGATATAGCTTCAAAGAGCAATATAGGGGAGTGGGCAGATATATCCCCTTTAGGAGTAGCAATGGTACCTGTATATACTATTCTTATCTTTTCGCCCACCCATGGCAATTGAGCAGAGAAACGCTGTTCGTCGAACCCATTCATTATTAAGGTACAGTTGCTATTCCATTGAGATAGGTATTGGCAATGCCAACTAGAGACGCTAACTACGGCATTAGCTTTAGCGATTATCCTATTTCGTATTTTCTTTTGGAAGTGGCGTAGTATACCCGCCATACCCTTACGAGGGTAGAACGTCTCATCTTGTTCGTATATGTCTCTGAAGTCCAATATAGTTGGAATACCCTCATCCTTTAGTCTTTCAGCCACTAAGAGAGGGTAGAAAGATGAGGTGCTACACAATAGACAATCGATATCATGGTGGGCGAGAATATCCTTGCACATTTTGTAGTATAGAGTATCAGTGGTAGTCCACATTGGGCGCAAGGCGGTACAGGTTCCCCTAAGTATGGAAATAAGGGTATTTAGGTGAGAGGTATTGGTAGATTTAACCTCGCATACCCTATCTGCATAGCCTTGAAGGAAGTCGAAAGAGTTGAAATCTCTATGATGAGTAATGGCTACGACATATACCTTATGTCCCAGAAGTTTAAGGTTACGCGTAAGGTAGCCCATACGGGGAGCAAAAGAGGGAGGGAAATGGTCGGCCAAGAGTAATATATTCATACCACTAAATTAATACGCCAACAAAGGTAAAAATATTTATTGTGCTAAAGAATTACACTAAACTATATAACTTTGCGGGCGAAAGAAATAATCAAACTAATGCAGACAATTTTCAATCATAGAAGTATACGCAAGTACCAAGATAAGGCTATTCCAGCTGATGTACTACGACGTATTATTGAGGCGGCCAATAGAGCTAGCAATACAGGTAATATGCAACTAGTTAGTATTGTCGCTACTACTAATAGTGATATTAAGCAAGCATTAGCGCCTGCACACTTTAACCAGAAGATGATAACAGAGGCACCAGTGGTACTAACTATATGTGCTGATGTAAATCGTATGAATAGGTGGTGTGACTTGCGAAATGCCAAGCATGGCTTTATGAATATGCAGACCCTCTATACAGCTACTCTAGATGCTACTATAGCGGCGCAGAATGCAGCTTTGGAGGCAGAACATTTAGGGCTTGGCATTTGTTATCTTGGCACTACGACATATAATGCGCGTCAGATTGTTGAGGTACTTAATCTTCCTAAAGGTGTGATACCTGTAACGACTATTACTATTGGTTATCCTGCAGATATGCCTTCGTTGACAGAGCGTTTGCCTATTGAGGCGATATTACATATGGAGCGTTATGAGGATTATACAGATGAGAAGATAGATGCGCTATATGCAGAGAGAGAGTCGTTGGAGAGCAATATTAACTTCTGCAAAGAGAATAACAAAGAGAATTTAGCGCAAGTATTTGCTGAGGTTCGTTATACCAAAGAGGGAAATGAGCACTTCTCTGACGAGTTGATGGATGTATTGAAGCTACAAGGTTTCCTCAAATAGGGCTACATCAGTCTCTATCCAGGTATCTATAAGACGCTTACCCGTTGATAGGAGGAAATAGATATCTACGATATTGAGAAACGGGATAAGGATAAAAATATTACGCACCACCGCCTTAAACATCATTAGTTTAGACAGTGGTGCGTTGTCTTGTGTATTTACCACACGCATGTGGTAAACAGCCTTTCCGAAAGAGGTATGACCATTTAGGGGGACGATATCCTTGATGAGGAAGTATACACCACTCAGTACGATACCGACTACAGGTATTACGGTAAAGGCTACCATAACGAACACATCTACCACGAACGCGAAGAATCTCTCGATTATTGGCGATGATATTGCGTTTTGCAATAACTCATAAAGATGCATTAGAAGGTCGTCCTTAGCCATAACACATAATCCCTAAGAGAGTATTATTTTTTACGCATTACTAGATTTACTGGGACACCGGTGAAATCCCACATTTCGCGCATTTTGTTTTCGAGGAATCTCTTGTAAGGATCCTTTATGTATTGAGGAAGATTACAGAAGAATGCGAAAGTAGGGGTTGCGCTAGGTAGCTGAGTAATATACTTAATGCGGATATATTTACCCTTTGTTGCTGGAGGTGGGTATTCTCCTATTATAGGTAGGAGAGCCTCGTTGAGTTCGGATGTAGAGATACGGCGCTTACGGTTCTCGTAAACCTTATCAGCTTGTTCGATAGCCTCGTAGATACGTTGTTTGTTAGGTACGGAGGTAAATACGATTGGGAAATCGGTATATGGAGCCATTTCGGCACGGATTACCTCTTCCCATTTTTTAGCTGTCTTAGAGTCCTTCTGAATCAAGTCCCACTTATTCACGAGTACTACTACGCCCTTATTATTCTTTTGGATTAGAGAGAATATCTTTTTATCCTGAGCCTCGAATCCACGAGTAGCGTCGACCATAAGGATACAAACGTCGGAATTCTCGATAGCTCTAACGGAGCGCATAGTAGAGTAGAATTCGACATCATCCTTCTCCTTATTACGTTTACGAAGGCCTGCGGTATCTACTAGGTAGAAGTCGTGTCCGAACTTATTATACCTTGTGTAGATAGAATCGCGAGTAGTACCAGCTATTGAGGTAACGATATTTCTATCCTCGCCCATGAAAGCGTTAAGGATAGAAGACTTACCAGCGTTAGGGCGGCCAACGATAGTATATTTAGGGAGAGAGTCGTCGATATCGCTCTTTACGTCCTCTGGGAGAAGTTCAAGAACGCGGTCGAGCAGATCGCCGGTACCACTACCATTACCACCAGAGATGGTAAAGAAGTCCTTAAAGCCGAGGCGATGGAACTCATAAGTATCGCCCATGTGTTCGGTATAGTCAACCTTATTCACCACGAGAAGAACATTCTTCTTAGAGCGGCGAAGAAGGTCGGCAATCTCCATATCGTAATCGGTGATACCCACCTGTACGTCGACGAGGAATAGGATTACAGCTGCTTCGTCTACGGCTAGCTGTACTTGGCGACGAATTTCGACTTCGAATTCATCATCAGAATTGAAAGTATAACCGCCTGTATCGATGATAGAAAACTCCTTACCATTCCAAAATACCTTTCCATATTGGCGGTCACGTGTGACACCAGCTGTCTCATCAACTATTGCTTGACGAGATTGAGTAAGTCTGTTGAAGAGAGTAGACTTGCCTACGTTAGGGCGTCCTACTATAGCTACAATATTTCCCATAATCAGATATTTGGCGCAAATATAATTAAAGAGTTGCGTAAAGACAAAGTTATTACTCGCTTTATGTTTTCTTTACATTGTTTAAGGGAGGGGAGTAGTTGTTTTAGTTGCTCTAGTTATTCTAGTTAATCTAGATTGACTAGATGGGGCTAGAATGAGGGGCGGGTGGACCCTTGTTGCTCGCAGTTTTTGGTAAAGGAGGATATAGGGAGCACCTTGTTTGCTCGCAGTTTTTTATTAGGGAGGGGATTGGGTGGAGGCTTTTTGCTCGCAGTTTTTTTATTGTGTGGGGGTAGGGTGTGGCCTTCTTGGTCGTAAATTTTTATATTTGCGGATATATTTTGAAGTGGTTATGTTTATAGATGAGTGGAATAGTGATTTGGAGTTTGTGGAGGTGCAGACTTCGGGGTCGACGGGGGTACCTAAGGTAATGCGTGTGGAGAAGAGGCGGATGGTGGCATCGGCGCGGATGACGTTGGATTTTTTGAGGTTAGAGAGAGGGGATACGGCGTTATTGTGTTTGCCTGATAAGTATATAGCTGGGAAGATGATGGTAGTGAGGAGTATTATTGGCGGATTGAGGTTGATATCTGTTGAGCCTTGTGGTAATCCTTTGCTTAGTGTTGAGGAGGGGGAGCATATATGTTTTGCTGCCTTTACGCCTATGCAGGTATATAATATGTTGGGAGATGAGGTGAGTAGGAGGAGATTTGAGGCTATAGATAAGATTATTATAGGAGGTGGAGCCGTTTCAGGTACTCTGGCAGAGGAGTTGAGGTGGATGAAGAATGAGATATGGTCGACCTACGGTATGACAGAGACATTATCCCATATTGCGATGAGACCATTATCGGGAGCGGGTGCTTCTGATTGGTATGAGACATTGAAGGGTGTGAATATATCTACAAATGGCGAGGGGTGTATGGTAATAGATGCGCCACATGTAGCGGAGGGGCTATTAGAGACCAATGATATAGTAGAGATACGAGAAGATGGTAGGTTTAAGATATTGGGGAGGAGAGATAATGTGGTATGCTCTGGAGGTGTGAAGATGCAGATAGAGCAGATGGAGCAGAGGATTGCGGTGAAGTATTTAGGAGAGTTTGCGTTATCTTGGGTAGAGGATGAGAGATTGGGTCAGGCATTAGTATTGGTATATACAAAAAAGGAGGATAGGGAAGAGATAGAGAGGGTATGTGGAGAGGTTTTGGAGAAGATTGAGAGGCCGAAGAGGTATATTTGGGTTGAGGCGTTGCCTTATACGGAGACGGGGAAGATTGCGAGGGGGATGCTTCGTGAATTGATAATTGACAAATGAAAATGGACAATAATAGATTGGGATGAGGTTTTTATCATTGATATTGTTTTTATGTTGGGGTGTTGTGGGGATGGCGCAGCAGCCTGTAACGAGTGTGCCTGAGACGGCGCAGAGTGCGGTAATAATGGATTTGGAGACGGGTGAGATAGTTGCTTCTTGTAATCCGTATATGATGTTAACACCAGCGTCGTTGACAAAGATGATTACTACAGCAGCCGGATTGGAGTATTTAGGGAGGAATTTTAGGTTTAAGACACGTTTTAGGTTTTCGGCTAATAAAGATGGAGAGGGGAGGATAGTAGTAATTGCGGATGGGGACCCTACAATAGATTCTAAATATTTTAGGGAGTGTACTATTGACAATATTGTTGATACGCTCTT
This sequence comes from Bacteroidia bacterium, assembly GCA_030526155.1. GTDB lineage: Bacteria > Bacteroidota > Bacteroidia > Bacteroidales > Marinilabiliaceae > W3P20-009. The sequence continues at coordinate 40,618 of JAUNDI010000011.1, forward strand.
GGCGTCGCTTGGTGGGGTAGCAAGGTATAGGCTAGAGCTTGAGGATGACTATTTTAGAGGGGCACCATATGTTTCTAAGAGACTTTGGGAGGATATGGGTAACTATTATGGAGCAGCTTATGGGACATATAATATAGGTGATAATACACAGGTGGTTCATTTAAGTTCGTCGGATAAAGATGTGTGGCAGTCGACCTATTCCAATAAAAAAACAGCTAAGGATAGGATAGATGAAGAGGAGATGACTATTTATGCTAAAGCATATGAAGGCAAGACAGACAGTGCGTATATCTATGGAGTAGAGAGAGGAAATAGATATATATCTGGAGCTATACCAGCAAATAGGAGAGAATTTGAGGTAAAGGCAGCCATGACGGATGCTAGATGTGAGTATGTAAAGCGATTTAGTGAAGCTATGGAGAGGAGGGGGAAGAGAGTTGTGGGGTATGAATATATAGAGGGAAAGAGAGAAGGTGTTGGTACTAAGCAGATATTAGAATATTCTTCACCTAAATTGATAGATATTATTAAGGAGACCAATCAGAAGAGTATAAATCTGTTTGCGGATGCGATATGCTTTGCTTTAGGCAGAGCGAAGATAGGTGGAGGAGAGAGGACGGGTAGTTCGAGTTGGGATGATGCTATGATGCAGTTGAGAAGATATGCACGAGAGACGATGAGGACAAAAACGGAAGCCAAATTGTATGATGGGGCAGGATTATCCCCTATGAATGCAGTCTCGGTCTATCAGATAGCCAGCATGTTGAGATATATTTCGCAACAGCCATATTATGAGGATTATAGAGGAAGTTTAGCGCAGGCGGGGAAGAGTGGGACATTAGCGTCATTTGGCAAGGGGACCAAGCTACAAGGTAAGGTAATAGGCAAGAGTGGCAGTATGACTGGAGTAATGGGTTATGCAGGTTATATATCGCATAAATATTCATTTTGTATTATATTTAATCACGATCCAAGAGATAGAAAAGAACAGCGGAGCGATATGGCGGAATGGCTTATGAGATGGGGTCTTTAACTCTTTTTAAGTGTTAATAAGTTCATTATGTTTGTTTTATATTGGAGGTGGCAGTAATTTTGCGGCGTTAATATTTGGAGCTAGGTTGTTATTTCGGTGACAATTTCCAAGTAAAACAGATTTAATGTCAACTAATAAAATTTCATTATTAATTGCGATGGTAACCTTGATAGTGTTATCATCGGCTAAGAAAGAGACTGAGGAGTCTTACAAGGAACAGATTCGAAATATTTCGAGTCTTCCTCTAGTTGGGGGTGATACTCTCACTGCCGAAGAGATAGAGGGTAAATTGATAATCTTAAACTTTTGGGCATCGTATGATGCGGCTTCGCGCATTAATAATTACGATTTGCTAAGATTGAACCAATCATACCAAGACAAGAGCTTTTTTGAAGCAGATGGGTTGGAGGTAGTGTCTGTTTCATTGGACACATACCGTTCACAACTTGTAAAAGCCATAGCAGCAGATGAGACACAATGCTTCAAGCATATTTGTGACTTTAAGGGAACAGAGTCGGCATTGTGTAAATCATTTGATATTGACGGTCCGGTAAATATCCTGATAAGCACAGACGGCAGAGTATTGGCGAGAGACTATGGAGTAGGGAAGATTGAGTCGGCCCTAGCCACCCTACATGCCAATAATTAGGATATTTGTTTGATAATATCTTTTAGCTATATTTGCGCGAGTTAAAAATAGGCTAAATGTTATGAAGATAATTCGCACATTACTTTTATTATTGAGTTTAGTGTTCACCACTTCGCTAATGGCGCAAGAGGTGGGTATAAATTCGGGCAATATAGCACCAGAGATAGTAGGCAAGACTCCAGACGGCAAGACTATAAAATTGTCGGACTTGAGAGGCAAGTATGTATTGATAGACTTTTGGGCATCGTGGTGTGGACCATGTAGGCATGAGAATCCTACGGTAGTAGCAGCCTATAATAAGTTTAACGGAGTGACCTTCAGAGGCGGGGTAAAAGGCTTTGAGGTATTTTCTGTATCGTTGGACAATAAAGAGGCTGCGTGGAAGAGTGCGATAGTAAAAGATGCGCTAACATGGAGCTATCATGTATGCGACTTTGGGGGATGGAGAAGTGCATTGGCAGCCAAGTATAAGGTAAATAGTATTCCTACCAACTTCTTGATAAATGACAAAGGTGTGATTGTTGCAAAGAATTTGCGAGGCAGTGCCCTACAGTCGGTTTTGTCGAGTTTAGTTGAGTAAGCATATACTGACATATTGACAAAAAGATAGACAGATAATATGACATTAAGGCAGCCGTGAAAGGTTGCCTTAATTATTTACTGACATGTTGGCAGATAAATGCTCTTTGGCAAGGCTATTGATGTATATGAGAATGAAATAAAAAAGAAAACAACAACATAAGATATGGCAGAGAATAAAGAGAATCTACAAGAGGAGCAGCAGTTGAATAACGAGCAAGCTGCACAGGAGACAGCACAAGAGCCACAAGCAGAGGCAGCTGCAGAGACTCAAGCAGAAGAGGTTGATCCTATAGCCGCAGAGATAGCTGCGTTGAAATCTCAAGTAGATACACTTAACGATAAATATTTGCGACTTACGGCAGAGTATGACAACTACCGCAAGCGTACACTTAAGGAGAAAGCTGACTTATTGAAGAGTGCTGGAGCAGACGTATTGTCGGGTTTGCTTCCAGTATTAGATGATTTTGAGAGAGGCCTTGCGCATATGACAGATGCATCTGATGTGGCATCGTTGCGTACAGGAGTAGAGTTGATACATAAGAAATTTGTTGATTTCCTTGGTAAGAAAGGTGTAACAGAGATACCAGCAAAGGGAGAGGCATTTGATGCTGAGGTACATGAGGCTATCACTATGATGCCAGCGCCATCAGAAGATATGAAAGGCAAGTGCTTTGACTGTGTAGAGAAAGGCTACAAGTTGGGAGATAAAGTTATTCGATTCGCCAAGGTAGTAGTTTGTGAGTAACGATGGCAAAGAGAGATTATTATGAAGTGTTAGGTGTCTCAAAAGGGGCATCTGCAGACGAGATAAAGAAGGCCTATAGAAAGATGGCCATTAAGTATCACCCGGATAAGAATCCAGGTGATAAAGAGGCGGAAGAGAAGTTTAAGGAGGCTGCTGAGGCCTATGATATACTCTCTGATGCTACAAAGAGACAGAAGTACGACCAATTTGGTCATGCTGCCTTTGAGAATGGCGGCGGCGGTGGAGGCTATGGTCCTGGCGGCATGTCAATGGACGATATCTTCTCGCACTTTGGCGATATCTTTGGCGGCTTTGGCGGTTTTGGTGGTTTTGGTGGATCTAGAGGCGGTTCAAGACAGAATAGAGGTACCAATTTGAGAGTACGTGTCACTCTATCCCTATCAGAAGTTGCCAACGGCGTTACGAAGAAGTTGAAGGTTAAGAAAGCCGTACAATGTCCACATTGTAAAGGTTCTGGAGCAAAAGATGCAAGTTCGGTAAAGACCTGTGCTACCTGTAAAGGTTCGGGTGTTGTGATGCGTGTAGTATCCTCTCTCTTTGGTCAGATGCAGACACAGAGTGCATGTCCTACTTGTGGAGGCGAAGGTAAGACCATTACAGACAAGTGTACACACTGTCATGGTGAAGGCATCATCATGCAAGAGAGTGTTGAGGAGGTACGTATACCAGCAGGTGTAGAGGACGGCATGCAGCTCACTGTAAGAGGCGCTGGTAATGCAGCTAAGAACGGCGGTATGGCAGGCGACCTACTTGTGGTAATACAAGAGACACCAGATAAAGAGTTGGTAAGAGATGGCTCGAACCTTATTTATCACCTATTGTTGCCAGTAACAGATATGATATTGGGAGCGCCAGTAGAGGTACCTACTGTAGACTCGAAGGTAAGAGTAACTATTGACCCGGGAACGCAGCCAGGCAAGGTGTTGCGTCTAAAGGGCAAGGGCTTGCCAGAGGTAAACTCTAGTGTGAAAGGCGACTTGTTGGTTAGGGTAGACGTATATATACCTACTGAGTTGACCAAAGATGAGAGAAAGGCAGTAGAATCGTTAAGAGGGTCGGACAATTTCAATCCCTCTTCGACTGCAAAAGACTCATTCTTCAAGAGAATGAAAAACCTTTTTAGTTGATAATACGAATAAGGCTTAAAAAAGAAGTTAGTAAGTTTGATATGTCGTTGACAATATCTAATTTTACAGCAAATTGAAATTATTAATAAATAAGTACTATGAAGAAGGTAGCATTTATATTAGTAGCATCTCTTTTGACAGCGTTCGTATTGTCATCATGTGGGTCAGAGAAAGAGTGTCCTGCATATGGTCAGTCGAATGTAGAAGTAGAGCAAATAGCATAAATATTTACGGGTGGAGGTATGAGTTACTTTCACCCGTAAATAATGTTAAATCGGGTTGATAGCATTTGCACTATTAGTTAAATTAACTAATTTCGCGTGCGTTTGAAAAGAAACACAATACAATTCTAACATAATAAAACAAAATGATTAAACTTGGTATCAACGGTTTCGGCCGTATTGGTCGTATGGTTTTCCGCGCTGCAGTAGAGAACTTCAAGAACGACATTCAGGTTGTAGGTATCAACGACCTTCTTGACGCTGATTACTTGGCATACATGCTCAAGTATGACTCAGTACACGGTCAGTTCAACCACGACATTAAGGTTGAGGGTAACTTCATGATCGTAGATGGCAACAAGATTCAGATCTTCGCTGAGAAGGATCCAGCTGCTATCACATGGGGTGCACTTGGTGTTGACGTAGTTATCGAGTCTACAGGTTTCTTCTTGACAGCTGAGCTCGCTGAGGCACACATCAAGGCTGGTGCTAAGAAGGTTATCATGTCAGCTCCTGCAAAGGATAAGACACGTATGTATGTATATGGTGTAAACCACAACACATACGATGGTGCTAACATCATCTCTAACGCTTCTTGTACAACTAACTGTTTGGCTCCTATCTCTAAGGTCCTCAACGACAAGTTCGGTATCAAGCGTGGTCTTATGACAACAGTACACGCTGCTACAGCTACACAGAAGACAGTAGACGGTCCTTCTAAGAAGGATTGGCGTGGTGGCCGTGGTATCCTCGAGAACATCATCCCTTCATCAACAGGTGCTGCTAAGGCAGTAGGTGTTGTTCTTCCAGAGTTGAACGGCAAGCTTACAGGTATGTCTATGCGTGTTCCTACTTCTGACGTATCAGTAGTAGACCTCACAGTAGAGCTCGAGAAGGCTACTACATACGAGGAGATCTGCGCAGCAATGAAGGCAGCTTCTGAGAACGAGCTCAAGGGTGTACTTGGTTACACAGACGAGGCTGTAGTTTCTACAGACTTCCGTAACGATGCTCGTACATCTATCTTCGACGCTAAGGCTGGTATCCAGCTCGATCCTACATTCGTTAAGGTTGTATCTTGGTACGACAACGAGTGGGGTTACTCTAACAAGTGCTGCGAGATGGCACGCGTCGTAATGAAGTAATTTTCCTTTAGGAATTTAATTCATTAAATAACCTACCCGGGTTCTGATATTCAGAATCCGGGTTTCTTTTTGTATATTCGCGATAGATAAATGATGAGATATTGCATATATGAATACTACGTTTCTTGATTCTGTAGTTGATTACTACTATAACACTAGATTGTTTTCGCAGAGAGATTGGTCGCGATATACATTTGTATTTACTTCACATCGTGCGGGTTCGTACTTTAAGCATGCGTTAAAGAGGAGAGTCGAGGTAGGTGGAGGATTTATCTTTGGGCTTAATATATGTACTATTGACGAGCTATTTTCCAAGAAGTCGCAGTATGTAGTTGCGGATAATCTGACCTTGACATTTATGCTCTATGAGGCCTACAAAGAGGTGCTGATGGAGAAGGCATTGGTATCGGCTGAAGATAGGATGATGCAGTTTGATTTTTTCTATTCTTGGAGTCAGACCTTCATAGGAGATTTTGATGATATAGATAAATATTTGGCGGACCCAGCTAAGCTTTTTGATAATGTGTTTGAGTATGAGGCACTATCGGATGATTTGTCGCATATAGATGAAGAGCAGAGGGAGGTGATAGAGCAGTTTTGGAATGTGGTATTCAAGGAGGGGGAAGATGGTAAGATGTATAGGGAGCAGTTTTTGATGCTCTATGGTTGTTTGCATGAGATTTATAGTAGGTTTAGGGAGAGGTTGGCATCGCAAGGGTTAGCTTATAATGGTATGCTATATAAGGATGTGGTGGAGCGATTTGTTCCAGATGCGTCTGATGAGAATGCGATGCACTATGTCTTTATAGGGTTTAATGCATTGACATCTGCGGAGAGGGTAATATTTAATAGGTTGACCAAGGCTGGATTGGCAGACTTTTTCTGGGATTATAGTGCGGAGATTATCAAGCCTATGACAGATGAGAAGGGTAGGGCTCCGCGAAAAGTTCAGGTATTGGGAAATGTTTTGTTGCAACAACCAGAAGGCTATGGTGCTGGTAGATTTGTGACTATATATAAAGATGAGTATCCCGCGCCAAAAGATTATAAGTTGCCCGAGAAGGTGGATAAGCTGGATGTGAAGGTCACATCTGTGGCCTACTCGCAGTCGCAAGTAGCCTGTGTGGAGAAGTGGTTAGGCAAGTTGGCAGGTGAAGGTAGGCAACTTTCGGATTCGGCATTGGTGCTTGGAGATGAGTCTATGCTGCTTTCGGTATTGCAGTCGTTGCCTGATGAGGTGGATAAGGTGAATATTACTATGGGTTATCCTATTAAGTATACCTCGGTATATTCCCTTTTGGAGTTGTTGGCATGTTTGGATGCTACTAGTGGTACTTTGCGTTCGTCGTTAGTATTACCTATTATACAACATCCTACGCTTACTGCTGTACTTGCTGATGAGTGCAATGAATTGCGTAAGCAGATTGTTGAGAGTAACTATATATATATCAAGACGGCAAAGATATCGGGAAAGTTGGCTAAGTTCTTGGTTGTACCATCTAGAGTAGAGGAGGTGCCATCGTATTTGGTTGCTGTGACGAAGGAGTTATGTGGGTGTATGAGTGACGGAGATGTTAACCTTATTGATAAGGAGGCTACGAAGAGGCTCCATGCTATAGCAACTAGGTTTGCCGAGTTGATGAAGCCAGATATGTTGCAGCAGGTAAATAGTGTTAGGCTATTGTTCTCGATGTTTAATAGCTTGGCCGGTGGTGAATCGATAGATTTTAGAGGAGATAAATATGACGGTCTTCAGATTATGGGAATGATGGAGACCCGTTGTTTGGATTTTGAGAATATATGTGTGTTGTCGCTCAATGAGGGGGAGTTTCCTAAGTCATCTACGGTGAATACCTTTATACCTCGTACATTGAGGTATTCTTATGCTTTGCCTACCCAAGAGTTTAGGGATAGTATTTTTGCGTATTATTTCTTTAGGCTTATATCTAGGGCGGATAGTTTGGATTTGGTTTATCATTCCAATTCTGAGGGAGGTGAGCCATCTAGATTTTTGTTACAGATGCAGTATCAGTATGGCTTGTGGGATGGGGCTGAGTTGGTAGGTAGCAGGCCGCTTACCTTAGTATCGTCGCAAGATATTGAGGTTTTGAAGAGTGATGCTGTAATGAAGAGGCTATATAGGCGTTTTGATGGAGGTGAAACGCCTGGCCGAAGAGGAAAGAGGGTGCTTAGTCCGAGTGCTATTACAGAGTATAAGACATGCTCGTTGCGATTCTATTTCTCCTATGTTGTGGGGTTGCATCAGCAAGATGGTTTGGAAGAGGAGGCATCTGCTGCTGCTATTGGTAATATTTTCCATAAGGTAATGCAGATGTTGTATGACCCTAATAAGTATAACCATATTTATACAGAAGAGGATAAGAGACTGCTGTTGAAAGATAGGCAGAGGATAGTTGATTTGGTAGATAGTTGTTTTCGTGAGGAGATGAATATTGAGCCAAATGAGCCTCTTCATGGTAGGAATATACTTTATAGGAGAGCCATCGAGGATTATGTGCTTAGTCTTGTAGAGAAGGATATGGTGGATATTACCTTCTTGCAGCCAGAGAAGAGATATGAGTTGAGATATCAGTTGGATGGGGAACGTACTGTTTGGCTTGGTGGAGTAGTAGATAGGATGCATTTGGACGATAAGTCGCGCCTATGGATAGTGGATTATAAGACGGGTAAGGTTAATGGTAGGTATTTTAGGGATTTGTCGGTATTGAGGAGTAGGTTTGTAGATAATAAGGTATTGTTTCAGACGTTGCTCTATACATATTTTGTCTATACTGAGGATAAGGAGTATAGTAAGAAGAGTGTTGTACCCGGTGTTATTGTGGTAAGGGATTTGCAGAAGAGTGGTGATTTGGAGATTTCGTTTGGTAAGGGGACGCAGCAAAAACATGATATGTTGGTTTTGGCGGGAGATGAGGATCCATTGTGTATTGAGTTTAAGGATTTCCTTAAGGAGGTAGTAACGGAGATATTTGATAAGGATAAGCCATTTAGATCGGCTGAGAAGGATAGTTATTGTGGGTATTGCCCGTATTTATCGCTTTGTTCGATGTATAAGGCGCGCGACGAGAAGTAGTCGCGCGTTTTTTTATATAGACAAAATAATAGACATAAAAAAGCGCCACCTTCGAAGTCACATCGAAAACGGCGCGCAACACTATTTTACACTAAGAAATATTCGCCTTGGTTAAGTGTCAGTAATGACACTTGGTATGATTGATTTACTTTGTTGTGGGAGAGATTCGCTCTTCCGTATCTCAATCACGATGCAAAGTTACAAATAAAATTGACAATTGTAACTTTATTGTGTACTTTTTTACATCATTTACGTAACTTTTTTTGCACTATTTCGTCATTGCGTGCAAAATTAGGCGGCTTTCGGGTCCCATATTGAATAGTAGGTCGCATATTGAGAGCCAAGGGCGGAATCCGCAGCGGCTATTGAAGACCTGGTAATACTCTATGGGCTGGAGGTTTTCTTGGAGTCGGCATTGGTATTTAGGTTCGATGCCTATGCGCAAATCTTTTAGTTGGCCATCCATTTGAGCGTTCATCTCCTCTTCGCTTAGGATAGGGTTGAATGGGATGTCGAGAAGTTGTGCTATTACTCGATGGAGTTCCATATTCATATCCCATATTGAGGTCCAATTGCCCTCTATTACCCTTTTGATATCATCTATATAGTATTCGTAGAAGGGGGTATTAGAGTAGGCTGACATTAGGGCGTAGAGGTGTTGGTGTCGCCAATCGGTATCGTCGTTAATAAGGATATCGTGGTATGGCTTACTGTAGTTGCTCTCTGTAGGGACGGTGAGGGCCTGTTCTCCATTAGCCATTCCTATGACGGTACGTGTTCGGAAGGTACGTCTTTGGTGACGTCCCTTAATATCAAATGCGTAGCATTCACCTGACGCAATGAGCGCCCAGTGTGCTACGCATCCGAAGTAGGGTAGATTAAGCAGAAGCATGTTTATGCGTTGTATCTGCTCTCTCTCAATGCCTTTATGGTCTCGTCTTCCATGTACTCCTCGAAGTTCATGTACTTATCGATAGGGCCATTAGGTGTTATTTCGATTACACGGTTACATACGGTATGGATGAACTCGTGGTCGTGTGATGTCATGATGATGTTACCAGGGTAGTTCTTCATGTTATTGTTGAATGCCTGGATAGACTCCATGTCGAGGTGGTTAGTAGGGTGGTCGAGCATTACGAGGTTAGGGTTAGAGAGCATCATCTTAGCGATCATACATCTCATTTTCTCACCACCCGAGAGTACTGTACACTTCTTTTGGATATCGTCGCCGGAGAAGAGCATCTTACCTAGATATGTACGGAGGAAGTAGTCCTCTGTATTTGTAGAGAACTGAGCGAGCCAGTTGGTAAGGTCGAGCTCCTGCTTGAAGAACTCTGTATTATCTAGAGGTAGGTATGCTGTGGTAATTGTCTGACCCCAGCTATATGTACCTGATGTAGGCTCGAGTTCGCCATTTACGATTTTGAAGAATGCTGTTGTAGCACGAGGGTCGTGCGAGAGGAGAGCGATTTTATCGTTCTTCTCGACATTGAAAGAGATATCATCGAATAGCTTTTCGCCGTCTGGTGTGACGTAGCTGAGGTTGCGAATCTCGAGGCCCTTATCGCCTGCTTGGCGCTCAGGTGTAAAGATGATACCTGGGTAGCGGCGTGTAGAAGGTTGGATTTGCTCGATGTTAAGTTTCTCGAGCATCTTCTTACGAGATGTTGTCTGCTTACTCTTAGCCACGTTAGCTGAGAAACGAGAGATGAACTCCATGAGCTCCTTCTTTTTCTCCTCTGCCTTTTTATTTTGTGCAGCCTGTTGGCGGAGTGCGAGCTGTGAAGACTCGTACCAGAAGCTATAGTTACCTGAGAATAGTTTGATTTTGCCGTAGTCGATATCGACGATATCTGTACATACGTTATCGAGGAAGTGGCGGTCGTGCGATACGACAATCACTGTATTTTCGAAATTAGCTAGATAGTTTTCGAGCCAGAGTACGGTATCGAGGTCGAGGTCGTTAGTAGGCTCGTCGAGGAGTAGGTTATCGGGGTTGCCGAATAGGGCCTGAGCGAGGAGGACCTTCACTTTCTCTTTACCTGTGAGGGTCTTCATTAGCTGAGAATGGAGTTTCTCTTTGATACCTAGTCCGCTAAGGAGTTTTGCTGCGTCGGACTCGGCGTTCCAACCGTCCATTTCGGCGAACTCCTCTTCTAGTTTAGCGAGGCGGTTACCGTCCTCATCGGTGAATGGGTCTTTCATGTAGAGAGCGTTTTTCTCTTGCATGTTATCCCAAAGTTTCTTGTGGCCCATGAGTACGGTATCGAGTACTGTGCACTCCTCATAGGCGAAGTGGTTCTGCTTCAATACGGAGAGGCGCTCACCAGGAGCCATTTCTACCTTACCGCGTGTAGAGTCTAGGTCGCCCGAGAGAATACGGAGGAATGTAGACTTACCGGCGCCGTTAGCACCGATTACGCCGTAGCAGTTTCCTTGTGTAAATTTCAAATTAACGTCCTCGAAGAGAGGTTTTTTGTCAAACTGTATCGCTAAGTTGCTGACCGTTATCATTACTTTTTTCTACTGTTATGTTGTACTTGCGCAAAGATAGTTATTTTTCTTTGGAATAGAAATTTTATTTCTTCATTTTCCTTTTGTTGTTATAGATGGTGTATCCCAACCGTTGTAGAGACGGAGCATATCAATGGGCTAGGGTAGTTGTTTTAGTTGTTCTAGTGGGGCTAGTTATTCTAGTTATTCTAGTGGGGCTAGATTGGCTAGAGGGAGATAGAATGGTGGGCGGGTGGACTCTTGTTGCTCGCAGTTTTTTTAGTTGTTCTAGTTATTTTAGTGGGGCTAGATTGGCTAGAGGGGGCTAGAATGGTGGGCGGGTGGACTCTTGTTGCTCGCAGTTTTTTTAGTTTGGGGTTTTGGTTTTTGTTTTTTTTTGTTGGGGATTTGTTTAGGAGTGTTGGGGTGTTGAAAATGTACGTGTATCTTGTATTATTTTCTAAAAAAGTGTAACTTCGCGCCCGACTTAAATACATTTTTTAAGAAACTAAACAAGTAGAAGTATATGGAAGGTAATTTGCTAGAAGCTGTAAAGCTGATGGTAGTGGGTATGGCTACTGTTTTTGCTGTGCTCTTTATCATTATTGGTGTGTCTAACGCACTGATTGCTTTCGTAAATAAGTTCATAGGTGAGGATGAGAAGCCTGCGGCGCAGTCGGCTTCGCAACCTACTGCTGTTAATCCTAGTGTAGCACAGGCTATTGCGCAAGCGGTGAATATTGCTACTGCTGGTAAGGCTAAGGTTGATTCTATCAAACCTCTTTAATTTAGATATTTTCGTTTCAGGTAATAAATATAAATCTAGAGATACATGGGAAGACAAATTAAGTTCAGTCTCGTTTTCCGCGATATGTGGCAGAGCTCAGGTAAGTATCAGCCACGCGTAGATCAGTTGGTTAAGGTAGCGCCATACATCATTAAGATGGGTTGCTTTGCACGTGTAGAGACAAATGGCGGTGGTTTTGAGCAGGTTAACCTACTCTATGGTGAGAACCCAAATAAGGCAGTAAGAGAGTGGACTAAGCCTTTTCATGAGGCTGGCATTCAGACTCATATGCTTGACCGCGCTCTCAACGGTCTTCGTATGTCTCCAGTTCCTGCAGATGTTAGAAAGCTTTTCTATAAGGTAAAGAAGGCTCAGGGAACTGATATTACAAGAATTTTCTGTGGTCTTAATGACCCTCGTAACGTTATTCCTTCGATTAAGTATGCGAAAGAGGCTGGTATGATAGCTCAGGCTTCTCTTTGTATTACATATTCTCCTATCCATACAGTAGAGTACTACACAGATTTGGCTAAGCAGTTTATTGAGGCTGGTGCAGATGAGATCTGTTTGAAGGATATGGCTGGTATTGGTCGTCCTACATTCCTTGGTCAGCTTACAAAGAATATCAAGGCTATAAAGGATATTACTATTCAGTACCACTCGCATGCTGGTCCGGGCTTCAATATGGCATCTATTCTTGAGGTATGTAAGAATGGTTGTGATATTATCGACTGTGGTATGGAGCCTCTCTCATGGGGTACTGGTCATGCTGACGTTATAGCAGTACTTGCTATGTTGAAGGATGCTGGTTTTGATGTACCAGAGGTAAATATGGAGGCTTATATGGAGACTCGTACTATTATCCAAGAGATGATGGATGACTTCCTTGGCTATTATATTCCAAAGCGTAACCGTTTGATGAACTCCCTCTTGATTGGTCCTGGTCTACCTGGTGGTATGATGGGTTCGCTCATGACAGACCTTGAGACAAACCTCGAGAGCCTCAATAAGTGGAAGGAGAAGAACGGCAAGCCAAAGTTGACACAAGATCAGCTTCTCATTAAGCTCTTTGATGAGGTTAAGTATGTATGGCCTATGATGGGTTATCCTTGTCTTGTTACACCATTCTCGCAGTATGTTAAGAACATGGCGCTTATGAATGTGATGCAGATGGAGAAGGGTAAGGAGCGTTGGAGCATGATAGCCGACGATATCTGGGATATGATGTTGGGCAAGGCTGGTCAGCTTCCTGGCGAATTGGCACCTGAGCTTGTAGAGCGTGCTAAGGAGCAGGGTAGAGAGTTCCATACTGAGGACCCACAATCTAACTATCCTGATGCTCTTGATACATTCCGTGAGGAGATGCAGAAAGAGGGTTGGGAGCTTGGTCAGGATGACGAGGAGCTCTTCGAGCTTGCTATGCACCCACAGCAGTATCGTGCATATAAGAGTGGTAAGGCGAAGGCAGACTTTGAGGAGGATTTGGCAAAGCGTAAGGCAGAGGCTAACAAGGGTACAGGTGCAGCGCTTGCATTGCCACAGACAATTACTGTTGATGTAAATGGCCAGAAGTATGCTGTAACACTTGGTGCAAATGATGGTTCGGCTTCGGCAGCTCCAGCAGCGGCAGCGGCTCCAGCGGCAGGTGCTCCTGGTGAGGGTGCTGAGTTGACATCGCCACTTGAGGGTAAGTTCTACTTGACAAAAGACTCATCTGAGACACCAGTGAAGGTTGGTGACACAGTAAAGAAGGGTCAGCGTGTATGTTACGTAGAGGCTATGAAGACCTTCAACGCTATTGCAGCTGAGGCAGACGGCGTAATCACAGAGATTTGCTTGACATCGGGTTCGGCAGTTTCTGAGGATGACGTGATAATGCGTATTAAATAATTCATCCCATATATTATATAATAATGGAAGAGATATTTCAGAAGATATATGAGATGACGGCTATCAGTGCTATCATTGATAACCCATCTTTCTTGATAATGTATGCACTTGCTTTTGTGCTACTTTATCTTGGTATTAAGAAGGGCTATGAGCCACTTCTTCTTATACCTATTGCATTTGGTGTTCTTATTGCCAACTTCCCAGGTGGTGATATGGGCGTAACAGCTGTAGACGGTGAGGGTATGGTAACATTGCCTGACGGTACACAGAGATGCATTTGGGATATGAGTTTGCCATCTATTGCGCATGACCTTGGTTTGATGAACTTTATTTACTATATGCTCATCAAGACAGGTTTTATTCCACCTATTATCTTTATGGGTGTGGGTGCGTTGACAGACTTTGGTCCGATGTTGCGTAACTTGAAGCTTGCTATCTTTGGTGCGGGTGCTCAGTTTGGTATTTTTGCTGTATTGCTCGTAGCTTGTAACTTCTTTACAATGCCTGAGTCGGCTTCGTTGGCAATCATTGGTGGTGCTGATGGTCCTACGGCTATCTTTACTACTATTAAGTTGGCCCCACACTTGCTCGGTCCTATTGCTATTGCGGCATACTCATATATGGCATTGGTACCAGTGATTGTGCCAGCTGTAGTGAAGTTGCTCTGTACAGAGAAGGAGCTTAAGATAAATATGAAGGAGCAGGATAAGCTCTATCCTTCGAAGACTGAGTTTAAGAATATGCGAGTATTGAAGATTTTGTTCCCTATTGCTACTACCACTATTGTAGCTATCATAGTACCATCGGCTGTACCACTTGTAGGTATGTTGATGTTTGGTAACTTGATAAAGGAGGTAGGTGCTGCTACGGGCAGACTCTTTGATGCGGCTTCTAATGGCATTATGAATGCGGCTACAATATTCTTGGGTCTTTCGGTTGGTGCTACTATGACGGTAGATGCCTTCTTGAATTGGACAACAATTGGTATTGTGCTAGGTGGTTTCTTTGCCTTTGGTTTGTCTATTGCGGGTGGTATTTGCTTGGCTAAGGTATATAATCTCTTTGCTAAGAAGAAGGTTAACCCACTTATTGGTGCGACAGGTCTTTCGGCAGTGCCAATGGCTAGTCGTGTAGCTAATGATATTGCTTTGAAGTACGATTCACGTAACCATGTGCTTAATTACTGTATGTCTTCTAACATCTCGGGTGTTATTGGATCTGCGGTTGCGGCGGGTATATTGATTTCGTTCTTGGGGTAAGGAATTTCTGTTTTGGTTATTTAAGGCTTGTCTCTTCGGGGGCAGGCCTTTTTTGTTTTGGGATTTTGGAGGGGCACTCGGATTTAACGGATTTTTTTTAGTTGGACTAGATAGACTAGA
>JAUNDI010000012.1 GCA_030526155.1 Bacteroidia bacterium
GTTAAATATTATACTCAATTTATTCCATTTCCTTGCGGGTGGAGCCTTTTCATGAAAAGGCTCTACAGTATGTTGACTGTTATTTGTGATTACTCCTTGCATTCTGTCCCCAAATCTTGCATTTCGTCACATTTTTCTTGCAAAGGCTCTTTCTGTTACTACTTTTGCAGCATATTTATATAACCACAATTATGTGTCTATATTCTATGTTTCATTCATTTCGAGGATTGATCCTCTTTTGTTTTTTGATGATAGCTTATACCACTCATGTAAGTGCTATTTCTTATACTAGTGGATTGTCTATCACGAGTAGTTGCGTTCTTTCTGAAGATCTTATTGTGACTGGTGACTTAGTTATTGAACGAGAGGCTTGCCTTGTCTTTAATGCTGACGCTACTATTCATGTTTATGGTAATGTTATTAATCGCGGAACTATTAAAACATCTGATGGCGCATTAATCGCTATTTCTGTTATTGGTGACTTCTGTAATAGAGGCGTGGTTGTTACCAACGATCTCTTTGTCTCGGGTATACTTGATATATCTGCCGGCTCCTTTTCCGTACCTATACTGAAGTTTGGTATTAGTGATGGTAGTGGAATAGGCAAGTTTAAACAATCTGGAGGTGATGTATCTGTTTTTTCTGTTGAGGCGATAGAGAATACGACGGCGTATATTGATGGCGGCTCTATATCTATATCGTCTTCTAATAATGAAAACTTTACAAATAGTATATCTCTTAATGCTAGTGCTAATCTTTCGTTTCGTGGCGGTCAGTTCCTTATAACAGACTGTGACTCGGTATGTATTAATGCAGATTTCCTTTATAGTCTTAAGTTGAATAATTCTTATGTATCTTCTCTTAATGACAATCTATATATTGGCTCCATTATGCTAGAGAATAATAGTACTCTATTATTAGCGGGTGATATAGATATTCATGGTAGTATATACGTCGACAACTCCTCTTCCTTCCTTTCTGTTAAGCCTGCCTTCAGGACTACCTTTTCTGGTGATTTAGATGTATTTTATAGGGTCTATGGCAAATCTGCTTTTCATAATGTAGATATAAAAAAGACTAAAGGGGCAACTCTTACTATTGATGATGAATCTTCTCTAGATTTTACAGGTTCTTTTAGTGCTGATGAGGGGGTGGTAGTAGGTGATGTAAAGTTTTGTGGTAATACAAAGCAGAATATATCAGTTATTGATGCAGATTTAAAGGGGCTCAATTTAAGACTTAAGTCAAAGAATGGTGTGCTTAGTTTGAAATCAGATTTACATATAAAGAGCTTATCGTTTGAAGAGGAGAGGAGTTATATTAATCCTGAGAGATTTGTGTTATCTGTTGATGATGATATTATATTCAATAAGTCAAATTTTTATTCCCCCTTTTATTCGGGTATCCAAGTGAATGCTTATGAGCCAGCCCCCTCAGTTCGTGTGCCAATCAGAAAGGGGTTTATGGTCCCGTTTCTATATAATAAGAAGCCATATCACATTTATATAGATTATGACGTAGAGGGCGTAACGTGTAATATCTCTTTTGTTCCGCATATTCATAGGACTTTTTTGGCAGAGTATGAGACTAAGAATAAATGGTACTATTGGAGGATATCTACGGATAGTGATGTAGGAATAACACCAAACCAACAAACATACACTTGTAAGTCTGATGCTATGATAAGCGGTGACGAGGCTTTGGTATATACTGATGACGATTGGATAGCGTCGGGAGAAGTTGTTGATGGAAGTTGTACTTATAAGGGTATAACTCAGGGCGATTTCTATTTTGGGAAGAATCCAATGCTTTCGCCGAAAACGTATGTTACTACTCAATCTGGAAGCTATGAGAACCAATTATGGGCAATAGAGGGGGAGGAAGACGGAGAGAAATACGACTATAATAGTTTCGCTTATGGTGATAAGTTAGTTATTCGTCCTGGTTATACTATTAATACAGTAAAGAACAAGAAAGGTCCGTATTTCTCAAATATAAAATACTCTACTATTGATATTCAAAGGAGTGGTGATAAGGTGGGTAAATTGTTGATTAACTATTTTGATACTAGTATTGCGGATATAGATGCAGCTAGGCGTCAGTTTACAGGGAATGGCGTTATTGAGTATCACACGTCTTACTTGATGGGTAATGTTAATACAAATGCGTTCAAGAATGCTGATTTTTCTTCTTTTATGAGTAATCCCGACAGCTATTTTATCTTCCATAATGAGAAGCCGGAGAAACTACTTAATGAAGACATAATGGTGTTCAGCACTTTCCTCTCTATACGTCACCTATGTAATACTACCTTTAAGGGCGGTTATATGCAGGTGAGTGGTATAGAGAAGGATTTGTTTATGGGGGATGTCGATATTCAGACTGATATGGAGTTCTTTGGTGACGATATAGAATTTGCCAAAGATGTGATAGTAGCTAAGGGTTCTACTTTAGTCTTTTCTGATAGTGGACATTATACTATTAAAGGGAATTTAGTGAATAATGGTACTATAATAGTAAAGGATGGTGCAATATTAGATTTTCAGGGGGATGTCCAGAATAATGGTAAGATGGAGTTAGAAAGCGTCTGCTTTTCTGGAGATAAGGATACTTTTGTGAGAGGGGCACAAATCAAATATGGGAAGATAGTTGTTGATAAATCGCCTAAGAGCAGTGTTACGCTCGTGTCTACAGTGTCAAGTTTAAACCTAGATATTTTGCGAGGTGAGATACATTTGCCCAAATCACAGTACAATACTATAGATATCTCCTTGGTCAATGGTAGAATCTATCCTAAGGGGGTATTGCATCTATCTAACAAAAAGACAGTTTTCAACAAATCTATTATATGTCTAGGTGAAATAAGTGTTGATAATAGTGCCTCTGTGTCATTGGGAGATAATACGCTTTTTTATCAAGGAGAGTATAGTACTATTAATATTAATGACGAGGCAAGTATATCTGCTAAATCTCTTGAAGCCTATACTATGGAGGGTGCTACTCCAGAGATAACATTAAGAGATAGAGGAGTGTTGAATATCTCTTCTAATTTTAATCTTAAAGGCGGTACGCTGTCAATGGATGTCAAGTCTAAGATTATTATCCATGAGGATGGTGAGATTGTATATAACGCAAAGACAATATGTAATGCCCCAAATTCTGCTATATATATAAGTTCGGGGAATAGAGTATTTGTGACAACAGGTACGCCCATGCCTAATCTAGTGGTTAGTAATAACTCTGAGGCTGTAGCACGAACTTCTTCTATGAAGATTCTTGGAGATTTATTAGTAGAAGAGGGGGCTACTTTAGATATGACAGATGCTAATTATGATCTGTCTGTAGGAGGTAATGTAAATATTTTAGGAGACTATATCCATAATCAGAATAGTACTATATTTAATGGGGAATTACCACAGCAGGTTAATATTGAGAGTGGGGTAATTGGTAATTTATTTTCCGAAGCATATCTAGTGAATGTAAATTGTGGACTTACAGTATTAGGTAACACATATATAAAGTCAGGTTCGCTTAATCTTTCACGGGATATTGAGTTATTAGGAGAAAGTGTAAGAGTAGATGCGGGAGGTCACCTTTGTGGAGAGGGCAATTTGATATTATGTGCCGATGATAGTCAGACTCTTTTCATGGAGGGTATTGTTGATAATATGGTAATCAATAATACTCAAGGCGTCGTGTCAACAGCATTACAAAGAGAGCCTATTAAAGTCGGGCGAAGATTAGTATTGCAGAGGGGAGTATTAGATATTGGTTCTAATATTTTGGAGTTGATGCCTAAGTCTATCATTGATGGGGATGATTTCTCAAAGACATGTTATATACGTGCGAGTTCTGAAGGTACTATAGCCGGGGTGAAGGTAGATTTGGATGCAGAGGAGAGTCGGTCTGTTTTTCTACCAATAGGGACAGTATCAGACTATATTCCTGTATTATTGACAGATATTACATCTAGTACAACGGGGGCTATTATTATAGCGCCTTACAATTCTGTGCAGCATGTTAACATATTACCAGAATGTTGGTTAATTAAATCCGAGAGTACTAATCTTATTAGTGGAGGTGTTACCCTTTATTCATATGGAGAGAAGGGAGAGGTGTCAAAGCTATTATGTTGTCATTTTGATAGTACAACAAGTAGCACATTTGATAGTGTAAATTGGCGAGAGGGTGTTTATAGTACTCAGATTGATATTTGTGAATTTCAGCAAGAGTCGGCTATAGATGGTATGTATGCATTTGCCACTCAAGATATACCATATTATAAGGTTGTTTCTAAACATGCAATTGCATCGATGAAGAGCTTTACGACAGACGATTGGCATATTATGGATAGTAATGGTAATATGGTATCTGAGTTTCCTAGTGATGAAGCTCTTTTCTCTTTAGAGGTGAACCATGACGTAGCCTTTGCCTCTGATTTTGATGATGCAGATAAAATATCGTTCATATCTTCCTATATAAAGAGGGGTGTTACGCTTAATCTCAATAGAGTGCCACATCTCAATTTAGGATACCTATCAGGACAGGGTACTATAAAAATGGAGTCGGCAGAAGCAGAACCCATAGGAGTCTTTGACGACTTCTCCTCCTCGCAAGGTGGAGTATTTGAGTATTCCGGCAGTGACGATTATGAAATTATGAGACAGATACGTAGTTTCAATAACGTTGTAATATCTGGTTCAGGTACTAAGACGATAGCAAATGGAGAGAGATATTTAAATGGATATCTAAAGCTGACCTCTAAGGGGCTTCCTATGGTGCTCATAGAGTGCTCCCCGAGTGCTGACGATTGTCGGGTTCATCTTAATGGCGACCTAATAATTGATGACCAAGCAACAGCAGAGCTATTATCAGTCTCCATGGAGGGAGATGTTTGTCAGCATATCACTAGTAGTAGTAATGCGCCAATATCCATCTCATCCCTTATGGTAAATAATAGACAAGGCGTGGAGGTAGATTCGGAACTATTGGTAGACCATCTATATTTGACAGACGGCATATTAGATATGGGAGGTGGGGTATTAACAGTTTCAGAAGATGTGACTTGTGAGGATAGTAGGTTATCCTATGTGGTCGGAAAGATGCGTAGATACCTTCAGGCAGGCGAAGAGACTACCTATAATATTGGAGATAAAGAGCATACAGGCACGATGTACATACAGAGTGAGAAGGATGGTTTGTGGCAGGCGGAGTATCATCATAGACCATATAGAGATGTGGATAATATTACTAGGTATGCCATTTCGCATTCATATTGGGAGGTATTATCGTTATCAGCGCCGGCAGACAAAGGAAGAGTAAGGCTTACATATGATAATCTTAGTGGAGGTATTTCGTCGCACTCGAAGATTATGATGCTAGAGAATGGCGCAGAAGGTAGATATTGGAGTCCGGTTTCGACTACCAACCCTACTGGATATAAAGGAGAGGGTTCATTATTATCATCCTATATCACTGGAGTAGATGTTACAGATGGGGAGTCGCCCCTTGTCTATTCCTTAGGAGAGGCCTCCATAGACAATTACTATATCTGGACAGGAGCTGAGGATGAGGAGTGGGCAAATGGAAATAATTGGCAAGGAGGTATCGTTCCCACGAGTACATCAGAGGTATATATAAAGGAGAGTCCAAATAATCCTATGGTAACTGAAAAGGGAGCTACTGCAGCCAATATAACAATAGCTGAGAATGCAACACTCTCGTTATTGGGGAAGAATGCAAGTATTAATGTATTAGGTAGTATATATAATTATGGCGATCTTGACCTATATTACCTATATTCGACTATTCCACAGTTAGAGTACAGAGGAGTAATATTTGATAATGATGGAAGGAATAAACCAAATATATATCGCTCCTTTATGCGAGGTAGGACCTACTATATAGGTAGTGCTACGAGAGAGGGTAGTTTTTCTAATCTTTTATCACTTAATAGTGCTGGAGGAGATATTTTACATCAGTACGATACAGAGAAGCGTAGTTTTCTATCTGTAGATAGATTATATGGAGAGAGTATTGCACAGCAGGCGGGAAGCATAGTTCTTAATTATAAGCAACATACCTCTAATGGTAGGAATGATAATTATGTGATACAACAAGGGGCACCAGTTAGGGGGACACTGCAGACAACCGCATCATTGAGAAGAGGTTGGCATTGGCTAGCCAACCCGTACCCATTTAGTGTGAATATAAAAGGTTTTGTGGAGATACTTAGAGGGTGTGCAGCACCTACAATATATGTACGTGGGTACAGAAGAGAAGGAGATAGTGAGGGGTACCTATTTTATACCTACAATCTTTCAGAAGGAGTCTCTGCTGCAGGAAATGAAGAGGAGAAGATAGACGCCTTAGCCCCATTTGAAGCATTTGCTGTTTTTGTAGAGGAGGATGGGACAGTATTAGCATTAAATCCACTTAAGAGAGCAGAGGGGGTATCTTCGTTGAAGTCGTCCTCTTTAGCCCCAGAGCAGAGTAATATATTGAGATTGACCATTGGCAGTGGATTTCATAAAGACGAGTTGGTATTGGTATTCAAGAAAGGAGGCAGTGTGAAGAAGCAGTTAGCCGATTCTTATAAATATGCATCACAACCACGTGCGTCGTATCAGATATATACTACGAAAGATGGTGCTAGATGTGCTATAGCAATAATGCCACAAATAGAGAGATATACAAATCAGGATATTCCGATAACGGTATCTCCTTCGCAAGGAGATATGACAATGCCTATAATATCAGTATCCAATATCAGTGAGTTTGCCACTGGTTATGATGTACTACTATTAGACCGATATACAGGTAATACTATCAATATGCGGACAAGTCCATATTATGATATACCAGATGTAGATAAGCTATATGAAAACCGTTTCGCTATTAGGATAGAGAAGATAGAAGAGGATAGAGAGGAGGATAAAGCGACATCTATTGAGAAGGTAGATGACGATGGGGAGGTGACAATATTATCAGAAGGGATGAATATACAAGTAACCTCGAGGGGTGATAATCTATTAGATATTATGGTATATGATGTGACAGGTAGGGTAGTACGGAGAGTGAAGAGATATGGAGAGGCGACATTAAAGATGCCACAAGAGGGCATATTTATAGTGAGAGTCGCCTGTGCTGGAGAGCAGACGCACAAGAAAGTGAGGGTATGGAGAAATAGCATATAAGATATAGGATGCATACAGGGAGCACCCTTGTTCATCGCAAAAAAGTTATTATGTGTACCCAATGAGCACCCTTCTTGCTCGCAGTTTTTGTAGTTATTCTTGTTGTTCGAGTTATTCTAGATTGTGCTATACGGAGGGGTGGGGAGACTAATATGGATCTACATCCACTACTACAGAAGTACCCTTGAAAGAGTGGTCGCCCAAGATTTGATTTATCTTATCCATAAGGAGCTCCTTCACTTTAGCAGGGTTGGCTGTCTTCTCCATTTTTAGGATTATACGTTGGAGATAGAGATTTTGCATACGAGCTATTGTTGGAGGTTGAGGACCCAGTATGCGGCGGCCGAATATCTGTGTTAGTTCATTAGCTATGATAGTAGCACCACGGAGAGCCTCTAGCTCGTCTATATGTTTTATGGTAATATGTATTAGTCGGACAAAAGGAGGGTAGCCATAACGCTTACGCTCGTCCATTTCGCGTTCGGCATTTGCCTTATAATTATTATTCACCGAGTTGGTGACGACATGAGAATCTATTTGTTTGGTTTGGAGGAGGACGTGACCACGAGTACCTCTACGACCAGCGCGACCCGCTACTTGGGATACCATAGCGAAAGCACGTTCGTATGCACGGAAATCAGGAATATTGAGCATATTATCCACGTTAAGGATACCCACAGTAGATACGCGGTCGAAATCGAGACCCTTGCTAATCATCTGAGTTCCGATTAAGATGTCATATTTATACTGCTCAAAATCCGATATTATCTGTTCAAACGCCTTACGTGTGCGAGCTGTATCGAGGTCCATACGCACTACGCGTGCCTCTGGGAAGAGACTCTGTACCTCCTCTTCGATTTTCTCCGTGCCATAGCCTTGGAGCTCTATTGATGCTGTGCCACAAGCAGGACATACAAGAGGCAATACAGCCCTTGCTCCGCAATAGTGACATACCAGTTCGCCTGTATTCTTGTGATATGTCATAGAGACATCGCAGTTGATACACTTTGCAGTCCACGCGCACTGATGGCACTCAACGTATGGTGCGAACCCGCGACGATTTTGGAAGAGTATGACCTGCTCCTTATTGTTCAGAGCCTTAATGATACGATCTCGAAGAGAGAATGAGAAAAGACCTGATACCTCCTTATGCTTACGAGCGGCAGACATATCTACCGTCTCGATATGCGGCAAAGCGACATCTGCATAGCGAGTAGTAAGTTCCACGTAACCATACCTACCAGATATAGCATTATTATAGCTCTCTAGGGATGGTGTAGCACTACCAAGAAGGACATTAGCATTATGGAAGCTAGACATTAGCACCGCCATGTCGCGTGCATTATATCTAGGGGCAGGGTCATATTGCTTGAAAGACGACTCATGCTCCTCGTCCACTATTATTAGTCCAAGATTTGAGAATGGGAGGAGAACCGCTGAGCGAACACCTAGTATAAGACCATAAGGGTGGTCGGACAGAAGATTATTCCAAAGTTCTACGCGTTGAGCATCATTAAATTTAGAGTGATATATGCCAAGGGTATCACCGAAATGCTTTTGGAGACGCGAAGTAATCTGAGTAGTGAGAGCAATTTCAGGGAGGAGATATAGAACCTGCTTACCCTGTTGGAGTGTCTCATGTATTAGGTGGATATACAATTCAGTCTTACCAGAACTAGTCACACCATTTAGGAGAACGATATGCTTATTCTCCTCGGAGAAGCAATGCTTTATTTCGGATAGAGCCTTAGCTTGAGCCTCTGATAGGTCGTGCGGAGGGATAAGATCTGATAATCTATTATTGAGACGACTTACCTCCTGCTTTTCGCATACGAGGATACCCTTCTTAACTAGCTCATTGAGAACGGCGGTAGTAACATCACGTTTCGCTAACTCCTCGCGGCGAACAGCCTTACCGAGGGATATCTGACCTAGACCGCCACCCAGCTGAATAAATAACATAAGAGCCTCCTGCTGTTTAGGGGCTCGAGATAGAGCATCCATCTTAGCGAGAAACTCATCCTCGTTTTCGCGGCATATGTTTGATAGTTTGTATGCCGACTCCGTTTTAGGCTTGTAAGCATCCTTAAGTTGTTCCGATATATAGAGAGCCTCCATGTCCATCAGCTTTTTCAGTTGAGGGATTGGGTTAGCCCCACCTATATGGCTTGTGAGGTCGCTTATGGTACAATTATTATTCTGTTCGATGAAATTAAGGATCATCTCCTGGCGAGGAGAGAGAGGAGATGTAGCTTCGAACATATGGTTGTATGTCAGATGCGTCTCACTTTCTAGCTTTAGCCCCGATGGCATAGCCGCCTTATAGACCTCGCCCAAAGAACAGACATAATAATCCGCTATCCACTGCCACAATTGCAGTTGGCGTTCGGTAATAATAGGAGTAGAGTCTATGATAGCGTCAATATCCTTAGCCTTATAACCCATAGGCTCCGGTACGTTGAGTTCGTGCACGATAGCCGAGTAGCTCTTTTTGCGACCGAATTGGACTACAACGCGAGAACCCACAGAAATGGAACTCTCCATCTCTGTGGGTACGTTATAGGTAAATAGTTTCGCTATGGGAACTGGAAGGATGACGTTGATAAACATACGCCTATTTGTTATGCCTCCTCAGAAGCAGATTCTGCAGGCTCCTCTGTAGTGTTTGGAGCTATCTCTTCAGCTTTTGCCTCTGATGCCTCGGCGGCAAGGATATCGCCACGGTTATCCCATGGACGCTTGCCATATATAGCCTCGAGATCATCAGCGAAGATTACTTCGCGCTCGAGGAGAAGTTCTGCTAGCTTCTTATGCTCCTCTGCGTGTTCGATAAGGATTTGTTTAGCCCTTGCGTATTGCTCCTCTATCATAGCAGATACCTCGGAGTCGATAACCTGAGCGCGAGACTCAGAGTAAGGACGGCTGAATGACATATCGCTATGACCGGTAGAGTCGTAATAGCTTACATTAGGCAATTTATTACTCATACCATAGTATACAACCATAGCTTGAGCCTGACGGGTAACCTTCTCGAGGTCGTTAAGAGCGCCAGTACTTATTTTACCAAATACTACCTCCTCGGCAGCGCGACCGCCTAGTGTAGAGCACATCTCATCGAGGAGTTGTTCGCGTGTTGTTATCTGACGCTCCTCTGGAAGATACCAAGCAGCGCCAAGAGCTCGACCGCGAGGTACGATAGTTACCTTAACCAAAGGGTGAGCATAACGAAGGAGCCATGATATAGAAGCGTGGCCAGCCTCGTGGAAAGCTATTGCGCGGCGTTCGTCATTTGTTATTATCTTATTCTTCTTCTCTAGACCACCTACGATACGATCTATAGCATCGAGGAAATCTTGCTTATCGATAGCCTGTTTGTTCTTGCGAGCTGCGGTAAGAGCTGCCTCGTTACATACATTAGCAATATCGGCACCTGAGAAACCAGGAGTCTGCTTAGCTAGGAATGACTTATCGAAGTTAGCTATCAATTTAAGAGGGCGAAGATGTACGTCGAATATAGCTTCGCGCTCGTGAAGGTCAGGGAGGTCCACCGATATCTGGCGGTCGAAACGACCTGCGCGAAGGAGAGCGCGGTCGAGGATATCCACACGGTTAGTTGCTGCGAGTATTATGACGCCCGAATTAGTACCGAAGCCATCCATCTCTGTTAGGAGCTGGTTGAGAGTATTCTCGCGCTCCTCATTAGAAGAGAAACCGCCATTTTTACCGCGAGCGCGACCGATGGCGTCAATTTCGTCTATGAATATGATACAAGGAGACTTCTCCTTAGCCTTTTTGAAGAGGTCGCGAACGCGGCTAGCACCCACGCCGACGAACATCTCTACGAAGTCGGAGCCCGACATAGAGAAGAAAGGCACATCAGCCTCACCCGCTACAGCCTTAGCGAGAAGAGTCTTACCTGTACCAGGAGGGCCTACGAGGAGGGCACCCTTAGGAATCTTACCACCGAGATCGGTATACTTCTTAGGGTTACGAAGGAATTCGACGATTTCTACTAATTCCTCCTTTGCGCCGTCTAGGCCAGCGACATCCTTGAAAGATACATTAACTGAATTATTTTTGTCGACCACCTGAGCTCGTGACTTACCAACGGAGAATATACCTCCACCTCCGCCTGAGCTGCCGCCCGACATTTTACGGAATAGGAAATAGTACAAACCGAACATTAGGAGTAGAGGCCAGAGAGGCCAGATAAACTCGCTTAAGCCACTACGTTGCTCGTAGAAGACGAGTATTTGCTTGCCGGTCTTCTCCTCCACCGACTTACGGCTTGTCTCGAAGCTATCGATAGATGGGATATTTACGGAGAAGTGAGGACCTACGGTTGATGGGGTACGATCTAGGACGAAGAGCGACTTATGCTTATCCACAGTACCCTCTTTGAGAGTAATTTCGGCCTTTAGTTCGTTACGGATAACTACTATCTTCTCAATATCGTCACTAGCTAGGAGCTCCTTTTCGAAGTCGCCATATGAGATATCTTGAGGGCCATTGCCGATATTCATAGTACTTATGAATATTATGGCCATTGCGATGAGGCCGTATATCCAATAAGGGTTGAATTTAGGTACCTTATTGTTATTAGGCATTATAGGCTTTCGGCCATTATTGTTTTGTTCCATGTAGGTGTGTTGTTATGTGGTTAATCCTCGTTAGGGATATCTGTGCGTTCTGCGTCGTTCCAGAGAGTCTCTAGGCTATAGAACTGACGAGATGGGCGGTGGAATATGTGGAGGATAACCTCGTGATAGTCCATAAGAATCCATGTAGCGTTTTGGCGACCCTCATCGTGAAGAGGCTTTTCGTTTAGGTCCTTGTGTACACGATCCCATACTGAGTCGGCAATAGCATCAGTCTGAGTGGTACTATTAGCGTCGCAAATGATATAATAATCGCATATAGAACCGTCGATACCTCGAAGGTCAAGGATGGTAATGTTTTCGCCCTTCTTGTCTTTGATACCCTCAACTATTGAGTTTACAAGCTTGTTGTCTGTCATATTTATAAGTATATATTTCTAGTTAATGGTTTAGATATTGTCTATTGCTACAGCTATTACCTCCTCTATTGTATTTACGTAGTGGAAGTTTAGTCCGCGAATATAATCAACTTTTATTTCATCTATATCACGTTTATTCTCTGAGCATAATATTATATCAGTAATTCCTGCGCGTTTAGCTGCGAGAATCTTCTCTTTTATACCGCCAACTGGAAGAACCTTACCTCGAAGGGTTATCTCGCCAGTCATCGCTAAGCGCTTACGTACAGGCTTTTTAGATAGTGCAGATACTATTGATGTGACCATGGTAATACCAGCTGATGGTCCATCCTTAGGTATTGCACCCTCGGGTACGTGGATATGGAGGTTGAGGTTGTCGAAATCACACGATTCGATATTCCATTTATTGGCATTAGCGTGCACGTATTCGAGAGCTATTACGGCAGACTCCTTCATGACGTCGCCCAATTGACCTGTGAGGGTGAGTTTACTACCCTTACCGATTGTAGCGCTAGCCTCTACGAAGAGTATTTGACCACCTACGGCGGTCCATGCGAGACCAGTAACCACGCCAGGCATCATATCATCTTGCCATATGCTATCATTATATCGCTCAGTACCCAGCATATCCTTTAGCTCCTCGAGAGATATAGGGTAGTTGGCGGTGTCGGCACCCTTAGCCCTTTGGAGAGCCCTTTTACGGCATACTGTAGCTAGAACCTTGCTAAGTTGGCGTACGCCGCTCTCCTTTGTATAGTGAGCTACGATGTGAGCCAATACATCATCAGATATTGTAACATCCTCTACGGTTATACCATGTTCGGTAGCCAAGCGAGGAATGAGGTGGTGGCGTGCGATTTGGCATTTTTCCTCCTGTACATAACCGGTCACCTCTATAAGCTCCATACGATCTAGAAGAGGAGCAGATATCTGGTTGATATTATTAGCCGTTGCTATGAACATGACCTTTGAGAGGTCGTAGTCGATATCGAGGTAATTATCGTGGAACGTATTATTCTGTTCAGGGTCGAGCACCTCGAGGAGAGCCGAAGCAGGGTCGCCACGGAAATCGCTAGATACCTTATCTATCTCGTCGAGCATAAAGACAGGATTAGATGTGCCGGCCTTCTTTATACCTTGGAGGATACGACCCATCATAGCACCTATATATGTCTTACGGTGACCACGAATCTCCGCCTCATCGTGTAGACCACCTAGAGAGATACGGATATACTTACGACCGAGCGCCTCGGCTATACTTTTGCCAAGAGATGTTTTACCCACGCCAGGAGGGCCGTATAGACAGAGGATAGGAGACTTCATGTCGCCCTTCTGCTTAAGAACTGCTAAGTGTTCTAGTATTCGCTCCTTTACCTTGTCGAGACCATAGTGGTCGGCATTGAGACGCTCCTCGGCAGCATTTATATCGAATATATCCTCGGTATATTCATTCCAAGGGAGGTCGAGTATTGTCTCTATATAGTTTACTTGGAGAGAGTAGTCTGGGCTATTGACATTGATACGCTGCAGAGTGTCTATCTCCTTGTTGAACGCAGTTTTTACATAATCGGGCCATTTTTTCTTCTCGGCGCGAGCCTTGAAATCTGCCAATCGTTTATCGTTAGGGTTTCCTCCCAACTCGTCCTGAATGGCGCGCATCTCTTGGTGGAGGAAGTACTCCTTTTGCTGTTGGTCGAGGTCGCCCTTAACCTTAGATTGGATACGCATCTTTAGCTCTATGAGCTGTAGTTGCTGATTTAGTGACCCAAGGAGAAGCATGCCACGGTCTAAGAGTGAGCTAGCCTCTAGTATGCTTTGTTTTTCGGATGCAGGGATATATGTATTCGCTGCAATGAAATTTATTGTAAGCGTTTGGTTTTTGATGTCGCGTACAGCCTGAGCCAGTTCGATAGGAGCGCCACCATAAGAGCGGATTATTTTATGCGCTGCCTCCTTTATTGTGCTGAGCATAGCTGAGAGCTCCTCTTGACGATCGGGAGCGACAGGAGCATCTGGTAGCTGGTGAGCGTGGACCTTCATGTAGTGCTCGTTAGAGGCGAGCGAGTCTATTTGGAATCTAGCGCGACCCTGTAGTATGACAGAAGAGGAGCCATCAGGTAGTTCGATGATACGAACGATACGAGCTAGGGTACCCACCTTGTATACGTCATCGAAAGATGGGAATTCGGCGTTATCCTCTTTTTGGGTTGATACAATAAAGTTGCCCTTAGATTGGTCCATGTCGTGTATTAGGCGTACGGAAGCCTCTCTACGTACAGAGATAGGCATCATGCAGCCTGGGAAGAGGACATTACCGCGGATAGGGAGGAGAGCAAACGTAGAATCTTCTGGGATCTCTACGATACCGTCATCATCCATCGCTGCGAATAGCGGGATGATAGGTTGTGGGGCGTTTGCTTCTAAGTTGTACTTTTCAAATATATCGTTCAATGCTGTAGTACTCTTAATGTTATATATATACGATACAAAGGTACAAATTTAATTGGATATTGGTGAAACGCTGATAATGTTGCTTTGAGGGGCAATGTCATATGTGGTACTATATATTATCATCTTGTTCGTAATAATATGAGTAATCTATTCCCTTCATGAACATTTCACGACTAGTAATATCGTCGGTAAGAGCGTTATAGATAAGATTTTTTATGGCAGAAGCATTGGCTACGCTCTGTGTCATGGCGGATAGGTAGTCGTTTTTATTGATTAGGCTCCAATCTACACATTTGTGCAGACGAGCCTTTAGTATAAGGTCTAGCCATATACGGGTGCTACGACCATTGCCCTCCATAAAAGGGTGTGCCACATTCATCTCAACATACTTATCCATTATCTCCTCGAAGGTATTTTCGGGCATTTGTTCTATTCTCTGCAGTTGTGATTCCAGATATTGAGCTAGGCAGAAGGTGAACCCACCCTTTGAGATAGTCTTTGTGCGTATCCGGCCTGCGAAGTCGTATAGGCCATCAAATAGGTAGTTATGAATTTGCTGTAGACCCTTTATTGTGCCAATAGGTATGCTATCGAGTAGATTGCTTTCGAAAAGAGTGTATGCCTTCTTGCGACTCTGTCCGTCTATGCTATTATCGCTGCTAGTAAGCCAGTCAATGAAAGATATAGAGCGATTATTAGGAAATGCGAGCGCTAGTTTGCGAACGGAATCCATATCCATTACATCGGTATTATAGAATTTGCCATCTGCTGCTTTTAGCTTCAGTTGGTTAGTGGCACTAACCAACTCGTTTTGTTCCTTTTTGAGTTTGGTCTTTAGGTATTTCCAGTAGTTACGATTTTTTTCGTATTCGTCTTGTTGATTAAAAGCGCCAATGATGTCTAGTACGGAGTAGTACCATTTTTGCTTTTCTTCGCTCCATACAGCCCTTACTTCGTGGCCATTGTAGAAACGAATGGAAATCTTTTGAGACTCTTTCATAATGTTGCCCATGTATGGTATTTATTCCTTGGCAGGATATAATGCAAATATAAGCAAAAAAGAGTAGCAAATGATATGGTGTATAGTGTATTGAGTTGTTAATGCACGAGTGTGTAGTAGGGGTAGATTGTAGAATGTAGTTATATATCCGAGTTGAAATGATAAAAAGTAAGTAAACTACGTATGTTTGGTAATAGATTAAATGCGAATAATGTATAAATATCTGAAATATGCATGGTTTAGAGTTAATATTACAGACGGCAAGATACTTCCAGGTGCTGGTCATCAGAATAACGGTTCGGTAGCCGACTCTATAAGTTTCTATGTAGTGTTTAGTGATGATGACTATATAGGAAATTTCTATAGCAAGTTGCATGTAGCTGGAGTACGTTATTCCGGTCTTGCGGAGAACGATTAGTAATTTTATATATAGTTTAGGGTTTGTCCGCTCCTTCGGTTCGAGGGAGCGGATTTTTTTCATCATACGTAATCTACGTATTTTGCATATTTACCTATTTAAAGTAGGTGTGCATAAATAGTCGAATGGCGAAGCTCGTGTTGTGATATATATGAAGCGTGGATAATGTTTAAATTACGATTTAACAGTCAAACGTTGCGATAGCCTATGTTTTGTAATCACTCAAACTGTTACTAGTGTATAAAAACGACCTGTTAAGGTTAAAAATATGCATGATTGAATATTTTTTGCTTTGTAATACAATAATTATGAACTAACTTTGCGCCAATAACAATTTAACCTCTATTAGAATACTATTTCGGATATTCTGTTAGTGGAAAAGCAGTCTAGTTTATAAAAACAAACACCCCAAATCGCTTGTCAAGGGTAGCTGAAAGGAGAGAGATTTCCTCGTTGCCATTGGCGTAGTAGAAGAAAAAACGGATTTAGAACAAAAGTAGAAAAATACCTATTGTATTTAGAATTTGAAACTTAATCAAACAATTAAACCTTTATTTATGCGTAAACTTTTACTAATCGTATCTATCTTGATGCTTGCTTGTGGAAGTTTGCTCGCACAGAGCAGAACAATCACAGGTACAGTGATCGGAGACGATGGGCTTCCTATTCCGGGAGCATCGGTAGTTGTTAAGGGTACAACTACAGGTACAGTTACCGATTTTGATGGTAACTATTCACTTTCAGTTCCTGCAGATGCAAATGTATTGTGTTTCGGTTTTGTAGGAATGCAGAATTTGGAAGTTGATATCAACGGACAGACAAAGATTAATGCATCACTTAAGAGTGAGGCACAGGAGGTAGATGAGATTATTGTTGTTGCTTATGGTACAGCTAAGAAATCTGCCTTTACAGGTTCTGCTGCTCAGGTAAGCTCAGAGAAGCTTGCTGAGCGTTCAGTAGCTAACGTAACCAAGGCTCTTGCAGGTCAGGTTGCTGGTGTGCAGATTACATCAGCTAATGGTCAGCCTGGTGCATCTGCTACAATTCGTATCCGTGGTATCGGCTCTATGAACGCTAGCAAGGATCCTCTATATGTGGTAGATGGTGTTCCATATGATGGTTCAATTGCATCTATTAACCCAAGTGATATTGAGAGCATGTCGGTACTTAAGGATGCTGCTGCTTCTGCTATCTACGGTGCTCGTGGTGCTAATGGCGTCATCCTTATTAATACTAAGAAGGGTGCTGCTGGCGAAGGTAAGGTAACATTCGAGGCTAAGTGGGGTAACAACCAACGTGGCGTGCCTAACTATGATGTAATGACAGATCCTCGTATGTACTACGAGACAATGTATCGTGCTATCTATAACGAACAAGCATGGAATCTAGGTAAGTCTGAGGCTGACGCACATAAATATGCAAGTGATAACATCGAGAAGTATCTAGGTTATAAGATATTTACAGTTCCTGAGGGCGAGCGTCTTATTGGTACAAACTTTAAGATGAACCCTAATGCAACTCTCGGTTATTACGATAAGGAGGAGGGTCTCTACTATACTCCAGATGATTGGTATGATGAGATGTTCTTGAAGGACAACCTCCGCCAGGAGTATAACCTCTCTACAAGTGGTAACACGGAGAAGATTAACTATTACCTCTCTCTTGGTTATTTGGATGATACAGGTATTATCAATCGAACAGGCTATACTCGTTATACTGCGCTTGTTCATGCTGATTATCAAGCTAAATCATTCCTCAAGTTAGGTACAAATATGTCGTTCTCAAACTCAAATATGAAGTCTAGTTCGACATTGGAAGATTGGGGTTCATCTGGTAATGCGTTCTATGTAGCAAACATGATTGCTCCTATATATCCTATGTACTTCCGTGATGAGTTAGGAATTCTTAAGGATGATGCAGGTCGTAATCGTTACGATTTTGGTAATAACGCTAAATACAAGCGTCCAAACTTTAGTAACTCTAACCCTAAGTCGGATTATGAGTTGAATGACCGAGATAACGAGAATGATACATTCAACGGAAAGTGGTTTATCAATGTTAATCCTATCGAGGGTCTTGATTTTACAGCTACATTAGGTGCTACATCTACTAATACACGTTATAGAGGATATTGGACTCCACT
This sequence comes from Bacteroidia bacterium, assembly GCA_030526155.1. GTDB lineage: Bacteria > Bacteroidota > Bacteroidia > Bacteroidales > Marinilabiliaceae > W3P20-009. The sequence continues at coordinate 18,226 of JAUNDI010000012.1, forward strand.
TTATGGTAGCGCAGTTTCTGCAGGTGGAGCTGTGCAGGTTAGTCATTCAAGATTGTTATCTGTTAACCAGCAGTATATTCTTCAATATCGTAAGACATTGGCAGATATACATAATGTCGATGTAATGGTTGGTTATGAGTCTTATCAAAAAAAGACTCAATCGATGGTGATTTATCGAGAGAAGATGTATAGCCCAACAATTCCTGAAATTGACAATGCTGTAGACGATCAGCCATCAGTATCATCGAGTACAGTGTATTATGCTACAGAGGGTATTCTCGGTCGCGTACAATATGACTATGATGGTAAATACTTCCTCTCTGGTTCATTCCGTCGTGATGCATCTAGTCGCTTCCATCCAGATCATCGTTGGGGTACTTTTGGCTCGATCGGTGGTGCATGGCTGATGAGCAAAGAGAACTTCATTAAGGATATCGATTGGATTAGCATGTTGAAGGTCAAGGCAAGTTATGGTGTTCAGGGTAATGATGCACTAGGATCGTCTAAGCCATATCAAGATAACTTTGCGGTATCGTACTCTGGCGATCCTAACGATCCGTTCTCACTTTCATTCAACTACAAGGGTAATCCAAATATTACATGGGAGTCTAGCCACGCTTTCAATGCTGGTATCGAGTTTGAGTTTTTCAAGGGAATCTTAGTAGGTTCTGCTGAGTACTTCTATCGTAAGACATCTGATATGCTTTACAATCAGCCTGTTCCTAAGGTGCTTGGTTACTCATCATTCCCTACAAATGTTGGTACTATGGATAATAAGGGCTTCGAGGTTGATTTGACAGCAAATATTATTCGTACTCCTGATATCCAGTGGTCTATCAATTTTAATGGTACTCACTATGTAAATGAGATTACTGATTTGGCTGAGAATGTTAAGAAGGATGGTATCAAGGGTTCTTACTTTATATACAAGATAGGTGGTTCAATCTATCAGTCGTACATGAAGAAATCTGCTGGTGTTAATTTGGAGAATGGTAAGGAGCAATACTATGTTGACCCAGATAATGGCGACTACTCTATTACTGAGGACTATAACGCAGCTAAACTTGCAGACTGCGGTACCACATTGCCAAAGTTTTATGGAGGTTTTGGTACACAATTCCATGCTTATGGTGTTGACCTTTCTCTCCAATTCTCATATCAGTTGGGCGGTAAGATTTATGATGGTACTTACGAGGACCTCATGCATACAGGTCAAACATCTGCTGCTGGTAAGAACTGGCACAAGGATATCTTGAAGGCTTGGACTCCAGAGAATCCTACAAATACTCCTCGTATTGCAATTGGCGATAACCGTAACCAATGTAGCAGCGATAGATATTTAGTTAAGTCTGACTACTTGAGTCTCAATAGTGTAGTTCTTGGTTATACATTGCCAAAGACATTATCTAAGAAATTCTATGTAGAGAAACTTCGTGTATATGGAGCGTGTGATAATGTTGCATTGTTTGCTTATCGTAAGGGCCTTGATCCTCGTCAGACAATCACACCAGGTTCTACAACAAACTCTGGTAACTATACATACTCAGCATTGCGTACTATCTCAGGCGGTATCCAGATTGAGTTCTAATTCTTAATGAAAGACAAAATGAAAGTAAGATATATATCATCTCTATCAATATTATCAGCATTGGCTTTTGCGGCTTGTGCTGACCTAGATAAAGAGTTTGAGAGCGGTGTTTATACCTCCGATACTAAGACTAATATCGTAGAGAACATGCCATCTCGTAGTACAGCAGAGTTGTCTGGTTTGTACAATATTATGGCTGGGCCTAATGCGTTGGGATATGGTACACCTGACGATGGCGGTTATCCATTGGTTTGTGCATTCTTCGATTACAATGGTCCTGATGCATTTGCTCCTAGTGTAGGTTACAACTGGTTGTCTACATCTTCAGAGTGGGCAGATCGTCATGATAATTATCGTAACCCACGCATCCGTTGGGATCTCTTCTGGAAGCAGATGAAGGCTGCTAACGACATTATTAATTCTATTGACCCAGAGACAACTAACAAGGCTTCTCAGCAGCTCCTTGGTCAGGCTCTCTGTGTTCGTGCATTCGACTATCTTAACTTGGCACCATACTATCAGTATAGTCCAGCTGAGGCACCTGATGGTTTGTGTGTACCTATTGTTGATGGCACCACTGCTTTGCTAGGTTATGCTAGAAACACTACTGCAGAGGTATATAAGTTCATTATGGAAGACCTCGACAAGGCTATAGAGTTGCTCGAGGGATACAATCGTCCTTCTCAGGTATTTGCAAATCAGGCTGTAGCTTATGGCTTGCGTGCACGTGCAAACCTTTACCAAGAGAATTGGGCAGCTGCAGCAAACGATGCTACTATGGCTATTGAGGTATCTCAGTCTCTTAAGGGTGATGGCTGTGATGGTATGCCATACTCTAAGGAGGAGGTCTCTAGCCCATGTACATCGTTCTATAAGCTTGATCACAACTGGATTTGGGGTCTTAAATTTACCGAGACTATGGTTTCAGGTTCATATGCTAGTTGGCCATCTTGGATAGGTTCTTTCTCAGCAAATGCCTATGCTGCTGGTTCTCAGGTTTACGACCAAATCAACACACTTTTGTGGAGCATCATCCCTGAGACAGATATTCGTAAGGGTTGGTGGGTTGATGAGAACCTTCACTCAGATCACCTTACAGATGTAGTATGGTCTGCTGCCGGTATAACATTGACTGGCGACCAAATTGCTACAGAGAATGTAGAGGACGTTAAGATGCCTTACTTGCCATATACCAACGTTAAGTTTGGTTTTGACCCAGCAGGCGACCTTTCAAAGAATGGTGGTGACTGGCCATATATGCGTATCGAGGAGATGATTCTTATCCAAGCAGAGGCATATGCTAAGGCTGGTGATGAGGCTAAGGGTAAGCAGATTCTTGCAGACTTCGTTAAGGAGTATCGTAATGCTGAGTACACTCAGTATTGTGCTGATTTCTCTGACGAGGTTTGGATGCAGCGTCGTATTGAGTTGTGGGGCGAGGGCTTCTCTATGTCAGATATCATGCGTCTCCGCAAGCCAATGGTTCGTTTCAATGACCGTATTGAGACAAATGTGCCAGACGACTTTAAGTTCAACCTCTCACATGACAACCCTATCATGTTGGCTATTATTCCACAGGGTGAGATGACATCAAACAACCTTATGGTTCAGAATCCAATCGGTGACGAGCCAAAGCATGGTGATGGTAGTAATCTTCTTGATGGTGTAACTGATTAATAAATCATCCTTTAACTTGAATCTAAAATGAAAAAGATATTCAAATATTTCACTCTTGCATCTATCGTTGCTTTGTCAACGGTAGCATGTAGTGAGGATGGTCCAGATTATGCTGGTCCAGGTGAAGTTTCTCAGGCTCCAGGTGTAGCATTCGCATCTTCTGCTGCTAGTTCATATGTACTTACTCCAGATGAGAGTGTTCTCAAAATTCCAATATCTCGAACAAATGCTGATAATGCAGGTTCTTTTACTGTTACTGTAGTAAAGAATGAGGATGATGCTTTGGTAATTCCTTCAGAGGTATCTTTTGCAGCTGGTGAGAAAGAGGCTAATCTTGTACTCACAGTAGCTCCTTCTTTCGAGGTTGGTTCTACTAAAGAGCTAGAGTTGTCTTTGTCAGAGGATCTTAAGAGTCCATATACAAATGGTGCTTCTGTACTCGTTACAAAGGTTACTCGTGATTATGTATGGAACGACCTTGGTGTAGCTACAATATCTGAGGGCTTCCTTGGTGTAGATATGAATGCGCATCTCTATCAACGTAGTGACAATTCTTCATACTATCGTCTTGCCTATCCATATAATGCCGATGCTTATGAGGAGGCAGGTATTATCGGTGGTAGCATTACGGATGGTGGTTCAACTACAGACTATATTGAGTTCTCTGTTATAGATGGTGTAGTTACTTGGAATTATTGGTATCTTGGTCTCCTTTATTCAGGTATCGATATCGTTGCATTCCAACCATCATATCTTAGCTCTACATTGAGTGACGATAATACTGTTGTGAACTATAAGGAAGATGGAGGCATCTCATATGTTGCATTTAGCCCATACTACTATGTTCCTAGTCTTGGCGGTTTCGGTGAGAGTGAGGTAGATCTCTTCTGGCCTGATTACGTATTCCCTTCTGAAGAAGAGGAGCCTGCAGAGGAGGCTGGTAAGGACTTCTTCGCTGGTGCAGCTTTAGCAGATTACCTTGGCGAGTATACAATGACATACTCTTATCTCACAAATAATGGTAAAAAAGAGATTACAGAAGACGTTGAGATTGTCAACAATGGTGATGGTACAGTTACTCTAGCTACTTTCGACGAGGCAGTAGCTCTCACATTCGAGTACTTCGGTGGCCTCTTGTATTTGCCTTCTCAGCATGTCTTTGATTTCCCATATCAGGGTCAAGTATTCGACTTCAATCTTTACATGTCAGATGGTAAGTATATATATGATGATGCTTATTTCTATGCAGGCTTCAATGAAGAGGGTGTTCTTGAGGTTAAGGATTATCCATATAACTTCACAACTGACGAGAATGGTGTAGTTGTCCCTGCTCCAGCTATGGAATCACTTGTTGTATTCAATTCTAAATTGGGACCATGGGGCCATTATGCTGATATTAAGTTGACTAAGAAGTCGGCTAACAAGTCTGCATCGTTGAACTCTCGTCGTGCTCCTGTAAAGAGATTCATTACTGATACACATGTAATTGCTAGCGCTGACGCTAAGTCTTTTAGATAATAGTCTAGCCAATTATATTATCACATTTTCCCTAGTGGATATCCATTATCCACTAGGTTTTTTTACAAATGTATTCCTTAGGATAATCAGATAATCCTATCACTAAATAATTAACTATAACAGCGTAAATAGAGGTATATAAGTTGTTATGATACGAAGGGCCGAGACGTGATTTCTGACCCTTCGTTGTTTTTTTCTCTTGTCACTCAATAGTTAAAATGCACACATTTAATATGTATTTACTTTGTAATACAATATTTATAAGCTAGCTTTGTAGTCAATTATAAATTGACACTCTTAGAGTAGAATCTATTCTATTCTGTTAGTGCAACAGTCTATTTTATTAAGAAACAAACCAATTAGTTTAACACAGATGAAAAAACTCGTGGTTCTCTTGTCTCTGTTGGCCCTATCTTGTGCGGTGGCGTTTGCCCAAAGTCGCACTATAAAGGGTACCGTAATAGGAGACGATGGGCTTCCAGTCCCAGGGGCATCCGTAGTAGTAAAAGGAACAACTACCGGAACAATTACCGATTTTGATGGCAATTTCTCTTTTACTGTCCAGCAGGGTGCAGAAACTATAGTGGTGCACTTTGTAGGCTATAAAGATGCCGAAATAGCCCTCAACGACCAAACAACAACTTACAACGTTACTCTCTATGCCGACACAGAGGAGCTCGAAGAGATAGTTGTTACTGGTATGCATGTGATGGACAAACGTCTCTTTACAGGTGCTACCACTAAGCTATCGGCTAAGGACGTTATGCTCGATGGTGTGCCAGAGATATCTAGAGCACTCGAGGGACGTGCAGCAGGTGTGAGCGTTCAGAACGTATCAGGTACCTTCGGTACAGCACCTAAGATTCGCGTTCGTGGTGCTACATCTATATATGGCTCTTCTAAACCTCTATGGGTGGTAGATGGTGTTATTATGGAGGATGTCACTGAGGTGAGCGCTGATGACCTCTCTAAGGGCGACCCAGAGACACTTATCTCATCCGTTATCGCAGGTCTTAACTCAGACGATATCGAGAGCTTCCAAATCCTTAAGGATGGTTCTGCTACATCTATATATGGTGCACGTGCTATGGCAGGTGTGATTGTAGTTACCACTAAGAAGGGTAAGGCTGGTACAAACCATATATCATATACTGGTGAGTATACATACCGCCTCAAGCCTAACTATCGTAACTTCAATATCATGAACTCGCAAGAGCAGATGGATGTCTATCGCGAGCTTGAGCGTGCAGGATATCTCAACTTCAGCGATGTATTGCGTAAGAGCGATAGCGGTGTATATGGTAAGATGTATCAGATGATAAATACATACGACCCTATTACCGGCAAATACGAATTGGCAAATACAGAGGAGGCAAAGAATGCATACCTCCAAGAGTGCGAGATGAGAAATACCGATTGGTTCGACCTCTTGTTCAATAATACCGTATCGCACTCACATGCCATCTCTATGACATCAGGTACAGACAAGGCATCATACTATACATCTATGTCACTCATGTCTGATCCAGGATGGTATAAGAAGAGTAAGGTGAGCCGTCTTACCATGAACCTCAATGCCCTCTACAATATCAGCAAGGCTGTTACTCTTAACCTTATCGGTACAGGAGCATATCGTAAGCAGGAGGCCCCAGGTACTTTAGGCCAGGATATCGACGTAGTATCTGGCGAGGTAAAGCGTGATTTCGATATCAACCCTTACTCATACTCTTTGAATACATCTAGAGCTCTCGACCCAAATGTATTCTATAAGAGAAATTATGCCGACTTCAATATCTTGCACGAGTTGGATAACAACTACATGAAGTTCAATGTGGTAGACCTTAAGTTCCAAGGCGAACTAAAGGTTAAGCCTATCTCAAAGGTAGAGTTGGCTGGTCTTGTAGCTTATAAGTATTCAGGCTCTACACAGTCTCACGAGATTAAGGACTACTCCAACCAAGCTATGGCGTTCCGCGCTATGGACGACGCTACAATGCGTGATAATAACTCTTGGTTGTATAAAGACCCAGATAATGTCAACTCCCTCCCTATATCAGTTCTTGAGCGAGGTGGCTTCTATAAGGAGACAAAGTACACCATGAACTCTTGGGATGTGCGTGCTACTGTATCTTATAATGATAGCTTTGATGATACTCATATCGTCAACTTCTTCGGCGGTATGGAGATGAATGCTGCCGACCGTAAGCGCACATGGTTCAATGGCGTAGGTATGCAGTACGAGATGGGTATGCTCCCATCATTCCAATACGAGTTCTTTAAGCGGTCTAAGGAGGAGAATACCAACTACTACTCTGTTGACGAGGGTCGTGTTCGTTCTCAGGCATTCTTCGGCACTGCTACATACTCTTTCATGGGCCGATATACTATCAATGGTACAGTACGTTACGAGGGTACCAATAAACTTGGTAAGAGCCGTTCGGCTCGTTGGTTGCCTACATGGAACGTATCTCTCGCTTGGAATGCTCATGAGGAGGATTGGTTCAAGAATCAGAATGCTGTTAGTACAGCTACCCTCAAGGGCTCATACTCGCTCACTGGCGATCGCGGTCCTTCGAGTGTTACCAACTCTCGTGTAGTCATCGGCTCATACAACCCTTGGCGTCCATCTACAAATACCTCAGAGAGTGGTCTGGAGGTGCTCGACCTTGAGAATAGCGCCCTCACATACGAGAAGAAGCACGAGCTTAACCTCGGTGCATCTTTGGGCTTTATCAATAATCGTATCAACCTCGACTTCGATTGGTATAAGAGAAAGAATTTCGACCTTATCGGTAAGATTACCACAATGGGTATTGGCGGTAGAATCGATAAGCTTGCCAACGTAGCTAATATGGAGAGTCACGGCTTCGAGTTCACCCTCTCTACTACTAATATAAAGACACAGGATTTCCGTTGGACTACCGACCTTATCTTCTCTAAGACCGAGACAGAGGTTACTAAGTTCGATAGCAATGCTACTGTAATAGGAATGATTACTGGCTCAGGCTTCACCTCTAAGGGTTACCCTGTACGAAGCCTCTTCTCTATGAACTTCCAAGGTTTAACAGAGGATGGTCTTCCTACCTTTATCAATGAGAATGGCGAGAAGACTATCAGTGATATCTACTTCCAGGAGCGTATCAAAAAAGATCATCTAGTATATGAGGGACCAACAGACCCTACATGGTCGGGCTCATTCGGCAATACTCTCTCATGGAAGGGGCTAAAGCTTAATGTGTTCATCACATACTCTGGTGGTAATGCCATACGTCTAGACCCTGTGTTCCGTGCTCGTTATACCGACTTGCAGTCAACTCCTCGTGAGTTCAAGAACCGCTGGACAGTATCGGGTGATGAGAATAAGACAGATATCCCAGTCATTGCTACACGCCGTATGAATACAAATGATGCTTACCTAAGCTATGCTTACAATGCATACAACTACTCCACAGCACGTGTGGCTAAGGGCGACTTCGTTCGTATGAAGGAGATATCTCTTGCTTACCAGTTCCCTAAGTCAATCTGTGAGAAGCTTACCTTGACAGATCTCTCGTTGAAGCTCCAGGCTACCAACCTATTCCTTATCTATGCTGATGATAAGCTCAATGGTCAAGACCCAGAGTTCTTCAATGCTGGTGGTGTAGCAGCTCCTACTCCTAAGCAGTTTACCTGTACACTTCGCGTAGGTTTGTAAAACATTAATAGAGAAAACATAATGAAGACAAAATATATTCTCTCTGCGCTCTTGTTTGGTTCGGCTCTCGTTGCTTGTGACGACTTCCTCGATGAGATGCCTGATAACCGCGCCGAGCTTAATACCGAAGATAAAATTACTTCGCTCCTAGTATCTGCATATCCTACCAACTCGCTTGTAGCTCTCCATGAGTTCTCTAGTGATAATGCTATGGATAATGGACCTCAATATGATATCGCTCAGAAGGTCCAGGAGGAGGCATATCTCTGGGAGGATGTGACAGATGATGGTAATGATACTCCTAAGCAGTTCTGGAATACTTGCTATATGACTATCGCTACTGCCAACCAGGCTCTAGATGCTATTAGCAAGATGGGCGAGAAGGGTCTAGAGGCTCAGAAGGCCGAAGCTCTCTTGTGTAGAGCATACGCACACTTCATCCTCTCTAATACCTTCTGTATGGCATACAACCCACAGACTGCCGATAAGGAGCTGGGTATACCATACTCATTTGCCCCAGAGACAGAGGTGTCGCCAGTATATACTCGTGGTACTCTTGCTGAGGTATATGATGCTATTGAGGCCGATATCGTAGCTGCATTGCCTTATATTAAGGACGACCTCCATAAGGCTCCTAAATACCACTTCACCAAAAAGTCGGCCTACGCATTCGCAGCTCGCTTCTACCAGTATAAGCAAGATTGGGCTAAGTGCGAGGAGTATGCTACCGTTGCTCTCGGTGCCGACCCTGCATCCGTAATGCGCGACTGGGCTACTATGGCTAAGAGTGGTAACTATTCTGACCGTTGTAATATGTACAGAAACCCTTCTGAGCCTGCCAATCTACTTATGACTACCGCTGGTAGCTCTTGGGGTTATTGGGCAGGTGCATATAATTTGGCTCGTAGATACGCTTGTAACTACCAGAAACTATTCGGTCCAGAAATTGCCCGTCCAGGTACTGTAGGAGTTAGGATGTTGTGGGGTACTTCGCATGCTAATCTTTATTGCGCTGCATCATGTTGGGGTTCTCAGCAGAAGATTGGCGTTTCTAAGATCTATGCCGACTTCGAGTATACAGATAAGGTAAATGGTATCGGTTATCGTCGTATAGTATTAGTACCATTCTCTACTAACGAGACTCTCCTTACACGTGCCGAGGCTAGATTGTTGCAAAACAATACAGAGGGCTACCTTGCTGATATCAATATCTGGTTGCAAGCAAATACTAAGCTAAAACAAGATGTTACTCTCGATGATATCAACAATATCTATGGCGCTATAGACTATAAGACAAGTTCTGATCATCATGTAATCAATAACGAGGTACACCCACAGGGCTTCACATACTCTAAGGAAAATGAGTATTTGGTTCAGTGCCTCCTCCACCTCCGTCGTATAGAGACTATCCACGAAGGTTTTCGTTGGCTAGATGTTAAGCGTTGGGGTATCGTGTTGTATCACAATGTTGATGGTGGCGATGAGTTGGTACTTGGTGTAGACGACCCTCGTAGGGCTGTCCAGTTGCCTCAGGATGTTATCGCTGCAGGTTTGGAGCCTAACCCACGTAATTAATGTTTAATTCTTCATTAGAAAGTTCACATGAAAGCAAAATATATAGCACTTTTAGCTTGCTCAGCGTTGCTAGGCTTCACAGCTTGTGATGAGGACGATATAGATGGCAAGAGCATCTTCTCTAATACCAATAGGGTAGAGAATAGCTTCGATAAGTGGCTAAAGACCAACTATGTCGATACCTATAATATCCAATTCCAGTATCGCTATACAGATAAGGAGACAAGTAATAGTTACAATCTCGTCCCTGCTACATTAGACCAGTCGATAGCTCTCGCAAAGCTCACTAAGTTCCTCTGGCTCGATGTCTATAAGGAGATAGCTGGAGAGACATTCATCAAGACATATTGCCCTAAGGTCATTACAGTAGTAGGCTCGCCAGCATACAACTCTAAGGGTGAGATTGTCCTTGGTACAGCAGAGGGCGGTGTCAAGATTACATTGTATAATGTAAACTCTCTCGATTACGAGAATATCGATGTTGATTTCCTCAACTATTGGTTCTTCAAGACTATGCACCATGAGTTTGCTCATATCTTGCACCAGACCAAGAGCTATACTACCGATTTTAACCTCATTACCCCTGACTCTTACCAAAGTACATCATGGGTAAATGTTACAGACAAGGAGGCTCTTCAAATGGGTTATATTACCCCTTATGCATCTAATGAGTTCCAAGAGGATTTCGTAGAGACTCTGTCTAACTATGTTACCCACGACCAAGCTTGGTGGGATGAGCGTATGGAGATTGCTGGTATAGATGCTGCAGCTCTAATCCAGAAAAAGCTAGACATAGTACGCGACTACCTCAAGGGGCAATGGAGCATCAACCTCGACGAACTTAGAGCTAAGGTACTTGAGAAGTACGAAGAGGTGTACGACCTCGATCTTACTACATTGGATTAGTGTAACTTAAAACAGATATTAAGATGAATCTAAAACATATAATAGCATCACTCTTCATATCATGCGCTGTATTATCTTCGTGTGAGGTCGAGGAGGATGAGATATTCGATCAGTCTTCATCATTACGCGCCGATGCTACTGCCGAGGCTTATAACAAAATACTCACTAGCGCACAAAATGGTTGGGCTATGGAGTACTACCCTGGCGCATATCAGGCATACGGCGGTTATGTAGTAGCTTGTAAATTCAATACCGATGGCACAGTGGCTATTACTGCCGACTATGCTACAGATGCCGAAGGCTCATACACAGCCACAAGCCTCTACCAAGTCACCCCAGATAATGGTATTAAACTCACCTTCGATACCTATAATGAGGTCTTTCACTTCCTAAGCGACCCATCTAATAGTGGCGGCGCAGGTTTAGGTGATGGTTACGAGGGCGATTTCGACTTCACCATCATCTCTTGTACCCCAGATAAGATTATCCTTAAGGGTACAAAATCAGGGGTAAAGACTGAGATGTATCCTCTTCCAGCTAATGCCGACGAGTATCTTGCTCAGATCGACAAGCTAAAGACAGAGTCGTTCTCTCGTACCTATAAGACAGTTCTCACCATCAGCGCTTCGCAGAAGGCTACTATTAAATACTCTCTCTCGGGTCAGATTATCAGCTATCAGTATGCTATTGAGACTACCGCTGAAGACGGTTCTGTAGAGAAGTCTGAGCTTATCAAGGGCGATATACCATTCATCTATACCTCAAAGGGTATTAAGTTCTACGAGACCGTTACCATAGAGGGTAATGATATCAGAGAGTTCGTCTGGGATGGAGAGAAGTTCGTAGACGAGAATGGTTTCATTATAGAGCCTTCTGTCACTGCTGTAGATATCTTCTTGAATGGTAGGTGGTTCCTTGGCTACGAGGCCTCTGGTATAAAGACAAATGAGAATTGGGGCTTTGTATGGGAAGACTACGCTATTCCTATCTACGAGCAAGAGGGCGAGTATCTCCAGTATCTCTACTTCGGTACTAGAAATGGCATTTTCTCTTTCAATATGCATAGCTACTCACCTGCTATTGGTGGAGCATATGTAGCTAGTGCATACCTACAAGCACCATACGTATATGCAGTGGCAGACAATGTCATCCAAATGGGATTGAATCAAAGCGACTTTGGCGACCAAAATGCACAGTACTATAGAGAGGCCTTGTCATACTTCTTCTACCCATTCAATGGCGAGTTTACCATAGAGTTTGATGATATGAATAATCCTACCATGGTAACACTCACAGACAACCTATACGGCGATGTCTATACACTTTACGCATCACCTATCCAATGGGTATTAGAAAACTAAAAACAGCAAAGTATAAATAGAGGTATATAAGTTGTTATGAAAACGAAGGGTCAAGACGTGATGTTTGACCCTTCGTAATTTTTTATTATTCTTGTATAGCTATTAATATAGCAACCCAAAGGCCCATAGCGGTATTTTGTTATGGTGCCCAGTCTCAATATCGTCAACAGCCAAGAAGCTATCAGCTACGTCTTTTATTTGGTTGAATGTCTTATTCTTGCCACCGACTTCAAATAGGTATTTATTATTTATTAGGAAATCGCCCTTTGACGGAAGCGTAACATTCCCTACTGTTGATAATTGGTTATAGAAGAATGTTTCGCGTAATGTACCTTTATTTATTTCTGGGGATAGAGCATACATAAGAGTAGGGTTGCCTGGTAGTATTTTGTCTGGCTTTGATAGCTGCCCGAAGTTCCGAATGTTTCTATGCAATAGTGTTATTAACCCTGCCCTTTCTAGGATATTTAGCATTCTCAGCCCCTGTTCACGATTGGTCTCTATCTCTCTATATAATTCTGTCATATTTGGCGTCTGCGGTACTCTTTCTGAGAGAATCATGAGCATTTTACTAATCTTCTGAATAGTAGGGTACGTTACCTCCTCCACTGTAGGCATATCCTCATTGAGTATTTGGCGCACTACAGCCTGAAGCCTCATCTCGAAGCCTGCAGTATCTTTTTTGTAAAAAGGGTAGTATCCGTATCTTAGGTATTTGTCGAAAAGAGGAAGTATCTTAGTGTCGCTACATATGTCTGAACATATATCACTATGATTTGATAGTATAGTATCTAGTGGTAAGGGATTCACTGTAACTACCCCCTCAAAATCTAGAAATTCGCGAAACGACATGCCATTGAGAGTGTACACTACTTGTCTTCTAGATAAGTCGCCCTCATTGTAGTCTATTTTTAGCATCGAAGAGCCTGTATATACTATATGAAGGTCAGGATATTCGTCAGCCATATTTTTTATTAGAGTCTGCCAATGGTTATATTTGTGCACCTCGTCTATGAAGATATGTGTCCCCCCATGATTGTAATGGTATTCGACAATATCAGTCAAAGAGTGTGACATAAACCAAAAGTTATCTAATGAGATATATAATGCTGTCGTATCCGTGCCAAACCTCTCTTTAATATGTTGGAGGAGCATAGTTGTTTTGCCCACACCTCGCTGCCCTTTGATAGCTATCAAGTGACTATCCCAGTCTATTGTATGTGTGAGATACCGCTTAAATGTCGTGTTTGTAAGCCTTATTAGCCTCTGCGATGTGGCGTACAAGGAGCCTATGTTCTTCTCTTCCATAGAATAACGATATAATAGTTACGGCGACAAAGATAATAAAAAAGACTCTGGAAGATTGAAAATTACCCCTAAAAAAGACTCTGGAAGATTGTTTTTTGCCCTTTATAAGTACAAAAACTGCGATGAACAAGGGCCCACACCGTATCCTCCCATCCCTCAGCCTAGCACCATCTAGAATAACTAGAACAACTAGAATAACTACAAAAAACTGCGAGTAACAAGGCACCACACGCACCTCTTCCTAGCCTCATCAAAAGCTTCTCTTACCTCCAATCCGTACAAATCCGCATAATCCGTATGCGACATTAAATCCGAGCGCCCCCGCTACAAAGCATCCTCTGCCCAAACCTACAAGACAAACACCGCCTCCGCTTGCAATACCTCTTCGATAGATGTATCAATGCGCAAGCCTCCGCCTCATTACTAGGCGTGATGCCCACCTCTTGCCACGCCGCTATCAGATGATTCTTTTCTGGCTTGATGAACTCTAGCATCTTTAAGATATTCTCTTTCTCGCGCATGTTGCCCATCTTATGAGCTCGCGCATATAGCCAAGGTATTATGCCATTTATCAGCATTAGCGTCTTGCTACTCGCCCCTATGCGTTTCTCCGTTATCTTGCCTGAGTTTACACCAAAGTCGTAATGCTCATCCCAATACTCTGATGCCTTTACATCTAGCGCCTTAGAGAGTGCCTTTATGTCTAGAGTCGAAAAGGTGGCCGACATATTACCTCTTGCCCTCAACGCTATAGCAGCCAATTGTGATATTCGAATGGTGGGAAAACTCATAGGTCTCAAGCGTAGCTTCTTAAGCGCTACCCGTGTTGCATACTCCGGAAGCTCAAACCTCACCCGTAGTATCTCATACTCCCTCCGTAGCCTCTGTATATAGGCGTCGTCACACTCTATATCTAGTAGTCCGGCTCTGCCAAAAAGTAGTGCCTCTATCTGGGTAATAGAAGATAGCTTCTCCATTATCTTTAGTGGGCTCCTCCGTGCTACATCTTGTATCCCATCAGCATTAACCCCTTGCCCCAATGCACGAGCTAGCATTACAAATAGCGTCTGCTCCCAATCGCCATCGCACTCCACATTCACACACCTCACAAGGTCGGTACGCTCCTCCATCCTCTCTATAAGAAGCCTGTCTAACCAAGAGTTGCGTTCTAGTGCCGTTAGCTCGGGTATTATATCTCTACATCTTATATTTATGGGCGAAGTAGATAGTATATTATAGTTGTTTGCGATATCCTTAGGGTAGCGCAATACTATCTCGGGTATCTCTCTACTATTTATATCTATCGTCTTGCTTTTCGATGGCTCATCTACTACGTGTAGTACCACATTAGAGTAGTTGATATCCTTATGGTGGTTATGTACATACCAATCATCTCCATTGATATGTATCTCCACATTTCCCGCCCAATGGATACCATTTATTGATATTACTGCGCATAGGAAATCCGGACCAGCATCTCTATTATATATACCAGGATTTATAACTTCTATATTGTCTCCCGATGTCGAGACAATACCTGTAGGATAAAAAAGGCGATTTTGCCAAATATAGTGAAGGAGTGATTCCATAATTTTGATATGGTTATTTTCTTTGGCGCAAATATATACCTTTTCTTTATTCAAAATGATGGTGTAATATATTTCCATTCAATAAATTGATATATCTTTGTCGCATCTAATCATAAAACCACTTAAACATGGATCAAGAAGCAATAGATTTCATAGCTCTAGGTTTGATAAAGGGCGTTGGCCCTAAAAATTCTCGCCGCCTACTAGAGGCAACAAATTCCGTATCAGATATTTTTGAGATGTCAGAGCGCCAGCTCTCCTCTATAGATAAGCTCCCATCCTCTGTGGTAAAGGAGATAGTAACCTCAAGAGATGCCTTAAGAGTCGAGGCTCAGAGGGAGGTAGAGTGGATAGACAATTGCGGAATGCACGTCGTTACATACCACTCAGCGAGCTACCCCTCAAGACTACGCTCTTGTGAAGATGCTCCACTTGTAATATATACACGTGGCGATGCCGATTTCAATGTCTCAAAGGTTATCAGCGTGGTAGGTACCCGTCGACCAACACCTGCAGCTCGCCAATGGTGTGCCGATGTCTTATCGACTCTCTCCTCCTCCTATCCCGACCTCCTTGTGGTAAGTGGTCTAGCCTATGGCGTAGATATCATTGCACATATAGCGGCGTTAGACTGTGGCCTAAAGACGGTAGGCGTAGTGGCTCATGGCATGGATATATTATACCCATCACAACATAGGGATATCGCCAAGCGAATGGTAATAAATGGCGGTGCTATACTCTCAGAGTTCAGACGAGGCACACAGCCCGAGGCGGTCAATTTTGTAAGCCGCAATCGTATCGTGGCAGGCATGGCAGATGCCACCCTTGTAGTGGAGAGTGGCGAGAAGGGCGGCTCGTTAATTACAGCCTCCAAGGCTCACGAGTACAATAGGGTAGTACTTGCAGTCCCCGGTTCTCCCTATGCCCCTATGTCTATAGGTACCAATCGCCTCATACAAGAGCATAAGGCGGAGTTAGTCACTTCAGCATCCGATATAGAGCATATCTTAGGGTGGGATAGTTGCACATATGCCCCCGCGCATCAGCAGGGAGCCCTCTTCGCCTCTCCAGATACTCCTCTCGACCCTATGCAGAGCGCTATTGCTACCGCACTAGCAAATGGTCCCCTCTCGCTCGACGAACTTTCCCGTGCCGTTGCCCTCCCAGTAGCGGCAGTCAGCCCTACGCTCCTAGAGATGGAGTTCCTAGGTATAATAAAATCCTTACCTGGCAATAGGTATTCACTCCTCAAATGTTAAGTTATGCCCTTAAGGGATTCATATGATATATTTCCCGTATATGATCCCCTCATCTCCCCACCTCTTGCTAAATGAGACATTTGTCCTAACCGCGAATTGTCAATTCACCTCTCTCTTTTGCCAAATTAAATACATCTCCCCAAATAATCCATAATAAAAAACACATAAATGATATCATTCATCACCCTGCATCAGCTATACTCTTCTTTGGTGCTCTTTGGGTGCACATAGAGTGCTCCCGCGGTATAGCGGCCATTTAGAAAATAATAATATGAAAACAACCAACTAAACCTTCACAACACCCCCACTACTATACAAGTCCCTCTGTAGAGCCTTTTCATGAAAAGGCTCCGTACTAGAAAAAAGCCATTATAACGGGAAATATGTCAACCAATTAAATAAAACCCCCTAAAAGCCGTCAGCAAACACTAAAGGTCAAAGCTGCAAGTTGCATCCAAGCCTGAGGCTTGTGGCATATTTAGGAATTTCTCATAAAAGATAACAGTCTCTGAGTAGTTTAGTTTTATCTTAGTTGGTTTCATTAGATAGTTACGGACATGGCTGCTTGAGGAGGTGTGAAGGTCGACAATCTGTAGCCCTTTGATTTTAAGATAATAGTCTAGGAGTTGGAGCTCATTGAAACGGCCATGCGTAATGCGGTTAAACTCGTGTATGTCTTTTCGTAATGACTCCTTGCAATCGGGGTGTAGCAATATAGACAACTCGGCCATTGCCTTCCTCTCGAAATAGTTGATGAGGAGGTAGTGCGCCCACACTATAATGGGGGTAACGAGGGTAATTATTGCCAAGATATAGTATGTCACGTAGTCCTTTGATTATTACAATGTTGCGAAAAGTTGGTCTATAGTGCTGAAAATAGGATTTCATTCACTACCTTTGCAGTGCAAAAATAGTAACTTACGGTGAGTTGTATAAATGTTTGAGTAAATTTTTACAACTTTCACAAAGCAAAATATTTTCCAGAAGTAGTATAATGAAAAAGAGATTTGCTGAATACAAGGGATTGGATCTCGCAGGTATAAACCGCGAGGTACTCGCAAAGTGGCAAAAAAACAAGACATTTGAGTCGAGCGAGAAGGAACGCGCTGGCGCTCCTAAGTACGTGTTTTTCGATGGACCACCATCTGCTAATGGTCGTCCAGGTATTCACCACGTGATGGCTCGTACTATTAAGGACTGCTTCTGTCGTTATAAAACTCTCCAGGGCTTTGACGTTAAGCGTAAGGCAGGTTGGGATACACACGGCTTGCCAGTAGAGCTAGGTGTAGAGAAGAGCCTTGGTATTACAAAGGAGGATATCGGTAAGAAGATTACCGTAGATGAATATAATGCAGCTTGCCGCAAGGATGTGATGAAGTATATCGACCTTTGGGGTAAGTTGACTGATGATATGGGTTATTGGATTGATATGGACGACCCATATATCACTTACGACAACCGTTATATAGAGTCGTGCTGGTGGCTATTGAAGCAGCTATATCAGAAGAATCTTCTATACAAGGGTTATACTATCCAGCCATATTCGCCTGCTGCAGGTACAGGTCTCTCTACTCACGAGCTAAACCAACCAGGTTGCTATCGTGATGTGAAGGATACTACCATGACAGCACAGTTTAAGATGGTACGCGACGAGAAGTCTGAGGCTATATTCGCCCTTTGTGATGCTCCTCTATATACTCTCGCATGGACTACTACACCATGGACATTGCCATCGAATACTGCTCTTTGTGTGGGCGAGAAGATAGAGTATGTAGTTGTAAAGACATTTAATCCATATACAGCAGAGCCTATGTGTGCTATCCTTGCTAAGGATAGATTGGCAGCTTATTTTGCACCAGAGGGCGCTGAGTTGGAGATGACATACGCTGCTGGCGATAAGAAGGTGCCATATAGAGTGCTTGGCTCATATATGGGTAAGGAGCTTATCGGTATGAAGTATGAGCAGCTTATGCCAATGGTGAAACTTGAGGGTAAGGCCTTTGAGGTAATCTCTGGCGACTATGTTACTACTTCCGATGGTACAGGTATTGTACATATCGCTCCAGTATTTGGTGCTGACGATGCTAAGGTAGCTAAGAACTACGGCATTGAGGCTCTTATGGTGATGGATGCCGACGGCAAGATGGTGCCAATGGTAGATAAGCAGGGTCGTATCATGCCTCGTGCTGATATGGACCAAAACTTTGTAGCAAAATATATCAATGCTGATGCTTATGCAGAGTGGGAGGGCCGTTTCGTAAAGAACGCCTACGATGAGACGTTGACAGATAAAGATGCTACAATAGATATTGATATCTCGGTAAGCCTTAAGTCGCAAAATAAGGCATTCAAGATTGAGAAGCATGTTCACTCTTACCCTCACTGCTGGAGAACAGATAAGCCAGTGCTTTACTATCCATTGGATTCATGGTTTATCCGTACTACTGCGCTCCGTGAGCGTTTGATAGAGCTTAATAATACTATCACATGGAAGCCTGCCTCTACAGGTAGCGGTCGTTTCGGTAACTGGCTCGAGAATCTACAGGATTGGAACCTCTCTAGATCTCGTTATTGGGGTACTCCACTCCCAATCTGGCGTACAGAGGATGGCAAAGAGGAGATCTGCATAGGTTCGATGGAGGAGCTTATGGCTGGTATCGAGGCCTCTATTAAGGCGGGCTTCATGACAGAGAACCCATATAAGAATTTCAAGGTGGGCGATATGAGTGCAGCAAATTATGCACCAGAGAATATCGACCTTCACCGCCCATATATTGATGGTGTTATATTGGTTAGCCCTAGCGGTAAGCCAATGCGTAGAGAGCCAGACTTGATAGACGTATGGTTCGACTCAGGAGCTATGCCATATGCTCAGTATCACTATCCATTTGAGCATAAGGATGACCTTCCTTTCCCAGCCGACTTTATTGCTGAGGGTGTAGACCAGACACGTGGTTGGTTCTTTACACTCCATGCTATAGCTACAATGTGCTTTGATAGTGTAGCATTTAAGAATGTAATCTCTAATGGTCTTGTTCTTGACAAGAATGGTAACAAGATGTCTAAGCGTCTTGGTAATGCTATCGACCCATTTGAGGTTATCGGCGCACAGGGTGCAGATGCTGTAAGATGGTATATGATTACTAACTCGCAACCATGGGATAACTTGAAGTTCGACCTTGCTGGTGTTGATGAGGTAAAGAGAAAGTACTTCGGTACACTCTACAATACATACTCTTTCTTCGCCCTCTATGCGAATATTGATGGCTTCACAGGTAATGAGGCTATAGTTCCTGTAGAGAAGCGACCAGAGATTGACCGTTGGATTATCTCTCTCCTTAACTCATTGGTAGCTGAGGTATCTGATGCTATGGAGAACTACGAGCCAACACGCGCTGGACGTGCTATCCAGGACTTCGTACTAGAGAGTTTGTCTAACTGGTATGTACGTCTAAATCGTAAGCGTTTCTGGGGCGGTGAGTTGAATGAGGATAAGTTAGCTGCATATCAGACACTCTTTGAGTGCTTGAAGAAGGTAGCTATCATGTCGGCACCTATTGCACCATTCTTTGCTGATAGACTATATGTAGACCTCCTTGGTTTGGAGGATAATGCACATAATACAGTACACCTAGCAGAGTTCCCTAAGGTAGAGACAAACCTCATAGATAAGGCACTTGAGCAGCGTATGGGCTACGCTCAGAGCCTCTCAAGTATGATTCTTGCTCTACGTAGAAAGGTAAGCATCAAGGTTCGTCAGCCATTGAATAAGATAATGTTGCCAATACTTGATGAGCAGTTCCAGGCACAAGTAGACTTGGTTAAGAATCTTATCTTGACAGAGGTGAATGTTAAGGAGCTAGAGTACTTGACTGATACAGAGGGTGTACTTGTAAAGCGTATTAAGCCAAACTTCAAGACCCTCGGTCCAAAGTATTCAAAGCAGATGAAGGCTATTGCTGCCGAGGTGGCAAAGATGACATCTCACGATATAGCTGTATTTGAGAAGAGTGGTTCGTTTGAGCTAACACTTCCAGATTCGACAAAGATAGTTCTTGCTCCAGAAGATGCAGAGATACAGAGCGAGGATATCCCAGGCTGGCTTGTAGCTAATGAGGGTGCACTCACAGTTGCCCTTGATATTAATGTTACACCAGAGTTGAAAGAGGAGGGTATAGCAAGAGAGCTCATCAACAGAATACAGAATATCCGTAAGGATTCCGGCTTTGATGTAACAGATAAGATTACAGTAAAGATATCTCGTAATGCATCTACAGATGTAGCCATAGAGAAGCATGCAGAGTATATAGGTTCTCAGACTTTGGCTGTAAGTGTGACACTTGCTGAGGCATCGGCATTGTGTGATGCACAAGAGGTAGAGATTGATGACGATACAAAACTAATGATAGAGGTCAAGCGCTAATAGAGGCGCTTGATTCCTCTTTTTTATACTACCCAATTACTTACCCAAATTTTTAGCGTATGGCAGAGAAAACACGATACTCTGACGAAGAACTCGAGGAGTTCAAGGCAGTAATTCTAGAAAAACTAGAAAAGGCGAAGAGTGACTATGAACTTTTCAAGAATGACATTACGCACGGTGATGGTAATGATACCCAAGACACATCTCCAACATTCCATGTATTGGAAGAGGGAGCTTCTGTACTCGGTAAAGAGGAGTCGGGTCGTCTAGCACAGCGTCAGCAGAAATTCATCCAAAGTTTGCAAGCCGCACTTATTCGCATTGAGAATAAGACATACGGCGTTTGTAGAGTCACAGGCAAGTTGATTCCAAAAGAGAGACTACTTGCAGTACCTCATGCTACATTGAGTATTGAGGCGAAGAATAAGCAGAATTAAACAATAAGTACAAAAGAGAGTTGAAAAGACACGACGGTATATTAGCTATAGGGATAATCTTGGCTGTTTTGATCTTTGATCAGGCAGTCAAGATTGCCATTAAGACACACTTCATGCTAGGCGAGGAGGTCGCCGTATTTGGTGATTGGTTTAAGTTGCATTTTGTGGAGAATAATGGTATGGCCTTTGGTATGGAGATAGGAAGTGGCGATTGGGGAAAGATGGCGCTAACTATATTCCGTATTGTGGCTGTAATAGCTATTGGCTATTTTATATATAAGCTATGTAATAGAGAGAAGCCCGTTAGCAAGATGCTACTCGTTTGCGTGTCGCTCGTTTGGGCTGGCGCCTTTGGTAATATTATCGACTCTCTCTGTTATGGTGTTATATTCGATTCTAGTTGGGGGCAAGTAGCAACACTATTCCCTGAGAATGGTGGTTATAGCACATGGCTACACGGAAGGGTAGTAGATATGCTATATTTCCCACTTATAGAGGGTAGTTTCCCTAGCTGGATGCCTATATGGGGAGGAGAGAGATTTGTTTTCTTCCACCCAGTATTTAATATTGCCGATGCCGCTATATCGGTAGGTATGGCGATGGCTATTCTATTCTGTAATAAGGAACTCTCGGCTGAGTTTGAGTCAGAAGAGAAGAGATAACATATAGTAATTTTACCTATTATGTCTACAGTACTATATGATAGTCCGATATTCGGACCCATACATAGTAGGAGGATGGGGACCTCGCTAGGGGTGAATCTCAATCCTTCGGGAAGAAAAGTGTGTTCGTTTGACTGTATATATTGTGAGTGTGGCTTTAATGTGAAGACACCACTTACAAGTAGTGCAGAGCATCATATCCCAAGTAGAGTAGAGGTAGCAGAGGCACTTGAGTTGACCCTCAAAAAGATGCAAGCAGAAGGTAAGACATTAGATGTAATAACCTTTGCGGGTAATGGAGAGCCAACGCTTCATGTAGACTTCTTGAATGTAATAGAGGATACTATAAATCTACGTAATCAATATTTTCCCAAGGCAAATATAGCGGTACTAACCAACGGCACGAGGGTTCATATTCCAAAGGTCTTTGAGGCGCTATGTAAAGTAGATAAGCCATGTGTGAAGATAGATTCACTAGATATGGATATAGTAAAGGCATTAGATAGGCCTGTAGATGCAGATTATAGTGTGCAACGCGTAGTAGACACATTAGCGGGGCATAAGATGGAGCATCTAGTGGTACAGACTATGTTTTGCCAATGGAAAGCCGGAGAAGAGTGGAAGAATAACTACTCATCTGAAAATGTAGATAAGTGGGTTGATACGATAAGAAACTTGAGACCTAGTGCAGTTCAGGTATATACCATCTCAAGAGAGACCCCATATCAAGATATGCAGAAGGCACCGGCAGAGGTGCTTAATGCTATAGCCGATAGAGTACGAGATATAGTAGGAGATGTGACTGTATCTATGTAATTAGAATTGTAAACCTCTAATAGCGCTATTCTATGAATACAACTATTGAAGAGATGTTGACCCCCTGTTTAGAGAGGGTGCATGAGGCAAATAAGAGGAGTAGATTTAGGATTGGTCTACCATCAGAGCCAGATAATAGAGAAAATAGAATAGCATTAACTCCACAAGCAGTGGAGGTGTTAGTCTCGTGGGGACATGAAGTCTACTATGAGAGGGGTGCAGGTAAGAGTTCGAGGTTTAGGGATGAAGATTATGAGTCGGCAGGCGCAAAGGTAGTGGTAAGTCATAAGGAGTCTCTAGAGTGTGAGGTAATAGTAAGATTGACCCTTCCGACACTTGAAGAGAGTGAAATGATATCTAATGGCGCTATAGTAATAAGTTGCCTCAATCATATAAAGAGAGAAGCGGAAGCATACGGTTTGCTCGCAAAAAAAGGTTGTTATATACTAGCGATAGACCATCTTAGGAGGGTAGGAGATAGTGATGCACTATTAGATCAGTGCCTAAGTGAAGTAAGAGGGCAGATGGCCATGACTACGGCATCGCACCTTTTGCAGACGAATAATGGAGAAGGAAAAGGTATAATTGTAGGTGGAGTGGTAGGAGTGCCACCTACAGAGATTGTGATATTAGGAGCAGATGCGACAGCATTTCGCATAGCCAAGTATGCGTTAGCCTTTGGTAGTTCAGTAAAAGTATTTGATAGTAGTCATGTGCGACTACAGCGGTTGCAAGATAAATTAGGCAGTTATAATTACGTATTCACCTCGATATATAGACCACAGGCACTAGATAAAGCCTTGAAGTCGGCCGACATACTGATAGCATGTGGCTCATCCAGTGGAGAGGTAGAGTACTATGTTACCAAAGAGACCCTAAAGAAGTTGAAGCGTGGTGCAGTAGTATTAGATATTACCCCTGCTGCATTAAGTGGAATAGAGACCACGAGAGAGTCGACATTAGACGCCCCATCGTACCATGAAGACGGACATGTATTTCAGTGCTTGCCAGATATATCTATGCTAGCTGCACATACATCGAGCATTATCGTTAGTGATATTGTAGCCTCGGTATTGAATAGATTAGGGGCAAGTGGCACTATGGAAGAGGCTACGGCGGTAGACGATTATATAAATCAAGGCACAATAATGTATAATGGAGTAACTACCAATGCCAAGATAGCAGAGTGGTATGGTGTAGAATATTGCGATATTAGATTGCTCAAATACTGATAGTTATACTTTGATATTGAATTTTTCTCAAAAATAGATGTCAATTTATTTGGAAATATCCCCAAGACGATATACTTTTGCATCGTCAAACAAGGAGAGATGGCAGAGTGGTCGATTGCACCGGTCTTGAAAACCGGCGTACGAGAGTACCGGGAGTTCGAATCTCTCTCTCTCCGCTGAAAGAGCTGAATACTTAGTGTTTGGCTCTTTTTTTGTGTCTATTGGTTTGTGGCTTTTTGTGGTGTTATAGTGGTTGGTAAAATAAAAAGAGGAGTCAAATAGACATTGACTCCTCTTAATTGTATTATTATCTTGGTTGGATTAGCAACCGCGGATAGCCTTGATACCTGGAAGAACCTTACCCTCCATGTACTCGAGCATAGCGCCACCACCTGTTGATACGTAAGAAACCTTATCAGCGAGTTGGTTCTTGTTGATAGCAGCCACTGAGTCGCCACCACCGATAAGAGTAAATGCGCCGTTCTCCTGAGTAGCCTTAGCAACTGCTTGAGCAACTGCAGAAGTACCCTTAGCGAACTTGTCCATCTCGAATACACCCATAGGGCCATTCCAGATAACAGTCTTAGAAGAAGCGATAACCTCAGAGTAAGTCTTGATTGTCTCGTCTGCGATATCGAGACCCATCCAACCCTCTGGAGTCTTATCTGTAGCTGAGATATTTGTATTAGCGTCCTTGTCGAACTTATCAGCATTAACAGCATCTGTAGGCAAGTAAACCTTTACGCCCTTAGCCTTAGCCTTCTCGAGGATCTCCTTAGCGAGGTCGAGCTTATCAGCCTCACAGAGAGAGTTACCGATCTCGCCGCCCATAGCCTTAACGAAGGTATATGTCATACCGCCGCCGATGATGAGGTTATCAACGCGATCGAGGAGGTTTGTGATGATAGCGATCTTATCAGATACCTTAGCACCACCCATGATAGCTGTAAATGGACGTTGAGCCTCGTTGAGAACCTTATCCATAGCTGTGAGCTCCTTGTTGATGAGGAAGCCGAACATCTTCTTATCCTCAGCGAAGTAATCAGCGATAACAGCTGTAGAACCGTGAGCGCGGTGAGCAGTACCGAATGCGTCGTTTACGTAAACGTCTGCGTAAGAAGCGAGCTTCTTAGCGAAGTCTTTCTGCTTAGCCTTCATCTCCTTCTTAGCTGCGTCGTAGTTAGGATCCTCCTTGTCGATGCCACGAGGCTTACCCTCTTCCTCAGCGTAGAAACGGAGGTTTTCGAGGAGAAGGATCTCGCCCATTTGGAGATTCTTAACAGCCTCATCAGCCTTCATGCAGTCGTCGCAGAAGAGTACCTTCTTGCCACCGAGGTTCTCCTCGATCTTGTAGATGATCTGAGAGAGAGAGAGCTTTGGATCTACGCCCTTAGCCTTACCCATGTGAGACATGAGGATAGCAGCACCACCGTCCTCAACGATCTTCTTGATTGTAGGGAGGGCACCACGGATACGAGTGTCATCAGAAACCTTACCAGTCTCCTTGTTCAAAGGTACGTTGAAGTCAACGCGCACGATAGCCTTAAGGCCTTTGAAATTAAAATTGTCAATAACAGTCATGACTTTTATTTGAGAATTAATGTTAAGTCTATTATTTGGACTCAAAGGTAGTTATTTTCTTCGATATATATGTATCTATGATAGATTCTTGTGTTTTTATGCGGTTAGGGGTGAGTGGAATGGGTATTTTTACGTAATGGGTTAAGGTATTGGGAAAGAGGGAGATAAGAGAATTCGTGCTTATTTTTTTGCACTTTTGGAGTTATTTTTTTGCAAGAAAGTTTGAATAGGCGAAAGGAAATTATTTACTTTGCGGTGTTGTTTAGAGATAATTTTGAACAAACGAACTAATATTTACTAATTTAAATTCAGAAAAGCTATGTCAGAAGTAGCAGAAAAAGTAACCGCAATCATCGTTGACAAGCTCGGTGTTGCAGAGAACGAGGTAACACCTGAGGCTAGCTTCACCAATGATCTTGGTGCAGATTCACTCGACACAGTTGAGTTGATCATGGAGTTTGAGAAGCAATTTGATATCAAGATTGCTGACAGCGACGCTGAGAACATTCAGACAGTAGGTAGCGCTATCGAGTTCATCGAGAACGCAAAGAAGTAATATCTCGATCGCATTGGAGTATCCCCTTACAGAAGTAATGGTGGATGCTCCGTTTTTATTTTGAACAAGTAAATTAAGATATATAGAATTTATGGAGTTGAAAAGAGTAGTAGTTACAGGACTTGGAGCTATCACGCCTCTAGGCAATGATGTACCTGAGACATGGAAGAATCTTGTAGCTGGTGTAAGTGGCGCAGGTACTATAACACGCTTTGACGCTTCGCAATTCAAATGTACTTTTGCCTGCGAGGTTAAAGACTTTGATTCGAATGCGCGTTTTGGCAAGGACTCCCGCAAGATGGATTTGTTCTGTCAGTACGCAATGGTGGCAGCTGATGAGGCTATAGCTGATGCTAAGTTGGATGCTGAGTCAATCGACAAGAGCCAAGTAGGTGTAATTTGGGGTGCTGGCATTGGCGGTTTGCAGACATTCCATGAGGGATCTGCAGAGTTTGCATTAGGTGATGGCACACCACGTTTCAGTCCATTCTTCATACCAAAGATGATTGCAGACATTGCACCTGGTATGATATCGATAAAGTACGGCTTTGGCGGTCCTAACTATGGTACTGTATCGGCATGTGCTTCATCTACGACTGCGCTTTCTACTGCGTTTGACCTTATTCGTTTAGGCAAGGCTCCTATTATAGTAAGTGGTGGTTCTGAGGCTCCTATTACTATCCCAGGCCTTGGTGGCTTTACCTCTATGAAGGCTCTCTCTACAAGAAATGATGACCCTAAGACAGCATCTAGACCATTTGACAAGAACAGAGATGGTTTTGTGATGGGTGAAGGTGGTGCTTGTTTGGTGCTTGAGGAGTATGAGCATGCAAAGGCACGTGGTGCAAAGATTTACTGTGAGATGGTAGGTGCTGGCTATTCGGCAGACGCTTATCATATGACAGCTCCACATCCAGAGGGAGATGGTGCAGCGAGAGTTATGGCTGCGGCTTTGAAGGATGCTAATTTGAATCCAGAGGATATTGATTACATCAATGTTCATGGTACATCTACACCACAAGGTGACAAGGGTGAGTGCAAGGCTATTGCTAAGGTATTTGGCGAGTCGGCATACAAGCTCAACATTAGCTCTACAAAGTCTATGACAGGACACTTGCTTGGTGCTACAGGAGCACTTGAGGCATTGGTTTGTGTAAAGACCATCACAGATGGTGTAATACCACCAACAATCAACCATTTCGAGGATGATCCTGATATTGACAATAAGTTAAACTTTACCTTCAACGAGGCACAGAAGAGAGAGGTACGTGCTGCATTGTCGAACACATTCGGCTTTGGCGGACACAATGCTACAGTAATCTTCAAGGCATTGTAAGATTGTAGAGTTACGAGATGATATTTTGCGAGTCCTGAACAAGATTGTTTGGGACTCGTTTGTTGTTTGGGAGAGAGGTTAGTGGATATAGTGAGAGAGGGCAGGTATTGTGACGTTGATATATAAAAACTTTAAATTATTAACCATTATGAAGAGAGAAAGAGTAGATACGCCTTGTAGTACGGCGGAGGATATTAAAGCTACGCTGATGGATATGGCAGATGCGAAGCAAGCCAAGCATATGATGAGGTTTTTCAAGACTGGGAGGGGAGAGTATGGAGAGGGAGACCAGTTTTTGGGGATAAATAATCCGACAGTTAGGATGGTAGTTAAAGAGGCTTGGAGAGGGACCTCGTTAGATGAGGCGGCTAAGCTGGTCAGAGATCACTGGCACGAGGTGAGACTATGCGGGCTATTGATATTAGTAGAGAAGATGTTGAGAGCAATGAAGATAAAAGATGAGAAGGAGAGGGATGACGAGTGTGAGAAGGTTTATAAGATGTATGTGGCATTGCACCAGTATATCAATAATTGGGATTTGGTAGATTTGTCGGCCATAAAGATAGTAGGCAATTGGGAGGTTATGCATCCAGAAGAAGAGTTGATGGAAGAGTGGATTAAGTTAGGAGACGACAAATTGTGGCAGAGGAGGATTGCCATGGTGTCTACGTGGATGCTATTGAGAGAAGGTAGATTTGATGCTGTGGTATCTAGGGCGGAGCGGATGTTAGAGTCTAAGCAAGATTTGCTACATAAGGCAGCGGGGTGGATGTTGAGAGAGATGTATAAACACGAAGGAGAAGAGGTGTTAGAGCAGTTTTTGAGGCAACATATAGGAAAGATGCCCTCTGTTATGCTCAGTTATGCTTGTGAAAAGATGACACAAGAAGAGAAGGAGTATTGGAGACGTTATAGATATTCGTTAGCCGAGTAGGAGATAGAGAGACGTTCGATGGGCAGAGTGGAATATGTTGATTATTTTTTAGCGGCACATGAGTACATGTTGTAAATAATACTATTAACTTTGTATTGTTAATAATATAACAGCAATCAACTAAAGGTATACGTATTTCACTAAATTGAGATAAAAGATGATTGAGAGTTCGCTATTAGAGATACTATCAGCTAGTATTATTTTGTTTGTGGTAATAGATATGATAGGCTCATTGCCAGTGGTGGTTGCCATTAGGAGCAGAGGTATAGAGGTAAGTCCTTGGAAATGTGTGAGTGTAGCCTTTGTGCTATTGATGGGCTTTATGTTTTTGGGGCAGGGGCTTCTTAATCTATTTAATGTAGATATTAACTCCTTTGCGGTAGCTGGAGCTGTGGTATTATTTATTATTGGGTTGGAGATGGTGCTAGGTACTGACTTTTTCAAGCAAGATGTGCCAGATGCAGCCTCGATAGTGCCGATAGCCTTTCCGCTTATGGCAGGACCAGGTACATTTACTACGCTATTGACCCTTAGGGCGGAGTATTCGGATGTGAATATCTTTATAGCTGTAGTATTGAATATGATATTTGCTTATATTGTATTACGATCTAGTAAGTTTTTGGAGAAACTCATGGGGTCGGGCGGTATATATGTAGTCAAGAAATTCTTTGGAGTAATACTCTTGGCGATATCGGTAAAATTATTTGCAATAAATTTGGCCATACTTTTAGGTACGGCGCAATAGATAGATGGCGAAGAAGCAGAAATATTATGTAGTGTGGCGCGGCAGGGTGCCAGGGATATACACAGACTGGGAGACAGCCAAAGCCCAGATAGAGCATTTTGAGGATGCCAGATTCAAAGGCTATGAGAGCGAAGTAGAGGCCCAAGAAGCCTTTGCGGCTGGTCCGCCTAAAGTCCCAGCCTATATACTAGCCTCCAAGAGAGAGAAGAGTGGACTACCCCCTACGGAGAAGCCCCTATTGAGAGCCATTGCTGTAGATGCGGCATGCTCTGGCAATCCGGGAGTTATGGAGTATAGAGGAGTATCATTGTGGGATAATAAAGAGATATTTCATTGTAAGCACGAGTTAGGTACAAATAATATAGGCGAGTTTTTAGCCATTGTACATTGTATGGCATTGCTACAGAAGAAAGGAGCAGAAGATATTACGATATATTCCGACTCCAAGATAGCCATGTCGTGGGTAAGGAACGGCAAGTGTAGGACAAAGTTGGAGTTTACCCCTAGGACGGCAGAGTTGCTCTCCATAGTACAAAGAGCAGAGAAATGGTTGGCCAGCAATAGCTTTAGGGTCCCACTAGTGAAGTGGCCAACAGAGGTGTGGGGAGAGATACCTGCAGATTTCGGAAGAAAATAATAGTAATAGATAAGACGTTGGATGTCGCTCTGTATATAGCCTGTATATAGCGATGTATGAGCGAGGTATAAGCGAGCATACGGTTATAAAAATAATAATACCAAATGATAGATACGCATACCCATATTTATGGGTCAGAATTTGTTCAAGATATAGATTTAGTTGTCTCGAGAGCCAAAGAGGCCAATTGCAAACATATAATATTACCTGCCACCAATGAGAATAGTATAGAAGAGGTGGCGAAGCTATGCGCGAAGTATCCTGATATTTGCAAAGCCATGTATGGTTTGCACCCTACAGATATAGAGATAGAGCGATGGGAAGAGCAGTTGGACAACATTGTATCCAGGATAGAGATGGAGAGAGGAGAGATAATAGGCGTAGGAGAGATAGGGTTAGATTTGCATTATGGTGATGAGACCATAGGGGCACAGAGGGTAGCCTTTGAGAGGCAGTTGGTATTAGCTAGAGATTTAGATTTGCCGGTATCTATGCATATTAGAGATGCCTATGAAGAGTTTTGGCCAATAATTTCGAGATTTGGGGAAGATGAAATTAGAGGCTCATTACACTGCTTTTCGGGCAGTTTAGAAGATGCACAGAGAGCCTTGGAGATGTTTCCGAAATTGGTATTAGGTGTAGGCGGTACATTGACCTATAAGAAATCTACGCTTCCGGAGATATTTAA
This sequence comes from Bacteroidia bacterium, assembly GCA_030526155.1. GTDB lineage: Bacteria > Bacteroidota > Bacteroidia > Bacteroidales > Marinilabiliaceae > W3P20-009. Next base: position 48,748 of record JAUNDI010000012.1, read on the forward strand.
GCATATACCATTGGAGAGGGTGGTAATAGAGACTGATGCTCCATATTTAGCCCCAGTGCCATTAAGAGGGAAGAGGAATGAGCCAGCATATTTGACACATGTGATAGATATGCTATCAGATATATATGAGAAGAGTTGTTCAGAGATAGAGAGAATTACCGATGAGAATGCGTGCAGAGTATTCGCGTTAAAGTAAAATAATGTTAACTTTGAGGTATGAAAGAGAGTTCAACAATTAAGACCAGGCTCATTATACTACAATGGCTTGAGTTTGCGGTGTGGGGTTCGTACCTTACATCTATGGGAGGATACCTAGCCAAGGTAGGCTTAGGCGAGAATATTGGGTGGTTTTACTCGGTACAAGGCATAGTGTCTATTTTCATGCCAGCCCTTATGGGTATAGTTGCAGATAGGTGGGTGAGAGCTGAGAGACTCCTGTCGTTCTGCCATGCGGTAGCTGCGCTATTTATGGTATATGTAGGCTATATTGGGTTGCAGATGGGAGATAGTGTAAGCTTTGGCGATATATTCCCATATTATGCTATTTCGGTAGCCTTTTATATGCCGACTATAGCATTAACCTATTCTGTTAGTTATTCAGCCTTTGCGAAATATGGTCTTGATACGATAAAAGATTATCCATTTGTACGACTCTTTGGCACGGTAGGCTTTATTGTTGCCATGTGGATGGTGGATTTATTGGGCATGCAACATACTTCATCGCAGTTTTTTGTTTGTGCAGGGTGGGGAGTTGTAATGTCGGTATACTCATTGACCATGCCAAAATGCCCTGTGAGTGCGAAGGATGAGAAGCAGAGTATAGTAGAGGCCTTAGGATTGAACGCCTTTAGGCTCTTTAAAGATTGGAAGATGGCCATGTTCTTTATATTCTGCATGATGTTAGGAGTATCGTTACAGATATCTAACGGCTATGCCAATCCTTTTATTTCATCATTTGCCAATATAGAAGAGTATTCAGGAGCCTTTTTTGCGGAGCATGCCAATATGTTGATATCGCTATCGCAAGTTAGTGAGACCCTATGTATATTGATGATACCATTCTTCTTGAGTAGGTTTGGCATTAAGCCAGTAATGTTGATAGCCATGTTAGCATGGGTGGGACGATATGGCTTCTTTGCGATAGGTACACCTACCTTCCCTGGGGTAACATTCTTGATATTATCCATGATAGTATATGGTGTAGCCTTTGACTTCTTTAATGTATCGGGCTCATTGTATGTGAATAATGAGGTAGATGCCTCGATGAGATCAAGTGCGCAAGGCCTCTTTATGATGATGACAAACGGTTTTGGTGCTACTATAGGTACGCTATCCGCACAAGCCATCATAAACTATTTTGGCTGTACGAGTGATTCGCTTGCGCCTGAGGCGCAGCTAGAAGGCTGGCAGACCAGTTGGCTTATATTTGCGGCATACGGATTGGTAGTTGCCATGCTATTTGCCATAATGTTTAAGAGTAAAAAATAGAGATATGCGAGATATGGGAAGAAAGATAGTACTTGCTATTGCCCTCATGGCGATGGGCGGTTTGGGAGGTTGGGCCCAGAAGAGCGTTGAGGTGAGCAGTCCTGATGGGAGAATCAACGTGACTATAAAGACAGATAAGCTAGGCTTTTTGTCGTACGCCATTAAAGTAGGCGAGGAAGACTTTTTACTGGAGTCGCCACTTGGCCTAACCGCCAATAACGGTGACTTTAGGAGTAGTATGACGATTACAGGTTCAGAGAGCAAGGTAGTAAAGAGAGACTTCAAGCAGACACGTATTAAGCATTCTGAGGTACATTATGAAGCCAATGAGGTAACGGTGCATACTGAGAATGTGGATAAGATACCATTTGACATACAATTTGCAGTTACAAATACAGATGTAGCATTCAGATATTATATGCCAAAGAGCGGTGAGACAGGCTCGACACGTATATACAACGAGTTTAGTGGATTTAGATTCCCAGATGCCACTACTACATTTATGTGTCCGCAGTCAGACGCCATGGTAGGGTGGAAGCGCACAAAACCATCATACGAAGAGGAGTATGTAGCAGACGCCCCATTGAAAGCACACTCGCAATTTAACCATGGGTTTACATTCCCTTGCCTCTTCCATTTGCCAAATGACAATTGGGCATTGGTATCAGAGACAGGTGTGGATTCGAGATATTGTGCATCGCACCTATCGAATAATCTCAATGGAGTATTCTTGGTAGAGTTTCCGATGCCAGCAGAGAATAACGGTAATGGTACAGTAGAGCCAGCATTCGCATTACCAGGAGCTACACCATGGAGAACTATTACGCTTGGCAATACGCTGAAGCCAATAGTTGAGTCGACCATTACGTGGGCATTAGTAGACCCAGTATATGAGACAGAGAACGATTACAAGATGGGCAAAGGCACTTGGAGTTGGATATTGTGGCAAGACGAATCTATAAACTATGACGACCAAGTGAAGTATATAGATTTAGCTGCGGCTATGAACTTCCAGTATGTACTTATAGATAATTGGTGGGATACCAATATAGGCAGAGAGAAGGTAGCAGACCTAATAAAATATGCACACTCTAAAGGGGTAGATGTATTCTTGTGGTACTCCTCGTCAGGCTATTGGAATGACATAGTACAAGGTCCAATTAGCTGTATGGATAGAGCTATAGTGAGAAAGAGAGAGATGAGATGGATGAAGAGCTTAGGAGTAAAAGGCATTAAGGTAGACTTCTTTGGCGGTGATAAGCAAGAGACCATAAGACTTTATGAAGATATTTTGAGTGATGCAGACGATAATGGACTTATGGTAATATTCCACGGTTGCACTATACCTAGAGGATGGGAGAGGATGTACCCTAACTATGTAGGTTCAGAGGCGGTGTTGGCATCAGAGAACTTGATATTTGACCAGCATCATTGCGACGAAGAGGGCTTTAGAACCACATTGTATCCGTTCGTTAGAAATGCCATTGGTTCTATGGAGTATGGTGGATGCTTCTTGAATAAGAGGATGCATAAGAGCAATAATGCTGGAAACTATAGAAAGACCAGCGATGTATTCCAGTTGTCATCGTGCATACTATTTCAGAATGCCATACAGAACTTTGCTATAGCGCCAAATAATCTAGAAGATGCACCTAAAGAGTGTCTAGACTTCTTGAGAGAGGTACCTACTGAGTGGGATGAGACACGACTTATAGATGGATACCCAGGTAAATATATAGTAATGGCAAGACGCAGTGGAGAGAGATGGTATGTAGCAGTCACTAATGGCGAGAAGACAGAGAGGGAGGTAACCATAAATGTAGAAGATATATTTGGCAAAGGGGTGCAAGTAGAGATGTTGTCAGACACGAAAGAGGGAGGAGTAGTAAAGAGCATGCCGAAGGTAAAGAAAGGCACATTGAAATTGACTATTGGCGGAGAGAAAGCAGTAGTATTGAAGGGTAAATAGATATAGATAGTATATTGATAACACAAGGGCTATGGAGAGAAATCTCTGTAGCCCCTTTTTTATATCTATATTTTATTGATGAATTATTTGCTTGTTAACGTTTTAATATCAATATTTGCATTTAGTAACAATACGGGCAGAAGTGAGAGCTCGGATATAATACTTGTTTAACACTAGATTTATACTTCGTCATGGAAAGAAGTAAGTTTATTAAGCTAATCATAGCTATAGTACTATCATTGATAGCGTGGTTGATACCAGCAGAGAGCTATGGAATAGAGAATTTGACAATTATTGAGCAACGAGTAATAGCGATATTCATTTTTGCTGCTTTGATGTGGATATTTGAGGCCATACCGATATGGACGACATCTGTTTTGATTATGGGATTGTTGTTAGTTACCGTTTCGAGCAGTATGTTCGCCCCATTTAAGCCAGCAGAAGGAGAGACATTATTTGGTAATCCGATAGCATATAAAGATATTATGGCAGCTTGGGCAGACCCTATAGTAATGCTCTTTATGGGAGGCTTTGCTTTGGCCATTGCTGCGACGAGGACGGGACTTGACGTGAATATAGCTAGAGTAGTCTTGAAGCCATTTGGTAGAAAATCTGAGATGGTATTGATAGGCTTTATGTTTGTGACAGCTGTACTCTCAATGTTTATGAGTAACACTGCCACTGCAGCCATGATGTTGGCTATTATAGCGCCAGTCATCAAGCTATTACCACCAGAAGGCAAGGGACGAATAGCTGTAACGCTATCCATACCATTAGCTGCCAATATTGGAGGTATAGGTACACCTATAGGTACACCACCAAATGCCATAGCATTGAGATATTTATCAGAGGCGATGCCAGATAATGAGATAGGCTTTGGTCAGTGGATGTTGATAATGGTACCATTTGTTATCATACTATTAGCCATATCATACTTTTTGCTTCTTAAGTTCTTCCCATTTACTAAGAAAGAGATAAATCTACAGATAGATGGCAAGTTTAGGAAAGATACTAAATCCATAATAGTATATGTGACATTTGGTGTAACTGTATTATTGTGGTTATTAGACAAACAGACTAATTTGAATGCCAATGTAGTAGCCTTTATACCATTGACGGTATTCTGTGTGACAGGCATAATAGGTAAAGAGGAGTTGAGGATGATAAATTGGGATGTGCTATGGCTCGTAGCTGGAGGCTTTGCGTTGGGAGTAGGTCTAAACGGCAGTGGACTCGCCAAGCACTTTATAGAAGCTATACCATTTGACACTTGGGAGCCTTGGGTAGTATTTGCATCCTCTGGATTATTGTGCTGTGTGATGTCGACATTTATGAGTAATACAGCCTCGGCAGCGCTATTGGTACCAATACTTGCGGCTATAGCTACAGGAATGGGAGATTCGATAGCAGAGCTAGGTGGCACTGTAACCATGTTGGTAGGAGTAGCGATATCAGCATCATTAGCTATGGCATTACCTATTTCGACACCTCCAAACGCCTTGGCACACGCTACAGGTACAGTAACGCAAGGTCAGATGGCCAAGATAGGTATTATTGTTGGCCTTATAGGAATAGTACTTGGCTATGCTATATTGATGTTAGCTGTTAAACTTGGACTATTGTAGGACAATTTACTAACTGTTTTCATATTTTCCGGCCCTGTTCTCTGTGAGGAGAGCGGGGCCTTATTGTGTATATAGGGAGCACATAGGGAGTACCCTTGTTCATCGCAATTTTTGTAGTTATTCTAGTTGTTCTAGTTG
>JAUNDI010000062.1:0-7190 GCA_030526155.1 Bacteroidia bacterium
CCCGCGACCCCATGCGTGACAGGCATGTATTCTAACCAGCTGAACTACCACACCAACACTTTGCTACTTAGATGTTGTTCTCGCTTCATCTTAGCGAGTGCAAAGGTAGTAACTTTTTCTTAATCTCCAAAGGAATTGCAGCTATTATTCATTTTTTAATCTATAATGTCTCATTTGCCAGTACTGCCAAATGGGAATAGAGATAGTCTTGCTATCTTAAAATGCTGTAGTCCGAATGGTATACCAATGATGGTAATACAGCAAAGAATGCCTATACCTACGTGTGTAAGAGTAATTTCCCACCATCCGAATAAGATCCAAAGTATATTAAATACCAAACGAAGCGCATCGGGTTGGTTAGTTTTGAATTCTGGTGTTCTGCCGAATGGAAGGAAGGTAAATAGGCCTATCTTCATAAGGGCGTATCCAAATGGAATACCGATAATGGTAATGCAACATAATAGACCTGCTAGTATGTACATCATACCAATAAGAAAGCCTCCAAGGAGGAACCAAAGAATATTTCCAATGATTGACATGGTAAAATAATATTTATGATGTTAGATTTGATTCCTAAATATATACAAAAAATGCGATAGCAGTACTAGCTATCGCATTTTTATTATCTGAGTAGGGTAGAGATTACCAAACTACTATACGCTCCTCTGGTGCCTTGTACATTGGCGAGCCTTCTGGAATGTTGAATGTGTTGTAGAATAGGTCGAACAACATCATCTGACCATTTACTCTTAGGTGTGTAGCAGAGTGTGGGTCGGTTGTTGCCTGGTTGTATAGGTACTCCTTACGGCAGTTTGAAGCCCAAATCTGAGCATAACCAAGGATGAAACGCTCGTCGATAGTCTGGCCGTCTACCATAGGGTCGTTGTCGCCTACAGCATTGCGGAGTGCTTGGTATGCTATATTCAAACCGCCATTATCTGCGATATTCTCGCCGAGTGTCAATCTACCATTGCACTTTACAGTGTCAACTACAGTAAGTGTCTCAAAATGGTCTACTAGCTTAGATGTGATAGTAGCAAATCTCTCAGCATCCTCTGCTGTCCACCAGTTGTTGAGGTTGCCCTCTTTGTCGAATTGGCAACCTTGGTCGTCGAAGCCGTGTGTCATCTCATGACCAATAACAACACCAATGCCGCCGTAGTTTACTGCATCGTCGCCCTCAGCGTAGAAGAATGGAGGTTGAAGGATACCAGCAGGGAATACGATCTCATTTGATTGTGGGTTGTAGTATGCATTTACGGTTTGAGGTGTCATATGCCACTCTGTGCGGTCTACCTCCTTGCCATACTTATCAAGTTCTTTCTTGTACTCCCACTTTGTAGCTTCAATGAGGTTCTCTACGAACGACTTTGCAGGGTCGATAGTAAGCTCTGAGTAATCCTTCCACTTGTCAGGGTATCCAACCTTTACAGTGATAGCGTTGAGTTTATCCTTAGCTTGAGCTTTTGTCTCTTCACCCATCCATGAGAGGCTGTCGATACGCTGAGCAAATGAGATGCGTAGTTGCTCGATAAGGTCCGAGATACGCTTCTTTGCTGTAGGTGGGAAGTACTTCTCTACGTAGAGCTGACCGAGCTGCTCGCCCATTATACCCTCTACTGTGCCTACCATGCGCTTCCAGAGAGGAGTGTTAGCAGGTGTACCAGCGAGTTGCTTGCCGTTAAACTCGAAATTGTTATCGATGAAGTCTGTAGATAGGTATGGAGCGAAGTTGCGAATTACGCAAGCCTTCAAATAGTCCTTTACAGCGTCGTTGCTAAAGTTCTTTATGATGTTACCAACGTTAGCGAAATACTTAACTTGGTTAACATTGATATCATTTACATTTGTACCAATCTCAGCAATGAAAGAGTCCCAATCGAAGTTAGGAGCCATCTTTTTCATACCCTCGTAGTCGCACTTGTTGTAACGAGCCTGTGGGTTGCGGTTCTCAACGCGTGAGTTCATTACCTCAGCAAGAGCGTTCTCTAGTTCTACTACGTTGTTGGCTCTTGTCTCGCCGTTGTCAATGCCTGCAAGCTTAAAGTTGTTAGCAAGCATTGTCTTGTATCCCTCCATGAGGCTTACGTTACGGTCTGACTTTACCAAGTAGTAGTCGCGGTCTGGTAAGCCAAGGCCATTCTGTGTAAGACCTACAATATTAATAGTACTATTGCCTGGATCTGGTGAAATGTAGAATGCGAAGAATGGATATACGCCGCTTATGTTAAGTTTTGCGATAGTCTTTGCAAGAGAACTCTCGTCGGAAATCTCATCTACCATCTCAAGGAGAGGGAGGATTGGCTTAACACCAAGCTCATCGCGTGTGATGGTATCCATACCTAGAGCGTATAGATCGCCGATTTTCTGACTTGCAGAGCCGGTCTCGCCTTTTGTCTTTGCTGCCTCTTCTATGATTTCGCGTATTCTCTCACGGCTTGTCTCGTGGAGAAGGTCGAATGAGCCGAGTCTAGGTCTGTCTTCTGGTAGTGGGTGGTTTTTCATCCATAGACCATTGGCATACTCGTAGAAATTGTCGCTCATCTTTACAGTGGTATCTATGTTTTCGGAGAAGTGAGCCACCTTGGTGTTCTTCTCGTTGCAAGCTGATACCAATGCTGCTGCAGAAAGTGCGCACATTGTAAAATAACTAGCTTTCATTTTAATTAGAGTATAATATAAGTTTGTTTTATGTTGTCCTATATGGAACAACCGCATAACCCTTTGTTTATTATGTTGGATTATGCGGCTGGTATTATATCTGTTTAGGTTTGGCTTTTACTCTTTTACCTCTTCGTTGCGACCACCGAATTGGTCTGAATCTGGGCGACGGAAGAAAAGCTTATCCTGTGCATACTCTTGTGTTGCGATAGATACTGGCTTTGGGAGTCTCTCGTAGAAACGAGAAATCTCAATCTGCTCACGGTTCTCGAATACCTCCTCAAGATTGTCTGTGTATGATGCGAACTCAGCAAGTTTCTTGCTCAATTCGTCCTTCATCTCTACAGAGATCTGATTTGCGCGCTTAGCGATAACATTTACCATCTCATAAACATTTCCTGTCTTCTGAGAGAGAGCTACTGTGTCCCAAGTAAGGGTGTTAAGTGGGGCAGTTGTCTTTTTGAAATCTACTGGCATCTTATGTTGTTTATTTTGGTTTCTAACTCAAGTTATATTATTGTCTATGTTGATTATACTACAAACTTATGAAGCGTCGCGAGCCTCTTTAGCTGCTTGCTCAGCTTCGCGCTGGCGCTCTTTCTCTCTTCTGCCGAAGGTTTTGTAGTATTCCAGTTCGTCCTTATTGGGAGGCAGAAGTGTTTCGGCGTTTGTGAGTCCTCTCTCCGAATCTTTTAGAATTGATTGTGCCTTCTTAAGATACTGGCTATCTGGGAACTCATTTACAAAAGAGTAGTATTCGTCGATAGTCTCTCTATATCGTTCAGATTGCTTTTCGAGTATGCTATTTTCTGCTTGAATGAATAGCGATCTAAGTATTAAGAAGCTCAACTCTTCGCGATGTCTAGTGTCAGGGTACTTTCTTAGGCAGTTTCTAGCAGTGATTACAGCGCTATTGTAATTATTACCTAAGTAATTGCCTAGGTTAAAGTATAGTTTTGCGCTCTTATACTCTTTGTATGACATCTTATCTTGCATTCTTCTAAGCATCTTTTCTGCCAAAGGTACCTTTGGAGAGTTTGGATACATATCTATGAATGTAGATAACTCTGTGATTGCTGTCTCTGAGTCGCTCTGATCTAGCTCGATTTTTGGAGATAGCATATAGTAGCAATAACCAGTCATGAACTGGCAAGTCTCACATGAGTCGCTAGAAGGGAAAGTCTTTACGTAATTCTGGAAATAGCTAGCCGCGGTATAATAATCTCCTATGTTGGCGAGAGATTTAGCATAGCTCACTAATATAGTGTCGTATCTCGATGTGCCATTATATGTAGATAGCACCATCTCAAATAGACCTGCTGCGTGATTGAAATCTCCGTTTTCGTAGTATTTGAGTGCTGATTTGTACATATAATCAGGATTGCCCGTCTTGACAATCGCTTGATATTCGCCACAGCTAGAAAAAATAAACAATCCTATCAATGATAAGGATATAGAGCGAATATTGTAATATATTGTATTTAATATCATCATTCTTGTATCTAAAATGGCGAGATGAGAAGTGTATATTCTCTCTAACCGAAACGCAAAATTACTAAATCAATATCTCTTATCAAAGAAATATGCGATAAAAAATATGGCAAATTGCAGTGTGTTTTTCCTATTTCGCTACATTCTTTGTTTGAGTTTACTCATTTTTCAAAATATTGTATAATTTTGCACTTATATACAACTATGCGGAGCGCAAAGTACATATTAGGTTATTGTTTTCCCCTTTTGATGTTGCTGTCGTGTCAGCGTCAAACGGATGATGTTAAACACTATTCAGGCTATTATGATCTGGCTGGTGATTATCTGTCTGCACGTAATTATGCGGTAGCAGCCCTCTATGTAGATTCCATTAGAAATTTTGGTCATTGTGATACGCCTGGCGTTGCTAATGCAATGGCAGATTGTATGCAGGCGTGGATATCTATATATGATTTGGATGAGGCTACGTCGTATAAATATTCTAAGCGTGCCTTTAGGGAGTTGATAAAGTATGGTAGTACTTTTTCTCGTGAGATTTCAGAGTTAGCATCTCTATTGGCATACGGAACGGTTGTTGATAAGCCTGATTCCGCCCTATATTATTGCGATATTTGTCTTGAGCAGCCTAATTTACCCACTAGTCGCATAGTGGAGGCTCGTCTTTATAAGGCTGAGGCCTATCGTAATTCGCGTAGGTATGATGAGTGTATTATTGAGTTGCAAGGTATACAATCTATTACTGATACTATACAGGTAAATGACGCCCAGGAGGAGGTGTCTTGGATTTTGTGCTCTTTGATTGAGTGTGCCGATTTGTCGTGCTTTGTTGGTGATTTTAGAAGGTGTAATAACTATCTAGCTAGTGCGGCGCGCTGGTATGATGTCACAACTAGTGCCGATGATAGACTGATGTACCTTGAGTGTAGGGCTCGTGCTCATTTTGTTCAAGCTCACTATTCGTTGGCAAATAGTTATGCTAACCGTCTAAATAATATGGCTATTGCTAATGGGCAAGATGCTTATCAAGCCAATGCATTAGCTATATTAGGACTTTCGCATAGTAGAAATTCAGAGATTGACGAAGCTATCCATTGTAAGGAAAAGATAGATAGTTTGGTTCGTCGTAATCCTAAGTTGGGTCACTCTGTGCGCAAGGAGCGTATTTTCCTTGACGGAGAGATAGCGGCTTATAGGGGTAACTATAAGGAGTCGCATCGATTATTGTTTGATTCTATAGGTTTAGATAGGCGAACTTTTGAGTATGATCAGGTGCTTCGAAGTCGTCAGGTTTACTATTTGGTTCAAGGTGATTATAAGTCGCTATATAAGTTAGAGGAGACCCGTAAGGCTTATGTAGACTCGGTGCAGACAAATGTTATATTTAAGAACGAGCAGAGGCAGATAAAATTATCTAGAGATGTAGCTGAGTTGCTGCGCGCTAAAATTAAGCAGCAAGAGGAGTTGCTCTCCGTGCAGTCGTCTACACTTTTTGTTGAGCGTTTGATATTTGTCTCTATAGTTGTTATTATTGCCTCTGTGATTCTTATTCTTATGCGTCGTAATGTAAAGAATCGTACGCGTAATATGCTTGCGGAGAAGAAACGACTTGAGGATGAGATTGCGGATAAGATAAAGGCGTTGGAGCAGCAAAAGGAGATGTTTAGACGTACAAATCAGAGAATTTCTGAGAGTATCTCTTATGCTGAGAGGATTCAGCACTCCATAATGCCGCTTCCTGAGGCGTTGAATGAGTATGATATTGAGGGTGGATTTATCTTTAACTCTCCGCTTGATGTGGTGAGTGGCGACTTCTACTGGTTTACACAGAAGGGAGATAATCTTCTTGTGGCTTGTGCAGATTGTACTGGCCATGGCGTGCCAGGTGCCTTTATGTCGATGATTGCCTCGACTACGATTAATGATTTCGTAAATAAGTCGAATGACGATGTAACTCCTGCGGAGATATTGGAGGATATAGATAGTCGTATAGTGGAGATTTTGGCTCATAATACTAGCGAGTCAGGTGCTGCTAAGGACGGCTTGGATATTGCCCTAGTGTCTATTAATCTCAAGACGCTAGAGGTTATTACTAGTGCTGCAAGGCGTCCTATTATTATTACGCGTGATCAGGAGATTATTTCAGTCGCTGGTACTAAGCGTAGTATTGGCGATGTGGAGAGACTTATTAGAAAGCGTCAATTTGTCAATGAGAGATTCCAGCTTCATAGGGGAGATGGTATATATATGTTCTCGGATGGTTATACCGATCAATTTGGCGGTCCTGAAGGCGATAAACTGAAGGTTTCTAAGGTGAAGCGCTTCCTAAGAGCTATTCATGATGATGATATCGACGAGCAGTGTCTGACTATTCAAGAGCTCTTTACGCAGTGGAAGGGTGATTATCCACAGATTGATGATGTTTTGTTTATAGGTATTAAATTGTAATTTTCTCTTTCAGCGCGTCCTTCCTCGCGTTCATGACGCATTACGCACCTAGTAGTCCTGACCTTGTTGATATCTATATTATATTGCCTTGTCTCCTCGTAGGTCGATTTTTTGTATACGGATTCTGCGGATTTTTACGGATTTTTTATATATCACTCGGATTAAACGGATTAAACGGATTTTTTACGCATACAAATTTATGCGCATTTGTTCATCGTTCATGCTTATAATTTCTCTTATTATTCCGTCACTATATGCTTGCTCTAACCTTGCTCTAACCTCGCTCTATACAGACGCTATACTTCTCATCTGTCTATCTCTTCTTATTTTTATTGATTACTTTATTATGGCAACCTTCAAAATAGCTCTTCGAGGTAGTCGATTAGACAAAAAAACGAAAAAGCACTCACAATCTCTTGTAAGTGCTTTTTTGTGACCCGCCAGGGGATCGAACCCTGGACCCACAGATTAAGAGTCTGTTGCTCTACCAGCTGAGCTAGCGAGTCAGATTGTTTATGTTGAATCGCCAATCTTACGATTTTTGTGACCCGCCAGGGGATCGAACCCTGGACCCACAGATTAAGAGTCTGTTG
>JAUNDI010000062.1:7290-10221 GCA_030526155.1 Bacteroidia bacterium
CTCTACCAGCTGAGCTAGCGAGTCATCGCTTTATTTGTCATCTGAGGTATTGCCCTTTCTGATAACGGGTGCAAAGGTAGGGACTTTTTTGATACAAACAACCCCTAGATGCATTTTTTTTGATTTTTTTTCTCTTCGATCCTTACTTCTTGCGTATGTCGGTTAAAAAGTGTAATATTGCATGTCATTATTTTAGACATTTATACAAAATAAGAATTCACTATGCAAAAAGAACAGTTGTTACAATCCATTAATAGTGGAGTAGCGCTCACAAAACTTTATGGAGAAAATGATGTAAATGCACAAACGGCACGTTATACATCGCTCGCTGAGGAGTTTTCCCAAGTATATAATAAGTCGGATTTTGAGTTTTTCTCATCCCCAGGACGTACAGAGATAGGTGGAAATCATACAGACCATAACTTTGGTCGCGTATTAGCAGGTGCAGTTAACCTTGATAATGTTGCTGTAGCGGCTGCTAATGGCACCATGACGGTAAATGTTATCTCAAGAGGTTTCTCACAGTTTGCTGTTGATTTGAATAACCTCGAGCCTAATAAGGATGAGTACTATACATCACAATCGCTCATTAGAGGTATTGCTGCTAAGCTTAAAGAGCTTGGTTATCAGATAGGCGGTTTCGACTGCATTGTAGATTCTGGTGTACCTAAGGGTTCTGGTATCTCATCTTCTGCATCTTTTGAGGTTTTGGTAGGTGCTATATTTAGTCACCTCTTCAATGAAGGTAAGCTAGACCCTGTGCTCAATGCTCAGATAGGTCAGTATGCCGAGAATGTATTCTTTGGTAAGCCATGCGGTTTGATGGATCAGACAGCCTGCTCTGTAGGCGGACTTATTACTATTGATTTCGCTGATCCTTCTAAGCCTATTGTAAAGAAGGTAGATTTTGACTTTATAAAGACAGGATACTCTCTTGTAATTACAGATACAGGCGGTAATCATGCTGATTTGAATGATGAGTATGCCTCTTTGCCAACAGATATGAAGGGTGTTGCTGCTCAGATGGGCAAAAAGGTATTGCGCGAGGTGGAGCCTCAGCAGCTTATCGACGCCATTCCTACTTTACGTGGCAAGGTGTCTGATAGAGCTATTCTTCGTGCTATTCACTTTGAGGGAGATAATGCACGTGTAGCTAATCAGGTAGCAGCTTTGGAGAAGAATGATTTTAGCTCATTCCTTCAAATGGTAAAAGATTCTGGTCGTAGCTCATTTATGTATAATCAGAATGTTTATCCATCTTCTGCGCCACAAGAGCAAGGTATCTCGTTGGCTTTGGCCCTCTCTGATATAGCACTTGGTTCTGAAGGTGCATATAGAGTACATGGCGGTGGTTTCGCTGGTACTATTCAGGCTTTTGTACCACAGCATTTGCTTGATAAGTATATTGCTACTCTTGAGCCTACATTTGGTAAGGGAAAATGCCATAAGCTATTTATCCGTCCACAGGGTTCTATTAAGGTGGAATTTTAGTTAGTCAACCTAATTTATTTATATATCTAACAAATCAATTTTTATTCTCTATTATGGAAAACAATAAGAAACAAGGTGGCGTTGTTGCTATAGTTACCATGTTCTTCATCTTCGGTATGATTTCCTTTGTTACCAATATGGCTGCTCCATTTGGTAATATTTGGGGTATTACATACGATTGGGCAGGTATGGCAGGTAATCTTATGAATTTTACTGCCTATCTCTTTATGGGTATTCCTGCTGGTAATATGCTTATTAAGTATGGCTACAAGAAGACAGCTCTTATTGCGCTTATTGTAGGTGCTATTGGTCTTGGGGTACAGCTTCTCTCGGGTGTTGTAGGCGAGGATATCTCGGTAGGCGTATGGTTTGGTCAGGAGACAGGTCTTAACTTGCTTATCTATCTTCTAGGTGCCCTTATCTGTGGTTTCTGCGTATGTATGCTTAATACAGTAGTAAACCCAATGCTTAACCTTCTCGGTGGTGGCGGTAATACAGGTAATCAGCTCGTGCAGGCAGGTGGTACTATTAACTCTCTTACTGGTACACTTACACCTATGCTTGCTGGTATGTTGGTTGGTACGCTTACTAAGGATTCTTTCCCACAGGTAGCACCACTTATCGTTACAGGTATCGTTATCTTCCTTGCAGCATTTGCTATTATCTCTTTCATAAAGATTGAGGAGCCACAAGCTAATTTGTCTAGCGTTACATACGAGAAGTCGCCATTGGCATTCCGTCACTGCTTGCTAGGTGTTGTAGCTATCTTCTTCTATGTAGGTATAGAGATTGGTCTTCCAGGTGAGATGAATGCTTGGATTAGCCGTCTTCCATTTGAGGGTGCTGCTGCCGTTGCTGGTTCGCTTGCGTCTATCTATTGGTTGCTTATGCTTGTTGGTCGTGCTGCATCTACAGCCATCTCAGGTAAGGTATCTTCGCGTGCACAGATGATAACAGTATCAAGTGTTGCTATTATTTTCCTTCTCTGCGCTATCTTTACCGGTGATGTGAATATTAATCTTAACCTCAATCTTGGTTTTATTAATATTGAGAATGCTAATGTACCTCTCTCTTGTGTATTTATCTTCCTATGCGGACTTTGTACATCTGTTATGTGGGGTGGTATCTTTAATCTCTCAACAGAGGGTCTAGGTAAATATACAGCTAAGGCATCGGGCTTGTTTATGACAATGGTAGTTGGTGGTGGTATTATGCCATTCTTCCAAGACTATATTGCTAGAGCTTGTGAGGACTACCTTCTTTCATACTGGCTCATTGTAGCTATGCTCGCGTATATCCTATTCTACGCTCTTGTAGGTTGCAAGAATGTGAATAAAGACATAAAGGTTGACTAATTTTTTTCTTTCGTTTTGATTGCATGAGGCTACAGTTTCTTGCTGTAGCCTTTTTTGTTGTGTTTATCAGAGATTACTTAAATCT
>JAUNDI010000063.1 GCA_030526155.1 Bacteroidia bacterium
TATGAGGCCATACTTAGGCATCTGAGTATCACATAGGAGAGAGATATTAAGCTGTTCATTTTCTCGTCCGTAGCGACTTTTATATATGCCTACGTACTTCTCCTTAAGGACTACACCACCAATCACATTAGTCGGAGCCTCATATATAGGCTGAGAATTTTGGTATGTACTCTTATAATAGGCACCATTGAAGATAAAAGACGACCTTATGACATCAATACGAGGAGAGGTATATTCGAACTCTACGCCATATTTATCTTGACGGCTACCATTAGTCAGCATCTGAATATCTCTAAGCGTCTTCTCTTGGGAGTGAGGGATATCGGATAAATTTATGCCATTAGATAAGACATCGCCACTCAAGGCAGAACTATTATATTTATTGTATGTGAAAGATTTATATATCTGCGATGTACGGAAGCCATCAGACATACGCTCTTGGAAAATAGTTAGCCACAAACGACCCCAGTTAGACTCCACGTCTACCCTAGCCTCCCACTTTTTATTACGCGCTGGGCGGATGTTATAATTTGTGACATCAACCTTATATGTACGAATATGAGCTATATTATTTTCTATAGGGATATTCTGATTAAAGTATATCAGCTCATTGATGTCTACATAATATGGATCTGGGTAAAGATACTTCATTGTTGGCATAAGAGAGGTACGACCATATCCGAGAGAGAGAGAGAGAGAGCAACGCATATCATCTATTGGTAGAGACCATTGGAAATTGAGACGCGGATCCCAGTAAAAGGCACCAGACATGACGTACTTATGCATTAGACCTAGAAGCGACGAAGTACGCACACCAAGACGTAGATTCAGTTCGCTTGCTCCCACATTAGCAGAGATATAATCTTGAGCGAATAGGCCTAGGGTGTATATAGCTGGGATATCAGCATATTTACGGGGGCGAGTTCTCCATTCTGTTAGAGAAGGCGGCATAGTCATGTCATATACCTGGCCATCGCCCCAATTCTTTGCCATAGTCCACTCTGCACCTACCTTTACCTCGTTACGAACAGATGATATTTTGAGGAGCCAATCTGAGGTGCACTTAGCGGCAGCATTAAAAGGCTTTCCATCTACGGTATATAAGGCGTCATAACTAGACAAGACGAATTTGGCATTATGTTCACCCTCTGCGCTTGTTAGAGGGACGATAGAGACACCTGTTGGAGATACTATATAACGACGTGACAGTCTATCTAGTTGGATAGAAGAGCTAACATTTATGGATAGTCTTCTAAAAGCGCGTTGTATGTCATTTGCGGCAAGCATAAAGCCACTTGCGATAGCGATACGAGTGTATCTTGTCTTATATTCATCTACGCCCTTGATGTTTGCCTGTGGGTCTTGCTTAACATTATCGATATTATTGGCTATATCTAGGCTAGGGGTAAATTGCCAATGGTAATCATTAGAAGAGTACTTTGATGTGAATCTGATAGACGATGTGACCCTTTTATACTTCTGATATTCATCCCTTGGGTCGATATTTGATATAAGCAGAGATGCATCAGCATTAATAGTCTTACTATCGGAGATAGAGACGCCCCTACCCGCGCTAATTAGAGTAGACTTACCATCAGTTTTGAATCTAGCAGTAAAAGGTGTTGGTCGGCGTATCTTCCTTACGTTTACGATGCCACTAGTAAGATTTCCATACTCAGCAGAAGGGATACCCCTCTGCACCTCTACAGACTCTATATCATCTGTGGATATTTGGCGCATATCGACGCCTATATCTACCGACTCGTGAGCGTTGGTATTGAGGCTAGATGTAGCCTTATAAGGTTGAGCATACTGCAAGTTGGCATTATTAGTAAGTATTGCCCCATCAACAATAAAAAGAGTACCCAATGCATGAGTGCGATACCCCTCGCCCTCTGAGTCGGTCCCATTTGCTGTTTTATTACCTGTCTCGCGCACATACAGAGAGGCGCTTTTCCCCATATCGGGGTCTTTTGTTGTAGCACCAGGCAACAACTCCATTATATCAGCTAGAGATGTAGGCTGAAGATGTTGCATAGCCTCGCGAGTAATGGTAGACGTAGCGCTTAGGCGCTTACCCTCGGAAGCAACTACCCTCACCTCGGCCAGTTGCTCTACCTTACGGACCAACACTATTGATTGAAAGATGTCAGCATTTGACACCACTAGTTCTATATCACATGATTCGTACTCGATGCTTGAGATATGGATTTTGTATTTTGCTGGAGCGAGGTCGAAAAATGCGATTCCCTCGTCATTAGTAATAGATGTGAGCACGCTAGCGCCTTGCACATATACCAAGATATCGTTTAATGGTGTTTCATTTTCATCCTTCACCTCCAGCCTTAACTGAGCCGCTTGAAGAACTAACGAGAAAAGCATACATGCTGCAAAAACAATATAACGTACTATACGTGCCATTGTGCTACGAATAGTAACGTGATACGAAAAATGGATTTGAAAGTTGCAGGGAAAGAGCGTACCTTTGTGAAGGTATTATCATTTTGAGATATTATATGACCAAGGAGCCGATACAGCTATCAGACCATTTTACCTACAATAGGCTATTAAGATTTACGGGGCCTAGTATTACCATGATGCTATTTCTATCAATCTATAGTGTGATAGACGGCTTGATGGTGAGCAACTTTGTAGGTACGGTATCCTTTGCTGCACTTAATCTTATATGGCCCTATGTAGCTATCATTGGGTCGTTAGGCTTTATGCTTGGCACTGGAGGTAGTGCGTTGGTAGCTAAGATTATGGGCGAGGGAGATATAAAGAGGGCGAGGGGTATATTTTCATTTTTAGTATATAGTACATTTGCGATATCTATTATTGGGCTTTTGGTGGGGTTGATATTTGTGAGGCCTATGTCGGTATTCCTCGGAGCAGAAGGCGAGATGATAGAAGAGTGTGTGACATACGCCACAATATTACTCTATTTGTTACCCACGTACATGTTTCAAGTATTCTTTCAGTCGTTTCTTGTTACTGCAGAGAAACCCAAGTGGGGGATGTGGATTACGATATCGGCTGGAGTAACAAATGCGGTACTTGACTATGTATTCATAGCGCTATTTGACTGGGGGCTAGCGGGAGCAGCTTGGGCGAGCGGTATAGGTATGATAGTAGCTAGTATGATACCGCTTATATACTTCATAGGAGTAAGACATAAAGACGAACGCCCAAAACTATATCTATGCAAGCCATATATAGATATGAAAGCACTATGGAAAGTTTGCTCCAATGGCGTATCAGAATTCGCCATGAACATATCCATATCTATTGTCAGCATGATATATATGTACCAATTGATACGCTGGAGCGGCGAGAACGGCGTATCGGCCTATGGTATCTTGATGTATTACGCCTTTATATTCACATCAC
Source organism: Bacteroidia bacterium (assembly GCA_030526155.1). Lineage (GTDB taxonomy): Bacteria > Bacteroidota > Bacteroidia > Bacteroidales > Marinilabiliaceae > W3P20-009. The sequence goes on from JAUNDI010000063.1 coordinate 3,391, forward strand.
TCTTTATTGGCTATAGCATGGGTATAGCGCCTGTGATAAGCTATCACTACGGGGCAAAGAACCATGATGAGCTAAAGAACCTATTTACAAAGAGTTTAAGATTGATTATCTGCACTAGTGTAGTAGTGGTAATACTTGCACAAATATTTGCGGAAGAGCTTGCGGGAGTATTTATAGGATACGATGCAAAGTTGGAGGAACTCACCACGCATGCCTTAAGGGTATATATGCTATTTCTATTAGTAGCAGGTATAAACACATTCTCCTCTGCCCTATTTACGGCACTTAATAACGGACCTATTTCGTGCCTCATAGCCCTTTCGAGGACGGTAATATTTGAGGCAGGCAGTGTAATGATACTACCTCTATTCTTCGGCATGGAAGGGGTATGGTGGTCGGTAGTAGTTGGAGAGACAATAGCCGCTTGTTTGGCGATAACACTAGTAATATCATACAAGAATAAATATCACTATTTATAATGGAGAATAACATACAACTTAACGAACACAATAAGGAGGAGTTTCCTCCTATGCATACTGCGGAACACATTCTTAATGGCTTGATGAGCAAGAGATATGCTTGTGGGCGAGCATTCTCAGCCCATATAGAGAGGAAGAAATCGAAATTGGACTTTCACATAGACCATGAGTTGTCGCAAGAAGAGCTCACAAGCATAGAGAACGAGGTAAACGATGTGATAAAACGCGACTTAGAGGTGTGGACAGAGTATGTAAAGAAAGAGGATATGGTGGGACGGTTTGACTTGACTCGCCTACCAGACGATGCTTCAGAGACGGTACGTATAGTTCACGTAGGAGATTATGACGAATGTCTATGTATAGGCAGCCATGTTGGGAGTACGTCGGAGATTGGGCAGTTTAGGATAACTAGTAGTAGTTGGAAAGAGGGGGTGCAGAGGTTGGTTTATAAGTTAGACAACAAGGGATAATTGAAAATACTAGGATGAAGAGTTTGAGGGCTCTTGTTCATCGTAGAATTGGTAGTTATTATAGGTATTATAGTTGTTCTAGTTATTCTAGATGATGCTAGAATGAGGTGAGGGAGTACCCTTGTTCATCGTAAAAAAACATTTTGGGATAAATGGGGATAGTAGGAAAATTTGGGCGAGAATAGTTAGATACAGATGGGGGAAAAAAAGAAATGCATAGTGGGACGTTTCCACACTATGCATTATGCAGTTAACACAACAAAATTTTCAGTTATACCATAGTTGCTATTCACCTCACGGCTATACGTGCGCTATAGCATAACCAAACCACAAAAGTGAATTTAATTATTCACCTTGCAAAGGTAATGATATTTTTGATATTTCATCTATCCAATTACATTTTTTTCTTTCAAAATGCGTGATTATTTGCGCAAATAGCACGAGAGCTAGGCAATAAAGTGATTTACGCACAAACGTCTATATAATACGCGTCTACGATAATAAACAAAGTTAATCTATAGTGTGATTGTGCTTTTTTTGCTATTTTTGCGCCCTATATAGACTTATTGGAGATTATCCATCAAAATGGAGCATCTCTGCTTAATAAAAAAAATATTAGGGATAAATTTTACCCCTTTGATATAATGCAGATAGATAACGACGAATATAAGTACGGCTTCTCAAGCGACATTGAGACAGAGACCATAGCGCATGGTCTATCTGAGGATATAGTTCGACTAATCTCTGAGAAGAAAGGAGAGCCAGAGTTTATGCTTGAGTTCCGTTTGAAAGCGTATCGCCATTGGTTGACGCTTAAACAGCCTACATGGGCGCACCTTGATATACCTGAGATTGACTTCCAGGGCATAAGCTATTATGCTGCTCCAGTAAATAAGCCAAAATTGGAGAGCATGGACGAGGTAGACCCAGAGATTAGGAAGACATTTGACAAGCTAGGTATTCCATTGGACGAGCAGAAGGCCCTCTCCAATGTAGCTGTAGATGCGGTATTAGACTCCACATCGGTCAAGACTACATTCCGCAAGACACTTGCTGAGAAAGGTGTGATATTCTGCTCAATCAGCGAAGCTATTAAAGAGCACCCAGACCTAGTAAAGAGGTATTTGGGTTCGGTGGTATCATATGCCGACAACTTTTATGCGGCGCTCAACTCGGCCGTATTCTCAGATGGCTCATTCGTATATATACCTAAAGGCGTACGATGCCCTATGGAGCTATCGACATATTTCCGTATTAATGCTGTTAAGACGGGACAATTTGAGCGTACGTTGATTATTGCTGATGACGACTCCTACGTTTCATATCTAGAGGGATGTACAGCTCCACAGCGAGATGAGAATCAGCTTCACGCTGCTATCGTGGAGATAGTAGTAAATACCAATGCTGAGGTTAAGTACTCAACAGTACAGAACTGGTACCCTGGCGACAAAGAGGGCAAAGGTGGCATATATAACTTTGTGACCAAACGAGCACTCTGTGCGGGAGACAACTCCAAGATATCGTGGACGCAGGTAGAGACCGGTTCGGCCATTACATGGAAATATCCATCATGTATCTTGAAAGGCAATAATAGTGTTGGAGAGTTCTACTCAGTAGCCGTTACCAATAACTACCAACAGGCGGATACAGGTACAAAGATGATACATCTTGGAGCAGATACACGTTCGACAATTATTAGCAAAGGTATCTCGGCAGGCAAGAGTCAGAATAGCTACCGCGGACTAGTAAAGATGGCGCCAGGCGCACACAGAGCTAGAAACTACTCGGTATGCGACTCCCTACTATTAGGAGACAAATGTGGTGCACATACATTCCCATATTCCGATATACAAAACCCTACTGCACAATTTGAGCACGAGGCGACTACAAGCAAGATATCAGAAGACCAACTATTCTACTGTATGCAGCGAGGAATCTCTGAGGAGGATGCTATAGGCCTTATAGTAAACGGATATGCAAAAGATGTACTCTCGAAACTACCTATGGAGTTTGCGGTAGAGGCACAACGACTACTACAAGTATCACTTGAAGGTAGTGTAGGATAATATTAAATAGAAAAAGTATAGTTATGCTAGATATAAAGAATCTACATGCCACTGTTGATGGTAAAGAGATATTGAGGGGAATAAACCTTCAGATAAAGCCAGGAGAGGTACATGCAATCATGGGACCAAATGGTTCGGGTAAGTCTACCCTATCATCAGTATTAGCAGGCAATCCTGCCTACACAGTAACAGAGGGAGAGGTAACATTCAACGGCAAGAACCTTTTGGAGATGTCGCCAGCGGACAGAGCCAATGAGGGACTATTCCTCTCATTCCAATACCCTGTAGAGATACCAGGCGTATCGATGTCGAACTTCCTCAAGACAGCACTTAACGCCAAGCGTAAGTACCAAGGCTTAGAGCCACTATCGGCTGGAGAGTTTTTGAAGCTTATGAAAGAGAAGAAATCTATCGTAGAGATAGACTCTAAGTTGACCAACCGTTCGGTAAACGAAGGCTTCTCGGGCGGAGAGAAGAAGAAGAACGAGATATTCCAGATGGCAATGTTGGAGCCAACACTTAGAATACTCGACGAGACAGACTCGGGATTGGATATTGATGCGCTAAGAATAGTAGCATCAGGCGTTACAAAGTTGAAATCGGAGAATAACGCCACAATAGTTATTACACACTATCAGCGTTTGCTTGATTATATTGTACCAGACTATATCCATATATTGTACCATGGTCGCATTGTGATGACAGGTACCAAGGAGCTAGCTCTTGAGCTTGAAGAGAAAGGATACGATTGGATTAAGGAGCAATTCCCTGATTGATTTTGAGGTATGGATATCAGAGAACAGAATATCAATATAGCACTAGCTGCTAATGAGGCGAAGCAAGTAGTATTACGATTTGATGAGCAGACACCTGCGGAGACAAATGTTACGCTTGCTTTGGCTGATGGTGCGCATTTGGATGTAGTAATACTACAAGAGAATGTTGCATCGGGCAAGAGGTGCGTGGTACGCGCGAGTCAGCAATCGAACAGCGCCCTATCTATGTCCACCATCACACATCACTCTTCAGACATTAAGAACGATGTAGAGGTGAAGCTACAAGGAGAGGGAGCAGAGTTGACCCTCAATGGCTTGTACCTAACAGACAATACAGAGAATGTAGATAACAAGACGGTGGTATACCATGAGGTTGGCCATTGTACTACAAAACAGCTATACAAAGGGGCACTTGACGGGGAGTCGAAAGCATCCTTTGCCGGCATGATAATAGTACAACCTGATGCACAGAAGACCAGTGCCCAGCAGACCAACCGTAATATACTAGTATCGCCAAAAGCCAAGGTACATGCCGAGCCACAATTGGTAATATATGCAGACGATGTAAAATGTAGTCATGGTGCTACCACCGGACAGCTAGACCCTGTTCAGCTATTCTACATGCAGCAGCGAGGCATAAATGAGGATGCAGCACGTAGGATGCTTACGGCAGCATATGCGGCAGAGGTAGTGGCTCTAATACCTATAGAAGAGGTACGCGAGAGATTGACAGAATCATTATTTGAAGAGACTATATAATGACACCAAAAGAGCTAGAGATACGCAGCCAATTTGCCATACTATATGAGAAGGTATACTCTAAACCATTAGTATACCTTGACAATGGAGCTACAACACAGAAACCCAATAGAGTGTTGGAGAAGATGCAGTATGTGTATGAGCATTTGAATAGCAATGTGCATAGAGGGGTACACTATTTGAGCAATCAATGTACAGATTTGCTAGAGGAGGCGCGTAGAGTGATGGCTCGTCATATTAATGCTGCGGAAGAGGCAGAGGTAATATTTACTCGAGGCACTACAGAGTCTATAAACCTAATGGCCTTCTCATTTGGCGAGACATTTTGCAAGGCGGGAGATAAGATTATCGTCACCGAGATGGAGCACCACTCCAATATAGTACCTTGGCAGATGTTGTGTCAGAGGAAAGGAATGACACTACGAGTGCTACCTATTACCGACGAAGGAGAGCTAGATATAGAGAAGCTAGACACATTGATAAATGAGAAGACTAAGCTGATAAGCGTAGCTCATGTATCAAATGTGCTAGGCACAGTAAACCCTATAAAAGATATAGTAGCGAAAGCCCACAGCAAGAATGTACCTGTAATGGTAGATGGTGCACAGAGTGTGCCACACATGAAGGTAGATGTGCAGGATTTGGACTGTGACTTCCTTGTCTTCTCGGGACATAAGATGTATGGCCCTACTGGAAGCGGTATATTCTACGGCAAGAGGCAGTATCTAGACCAGATGGTACCATACCATGGAGGTGGAGAGATGATAGACAAAGTATCATTTTCGGGCACAACATATAATGTGATACCATTTAAGTTTGAGGCAGGTACACCAGACTATGTAGCAGCTATAGGCTTGGCAGAGGCTGCTAAGTTTATGCAAGAGTTAGGTTTTGACTATATAGAGAACCAAGAGCACGACTTGGTACAGTATACCTTATCTCAGCTTCAGGGGCATTATGGGGTAAATATCATAGGTGCGCCTAAGCAGAGAAGTGGTTCGGTATCATTCTTAATAAATAAGGCACACCCTTACGATGTAGGCATGATACTTGACAAGATGGGAGTAGCCGTGCGAACTGGTCACCATTGTGCTCAACCCCTAATGGAGCGTCTTGGCATAGTGGGAACAGTGAGAGCCTCATTTGGCATATATAATACGCGAGAGGATGTTGACATCTTTGTAAAGGCGGTAAGACAAGCCTCTGCGATGTTAGGTTGATATTATACGATATGAATACAATAGAAGAGATACAATCAGAGATAATAGATGAGTTCTCTGGTTTTGACGATTGGATGGACAAATACTCGCTCTTAATAGAGCTAGGCAACGATATGCCACCCTACCCAGAAGAGCATCGTACGCAGCAGAATATTATAGAAGGCTGTCAGTCGACCGTATGGATATATGCCAACCTTGATGAGGAGGGCAATGTGGTATACCAAGCAGACAGTGATGCCATAATAGTAAAAGGCATTGTAGGGTTGCTATTAAGAGTATTGAGCGGACACAAGCCACAAGAGATATTGAATGCAGAATTGCACTTCATAGACGATATAGGCTTGAAGGAGAATTTGACACCAACAAGATCTAACGGACTCTTGGCCATGATAAAGCAGATGAAGTATTATGCTATGGCCTTTGATGCAAAGCAAAAGTAGAGGAAAGTATGGAGCAGTTTGAGATACCATTGGAGTCGTTTGTAATAGACGCTCTAAAGACCATATACGACCCCGAGATACCTGTCAACATTTACGATTTAGGCCTTATATACGAGATAAATGTTGAGGGGAAAGATGTAAGAATATTGATGACCTTGACAGCGCCAAACTGTCCGGTTGCAGAGACCCTACCTGAGGAGGTAACCGACAAGATAAAGGCCATAGAGGGTGTTGGCGAGGTGGAGGTAAACCTTACATTCGACCCGGCATGGTCGCAAGAGAACCTCAGCGAAGAGGCCAAGCTAGAGTTGGGACTTTTATAGAAAGATATATTATAATATCGCATTTTTGATGCCTTTCCTTGAAATAATAAGGGAAGGTATTTTTATTCTGCATTATTTATATCAACACTCATATAATGCGAATTAATAGA